>CAZEPW010000006.1:0-97289 GCA_964514215.1 uncultured Thioalkalispiraceae bacterium
AAATTAGTAACCGTAAATGTCGAAGCCGGTTTAGAATACTGAATAAAATTAAATGGATTAAAATGGAAATATTGTAGAATACCAATTAATGATACAATAGCCGCACTAATTATCGACACCACAGCAATGATAATTAAACGCTCTCTAGTAATTAGTTGCGAGGTGATAAATGCAATAAGCATCAAACTGGATAACTGTACTAACTCGATAATTCCATTTTTAATATCAACAGTCCAAGTAATGGATAATGCTGACCAAACATAAAATAACAATATAGGAATAAAAATTATATGACTAAAAATAGGTTTATTATTCCGATAAGACGTAATCACCCAGAAACAAAGAGCAACACTAGAAAATATGCCTAGTAAAGCATATCGAGGTAACGATGCTGCATCGCGTAAATCGCCCCAATAGAGTAACGGATGTACGAATACCAATACAGCTAGTAAAATCGTAATCCAATTAAAATTTTCTTTTTTAAAAATGGCATTCATAAAAAATAAATCGATCAAGTTAATTTTGTAAGTATTGCATAAAAAAGATAAATTAACAGTAAAACCCTATTAAATTCAACACAATAGATGATATAAAAAATATATCTTAGCCCAACATCAGGCTTTAATACAAACGAATTGCCTTAAAAAATGTATGATATAAACCAAATCAATTTAATTTACCATAACACCATTGATATCCTTATATAGCAGCCACATCGACCTTTCGTGCAATTCATGCGTCTGGTCACTATCCCAATCATATGTAACTATAAACAACAAAATTGTAAATTATATTTTCGACTGAAAAAAAATACCAAGTTTACCTACCTCTGTATAATTAATCCCATAAATACAGCTACTATACCGTCATACGATACCATTCAGGGTTTGCAACTTTTCTATACATTCGTTTAAACTGTTTATCACCATTCAAGAATTCAGGAGCATTCTTCGTTTTTGTAAAACAAAATTGACGTGGCAACTTGCTATAAATAGATCGAGGTGGTTTAGAAAACTTTATCTTCTTTACCTTGTGTCCAGTATTTTCACTGTGGAAATAAATATTATTAATTCCCATTTCTCTTTCAATAAAATCAATAGTGGCTGAAAGCATTGCTTCAGACCATATTTTATTATAAGGTGATAAAAATTCTTCACAATAATTAATTATATTATCTAAAGAACCATTCAAAGCCCAACCTTTGGCAATTGTAGAATTATGCTTTTTATGAAATTTGGCAGTTCTCAATAAACGCCTCGCTTTACGCAACCAATCACATTGAATTTCTTCTATTAAGGCTTCATTCTGACTAAAATCCAAATCTATACGAGACCAAGCCAATGTTTCACGAAAGTAACGACGATCATCCAATTCTAATATTGGGTGAGAATAAGAATTTAATAATGATCCCGAATTAGGTTTAACCATTTTTTGGTAAAAATCATCATGCTGATTTGAAAAATTTAATTGCAAAACTAAATTATAACCCCGCCGTGAAGTTTGATCCCAACCATAACTATTACTACCCCAACAACCAAGAGTCAGTAAAAAATTATATGTTTCTTTTGGCCAGACACTATTTAATATCTCTGGCGTTAAATAACCTTTACCAATCATTGACAAAACAAGTTTAATGTCTGGTTTCTCTAATAATCCAGAAAATAACGACTTTTTTATATTACTAACCGTCTCACCTTTTCCAATAAAACGCTCCAATAACATAAAAGCGTATCGGTCTTTAAAATAATGAAATTTAGTACGTTCTTTTGGCATACAATCTATAATTTCATTAATTAATTCAATATCCATTTAATCTTCTTCTCTATATAAAATTAAAAACTAATATCTGTGCTGATGCTACTACAAAATAGCTCGACATATAGTACGCCCCCTCGGATTCGAACCGAGAAAAAGCTGGTTCTAAACCAGCTATGTATGCCTATTCCATCAGAGGCACAGATTTGAGATACTACCGTTCAAGCAAAAGGTCTAATCAATTTAAGTAAATCGTGTAGTTTTGGATTATTACGATTTTCAATCCAAGCATTTCCGATTAACCAACGTAAATTAGCCTGCGTTGGGATACTTCTATTAACTGGCACATTAAGTTGATCAATAAGCCGTCTAAATTTATTAATTTCAAAACAAGTCATAATATACTCCTTATCAAATTTACTCCTTTAAAACTGAATTCTTGATGAATAATTTAGATTCATATTCAAATCACTCAAATAAAGTTTTTTAATAATACTTATCAGTAATACAATTAAAGAACTCCATTCAAGTTTCAATTTTTGCTTCTCTACCCGTCTTTTAGCTTTTCTTGACTTATCATGTACACCGCCTTTTTTTAATAGCGGATGAGCATGTAACGGATTGCGTACCTTTATAATTTTGATCTTTATTTTCATTAATTTTCTCCATTAATACTAATGCATGTTGTTATACAGCTCGTATTTTCCCTCACAACGACTCCCATAGAAACAGTATCGCTTTACTAACCTTTGTAATACTAGGTAGTTAATAGTTAGTATTACAACAGACACAAATAAACAGTAGGCATAAAAAAACCCCGTTAAACAAACAGCCTAACGGGGTTTTTGATTTCCTCGAAAGACATTTATTTAAGTCTTTCGTGAAATATTATACGAAAAACTATGTCATACCAAGTTCATTTAAATGGAACTTAGTTTGTTTACTACTGATTAATAGATTACGCAAACAAGCAGGCGAATCTGTCCCTGACATTCCGAGAGACTCGGATTTCAGTGACGAGCTGTAATGAGTGATTTGTGTAACCTGCATGTATGTCTCCATTAATTTCAGTAAAGTATAATAGTATATTCCAAGAAAGCAAGATTTATTTTCAAGATTCTTGTATCATGAGGATATGCTAATAAAAGGATATCCCTATGTCAGATAAGAAAAATCCAACAGCAGTGCAGATTGGCCAGCGTATTAAACAAGCTCGTAAGATGGCCGGATTTGAAACTGCATCCCAGTTGCTCATGAAAATACCAGACTGGGGAACAGGAAGACTTGGTAATTACGAAGCGGGTATATCACTGCCATCCCCCAATGATGTTAAAATATTAGCTAAAATAACGGATTCATCTCCATGTTGGATCATGTTTGGGCTAGGCCCAATAAGAGCAACAGACCGAGATAAACAAGCAATCCGACATCAAAACTTTAGCTATATAATTGATAAATGCATGTGCAAAAAAGGAGATTTTACAAAATTTTTAAACCAAATTGGTTTATCACGAAAAAAAGTTGACGAGTTTATAAACAATCCATTTAAAAAAATATCAGACAGACTTTCCAGAAAATCAGAACAGTTTACAAAAAAGCCTCTAGGTTGGTTAGATGAACAACATGTTGAATCTGACCCTGTGTGTGCTGCATTTCCTGAAGATATGAGAAGAATAATGGCAATTTTTTCAAATTTACCTCACGAACAACGCATTATGTTATTAAAAATTTCTGAAGTTTTTAATAACGATTAATGGTTGTTGTAATTTTTCTTTGAAACAATAATTAAATCCGTTCAAATGCAATGTGTTGAGTAGCTACCGATGAAGCTACTCAACTTACCCAATAAAAACAGTTTTTTTAATTCGAAGCCGTATAGCTATAGTCAGAGAATAACCATGCGCCTTGATAATACCAAAATCGAACATACAGCAAAGAACCATCAACAGGAAGATTGTTTAATGTTATACCAGTTGAATCTATCGATTGTTGGACATTGTATATATCATTACCACCCACAGTTGTTCCTATATATAAGTAAGCATCCGTTGATGTGACAGGCACTCTCCATTTAAACCGGGTACTGGAATTTGTTAAGGTTGCACCATTCACCGGACTTGAAATACCTGCCGCTGAATAAACATAATCGGTATGCTTCCAAACTCCAGACTGTAAATCGTTTAACCGAACATAAATTTTTCTACCATCAACAGGAATTTCGGTTACAGTGGTGCTGGTAGAAGTTAATCCTTGTTCGACGTTATAAATATCAGCTGCACCTAAACTAGTGCCAACAAAAAGCCACATATTACTGGCACCAACCGGTATATTCCAACTAAAGTCAACACTGCTACCAACTAATGGTAAACCATCAACCGGTTTCGTTATTCCAATTAAAAAAGAATCTATCGATGCTTTAATATTGGGTAATGGTCCAATCCGAACTGCGGTGTTTATCGTTTGAGCAGTACCATTACGGGTTAAAACGTTACGCATTTCAATCGAATTTAATATTGGTAAACCATTTGCCAAGCGCACTCCTTGAATACTGGCTATCGATCCAACCACCATCGGAGAAGCGCTTGATGTGCCCGAAAAAGTACTGGTATAAAGATGATCAACTCCGGCATTAAACAGATCTCCATAGCCGGTTGTAGTAACATTTTCTCCCCAGGCATGCACATCAATTCGAGATCCAAAGTTAGTGAAACACATGGGTTCACTGCTTGTTGAAAAACTGGCCGCAACAATAATGGCGCCTGAATCACGCACATTTCGATCAAAGACACCATTAAAATCCGGGTGGTCAAGATCAACCGAGCCATTACCGGCAGCTTCAACAACAATAACGCCGTTTGCTGTCGCAGTCTGTATAACATCAAAATTAGCTTGAAGATACTCAACGGGTACTAAATCACATTGACTGGTATTACAAGTACAATTAGCTGTTATAGGAGCTCCACCTGTTTGTAATTCAAGTAACACTATATCGCCAGCAGCAACATTTGCTGCAGCAGTTGCTATAGCATCAGCAACGCCAACCCCTTCAATACTCGAAACGCCAAAATTTGAATTACTGATAATGCCTGTTATACCAGCCGAATTATCTTTTGTTGCCAGGATACCCAATACGGCAGTACCATGATTTAGCCAATTGATATCATTAAAATGTGGACGCAAATCCGTTATATTAGTTGGATAATCTTCGTGCGTGATTTGCCAAGCACCTTCAACATCAAAAACAGTAACATTTTTACCACGAGCGCCGACTACTTGCCAAGCCGACTCCGCATTAATGCCATTTTGTATTGCTGCACCTAAATATCCTTGTTTAGCGGTATAATCCGGTGTGACCGGGATACTGGAAACAGCCAAGCTGGGTACTGGCGCTGCATAAGCAATGTCAATACTACGCAAAGTATTAATACTTTGTAGCATGGATTGTATATCGGAAAAAATACTGGCTGAATTAATTGATATACGATAATACAAATTCAAATTATTTAGTTTTTTCTGACTTTTTGCTTCTCCAGATGCTTTCAAGCTATCCAGTTTTTTCTCGGTTAAACTTAATAAACGCTGAATACTAAAACCACTTGCACTCACAATTCTCGATAATGATTGCACATCGTTTGATACTACAATTGATGTGATACCGACTGGCATAACATTGTCAGTTTTTACAACTAAAGCTAAGCTGCCCTTACGGATTCTTACCCCCGTCCCTTCTTTAAACTTAACAACAACATGTGTAACTAAGGTATCTGATGGTAATTCATATCGTTGAAATTTTTCTAATGGTGTTAATTCAACCGCTTGTACACTTTTTAATATCAATAAAGACATTAAACTAATAATAATTCTTTTATTAAACATTATTGCTTTACACTCCTTGTTTCAAGGCTATTTAATATTAATAAATATTTAATATCTGTTTAACCTAAGTTGACTACCTAAAATAATCTATTCCTTAATTAGTCGTGTAAACTTTGTTTTTATTACAAATGAAGTATAATTATTCTATTAAATTTTAATTTTCCAGAGACTAAACCTAAGATACAAACTACATGTATGAAAAAATAGCACCGATCATCGAAATAGTTAAAACAGCAGCCATAAAAGAACTATTACCCCGCTTCACTAAAGTTAAAAAACAAATAAAAACTGATGGTAGCATCGTTACTGAGGCTGACTTGGCGATGCAAAATCACTTATCTCATGAACTATTAAATAAATATCCCAACACCATAGTATTATCTGAAGAAATGACAATAAAAGAACAAATTACTGTTTTAAACTCAGATTGTGCTATTTGGTGTATGGATCCATTGGATGGAACCAGCAACTATTCTTCCTCAATACCCTATTTTGCAGTATCATTATCATTAATTGTTGAGGGTAAGGTCATAATGGGCTTAGTTTATGACCCAATACGTGACGAACTCTTTTCAGCATCAGAACAAGAACCAGCTCGACTTAATAATAAAGAGTTGAAATGTACAACTAATATAACAACATTAAATGATGTTATCGCCATTATCGATTTTAAACGGCTTAAAAATAAGTTATCGATAAAACTGATACAAGAACAACCATTTGCTTCACAAAGAAACTTTGGCGCGTCAGCGTTGGACTGGTGCTGGTTAGCTGCAAATCGTGGGCATGTATATTTACATGGCAAGCAAAATATTTGGGATTATTCTGCCGGTCATTTCATTTTTCAAAAAGCCGGCGGCTTTTCTTGTACACAGGAAGGAGATCCTATATTTATTCCACAGCTTGAAGCGCGTTCAGTAATAGCAGCAGTTAATCAGCAACTGTACTATAATTGGAAACAATGGATTAATAAATAAACAATTAAATCTATTTTAATTCAATTTCAAAATAACGTTCTAATTTTAGCTTATTAGTTTTAACCACAACATTTACAATCCAATCACGACGACCAGATACGCAGATTGGCAACACAACTTTAGTCGTCCAATATTCTGAATCTTCAATTTTTTTTAAGTTAAAAACATTTTTTCCCATTTCCATTTTTTTCATTGAAAATTGAATTTCAAGTTGACTAACACTTTCCTTATCTCGACTATCTAACTTTACCGTTACTGGAAATGGTTGTAAATAAGGTATTTCTTTAGGTAACAGAATTGCTATTACTTGTTTGTTAATTATTGATTCACACCAGTCACCATTAGCTAGACAACTTTTAATTTTATTTGTAGTTGTTAATTCTTCTGAACATGAGATGAATATAAACAGAGAGCAACAGAGAAAAAGAAATGAATAATTTTTTTTAAAATACGCCATTAGCACTTCAATGAAATAATTTATATTATAGGGGTGAATACTAATCTCGCCAAAAAGTGTTAATGGCTGCAATCCCTACACCACCAGACATGATTGCTTTTTCTAAATCATTTTTATCTACACCACCTAAAGCATAAACAGCACATTGAGCAGATTGACTCAATTTAGCAAATTCCTCCCATCCTACTGGTATTGCATCAGGATGACTACGAGTTACTTTTACCGGAGATATAAATATATAGTCCAGTAATAATTCATTGGCTTTATTGATTTCTCTTTGATTATGAGTAGATGCGGACACTAATTTTCCTTGCTGGTATAACGGCAGCAAATCGTGAAGTGATAATGACATTAAAATATCAGAAGTTAAATGAACACCATCAGCACTGTGGTAATTAAACTCATCAACAGGAACATTTAACATCAATTTAGCTCGATGTTGTTTACAAAGCAATCTTGCCCTTACAGATAATTCAAAATAGGATTCGATACAATTCATTTTTGAACGTAATTGCACAATTCCTGTTCCAAGTTGTAACGCATTCATTAATTTATGAGAAAATTCAGTGGAGCTTTCAAAAGTTCCGGTAATTGCATGAAATTTTGGTAATGTCAGCGCCTCCACTATTTGATGATTTGCTGCTGGAAAATTATATTGTTCTAGTTCAGAGGTTTTAACCCATTTAATCTCTTGCCCTTCTGTTCCAATAGCATCTTTCGACTGTACTCCACCGGCTAACCAGACATCAAGTAACACCGTTTTATTTGGATATGTATGCTCTACTTTTAATAAAGGACGAAAATGACTTAACTCTAAGTTTATTTCTTCTTTAATTTCTCGTTGTAGTGCATCAATTACATGCTCGCCTTTTTGTAACTTGCCACCAGGAAATTCCCACAACCCTCCTTGGTCTTGAAAGGCATGCCGCTTAGCGATAAGCAGTCGACCTTGTTCATCCCGAATGACTGCAACAGCAACATATACAATATCCTTTTTATGAAGTTGGGTAATTTTACTCATGTACGATATTCCGCGTTAATACGAACATATTCTGTTGAAAGATCACAAGTCCACACAGTTGCCTGATGTTTATTATCACTACGACCAAGATCAATTGTTACCGTTATTTCTGTTTGATCCATTATTTTTTGTGCTGCTTCTTCAGTATAGCCTGAATCTCGAGCACCGTTTGACACAATACACAAATCGCCTAAATAAATTTTAATCTTTTCTAAATCTAAATTATTTATTTTAGCTCGCCCTACCACAGCTAACAACCGACCCCAATTAGGATCACTAGCAAAAAAAGCCGTTTTAACTAATGGCGAATGTGCTACAAGATAGGCTAATTCGATACATTCTTGTTCATCACTACCATTAATAACATTCAGTGTAATTAATTTAGTCGCTCCCTCACCATCACGAATCATATCTTTGGCAAGTTGTTCACAAAGTTGTGTTAACTTTGATAGAAATTCAAATTTATTAGTATCTGTTATTTCAATATTTGCAGCACCACTAGCAAAGAGCAGACAAGAATCATTAGTTGATGTATCGCCATCAACTGTTATTCGGTTAAAAGATTTATCTACGGCACTTTGTAAACACTGTTGTAATAAACCTTCATCAACTTTTGCATCGGTGCCGATATAAGCTAACATGGTCGCCATATCAGGTCGAATCATGCCCGAGCCTTTTGCAATTCCAGTGATTGTTATGGTTTTTTCATCGATAGTAAATTGCGAGGAATAGCCTTTGGCTACGGTATCGGTCGTCATTATTCCTTGTGCTGCATCTACCCAGCGTTGAGATGAATCGGATAAATTATTATAAGCTTGAGGAATTCCTGCTAATATTTTATCCATAGCCAGATTCTCACCAATAACACCTGTCGAAAATACTAGCACCTGGCTCAAGTCACAATTAGCGCTTGAGGCAACTGCGGCACACGTCTGTTTCGAATCATTTAAGCCTTGTTGTCCCGTTCCTGCATTTGCATTACCGGTATTAACGAGTAAGTATCGGGGCTTTGATTTTTGTAAATGTTGTTTTGATACCAGCACTGGCGCTGCACAAAATTGATTTTTGGTGAATACCGCCGCGGTGCTAGTTGCTTCACTTAACTCAATTAACACTAAATCTTTTCGATTAGGGTGTTTTATATTAGCACATGTAGTGCCTAATTTAATTCCAGTTATCGGTAATAAATTTAATGACTTCTTATTTAATTTATTTGGATCAGGCATAGTATTAAAACTCATAAAACAGTGTTTTAATTAATCACAATTTACCGTGACATTGTTTATACTTTTTGCCTGAACCACACGGACAAGGTTCATTGCGGCCTACTTTTTTACCATCCCGAACAAATGGTTGGGCATGTCCATCATCCTCTTCTGCATGTTCAGGAGGCAGAGCACTACTTTCAGCATGCTGGAATTCCATTTGTCCTTCATGTGCACGGCGTTGTGCTTCAACTGCTTCGGCATCCTCTTCATTTCGAATTTGAATTTTACTCATGACTGTTGCAACTTCATGCTTTATAGCATCAAGCATATCTGAAAACATTTGAAAGGATTCACGCTTGTATTCTTGTTTAGGATTTTTTTGTGCATAACCACGTAAATGTATCCCTTGTCTCAGATAATCCATTGTGGATAAATGCTCTTTCCATTCGCGATCTAAAACTTGCAACATGATTTGTTTCTCCACATAACGAAGAACCTCACTGCCAACATCATCTTCTTTGGCTTTATATAAGCGATTGCTCTCGTCTATCACTGCATCAATAAGACTTTGCTCATTTAAAGCATCATCATTCTTCAACATGGCCTGTAAATCCATTTGTATGCCAAATTCGCCACTTAAAGCTTCTTCTAAACCGGTGATATCCCACTGCTCTTCCATGCTATTCGGTGGTACATAAGTATTTATCACTTCATGAATCACATCTGCTCGAATAGCGGTAATCGCTCCCGACACATCATCATCTTCCATTAATTCATTACGTTGCTGATAAATTACTTTACGTTGATCATTAGCAACATCATCGTATTCTAATAACTGTTTACGACTATCGAAGTTATGCCCTTCTACTTTGCGTTGCGCATTTTCAATGGCCTTACTAACCCATGGATGTTCAATAGCTTCACCTTCTTCCATACCCAATCGTTGCATTAGGCCAGAAATTTTATCTGAGGCAAAAATACGCATTAAATTATCTTCTAGAGATAGATAAAACCGACTGGAACCTGCATCACCCTGTCTTCCTGAACGGCCTCGTAACTGATTATCAATTCGACGAGACTCATGTCGTTCAGTTCCAACAATATGCAAACCACCGTTTTTTAAGACATTATCATGACGTTTTTGCCAATCATGCTTTATTTTTTCAATTTCTATTTCACTGGCTTTCGGGCTTTTTGCTAATTCAACATCAAGATTACCACCTAAAACAATATCAGTACCACGACCCGCCATATTGGTTGCAATTGTTACCGCACCAATATTGCCTGCTTGAGCAATAATATCAGCTTCACGTTCATGTTGTTTTGCATTGAGTACTTCATGATTAATTTTATTATCTTTTAATAAAGTTGATAAATATTCAGAAACATCAATCGATGCTGTCCCAACTAAAACCGGCTGTCCGCGTTTTTGGCAATCTTGGATGTCCATCATTATTGCTTGATACTTTTCTTTAGCGGTTAAGTATATTTGATCAACATTATCAATTCGAACCATACCTTTATGTGTGGGGATCACAACAACTTCAAGACCATAGATAGACTGAAACTCGTATGCTTCAGTATCAGCTGTTCCGGTCATACCGGATAATTTATCGTAAATCCGAAAATAGTTTTGAAAGGTTATTGATGCTAACGTTTGGTTTTCTTGTTGAATTGCAACACCTTCTTTCGCTTCAATTGCTTGGTGCAAGCCATCAGACCAGCGACGCCCCGGCATGGTTCTTCCGGTAAACTCATCTACGATAACAATTTCATTATTGCTCACAATATAGTCTACGTCTTTAGCAAACAATACATGCGCTCGAAGTGCAGCAATAATATGATGCATTAACGCAATATTCGAGGCATCGTAGAGACTTTCACCTTCATTTAGAATATTTTTTTCGATCAATAAATCTTCAACTTTTTGGTGACCATCCTCAGTTAAAAATATTTGTTTATTTTTTTCTTCAACAGAATAATCGCCAGGACCTTCTTCTTCTTCTTGTTTCGTTAACCGTGGTATAAATTCATTTATAGCTTGATAAAACTCAGAACTTTCATCTGCAGGACCAGAAATAATTAAAGGAGTTCGTGCTTCATCAATTAAAATTGAATCAACCTCATCAATAATTGCAAAAGCATGGCCACGTTGAACCTTATCGGCCATGCTAAATGCCATATTGTCACGCAAATAATCGAAACCATATTCATTATTAGTGCCATAGGTAATATCAGCAGCATAAGCGGCTTGTTTATCTTCGTGTGACATTTCGGATACGATGACACCAACAGTCAAATCTAAAAAACTATATAACGGTTCCATCCATTTAGCATCTCGACTGGCTAAATAATCATTAACAGTCACTATATGCACGCCCTTTCCTGACAAGGCATTCAAATATGCCGCCAAGGTTGACATCAATGTCTTACCCTCACCGGTGCGCATTTCACTAATTTTACCTTTATTTAAAACCATCGCACCAATTAGCTGAACATCATAATGACGCATCCCCATAATACGTTGGCTAGCCTCACGCACCACAGCAAAAGCTTCATTTTGTACTTCATCCAAAGTTTCACCTTTATCAAGGCGATCTCGAAACTCTTTTGTTTTTGATTTTAATTGTTCATCAGTCAGGGATTTTAATTCGTCTTCAAAACCATTGATAATATCAACTTCGCGGCGAAGTAATTTTATGTATCGATCGTTTCTACTGCCAAATATTTTGGTAACAAGTTTCTTTAACATGGTTTCACTATTCTTAAATTATTTAACTTTTAATTTGTAACTAAGGTGATATTGGGGGCATTTGATAAATTTAAACCCCTCTTGGAGACCTCTTTTTAGCCGATCAACAACACTCTGATGACACCTTTAGAATCCGTTATTCTACCGCCCCACTTGAATTTTGTCCTCAGAAATCATTCATTAATGAAAATAAGGCTTTTTAACCTCGGATCCCCATAATGAACTAATAAAAGCTTTGAATATTTTATAAGCACAAAAGCGAGACCATTCTGATTTCATATCGAATTTAAACTACTTTTCTGATGCAATCCCCTGGTAATTTTAAATTCCTAATCCAAACTCAAACTAGAGCCATAAAGACTTTTACGAGAATAATTCGTAATCACTAATAGTAAAAATAATAAGCATACTCTGATTAAACTTTATCATAATCAGAGACTTAAACTATACTAAAGGAACATTCTTTGTTAGCGTGATAATTTATAAATGTCGCCATTGCTGGATATTTGCAACATATTTTCCGGAAAGTCTTGTTTTGAAACGTGTTGAATTAATTTTGCACTGCAATTGTTATCATCAACTTGAGGGCCATTAGGTCTATTTTGTCTAAACGAATGAATTTTACCACTCAAAAAATGTCCTTGATGTGATACTTCCAATTCTAATAATGGTGCTAAACCACGCTGTCCTTTGACACTAATACCATAATATGTCGCAAAATTTCCAAGACTATAAGCAATTAATCTGTCCTTATACAGTTCCATTGCTCTCGGCACATGCGGACCATGGCCTAAAACCAAATCAGCACCATTATCGACCATTGTTCGTGCAAATTGCACAACATTTCCTCGATCCTCATTATAAAAATACTCAGTGGCAAATGGCAATCGAGTCATATCAGCACCTTCAGCACCAGCATGCATAGAAACCATCACAACATCATATTGTGTTGCTAAATTTTTAACCACTTCACCGGCTAATGGTAAATCCAACATGTCATTTACACCAACAAATGGCGCAAATGCGACCATTGCAAATGTGCGATTTTTCACGGTTAGTGTTGCAAAATCATTTACCACCCCAGAATACAAAATACCTTGCCTATCCAATGCAGTCATAGTTGATAGCCGGCCTTCTTCACCAAAATCTCGAGCATGATTATTCGCTAAACTCAACATAGTGAACCCCGCATCTTTTAATTGCTTGGCATAACTTACCGGACTTCTAAAGACATAACATCGTTTCAAATCCAAGCATTGTTTTGCTGGTTCCCCGCCATCGAGTAACACTCCTTCTAAATTACCAAAACTAATATCAGCTCGTTTTAATATTGGCGCAACATCCTCTAATAAATCAATAATATCTTTATCGGGTAAGTGGTTATATGGATAATTTGTGCCCAACATAATGTCACCGACCGCAGCAATTCTAAATGTTGGATTACTTATTGGTACTTGCAAATCATATTGAGAACCAAATGTTTCGGATTTTAACTCTGAATAACCAATATCTAATATTCGATTATGTTTCTCTGGCGACTTTTTATCGTTTGAATCAACTTGTATGGACGAGCATGCAGCTAAACTAAGTAGGCATAAATAGAAACACCCATCAAAAATATTTGACAGGTGTTTTGGAATAGCCATTGATAGCAGTATTTAATTAATGTGTTCGATGAACGTATTTTTTAGGATTAACTGCACGACCATTTTTCAACACTTCAAAGTGAACATGAGGACCAGTGGAACGCCCTGTTGATCCCATAAATGATAAAATAGTATTCTTTTTAACAGTATCTCCGACTTTAACTAAAATTTTCTTGTTGTGACCATAACGAGTGAAATAACCATTTCCATGATTTATTTCAACTAATTTTCCATAGCCAGATTTGCGGCCAGCAAACACCACCACACCCGCAGCAACAGCAATCACATTTGAACCTTCTTTACCCGCAAAATCAACACCGGAATGATGAACCCGTCGACCAGTAAAAGGATCGGTACGAATACCAAAGTAAGAAGATAACCAACCTCGCGTAACTGGTCGGCCAGCAGGCATAACTTCAGATTGTAAATTTTTATTCATCAACATGGTTTCTAAAATACCAAGCTGATTACCGCGATTATCCAACTGGCTAGAAAGATTTGCCAGTGCTTTGATAAAATCGGGTACATCAATAACTTGTCCCTGAATACTGCTAGCGGGCCCACCTTGAGCGGGTGAAGAATTAAAATCAAATTCACCAGTATCTAATTTTGCCATTTTTGTTAATCGCTGACCAAGCGCATCCAAACGGATAACATGTGCTTGAAGTTTACCTAATCGAATCGCCAGCGCATTCATATTTTCTTCTGCACTGCGTGTGGCAAGCTCAATTTTTAATTTTTGATCGTCACGCTCAGCCTCCATCGCAAGCGCGATATCATCGGGATGTAAGCGCATCTGGTTCATGCCAAGATAATACCCAATTAAAATAGCGGTAATAGGTAGAATAATAAAAAGACCGACAAATGCACCAACAAACCGTCGTTTGTTTAACGCAACTAATCCTGAGCAGCCTTTACCTTTGGTAAATAGAATAATATTCATATAGTGCTACATAACCTGTTATTGTTTATATTTTATCGGCTAATTTTCGCAAATGGTTAATTTTTAGTATGAATTCCCCAAAAAAAATACGCAAGTATTTAAGTGGCTCTAGCGACGAACTTGAGAATCTCATCACACGGGCTTTAGAAATATCTCACTTAAACATCAAATTTCATTCAATATTGGATAAAACCCTTAAAAATCATTGCGATATTGCAAATTTTAGAGACGGTAATCTTGTTTTATTAACAGACTCGCCGGCCTGGATATCAAGATTACGCTATCAAATTCCTTCTCTTTTAAAGCAATTACAGCAACTATCTGAATTTAAAGGTATTACTCAAATAAAACTACGTATACAACCAAAATACGTCGAGCGCAAAAAACGACAGCTTCACAGAGAACCTATTTCAAGCATCGCTGCAAGTTGCCTTACGACCTTAGCCGATAGCGTTCAAGATTTCGAGTTAAAAACTGCCTTACAACAGTTAGCATCTCGTTCCAAAACAGACCATGACTAACTTTTAGGCTATTTAACCTTATATAACAGATCAAAGTAAAGTAGTTTTAATCGATATTATCATCTAACTGGCTTGAACCGGTTGGACAAAAGAAATTGGAGAAGTTTCTACGTCTTCAAAAGTAACTAATTCCCAAGCACTTTCATTAGCCAATAATGCACGCAGAAGTTTATTATTGAGGGCATGGCCTGATTTATAGCCATAAAATGCACCGATGAGGCTTGTACCTAAGAGGTAAAGATCACCGATAGCATCAAGTATTTTATGTTTCACAAATTCATCTTCGTAACGTAATCCATCTTCATTTAGGATTCTATAATCATCAACCACAACGGCATTATCGAGACTACCGCCTAACGCAAGATTATTCATACGTAACATTTCAATTTGATTCATAAAACCGAATGTTCGGGCACGACTCACTTCTTTAACAAAGGACGTTGTTGAGAAATCTATTTCAGCAGACTGATCGCGGCCATTAAACACAGGATGGTCAAACTCAATAGAAAAAGCAACTTTAAAACCATCAAATGGTTCAAAACGAACCCATTTATCACCGTCTTCAACTGTGACACTACGCTTAATACGAATAAATTTCTTAGGTGCATTTTGCTCTTCAATTCCAGCTGATTGAATAAGAAAAACAAAAGGACCTGCACTACCGTCCATAATAGGAACTTCAGCAGAATTCAAATCAATATAAGCATTATCAATTCCTAACCCAGCTAATGCAGACAATAAATGCTCAACAGTTGATACCCGCACATCATCTTTAATCAACGTTGTTGATAGTGTTGTTTCACCAACATTTTCAGGAACCGCCTGAATTTCCACAGGTTCAGGTAAATCGACACGACGAAACACAATACCAGTATCAATTGCCGCAGGACGCAAAGTTAGATACACTTTTTCGCCTGTGTGCAAACCGATACCAGTCGCCCTGATTACCGTTTTCAGAGTGCGTTGTTTAATCACAATTCAAAATACTCCTTGTTCCTAACTTGTTAGCTTTATCATTAAATTAATACCTATAATAACAAATTTCCTTGAATATCCATAACATTTGCTCGTTAAATCACCCAATATTACAACATACTAACGTAATATCTATTTTTCACCACTATTATTGTTAAGTGTAATTTACAGCCAAACTACACATTACTATAAGGTGAAAATATGCACAATCCATGCCTATTCCCATTTAATTAATCTGCTTGTCTTCTTAAAAATGCAGGAATATCAAGGTATTCCATATTATCTAATGAACCTTGCATTGAGTTTTCAGCATTCTTATGACGAATAACAGTAGGCCGATCCAGTTTGTTGTAATCAACATCACCATTACTGGTTTTGTTAACAACCAATTTCACCGATTCATCTTTATACAATTCATTTGATCCCAAGCCGGTCGCAACAACAGTAACGCGTAATTCGCCCGACATATCTGGATCGATTACCGTTCCAACCACAACAGTAGCATCATCAGAAGCAAAACTTTTTACGGTATTACCAACTTCCTCAAACTCACCTATCGACATATCCAAACCGGCAGTCACATTAACTAAAATTCCACGAGCACCTGATAAATTGACATCTTCAAGTAACGGACTTGCAATAGCGGCTTCGGCTGCAACTTGCGCGCGATCCTCACCACTGGCTTTACCTGAACCCATCATGGCCATTCCCATCTCAGACATAACCGTTCGAACATCCGCGAAATCAACATTAATTAAACCAGGTCGAGTAATTAATTCAGCAATACCTTGAACCGCACCAAGTAAAATATCATTTGCGGCCTTAAAAGCATCCAATAAGCTAATATTTTTCCCAAGAACACTTAATAGTTTCTCATTTGGAATGGTAATTAACGAATCAACATACTGTTTTAATTCTCTAATACCAGCATCAGCAACTTCCATCCGTTTAACACCTTCAAACGGAAATGGTTTGGTAACAACGGCTACAGTTAAAATTCCTAATTCTTTAGCTACTTGAGCAACAATAGGAGCTGCACCCGTACCTGTTCCCCCTCCCATACCGGCGGTTATAAATACCATATCGGAACCTTCAAGAATTTCTTCTAAACGGTCACGATCTTCTAAAGCCGCGTCACGTCCAATTTGCGGATTAGCACCAGCCCCTAATCCTTTAGTTATCGTTGTACCTAATTGTAAAGCCGTTCGTGATCGCACATTTTTTAATGCTTGTGCATCCGTGTTGGCACAAATAAACTCCACACCTTCAATATCTTGTGCAACCATATGTTCAACAGCATTACCACCTCCACCACCAACGCCAACAACTTTAATCACGGCCGTCTGTGAATATGAGTCCATAAGTTCAAACATTGTATTAACCTCCTCACTGTTTTATCAGTGTTTAATAAACAAATTAAAAATTACCTTGAAACCAACTTTTCATTCTATTTAAAACATTTTTAATATTTCCATCCATTGGCGATGAAGCTCGACGAATTTCTCTATTTTGAAAACCAAATAACAATAAACCAACACCCGTTGAGTGTATCGGTTTTCTGACCACATCAACCAACCCAGTCACAAATTGTGGCACGCCAATTCGAACCGGTGCATGAAAAACTTCTTCAGCAAGATCCGTGCAACCTTCCATCTTCGAGCTACCACCGGTTAACACTATACCTGCGGCACACATGTCTTCAAAGCCACTGCGTTGTAGTTCTGCTTTAATCAACGTAAATAATTCTTCATAACGCGGTTCAACTACCTCGGCCAAAGTTTGTCTAGCCAATCGACGTGCAGGCCGATCACCGACACTCGGCACTTCGATAGTTTCATCGGCCGTTGCAAGTTGTGTTAAGCAACAAGCATATTTAATTTTAATTTCTTCTGCATTTTGTGTTGGCGTTCGAAGCGCAACAGCAATATCATTTGTTACTTGATCACCGGCAATTGGAATAACAGCCGTATGTCTAATAGCGCCTTCTGTGAAAACAGCGATATCAGTAGTACCACCACCAATATCAACTAAACACACTCCAAGTTCTTTTTCATCTTCCGTTAATGCCGAATAACTCGATGCAAGTTGCTCCAAAATAATATCATCAACTTCAAGTCCACAACGTTTAACGCATTTAATGATATTTTGTGCTGCACTGACAGCACCAGTGACCATATGAACTTTTGCTTCTAGTCTGACACCAGACATACCAATGGGTTCACGAATACCGTCTTGATTATCTATAATAAATTCTTGAGGTAATATGTGTAATATTTTTTGATCTGCAGGAATAGCCACCGCCCGAGCAGCATCAATAACGCGATCAACATCTTGATGAATAACTTCCTTTTCTCTAATAGCAACAATACCATGAGAGTTTAAACTACGAATATGACTACCGGCAATTCCAGCATAAACCGAATGAATTTGACAACCCGACATCAATTCAGCTTCTTCAACTGCACGCTGAATTGAATGTACTGTCGATTCAATATTAACCACCACACCTTTTTTTAAACCTCGCGAGGGGCATGAGCCAATGCCAATTATTTCAATTTCATTTTCTAGTGTTACTTCGCCCACAATACAAACTACTTTAGATGTTCCTATGTCCAAACCAACAATTAAACTCTTATCTATTTTTTTAGACATCTAAAACACCCCTCAATACATTTTCTGCTTTAGCAGCTTGTGTATTTTCTTTCCACTTAATGGAAAACCCATTGGTATAACGCATGTCTACATATTTAATATTTTTTGCATGTTTTCGTAAACTTAGCTTAAATGCTGTTATAAAGCGTTTTAATCTTAGTTGATATTGTTTACGACCCAGCGATATTTGTATTGAATTTGTCAGCTTTATATTTACTGCTCGCCGAGCATCTAAATGAAACTCACTAACAGTTAATCCAACAGTATTCAATTGAGCTTCAATAACTTTATATTCATTCATCACTTTAATATTTAAATTATCAGGACCATTTAAAAAGGGTAAATTATTCGTCTCAATTAACTTTGGTTCAAACTTTTCACCTAGCTCGTTTAAAAGGGCATTGGATTTCCAAATGGCATAAGCCTTCTGTTCTTTTATGGTGACCACAATGCTGTCCGGCCAAACCCGGCGAACAGCAGCTATTTTAACCCAAGGCAGTTGTTCAATTTCAGTCTTCAAATGATGAACATTAACTTTAAGATATCCGCCATGAACATCATTAGTAATTGCATCAAGAATCATTTTTTCAGTCACCTTAATAAACTCACCTTGGGCTCGAATTTTTTTAATCGGCAATAATGTATTAAAATTAATTTGTAAAAATAACATAATGAAAACAAGCACAACCACAACAATACCAATAAAGCGTTTTTTTATGTTACTTGGCGCATTATCTGTTTGATCATGCCTAATTGCTTTAATTGTCATTAACAACCTCCACAAGTTTTTCTTTATCCAAAGCCTGATCTAATATCAATAACACTAAAGCTTCAAAGCTGATTCCAGCTTGTGCGGCAGACATAGGAACTAAACTATGGTCGGTCATCCCTGGTACAGTATTAATTTCAATGATCCACGGTTTATCTTGTTGATCAACAAACAAATCAACTCGGCCCCAACCTGTTGCACCACAGGCTTTAAATGCTGATAACGCTAAATTTCTCAGTTGTTGCTCATCTTTATTTTCAAGACCTGCGGGACAAAAATAATGAGTATCAGTTGCTTCATATTTAGCAACATAATCATAAAATTGACGCGGCGTTTCCAAACGAATAATAGGTAATACTTTGTCTCCTAAAATTGTTGCGGTATATTCCGTTCCTTCAATGAAAGATTCCGCCATAACACTATTGCAAAAACGAGAAGCGAGAACATAAGCATCATAAAACTCACTAACCTGTTCAACAATACTCATACCAATACTTGAACCCTCCAAAGCTGGCTTAACAACTAGAGGTAACCCCAAGCTTGATGCAATATATTCAAAATCAGATTCTTCAGTGACAACTGAAAAACTCGGTGTCGGCAAACCAACGCCCTCGAGTAATTGCTTGGTTTTTACTTTGTCCATCGTAATAGCGGATGCAGATAAATTACTACCGGTGTACGGTTTGTTTTTTAATTCTAATAAAGCTTGGATAACACCATCTTCACCACCACGACCATGTAACATATTAAAAGCAATGTCATACTCACAATTGGAAATTTGTGAAAAAACCTTATCCTTTTTAATATCCAACGCAATACAATCAATATTTTGATTTTGTAAAGCTTGTAATACCGCACTACCACCATTTAAAGAAACTTCACGTTCAGCAGACCACCCCCCCATTAAAACTACAACTTTGCCATAGTCATTTCGGTTGTTATTATTATTAATATTTTTTATTGTCATAACAATATCATCTACTAAACCTAGCGTTCATCTCCAATAATTTTAACTTCAACTATCAACGTTAAATTATATTCTTTTTTAATAAAGTCTTTTATATAAACAATCAAAGATTCAACATCTTTTGATGTTGCACTACCGGTATTTATAAAAAAATTTGCATGTTTCTCAGAAACACATGCACCGCCAATACAAAAACCTTTTAAACCTGAATCTTCAATTAGCTTTGCTGCAAAGCCACCTTCAGGGTTTCGAAAAACAGAGCCTGCATTTGCTAATTGTGTCGGTTGTGTTGCTGCACGATGTTGCAAAATTTTTTTAATTTTCTCTTTAGCAGTATTTTTATCACCTTTTTCTAATTTAAACGTACCGGAAACAAACCATTCATCAATACCAAGCTTAAAGCCCTTACCTGAAACATGACGATAATTAACATCAAATTCATCTGCCAATCTTTTTATAACCAAACCAGTACGCGTTAGCATTTCTACATGTTCAACATATTCCCAAATTTCACTTCCCAGTGCCCCGGCATTCATAAACAATGCGCCACCAACCGTCCCCGGAATGCCACTTAGAAATTCAACACCAGTTAGTGCCGCATCAGCACATTTCTTTGCCATTTTAGGGCACGCGACTCCAGCAGCTATTTGAACTAATTCATCGTCTAAAAAATTAATTTCATTTAATACACCACTGGTGCATATCACTGTACCGCGAATACCAGCATCCCTAACCAGTAAGTTACTACCAAGCCCGACCCAATATATTTCATTATCAGCGCTTAAAGTTTGCAAAAAATAAATAAGATCATCTAATGAGCTTGGCTGATAGAATTGATCAGCCAAGCCACCAACTCGCCATGATGTATGACGTGACATTGGTTCGTTCAGCTTTAAAATCCCATTATATTTTGTGGCCATTTTTTGCTGCACCTCTAACATAGCTACGCTGCCGTAATCGATTGTAATAATTCAGGCAAACGTGCCGACATCGCGCCAATATTACCGGCACCCAATGTCAATAAAATGTCGTTATCGTGTAAAATACCAACCAGTGTTTCTGGTAATAATTCAACTTGTTCAACAAAGACAGGATCAACCTGGCCGCGCATTCTTATCGCACGCGATAATGCCCGTCCATCGGCTCCAGTTAAAGCATCTTCACCGGCAGAATAAACTTCTAATAATACTAATACATCAACTTGAGATAACACCATACAAAAGTCTTCAAATAAATCCCGTGTCCGTGTATAACGATGAGGTTGAAATGCAACCACCAAACGTTGTCCCGGCCAACCACTACGAATGGCTTTAATAGTTGCTGCAACTTCACTCGGATGATGAGCATAATCGTCGATTAAACTTATGTTTTTGGTTTTTCCAGCATCATTTAAAGTAATATTTTCAAGGTGAAATCGCCGCCCTATGCCTTCAAATTTTTCTAAAGCACAAGCAATTGCTTTTTTATCAACACCAACTTGATGCGCAACAATGATAGATGCCAGTGCATTTAATACATTATGTTCACCGGGCATATTTAATGTAACCGTTAACCAATTATCATCACCATCATGCGCAACTTTAAAAAACGTTTTAATTCCCTTTTGTTTGATATCATGTGCCCGATAATCAGGATCATTGTCTATTCCATAAGTAATAATAGTCCGACCAAGATCCGGTAATATCTCACGTATATTTTCATCATCTAAACACGCAACTACTAAACCGTAAAATGGTAAATGCCGTAAAAACTCCACGAAAGTATCTTTTAAATTATTAAAGTCACCACCATAAGTTTCAAGGTGGTCGGCATCAATATTGGTAACAATAGCCATCATCGGTTGCAAATGTAAAAATGATGCGTCACTTTCATCAGCTTCTGCAACTAAGTATTTACCCGAACCAAGTCGTGCATTCGTTCCTGCGCTATTCAACCTGCCACCAATAACAAAAGTTGGATCCATACCACCTTCGGCCATCACGCTCGCTAATAAACTCGTGGTAGTCGTTTTACCGTGTGTACCGGATACCGCAATGCCATATCGAAAACGCATTAACTCCGCCAACATTTCAGCCCTAGGTACCACGGGGATATGCAAAGATTTAGCAGCAATAACTTCAGGATTATCTGATTGAACTGCCGTTGATGTAACAACAACATCACTATTGCTGATATTTTTTTCCGAATGCCCAATATGGATAGTTGCCCCAAGTTCATTTAAACGAGTGGTTACTGCATTAGTATTAATATCAGAGCCTGTTATATCGTAGCCGAGATTAAGCAGCACTTCCGCAATACCGCCCATACCAACGCCACCGATACCAACGAAATGAATTTGTCTAATTCGCCCCATGCCAATGTCATTATTACTAAGCATTAGCAGTCTCCATACAAATTTGAGCAACGCGAGAGGTAGCATCAGGTTTTGCTAATGAATACGCATTATTGGCCATGATTAACAAATATGATCGCCCCTTAATAATAATATCCGATAGCAACTTCGTTAAATAATTAACAGATAACTCTGACTGTTGCGCCATTATGGCGGCATTTGCATTAACCAAAAATGCGGCATTATGGGTTTGATGATCATCCACAGCATAAGGATAAGGTACTAATATAGATGCTAAGCCAACATTGGATATTTCTGAAACTGTCATAGCACCGGCTCGACAGATTATTAAATCTGCCCATAAATAAGCCGCATCCATATCAACAATAAATTCAACAACTCTTGCCTTTACATTTTGTTTAGAATATATTTCCATCGTTTCAACATGCTTACCTTTACCAGCTTGATGCCAGACATCAAATTGTTGCCCTTTAGATAATAAAGAAAGGCTAACCGGTAAATTATCATTCAAGTATTTTGCACCTAAACTACCACCCAATACTAATAAACGAATATTTCCACTGTGTTCCGCAAAACGAACATTAGGTTCAGGCAAATTTGTAATTGATTTACGAATAGGATTACCAGTGTAAATCATATTTTTTTTATTCCGAAAAGCGTCCGGAAAAGCAACCAATACCGTCGCAGCAAATCGGCTAAGAATGCGATTAGTGAATCCTGGTATCGAATTTTGTTCGTGAATGATTAACGGGATACCTAAAAACTGACACGCAATAGCACCTGGCCCTGAAACATAGCCTCCCATACCAAGAACAGAAGCCGGTTGATAACGTCTAAATATTTTAATTGCCTGATAAATTGCTGAAATCAACCGAAATGGCATCATTACAGTATTAATTAATTTTGCACCTCTTAACCCGGTGATTGAAATATATTCCATCAGATAACCCGCTTTTGGAACAATATCCGCTTCAAAACTATTGTCAGTGCCAAGCCAAATAATAGTAAAACCTTTTTCACGCAACACATCTGCAACTGCAAGAGCAGGATATACATGCCCACCAGTACCACCAGCCATGACTACAATTGTATTTTTATCTTTATGTTGCATATTATTTATTTCGTTTTTTACTCACTTTCTTGGTAGCTTTGACATGATTGCCGGCTTCATGATCAATACGTAGCAATAATGCCAACGCAACACACATAACCACTAAACTACTACCGCCATAACTCATTAATGGCAAAGTTAAACCTTTTGTTGGCAAGATCCCCATATTAACACCAATGTTGATATAGGCTTGTAAGCCAATCCAAACACCAATGCCGTATGCCATATAACCAGCAAAAGGTTTATTATTTTGTTCTGCAATTCGACCAATGCGAAACGCACGTAGAACAATAATTGTAAATAATACAATTACACTCACAGCACCAACTAATCCTAGTTCTTCAGCCAATACTGAATACAAAAAATCAGTATGAGCTTCAGGTAAATAAAATAATTTTTGAACACTGGCACCTAAACCAACACCAAACCATTCACCACGACCAATTGCAATTAACGCCTGAGTTAATTGAAAACCTTTATCAAATGGATCGTCCCATGGGTTTATAAATGTTGTTAAGCGATCCATTCGATAGGGTGAAATTAATGCCATAGTAACAAACACCGCTATGGAAAAAACTAATAACAATAAGTATTGTGATAACTTCACTCCAGCTAACCACATTAAACACATTGCTGTCGCTAACATAACAACTGATGCACCATAATCCGGTTGTAGCATCAACAACGCAACGATCACAATTAATACCAATAAAGCTCTAAAAAACCCCAAAAACTCCGTTCTAACCGATTCTTGATGACGAACTAAATAACCCGATAAATAAATAACTAAAAATAATTTAACCGCTTCTGATACTTGAATATTAATCGGACCAAATGCCAGCCAACGCACACTACCATTAGCCTCTTTGCCAACACCGGGCAAAAATAACATTAGAAGTAATATAACTGAACTAATAATTAATATTGGCCCTGCTTTTTGCCAAAATAACAACGGAATCTTATATACAACCATCCCGACAATAAGCCCAAAAATAGCAAAAGCGGCTTGCCGATAAAAATAGAAAAAAGGTTGAGCTGAATTTTTATCAGCAATTGATACCGAAGTCGATGCCACCATAATCAAGCCTAATGATAAAATAATTAGAGCCGATAGCAATAACACCACATCAAATGAATATTCAGTCGTTGATTCATCTTTAACAATGTGTATGTTATTAAACCTATCAATAGCTAACGTCATCAGTTAATTTCCTTAACCAAACTTATAAATCGAGTACCTCGATGTTCAAAGTTTTTGAACATGTCAAAACTCGCACAAGCCGGAGAAAATAATACTGTATCACCTGTAGCGGCAGTTTTTTTGGCCATATTTATTGCTGCATTTAAATCAACCACAATTGAACGCGTAATGTTGTCATTTAATGCGGTATTAATTATCTGTGCATCCTCACCAAATAAAATAATTAATTTCACATTTGATTTAATTATTGAATTTAAAACAGAAAAATCTTGACCTTTAGATTGTCCGCCCATAATTAAAATTAAAGCGTTGTTTTCAAATCCTGAAATAGCGGCACTGGTTGCTCCCACGTTGGTTGCTTTTGAGTCATTAATCCATCGAATACCGGATTTATTTTGTATCAACTGACTGCGATGAGCTAAACCTTTAAACTGTGATAATCCAGCTTTACTGCTTGCATTTTCAATACCAGATAACCGTGAAATCATTAAAGCAACCATCGCATTAGCAATATTATGATCACCAACAACATTTAACTCAGCGCAATTTAATAACGTGATCAATTTCCCTGCTTCACGAACACAAATTAATTTAATGCCATTTTTTTCGATAATACCAATTTGATTATCACTCGGTTCTTTTAAAGTAAACCAAAAAATATTTTCTTTGGTTTGATACATTTCAGAATATTGCCGGATAACGGGATCATCATAATTTAAAATAAAATGACCCTGACCATTTAATAATTTCAGCTTTGCTCTACAGTAACTATCAAACGAATTGTATCGATCCATATGATCTTCTGATAAATTTAATATAACAGAAATTTTAAAATCCATAACATCAAGAGAATCAAGCTGAAAACTCGATAACTCAAGCACATATAAATCTGATTTATATTGCATAATGTCTAAAGCTGGAATGCCAATGTTGCCACCAATTGAAATATTGATCTCAGCATGCTGTCCAATGCTATCCATCATACTGGTTACCGTGCTCTTACCATTAGAGCCGGTAATAGCGACCACAGGAGCTTTTACCTCGTTAAGAAATAGCGCGATATCGCCAAGTATTATTTTGCCATTATTACGTGCATTTTTAATCACCAATTCATTATCTGATACACCAGGGCTTAATAAAATTATATCAGCCCAAACGAAATGCTCTTCATACAAACCACCTAGAATGATATCGAAGTCTTTATTTTTATAACGTTCAATATTCGGTGGGATAACTCTTGAATCTATCACACGAAATTTTAAATTTTTTGATAGTAAATAATCTATAATTGAAGCACCAGTAATCCCTAGCCCCACAACTAAAATATTTGAGTTTTCTAAACACGAAGACTGAGTAATTTTGTGATTCAAATTATTCATAACCTATCGAAGTTTTAACGTTGCTAATCCAAATAAAACCAAAACAATTGTAATTATCCAAAACCGAACAATCACGCGCGGTTCGGGCCAACCCTTTAACTCAAAATGATGATGTAATGGCGCCATTCTAAACACTCGTTTACCCGTTAATTTAAACGATAAAACTTGTACAATAACTGAAACCGTTTCAATCACAAACACACCACCCATAATCATTAAAACAAATTCTTGACGAACAATAACAGCGATAATACCCAGCGATGCGCCTAAAGCTAACGCGCCAACATCCCCCATAAAAACTTGTGCTGGATAAGTGTTGAACCATAAAAAACCAAGCCCTGCGCCAACAATTGCGCCACAAAAAACCACTAATTCACCAGCACCGGGAATGTAGGGAATCGATAGATAGTCTGAAAATACAGAATGTCCTGTTAAATAAGCAAAAACACCTAAAGCGCCAGAGACCATCACTGTTGGCAATATCGCTAAACCATCTAAGCCATCGGTAAAATTAACAGCATTACTTGAACCAACCACCACAATATAAGTAAACAAGATATAAAATATCCCAAGTGATAATGAGAAATTTTTAACCATAGGTAAAATGTAATTAGTTTCAACCGGTGTAACAGCCGTAAAATAAAGATAAGATGCAGCACTAAAGCCAATAACAGATTGCCAAAAATATTTTGATTTAGCTGATAATCCTTTCGGATTATTTTCAATTAATTTTTTGTAATCATCGATAAACCCAACTAAACCAAAAAGCAACATAACAGCCAACGCTAACCATGAATAACGATTCGACAAATCTACCCATAATAACGTGCTAACAGTTATAGCGATTAGTATCAGCGTGCCACCCATTGTTGGTGTTCCCGCTTTATCTAAGTGTGTAACAGGACCATCATCTCGAATTGGTTGTCCTATTTTCATAATGCTTAACTTACGAATCATGTATGGACCAATCATTAAAGAGATAACCAATGCTGTTAATGCTCCCAATATTGCGCGCAGTGTAAGATATCCAAACACATTAAAACCTGAATGAATGTCTTGAAGATATTGAGTTAAGCTCAGCAGCATTTATTTATTACCCTTATTTTTTACTAATTTATTAACCAATTTTTCCATATGCATTGAACGTGAGCCCTTTATTAATAAAGTGCTATTACAATCAAGTTCATCGCGAATACTTGTTGACATAGAATCAAACTCTGTAAAATTGATTGCATTTTTACCAAATTTTTTGGAAGCCTCGTTGGCTAATTCACCTATCGTAAACAATTTATCAATACCCGCTTTTTTTAATAGCTCTCCAGACTGACCGTGAAGCGCAACAGCATTATTACCTAACTCCCCCATATCACCCAAGGCACAAAAATGCTTACCAGGAAAGCCTTTTAATACACTGATCGCTGCTTTTAATGATGTTGGGTTTGCATTATAGGTGTCATCAATTATGCGACAACCATAAACCCCATTTTTTATTTCCAATCGACCCGCTATAGTATTTACTTTTTCAAGCCCTTTAGCGATTGAATACAAAGGTATATCACAGGCAATTGCTGCAGCAGTTGCTGCTAAAGCATTGTCGATATTATGCAAACCTAATAATTGTAACTTTACATCAAACCCACCTAAAGGCGTTTGTATATGGATTTCGTTATTCGGCGATATTTTGTTAACCAAAGCAAATACATCAGCGTTTTCATTATTCACACCAAATGAAATATTTTTTACAGCGCATTTTTGTTTCCAAAAAGGATAATAATGATCATTGGCATTTAAAACGGCCACACCCGTTTTTGATAACCCCGAAAAAATTTCAGATTTAGCTTGTGCGATATTATCAATTGAACCAAATTCCCCTAAGTGAGCTTCAGCAACGTTTGTTATAACGGCGACATCCGGCACAGTAATATTAGATAAAAACGCTATTTCACCAACATGATTTGCACCCATCTCAACAACGGCATGCTTATATTCACTGGTTAATTGCAATAAAGTTAACGGCACTCCAATGTCATTATTTAAATTACCCAATGTAGCCAAAACATTTCCTTGTTGGGAAAATATTGAGCTAATCATTTCTTTCACCGTTGTTTTGCCATTACTACCGGTGATTGCCACCAAAGGATAGCTAAACTCTTTTCTCCAATGATAAGCAATATCCGCTAATGCTTGACGCGAGTCATCAACCGTTAATGTCGGGATTTCCAACTTGAGATTCTTCTCTGTCACCGCAGCTAATGCGCCTTTTGATATCGCGCTATCGATGAAATCATGGCCGTTAAAATTAGCACCCGTTATAGCAACATACAAATCACCTGGATTGGTAGTGCGAGAGTCGATACTCACACCTTGTAGACACATCTCATTTTCAACTGAATTGCTGTTAATACTAGCCGCAATTTCAGAAAGTCTCATATCAAATTTTGTATGATTTCCTATCATTTTATACTCACACTATTTAACGCATCTAAAGACGTTTTAACATCATCAAAGTGATATTTAATGTTATCAATTATCTGGTAATGTTCGTGTCCCTTGCCTGCAATTAGTATCACATCGGATTTATTCGCTTTTTTAATTGTCGATTGAATCGCTTCTTTTCTATCTAACACTATCTCGGTAGTAGCTGTATTCTCAATACCATTAACGATATCCAGTGCAATTGCTTTTGGTTCTTCTGTTCTGGGGTTATCATTTGTGACAATAACATTATCTGCAATCGAAGCTGCTATTTGCCCCATAATGGCACGCTTGGGTTTATCTCGATCACCGCCACAACCAAATATGCACCATAAATTACCACTGCAATGTAATTGTAATGTTTCTAAAACATTACTTAGTGCATCCGGGGTATGAGCATAATCAACAACAACTAATGGCAAACCATTATGTCCACCAAGGCACTGCATTCGTCCTTTTACGGCCTGAACATTTGGCAGCAGTTTTGAAATATCCATGAGAGATAAACCTTGGCTAATCAACACGCCACAGACTGCGAGCAAATTACTAATATTAAATTTACCGAGTAATGGAACATCAACCTCAATACTCTCGGTATTCGTTTTAAACATCACCACTGTAGAATTTAATTTAAATTCGATAATTTCAGCAATCAAAGTCGCTTTTTTATTATCGATGCCATAAGTTATAACGTTTACATCCTCTGCCAGCACATCTAAGATCTGCTTACTAAATCCATCATCAAGATTAATCACCGCATGTTGTAATGAGCTCAATTGAAATAACGCTAATTTTGCTTCACCATATTTTTCAAAGGTTTGATGATAATCTAAATGGTCATGAGTTAGATTAGTAAACACCGCGCAATTAATATCTACGCCATCTATTCGATGTTGAGTTAAAGCATGAGAAGAGACTTCCATCACCACATGCTTAACACCGCTACCATACATCTCAGAAAATATTTTTTGATTCTCTACTACACCCTTTGTAGTGTTACTTGGAGTATTATTGCTTGATTCTTGTAGTGCATTAATTTCGCCATAACCAATAGTTCCTATAAAACCACTTTTTTGTTTTTGACTAAGGATATTCGCTAAAATAACAGCACTTGATGTTTTACCATTAGTACCGGTAATACCAGTGACTTGAAGTTGTTTTGATGGATCTTTATAAAAAGCAACTGCCAATTTACTAGTTTCTTTATTTTCAAACGGCATTATTATTTCAGGGATTGATTTGTTAATCGCAGTCGCTATCCATTTTATTTCAGAAATTGAATTGGCTAGCGATGATTGACGCAATATCGCAACAGCACCATTTTTAATTGCATCAGAAATAAAACGTTCGCCATGAACATCGTGTCCTGCTCTAGCAATAAATAATGCACCATTAACCACATTCCGGCTATCATCCGAAATATCTGAAATTTCAATATTTTTGATCTCATCAAAATTAAATGCATTATCAATCAATGTTAATAAATCAATTAATTTTTGATTAGTAGAAGTTGAATCAGACGAAAACACCATCATTTTCTTTCTCCTAATTTTGCAAATTTAAGATTTTTCTCAGGAATATTATCCAGAGGGACATTTAAAATTCGCAATGCACCAGACATTACCCTTGAAAATACCGGAGCTGCAACTTTGCCACCATAATAATCCTCGCCACCGGGTTCATTTATTACCACAGCCATCACTAACTTAGGATTACTCGCGGGTGCCAAACCAACAAATGATGCAACATAATTGTCTTCGCTATAGCCACCAACACTTGCTTTTTTAACAGTACCGGTTTTACCCGCCACCCGATAACCAACCACACTAGCATTTGTTCCTGTACCTTCTTTAGATACCACCGTCTCGAGCATTTTAATTATTTGCGACACCGTTTTTTTATTAAAAAGTTTTTGTTTCTGTATAACATCGGAATCCTTTCGCTTTAAGAAAGTCACCGGAGGTAATTCACCATTTGTAGAAAATGCAGTATACGAGTGTGCTAATTGCAGTGCCGTGACCGATAAGCCATATCCAAAAGACAAAGTGGCATTATCTATTTTTTTCCATTGAGAATAATGGTTAAGCAAACCGGTTGATTCCCCCGGGAAACCACTTTCGCTATTATTACCAAACCCAACTTTAGAAAATACACTCCATAATTTTTCTGGTTTAGTGGCAAGGGCAAGCTTTGATGCGCCAATATTACTGGATTTAGTAATAATGGTTGATACTTTAATTCGGCCATAATTGCGTGCATCACGCACAGTGCTACCCGCAACCATAAAATATCCTGGAGAGGTATCCACTATTGTATTAGGTGAAAAACGTCCACTTTCTATCGCAGCTGCGATTGTAAATGCCTTTACTGTTGATCCTGGTTCAAAAACATCCGTTATGGATCGATTCCGATATCGCCCACCTTTATTTTTATATTTCTTGTTAGGATTAAACGATGGCTGGTTTACCATTGCCAAAATTTCACCAGAATTAATATCTAAAATAACAACCGAACCTGATTTTGCTTTGTGTTGAAAAACCGCACGTTTTAATTCACGATAAGCTAAATATTGTAATCGCCCATCAATACTCAACTCAATATCGTTACCTGGTTCAGGCGCTTTAATTTGTTCAATATCTTTAATAACATGACCTAAACGATCTTTAATAACCCGCTTTTTACCCGGAGTACCTTTTAACCACTCATCATAAGCCAGCTCAATTCCTTCCTGTCCTTGATCATCAATATTCGTAAAGCCAAGCACATGTGATGCAACCTCTGACATCGGATAATAACGTCGATATTCACGTTGCAATGATAATCCCGGAATATGCAACGCAGTCACTTTTCGACTTAATTCGGGACTTATTCTGCGTTTAAGATAAATAAACTCTTTATGAAGTCGGCTGGTAACCAGTTTTTCTAATTTTTCGTTTTTAATATTCAATAATTTAGCTAATTCATTCCATTTAGAACGATTGGCATTAAACACCCTTGGATGCACCCAAACAGAATCCACTGGAGTGCTAACAGCAATAGGCTCGCCATTTCTATCTTTAATCATGCCCCGATGCGCCGATATGGGTAATACCCTTAAATGACGCGCATTAGCCTGTTTTTGCAAAAAATCTTTATTTACAAATTGTAGATCAATAATACGCCACAATAAGGTAACGACGGTAAGCGCAATTACGATATATACCACGGATAATCGCGTTACTGAAGAAATTTGATGTTTACTTTGTTTTTTCATTTGTCGTTATAAAAATCACATCCTGATAATCAGGTACACTCATTCCAATTGTTTTACGAGCTATTCGCTCAATTCGTCCATGTGTTGCCCAAGTGCTTTGCTCAAGTTGCAATTGCCCCCATTCAACATTCATTTTATCTCTACTTGCTTGTAACTCATTTAACTCTGAAAAAATTTTTCTACTATAGTGTTTGGTATAAATAACTGATATTGATGAAACAAAAATTATTGATGTAAGAAAACCAACAATAAATACATTTTTCATAACTTCTCCGCTACTCGCATGACCGCACTACGAGAACGAATATTCTTCTCCAATTCTGATTCACTGGCTTTTATTGCTTTACCGATAATTTTCACGCTTGGATTCAATTGGCTGGTAGTCACCGGTAATCCTTTTGGAAAATCATCACCTTTTGCTTGTTTTTTAAAAAACCGTTTAACAATTCGATCTTCTAATGAATGAAAACTAATGATAACTAAACGCCCCTTTGGCGCTAAAATGTCCAATATACTGTCTAAAATCAACTCCAAATCACCGAGTTCATTATTAATAAAAATTCGAATGGCTTGAAAACTTCGTGTTGCAGGATCTTTACCCTTTTCCCATTTAGGGTTAGCGTCAGCGACAATTTTTGATAATCGAGAAGTCGTCGTTATCGCTAATTTTTCACGTTCAGCTACAATTGCCCGTGCAATTCGTTTTGCAAACCGCTCTTCACCAAAATCTTTTAATACTTTTGCAATTTCTTGTTCCGAGGCTTTTTCTAACCATTGAGCAGCACTAAGACCCGTTGTGGTATCCATTCTCATGTCTAACAGACCATCAGACTTAAAACTAAAACCGCGTTCTGCGTTATCGATTTGCGGTGATGAGACACCTAGATCAAGTAACACACCATCGACTTTCCCAATCCAATCAAGCTCATTCACAAATGATTTTAAAAGCTTAAACGATCCGTGTTGAATTGTTATTCGGGCATCATTTTTGAATAAATTCTCAGCATAATTAATTGCTTCAAGATCTTTATCTACTGCTAATAATTTACCTTGAGGACTCAAGCCCGCTAAAATCGCAGTAGCATGACCACCTCGACCAAAAGTACCATCAATATAATATCCATCTTGTTGAATATTTAATGCGCGCATACTTTCTTCCAATAAAACTGAGTAGTGTTGATTAATTTCTTGTTTCATTACTTATAGCGATAACGTTTCCAATTCATCAGGTAAATCCAAATCATCATCATCGGATTCTTGTAACCATTCATCACGTTTAGAATTCCACGTATCTTCATCCCAAATTTCAAATTTGTTACCTTGACCAATTAGAACGATTCGTTTTTCTAAATCAGCAAATTCACGTAATGGTGACGGTAGTAACAATCGGCCATTATTATCGAGATCACAATCCGTCGCATGACCTATGAGCAGTCGTTGCATGCGTCGAGCTTGTTTATTAAGGCTAGGTAAACGGACTAATTTTCGTTCAATTTCTTCCCATTCGGGTAATGGGTAGAGCAGTAGGCAGTGATCGCGATCAACGGTCACGATCAACTTGCCATCAGATTGCTCTGATAGTTTATCGCGATACCGGCTAGGCATAGCCATACGGCCTTTTGCATCTAAATTAAGTGTGTTAACACCACGAAACACTTGAAGTACCCCAAACTATAGGTGCTCAGAATCAATAATTGATCCATTAAGCCCCACATTTTCCCACATATGAACACTATAGGTACTATAACTGACTAGTGTCAAGCAAATCCACCCACTAATATGTAAAATAAGCCTTACATCACAATAACTTAGCGGCGATTTTTTAAAGACTTAAAAAAAGTATAATTTTTAAAATTTGAGTTAAAACAAGAGGATAAAAGCGAAAGCTAAAGTGATTTTTTAGGTGTCATGTATAAAAAACATACAATTTAACACAAAAAAAGATTATGACAATTATAATTTAATTATTATGTAAAAATTGAGTCGGCCGGTAAGCCGGGTTCTGTCGTGGATAGTCATTCATCTAGGGCTTGTGTCACCACAAACCTCAAGCGACCTACCCGGGAACCGCGCGGGTCACGCGTAATCAATAAAGAAATGTTCCCCTATTTGGTCTTGCTCCGAGTGGGGTTTGCCCTGCCATTGATGTTGCCACCAATGCGGTGCGCTCTTACCGCACCATTTCACCCTTACCAGTAAACTGGCGGTATATTTTCTGTGGCACTTTCCGTAGATTCGCATCTCCCAGGCGTTACCTGGCACTTTACCCTATGGAGCCCGGACTTTCCTCCAGATTTTAACACCTGGCGACTATCTAGCCGACTCAACTGACTATGTTAAATCAAAAGTTGTTTCTCGCCAATATAATTTCTTAATGAAACTCACTATTGCGTAACAAAATGATGCTAACCTTAGCGACATTACTCATTCTAACGTATCTTTTAAATGTAAAGCTTGGGTATATAAGGCATTTTTAGGAGCCCCTGTTATTTTAGCGGTTAAACTAGCTGCTTTTTTAACACTAAGTTCAGACAGCAATAGGCTTAAAACATCAATATCAACAGCGCTAATTTCTTGAGTATTTTTAACCTTGTGCCCACTCACTAATAAAACAATCTCTCCTTTTTGCTGGTTTTCATCCGCTTTTACCCAATCACATAATCGCTGTATTTCATCGGTGTGAATGGTCTCAAAAGTCTTGGTTAATTCTCGCGCTAAACATACTTGACGTGTCGGAGCAAAAACTTGCAGCATATTTTCTAAACATGCCACAATTCGATGCGGTGATTCATAGAATATCGTGGTTGCCTCTAGCTCTATAACACTTTCCAATACCGCAATACGCGCTAATGATTTTGCAGGAAGAAAGCCGTAAAAGTTAAATTTAGCCGATGCCAAACCCGATACACATAATGCCGAAATAACGGCAGATGGACCCGGAATCGGTATCACTTTTATACCAGCAGCAATTGCTTGTTGTACTAAAATATAACCCGGATCGCTGATCAAAGGTGTGCCGGCATCTGAGATTAATGCCACTGAATTACCTTGATTGATGAATTCGAGCAGCTCTTTGTGTGCCTTTTGCTCATTATGTTCATGAAATGCGATACATTTAGTTTTGATTCCATAGTGCGATAATAGCTTTCGACTATGGCGTGTGTCTTCAGCAGCAATCAGCTTAACAGTTGATAATATTTCGACAGCGCGATAAGTAATATCTGCTAAATTACCAATTGGCGTTGCCACGATATATAAATATTTATTCTCATTTGACATCGTATTACACCATAAGATTATATAAATAATGTTAGCTTATTCGATATTTGTCTCACCCAACTCTGATTAAACACGTTATCATTATCCTATGAATATATATAACGACATAAAGAAGAAACTCAATAAAAGCATTTTACTCCCATTTATTGCAATAGCAATTATTTTGCCTTCATGCTCAAGTAGCCCAACCACTCAAGGCAATGGTGATATAAACGACACAATCAGTGCAGCAGAACAATATTTAACGGATAAACAATATGTAGAAGCTGCAAAGCTATTTACAACAATTGCTCAAAAAGTTACATCACCTCAATATGAAGAATTCATGCTACGCGCAAGTTCCTCGTTAGCAAAAGCCGGGCAAACAGCTCAAGCAAACCAAATATTAGATTCACTTGAAATTAGTGAGCAATATCCAAAGTTATTGTTTTACAAGCAATTAACAAAAGCCCAAATTGCAATGCGTGAACGGCAGGTTAATTTAGTGTTATCACTACTGGATACACCATTAGATGATGTCGAAAATCACTATATTTCTGACTTTTACTTATTGCGAGCTCGGGCCCATTCGATGAATAGCAATCGACTAGCAACTGCAACGGAATTAGTTAAAAGAGAACCCTACCTCGATGACAAAAAAGACATAAAAGCAAATCAGCAAGCAATTTGGCAATCACTATCGGTATTGTCAGAAAGAGCATTACAGCAATTACGAATTTCACCTCCACCGGATATCCTCAGTGGTTGGATGCAGTTAGTTGAAATAGCAAAAAAATACCAGTTGCGTCCCAGTTTGTTAAAAGAAAAAATTCAACAATGGCGAAGTAGTTATCAAAACCACCCTCTAACACCAGACTTAATCGCCGGGTTAATCGCTCGCAAAGCAGAAGATGTCGCCTATCCAAAACATATTGCGTTGTTATTACCTCTAAATGGTAAATTTTCCAAAGCCGCAGAAGCTATACGAGATGGTTTTATGGCGGCTTATTATCAAAACACATCGGTTACCAATTTAAGTATTCGCATTTATGATTCGAGTGTTCAAACTGAAAACATTCTTGAATTATATGAAACAGCTCAAAAAAATGGCGCTGAATTTATTGTTGGTCCACTCAGCAAGAAATTTGTAAAATTATTTGCTCAACAAGACACATTGCCCGTACCAACCTTGGCGTTGAATTACATAGCGAAATCAGAAACTACACCAAAAAATTTATATCAATTTGGTTTATCCCCGGAAGAAGAAGCAATTCAAATAGCCGAACGCACTTGGCTTGATGGTTATCTGTCTGCTGCCGCTCTGGTTCCAGCCGGCCCTTGGGGAGAACGAGTATTCCTTGCCTTTAAAGAACGCTGGGAACAATTGGGTGGACGAATAACGGAATATCAAACTTATAATGCCGCTTTAAATGATTACACTATACCGATTCGATTATTACTCAACATTGATGAAAGCCGTGAACGCTATCGAGCGATTAGACGGTTGGTAAAACAAAATATTAAATACACGCCTCGACGCAGACAAGATGTTGATTTTATTTTTCTAGGAGCCTATCCAAGACAAGCTCGACAAATTCGGCCTCAATTAAAATTTTTTCATGCCGCAAAAGTTCCTATTTACGCAACATCGCATATATTCACCGGAAACTTAAACCCCGAAATGGATCGTGACATGGATGGTATTATTTTTGGTGACATGCCTTGGGTTTTATCTGAAAATAGCTCCAATAACAGTATTCGTGCAGACATTGATGACTATATAACGAATTCAGGAAAACAATTACAACGATTATATGCTCTTGGAATTGATGCCTTCAATATCATTGCGGCAATTAATCCATTAAAAACGTATTCGTATGAACGTTATGATGGCGAAACAGGAAGCCTTAGTATTGACGAATATAATCGTGTCAACCGACAACTCACATGGGTTCGGTTTAGAAGTGGGCAACCAACTTTATTGGATCAAGAGCTTAAATAATGCTGTTAAATTCAGTTAATAACTCAAAAGAGCTTGGCAGTATAACTGAAGAAATAGCGTTACAACATTTAATAAATAATGGTTTAACACTAATTACCAAAAATTTTAGCCACCGTATCGGTGAAATAGATATCATTATGCAAGACAAAACTGCTATTGTCTTTATAGAAGTGCGATACCGTAAAAATACTAACTTTGGATTACCAGAGGAAACCGTTACACTAAAAAAGCAAAAGAAAATACAATCCACGGCATTGATTTATATCTCAAGGAACCCAAAGTATAAGAATGTGCAACCACGATTTGATGTTGTTGCGTTAACACCCAACGCTAAAGAATTGTCCATCAACTGGATAAAAAATGCTTTTTAAATAACACTTTAAAAATTAGAACTATGAATAACAACAAAAATAATATCGAAAATAATATCAGTAATTTATTTGAAGATAGTATCAACACAAAAAAAAATTCAATTGCTGTTTTAACGCCTAAAATTGCAGTAGCTACTAATATAATGGCAGAAGCCATTAGCAACAAAAATAAAATAATGAGTTGTGGTAATGGTGGCTCAGCAGCAGATGCACAGCATTTCTCTGCAGAATTAATATGCCGCTTTGAGATGGAACGCCCTGAATTACCTGCAATAGCGTTAACCACAGACACTTCGGCAATAACGGCTATATCAAATGATTATTCATTCGATAAAATATTTTCAAAGCAGGTTTTAGGACTTGGCTTAAAGAATGATATTTTATTAGCAATATCAACCAGCGGAAATTCAAAAAATATAATTGAAGCAATTAAAGCCGCTCATCAAAAAGAAATGATAGTCATAGCACTAACCGGAAAAGACGGTGGCAATATCGCAAAACAATTAGCAGCTACTGATGTTGAAATTCGTGTACCTTCTGAAATAACAGCGAGAATTCAAGAGGTTCATTTATTAACCATTCACTGCTTATGCCATCAAATTGATCATATATTGTTTTCGAAATGATAGATGCCAAAATATTAAATACAGTTTTACAACAATGCACTAACAAGCTTCGAAGTAATCAAATATTAACCGAAGAAAGTGCTCGCTGGTCTTATGGTTATGATAATAGTCGACGTCAAGCGTTACCCGATCTTGTACTGTTACCAGAAAACCACGAGCAAGTGCAATTTATTGTTGCCTTATGTTACCAACATAAAATTTCATTAATTGCTCGAGGACGAGGCACCGGCACAACCGGTGCTACCGTACCCATTACCGGTGGTGTGATATTATCAACTGAAAGAATGAATACAATTTTAGAGGTTAATGCAAAAGATCGTTATTTAATCACACAACCGGGTGTCACCAATAAAGCCGTGCAAGATAGCGCTGAAGAAATAGGTTTTTTTTGGCCTCCCGATCCAACAAGCTCAGAGTTTTGCACTATTGGTGGCAATTTAGCTTACAATTCTGCTGGCCCACGAACTGTAAAATATGGCACACCACGAGAAAATGTCTTAGGGTTAAGAGCCGTTATTGGCACTGGTGAAGAAATACGAACAGGCGTTTTCACCACCAAAGGTGTTGTCGGATTAGATCTTACTCGTTTACTCATTGGCTCCGAAGGGACATTAGCCATTATCACAGAAGCGACGTTAAAGTTAACTCCTATTCAATCACCGGTTCGAACCTTTCAAGCTTTTTATGAAACTATCGAAGATGCAACATCTGCCATCGTTGCAATTATGTCCCAATCCATTACACCCCGCGTCTTAGAATTTATAGATAAAAATGCCATCAATATGATTCGAGATTATTCTGCTATTGAGTTACCTCAAAATGCAGGTGCATTATTGATGATTGAAATTGACGGGCCTGTCGCTGAACATCAAGATAGTGTTGATAAATTTATTAGCAGTGCGAGTAATAATGGTTTACTCAATATTAAAACGGCTAATAGCAAAGCTGAATCCGATGCCTTGTGGGCTTTACGAAAAGCCTTATCACCGGCTCTACGAAAAATTTCACCTAAAAAAATAAATGAAGATGTTGTTGTTCCTATCTCAAATTTACCAAAATTAATTTCTGGACTTGAAACATTATCACAAAAACATTCCATCCCCATCGTAAATTTTGGACATGCCGGTAATGGTAATATCCATGTTAACTTATTATATGATCCTGACGATGAACAACAAAATAAGCAAGTTCATTATTGTTTGGATGATGTTTTTAGCTTAGTGTTAAATTTAAAAGGATCGTTATCGGGTGAACATGGAATTGGCCTTGAAAAACGTGAATATGTGGCTCGGGAGCTTGATCAAGTTTCATTACGATTAATGCACCAAATTAAACAACAATTTGATCCCAATGGAATATTAAACCCCGGAAAAATGTTGCCCGATGTTTAAACACACTAATTTATTTCACGATTTTTAAACTCGGTTTTGCTAGGATTTTCTTTGATGAGTCATTATCAGGTTCTTCAGGCCCGCTATCGGTGTCTTCTTTAAAGACCATACCTTGTCCATTTTCTTTTGAATAAATAGCCATACAAGCAGAAATGGGAATATAAATATTCGTAGGATGACCACCAAAACGGGCATTAAATGATACTGCGGCATTATCCATGTGTAATTGCTCAACTGCTGAAATAGAAACATTTAATACGATTTTACCATTTTGGACGTAATTAACAGGCACTTGAACATCTTTGTGTTCTGCATTAACTAATAAATAAGGTGTTTGATCATTGTCTATTAGCCATTCATGGATGGCTCGTACCAAATAAGGTCTACTTGAATTCACTTACTAACCTAAATTTACGAACGTAATGTTCTTTCTATTTCGCTTAAACTGGTTTGAAAAGTTTCTCTTTCAAACATTCTTTCAGAATAATCCAATATGGCTTTCGCTTGAGCTGGTAATATTATTCCTAATGATGGCAATCGCCATAATAATGGCAATAAAGCACAATCAATCAACGTAAACTCATCACTCATAAAAAAAGCTTTTTGTTCAAAAATTGGTGCTATCACAGTTAAACTATCACGAATTTTTTTTTGATTCTCAGGACTACTGTCTTTTATCAGGCCATACCAATCACGAAAAATTCGATAGCGCATTAATCTATTTTGACTACGCAACACTGGATCAACTGGCATTAGTGGCGGGTGAGGAAAGCGTTCATCAAGATATTCCATTACAATTTGATGTTCATATAAGACTAAATCACGATCAACTAATGTTGGAACTTCGTTATAAGGATTTAAATCTTTTAAATCCTCTGGAGTTTCACCATCTGATACTTCAATTGAATTATAGCTTATACCTTTTTCAGCTAATACAATTCTAACCATATGACTATATGGGCAGTTTGGATTATTGTATAAGGTTATAACAGAACGTCTATTGGCAACTTGGGCCATAATAACACCTTTTAATTCAATCTATGGAAACAAAAAAACGATCTAGAGCATCAAAACCTCTAGATCGTTTTAAAACTGTTTCGAAATACGTTATTTTAATTAATGAACGTCTTTCCAAAACTCTTTTTTCATCGCATAGGAAACTAGGAATAAAATAAATAAATAAATTAAAACCCAAACTCCTAATGCCTTACGCTCTGTTTTAGCAGGCTCGCCAATGTAATCAAGAAAAGCGACTAAATCTTTTACATCATTGTCATACTCAACTTTAGTACGCAAACCCTTCGTTAACTCTTTATATCCAACAATCTCTTTAACTTTATAGCCCTCGTGATCTACTTTTTCTTCAAAAATAGCTTCTTTGGTACCTTCAAGTTCCCATAAAACATGTGGCATGCCAACATCTTTAAATACAGCATTATTCACACCAAAGGGACGAGACTCATCAATATAAAAGGTTCTAAAATAAGTATATAACCATTCAGGGCTTCTTGAACGAGCAATAACCGATAAATCAGGTGGTGTTGTTCCAAACCAATTTTTAGCATCTTCCTTGTTCATTGCGACATCCATTGTGCTACCAATTTTATCACTGGCAAACATTAGATTTTTTTCAACAAGTTCAGTACTCATATTCAAATCTACAGCCATACGGTTATATCGCATATAACTTGCAGAGTGACAACTTAAACAATAATTAACAAAAATCTTTGCTCCAGCCTGGAGTGACTCTTTATTGCTTAAATCAATATCAACCTTATCTAAATGAACACCACTGCTGGCATTAGCAAATAATGGCAAAAACGCGAATATAGAAATTATTAATAATTTTTTCATTATGAGGTCACCCTATCTGGTACTGGCTTAGTCTTATCAATTGTTGTATACCAAGGCATTAAGATAAAGAATGCAAAATAGATAACACTAAATCCCCTTGCAAAATTAGTATACAAAGTTGTAGCCGGTTGTGTACCCAACCAACCTAATGCAATGAAACTAATAATAAACAAAGTTAAAGCAGCCTTATAGATTGCACCACGATAGCGAATCGATTTAACAGGACTACGATCTAACCACGGCAATAAGAATAACACGACAATCGCACCACCCATTCCAACAACACCTAAGAACTTATCAGGAACGGCTCTCAAAATTGCATAGAACGGTGTGAAATACCATAAAGGAACAATATGTTCTGGTGTTTTTAACGGATCAGCAGGTATAAAGTTATCTTTCTCTAAAAACCAACCAAACATTTCAGGTGCAAAAAAGACCACTAACGAGAAGAACATTAAGAACACCACAACACCAACAATATCTTTTACAGAATAATACGGGTGGAATGGAATGCCATCCAACGGAATGCCATTTGCGTCTTTATTTTTCTTAATTTCAACGCCATCAGGGTTATTTGAACCCACTTCATGCAATGCAATAATATGAGCAACAACTAAACCAAGTAATACTAATGGTAAAGCAATAACGTGAAATGCAAAGAATCGGTTTAATGTTGCATCAGAAATAACAAAATCACCACGAATCCATAATGCTAAAGGCTCACCAACCCATGGAATAGCACCAAACAGAGAAATAATAACCTGAGCACCCCAATAAGACATTTGACCCCACGGTAATAAATATCCCATAAAGGCTTCAGCCATTAATGCGACATAAATAAACATACCAAAGATCCAAATCAATTCACGTGGTTTTTTGTATGAGCCGTAAATTAATCCACGGAACATGTGTAAATACACCACAATAAAGAACGCAGAGGCACCAGTAGAGTGCATATAACGAATTAACCAACCCCAATTCACATCACGCATGATGTATTCAACCGATGCAAAAGCGAGCTGCGCATCAGGCTTGTAGTTCATGGTTAAAAAGATACCAGTAACAATTTGAAGTACTAACACTAACAGTGCTAATGAACCAAAGAAATACCAAAAGTTGAAATTCTTAGGAGCATAATATTGCCCCATGTGCTCGTTCCACATTTTTGTCAGTGGAAAACGATCATCCACCCAGCCAACGAAAGCAGTTAACTTATCCATTATGCGACTCCTTCATCAACACCAATCAAAATAACTGATTCAGACAGATATTTATGAGGTGGTACTACTAAATTAGTTGGTGCTGGAACACCATTATAAACACGTCCGGCTAAATCGAACTTAGAACCATGACATGGGCAAAAGAAACCTCCATGCCAATCGGTTCCTAATTTATTAGCTGCACCTAATGGTAAATACGTTGGCGAACACCCCAAATGTGTACAAATTCCTACCAGTACGACATATTCTGATTTTTGTGCACGGTATTTATCCGCAGCATAACTTGGCTGTTGCTCAGTCACTTCAGACAGAGGATCTTTTAAAGAATCATGTGTAATTAATTGATCCAAATCCTTTAAATTTTGTTCTGTTCGACGTACCACCCAAACTGGCTTACCCCGCCATTCAATAACGACACGGCCTCCTGGTTGTAATTTGCTTATGTCAGCTTCTACTGGTGCGCCAGCTGCTTGTGCCCGAGCGCTAGGCATCCAAGATGAAACAAAAGGAACTGCAACTACTCCAGCTCCTACAGCACCAACAACAGTCGTTGCTGCTGTCAAAAATCGACGTTTACTTTTATCAATGTTATCTGTACTCACCGATAGTCTCCCGATGTCAGATTTGGTAAATGTCACTTAATTACCGAGTGTAAAAAAGCACGCACCTACCTATATTAGAAAATTGGAATATTATAAATAATACCCCTCAAATTTGCGCGTATTGTGTCGCATGAACCCTTTACCGTCAAGTGATAGTTTATTTTCTTTATATAATTCAAGTAATTAGACTGGATTATCAATATCGATAAAATAATGTTGCAGCGCAAAATGATCACTTAGGTGCATTCCTAAGCACTTAGTACCGTAACGTTCAGTAGCATGGTGGCCTGCCGCAAAAAGATGGATATTGCTTTCGTTGGCAATATGAACTGTCTGTTCAGAAATTTCACCCGTTATAAATGCGTCAACACCTAATTCCAAGGCTAACGAAATATAACTTTGAGCTGCACCAGTACACCATGCTATTGATTGGATATTGTTATTATGAACATTGATATGCAATGGCGGCCTAGCGAGTTTTTGGCTAATGATATTAGCGAACTCGCTCGCCAGTATTGGTTTATTCAACTTACCATAAAATAATAATCCGGGTTCATTATTTTGACTCCGCTTACCTTCAATAGAAATACCAAGTTGCTCAGCTAACTGCGCGTTATTGCCATAAAGCGGATGCGCATCGAGCGGTAAATGATAAGCCAGTAAACTCATATCAGATGCAATTAAGCGTTTAATACGCTGATATTTCATTCCGGTGATGGCTGCTTGCTCCCCCCCCCAAAAGAAACCATGATGCACTAATAACACGTTTGCGTTTAACTCCATGGCTTTTTCAATTAATGCCACATTAGCCGTCACTCCGGATACGATTACCTCAACTTCGCGCTTACCTTGTACCTGTAAGCCATTTGGGCAATAATCTTTAAATTTTGAAACTTCTAATAAATCGCTACTATATCGAACTAAATCTTCTAAAAGTACCATGCGGTTAATCTTCCCATACGCTAAAATAACTGTATTTTAGATAATAACGAATAAAAAACAAAATAATTATGAATATAAACAACATCTTTACTTATGTGTTCAAATCAGTAATTCTCGGCCTCGCAATTGCTTTTCTGGTGATAACCTTCATTCCCTCAATAACAAAAAATTCTAATGGCAGCAAAATATCATCTCATGCCGATATCCAATCAAACAACACAAGCCCTGTTGTTAATTCATATGCCAATGCTGTTGAAATTGCGGCACCAGCAGTTGTTAATATTTCAACCCAGACACTCGTCACGAATCAAAAGTACCGAATAAGCAAAGATCCGTTCATGCAACATTTGTTTGAACAATTATTTAGTGAACCTCGAACACGTTTAGAGAAAAGTTTAGGCTCTGGTGTGATTGTAAGCCATGATGGAATTATATTAACCAATTATCATGTTATTAAAAATGCAAGCAAAATCGAAGTTGCTATTAATGATGGTCAAGTGACATTAGCCAGTATTATTGGCATTGATCCTGACACTGATATTGCTGTTTTAAAAGTACCTCTCACAAACCTATCAAATATAAAGTTTGCAAATTCAATTGAAAGCCGTGTGGGTGATGTTGTGTTGGCTATTGGAAATCCATTTGGCGTAGGACAAACTGTCACATCTGGAATTATCAGTGGCACCGGCCGAAACATGTTAGGTATAAATACCTTTGAAGATTTTATACAAACCGATGCCGCCATTAACCCCGGTAATTCTGGTGGCGCACTAATCAATCCTGTTGGAGAATTAGTTGGAATTAATACTGCAATTATTTCTCGTAGTGGTGGCTCTCAAGGAATTGGTTTCGCTATACCAACCAACCTCGCTAAAACTGTTATGCAGCAAATATTAAAACAGGGTTATGTTACTCGTGGTTGGATAGGCATTGTCATCCAAGAAATAACAACGAAACTTGCCGTAGCCCTAAACCTATCTAAAATTTCGGGTGTTATTATTAGTAAAGTATTAATCGATGGGCCCGCACATAAAGCAGGATTATTACCTAAAGATGTCATTATTAAAATAAATAATACAAAAATTTATAATAAAAGAATGGCATTAAATGCCATCAGTAAAGTAACACCAAGTGAAAAAATGTTACTCACCGTGATTAGAAACAACGAAGAAAAAGTACTCTCCGTTGTCGCCGATCAAAGACCACCGTAAAAAAATGATATAAAGAATATGATCTAACGTAATTCGCGAATTTTTCTTAGTAAATCAATCGCATAATTAACTTCATAGGTTGACATGACTCCTTCTAAATCGCGCAAGGTTTTGGTTGCACCGGGATAACCATTTGTTAATGATAAAGCCGTCCAAACATAAGCTTGAATATCATCTTTTTCAACGCCATCACCTTGTTCAAACATTTTTCCAAGACGATATTGATCTTCTGGATTTTGTGTTCCAATGACTTTAGTAAAAAGTCTATGAATTTCATCTCGTTGACGATCTCGACGTAAGGCGTTGAGTTGTGTTGTCGTTAGAAGTTGCTTTTCAGCTATTGGATTTTTATCAGTTTGTTTTTCTTGTGATGAACTTAACTGATCATCTTTAATTTCTTTGTCATGCTTCCCTTCATGCGCTAAAACAACTAAATTAGCATTGATAATCAATAATAAGTTAAAAATAATTAGTTTACTTAACACACCCATGTTACTCATACTACTCTCCCTGTTAATACAATAGTAATGATTTTAAAATCATAAAATAAGTGTAACGTGTTTTTATACTAAAGGATATGTAATCACATAATTGAACAAAATACGTCCAAATCTGTTTATGATTTACTAGCGAAAAAAATAAAAACATAAACAGTTTGTATATACTTTGCTGTTATTTCTAACTGTGTACTATTTCAATAAAAGCAAAATTAAAAATTAATTATCTTTGTTTTTTATTCTATATTCAGCAGATCGTGCATGAGCCGTTAAACCTTCACCTCGAGCTAATATTGAAGCTGTCTTGCCTAAGGTTGAAGCACCTTCAGCGGAACACATGATTAAACTACTTCTTTTTTGAAAATCATAAACACCAAGTGGTGAACTAAATCGTGCCGTTCGAGATGTTGGCAGTACGTGATTCGGACCGGCACAATAATCACCAATAACTTCAGCGGTGTAACGCCCCATAAATATCGCACCAGCATGTTTTATTTGTTTTGCTACTTGTTCAGCATTATCAACCGATAATTCTAAATGTTCTGGCGCAATATAATTTGCAACTTCGACAGCGTTTGATAAATCAGGAACATGAATAAATAATGCTCGGCCTTGTAACGATGCTTCAATTATTTCCTTGCGTTCCATTGTTGGTAATAATTTATCAATACTGACACGAACTTGTTGCAGAAATTTAGCATCTTGTGAAATCAATATAGACTGAGCATCTTCGTCATGCTCGGCTTGAGAAAATAAATCCATCGCAATCCAATCAGGATTTGTTTTACCATCACAAACCACAAGTATCTCTGATGGTCCTGCGATCATGTCGATGCCAACACTGCCAAATACCATCGACTTTGCAGTCGCAACATAGATATTGCCCGGACCGACTATTTTATCAACTCGTGGTATTGATTCCGTGCCATACGCGAGGGCGGCAACGGCTTGCGCACCACCAATAGAATAAACCGCCGTCACGCCAACAAGAAATGCCGCAGCAAACACCAGTTCATTCACGTCACCATTTGGCGTTGGTACTACCATTATAATATCACTAACACCCGCTACTATTGCTGGTATTGCATTCATGATAACCGATGAGGGATATGCTGCTTTACCACCGGGAACATACAGACCAACTTTGTCAATGGCGGTAACTTGTTGTCCTAAGACTGTGCCATCGGCTTCAGTATAAGACCACGATTCCATTTTTTGGTGTTCATGATAGGACCGCACACGTGCAATTGCCGTTTTTAGTGCTTGTCGTTGTTCTGTTGTTATTGAATTATAGGCTTGCTCTAGCCTGGTAATATCAACCGTTAAATCATTTATACCACTCGTACTGCGTTTATCAAATTGATTGGTGTATGCAACTAATGCCGCATCACCATCACGGCGCACTGTCGAGAGTATCGAGCGCACGGTAGTATTAACTTGTTCATTTGAAGATGATTCCCAGTTTAAAGAAGCATCAAGCTGGCTCCAAAAATCAGATTCACCATAAGATATACTTTTTATTTTAACGTTACTTTTAGTCGTCATTTTTGTCTACCGCATCACTAATGAGATTAACTAAATTGGTAATCGCCTGATGTTTCATTTTCATTGATGCCTTGTTAATGACTAGTCGTGAGCTAATATCACAGATATGTTCCAGTGGCACCAGTCCGTTAGCTTTTAGTGTGTTACCGGTATCAACAAGATCAACAATATAATCCGATAAACCCACTATCGGTGCTAATTCCATTGAGCCATAGAGTTTAATTATTTCAACTTGCTTGCCTAGACTACCGTAATATTGCCGTGCAGATTTAACGTATTTCGTTGCTACTCGAAGCCGTCCGGGATGCTCGGTTATATTTTCTGGCCCGGCCACCATTAATTTACATTTTGCAATTTGCAAATCAAGTGGTTCATACAAACCTTCGCCACCGTGTTCGATTAAAGTGTCTTTACCTGCAACACCAATATCTGCAGCACCATATTCGACATAGGTTGGTACATCAGTCGCTCTAATAACAACAAGTTTAATATTGTCTACTGTTGTATCTAAGATTAACTTTCGAGTTGTCGCTAAATCATCAACTGGAACAATACCCGCGTGCGCTAATAACGGCAGTGTATCTTTTAATATGCGACCTTTGGAAACAGCAATGGTTATAGTATTATTTATATCACTCATGATCTCGGACTTAGTCAATTTTAATTAAGGTAAATTATATTTCCAAACAAGTATTTTCTCAAACTTATCGTTTTTGAAGTAATTGCTATTCTGGCTTACGGTGAATTTTTGCGCCTAATTGTTGCAGTTTTTCTTCGATACACTCATAACCTCGATCAATATGGTAAATACGTTCAATCGCGGTATCTCCCTTAGCAACCAATCCGGCCAGCACTAAACTGGCACTGGCTCTTAAATCGGTAGCCATAACCGGAGCCGAGGTTAATTTTTTAACGCCATTACAAATCGCAGTATTACCTTGCAATTTAACATTAGCACCCATTCGCTGTAGCTCTTGTATGTGCATAAATCGGTTTTCAAAAACCGTTTCGATGATAACGGAAGTGCCTTCGGCAATAGCGTTCATCGCACAAAATTGAGCTTGCATATCCGTTGGAAATCCCGGATAAGGTGCGGTTCGAATATCAACGGCTTTTGGTTTTTTACCGTGCATGTCCAATGATATCCAATCATCACCAATTTCAAGATCAGCGCCAGCTTCTTCTAATTTACTTAATACCGAATCTAAGGTGGTAGGATCAACATCTTTAATTTTAATTCGGCCACCGGTGATCGCTGCAGAAATTAAGTAGGTACCCGCTTCAATTCTATCGGGCATTACTTCATAGCGTGTTTCGTGTAAGGTTTCAACACCTTCAATCGTAATCGTGTCAGTACCAATACCTTCAATTTTGGCTCCCATCGAAACCAGACAATTTGCCAAATCAACCACCTCGGGTTCTCTTGCGGCATTCTCAAGAATGGTAATACCATCTGCTAGGGTTGCAGCCATCATTAAATTTTCAGTGCCAGTAACGGTAACAATATCCATCACAATTTTTGCACCTTTTAAGCGCTTTGCTGAGGCTTTAATATAACCATTTTCAACCGTTATATCGGCACCCATTTGCTCTAAACCCGAAATGTGGATATTCACCGGTCGAGCACCAATCGCACAACCACCGGGAAGAGATACTTCAGCTTCACCAAATCTTGCCAACATCGGACCTAATACTAGAATCGAAGCTCGCATGGTCTTCACCATGTCGTAAGGGGCAACTAGATTTTTAATGGTGGAACCATGAACTTCGATATTTAACTTTTCATCAATAATTAAATCCACCCCCATTCTGCCAAGCAAGCCAATTGTTGTTGTAATGTCATGCAGATGGGGTACGTTACAAATAGTCACTGCGCCATCAGACAATAGCGCCGAAAAAATTATTGGTAAAGCAGCATTTTTAGCGCCTGAAATTCGAATTTCGCCATCTAAACGTTGGCCACCGGATATGATAAGTTTGTCCATAATTGCTATGCTATTTTGTCTTTAGTTAATTTACAGATAGGAAATAAGTGATAGTGATCGATTCTATTCGAGTTAACAGAATTTAAATTGATCCCAAAGATAATTTATTTCTAATTGAGCGACAGATACTGAGTTTGAACTATTGTACTTGTAACTTTTGTGCCGTTTTCCATTCTGATGGTGTGTATGTTTTAATTGTTAAAGCATGAATAGCACCTGATGTTATATGCTCATTGACAGTGGCATAAATTAACTGTTGCTTCGCTACCATCGATTTATCTGCAAAAATTTCACCAATCGCTCGCACTTCAAAATGGCCATTTTCTCCAGAAACAGAAATATCACATTCTGATAATTTGGCTTCTATTAACTGTTTAATTAAATCGGGTTCCATTGACACACTCTTTATTGTTTAGATTCAAATATGGGCGACATTCTACCCGTTTTATCGTCTAATTTACACTTAATCAACAGCGAGATGCTATATAAGTCGATTAGAACTTAGTGGATGGGTAAAATATCCGATAAACCGCAGATATTCGCAATGGCCTTCATATTGACGGGCATATTGATGAATCGTAATTCATGATTGTTGTTATTGGCTTGACGTAGCCATTCTAATAATAATGCAATACCGGCACTATTGCTGTGAGATACAGCTTGTAAATTAATCGTAATACTCTCATTTTGTTGATGACTGAATTCTTGTATTAAAAGTCCCGATACCGATTCAGCATCTAGCCGTCCACTGACATCATAATGATTATCACCTACTTTTTGCACTTGTGTTTTCAATTTAATAGTCTCTATTTTTTGTCATCACCGGACATAAATTTTTCAGCAAACTGCCCAATGAGTTTTTCTAAAACCAACGACCCTTGAGTTTGTTTAATAACCGAGCCTTGAGTTAAGATTGTTGCTTTACAATCACTGCTATCAGAAGTAACGACATTACCATCATCATCAATACTAATATCATCACAATCAGCCATACCACTTCCGGGGATTAAACCAACATATTTTTCACCGAGTAAACCCGCAGTATAAATATTTGCTGCTGTTCCTGATGATGGTAAAGTATTATATTGTTTCTCTATTTCCATGCTAACAACGGCTTCAAATGTGACATTATCAAATGAAATATCGCTGACTCTGCCAATACGGACACCAGCCATCGTCACTGGTGAACGCACTTTCAAGCCACTAATATCTTCAAACTGTGCTGTGATAACATAACCACCATTGTCGGTAAAAGAACTAATGCTGCTCACTTTCATTGCCAACATTAATAATGAAGCAAATCCAAAAACAATAAAAATACCTACCCAAATTTCCGTTATTCGTGATGTCATTATTACTCTACCCTCCGAACATAAGTGCGGTTAAAATAAAATCTAAGCCTAAAATTGCTAATGAAGAATTAACAACTGTGCGCGTCGTGGAACGACTAATACCTTCCGATGTTGGTATAGTATCGTAACCTTCAAATACAGCAATCCATGTCACTACAAATCCAAAAACAAAACTTTTCACAATACCATTTAATATATCGTCATAAATATCAACTTTCGCCTGCATTTGAGACCAATAAGCACCGTCATCAACGCCCAGCAAACCAACGCCAACAAAATAGCCACCTAAGATTCCCATCGCACTAAACATGGCAGCCAACAATGGCATTGAAATAAATCCAGCAAGAAAACGCGGCGATAAAATTCGTCTAATAGGATCCACCGCCATCATTTCCATTGCCGACAATTGTTCAGTGGCTTTCATTAAACCAATTTCGGCCGTTAACGCCGAACCCGCTCGACCGGCAAATAATAACCCGGCAACGACGGGACCTAACTCTCTAACTAAGGAGAGAGATACCATCACACCAAGCGCTTCCTCTGCACCAAAATCCGATAAGGTATAATATCCTTGGTAACTCAAAACCATGCCAACAAAAAAACCCGCAACCACAATAATCACCAGCGACAACACACCCACTGAAAAAATTTGTTTGATAACCAGAGAAAACTTCTTAAATAAACTTGGAATACCAATGATGATATAAAATAATAAAATATTCGCTCGTCCCAAGCGAGCAAAAACACTTAAACCTCTATGTCCCGAATGCTGTAACCACTGAATCATCTCTGATATCATTTACGAAGTCCTTGCAGTAATTCTTGTTGATATTCTTGTGCCGGAAAATGAAAAGGAACAGGGCCATCCGGTTTACCTTTTAAAAATTGTTGCGCCCATTCTGAATCAGATTGATCTAACATATCGGGTGTACCATGAGCGACAACTTTTCCCTCTGATAATAAATAGATATAATCAGCAATATTTTTTGTTTCTTCAATATCGTGAGACACGATAACACTGGTTAAATTAAGTGCATCATTGAGATTTCGAATCAAGCTTACCACAACCCCCATTGATATCGGATCTTGTCCGGTAAATGGCTCATCATACATGATAATATCCGGATCTAACGCAATAGCTCTAGCTAATGCCACCCGCCTCGCCATACCACCGGATAATTCACTGGGCATTAAATCTTTAGCACCACGTAAACCAACAGCCTGTAATTTCATAAGAACCAAATCTCGAATCATGCGTTCAGATAAATTAGTATGCTCTCTTAATGGGAATGCAACGTTATCAAAAACGGAGATATCCGTTAATAACGCACCATTTTGAAATAACATGCCTAGTTTTTTTCTTAAATTATAAAGTTTAGCGCGACTAATCTGGTGCACAACCTCACCTTCAACAAGAACCGAACCTGAATCAGGCTGTAATTGGCCACCAATCAGTTTAAGTAACGTTGTTTTGCCCGTTCCACTTGGCCCCATAATCGCGGTTACCTTGCCTCGTTGAATATCCAAACTAACGCCATTAAATATTGTCCGCTCACCGCGTTTAAATTTTAAATCACGTACTGAAATAAGAATATCGTTGTCTGTGTGGTCAAGCATAAATCACCCTAAAAAATTATAATAAATCACTAATAACCAAAGCCGTATTCATTTGCTCATGATTTGGATTATCTGTACGAAAAATTAGCACATTCGTCGAACCTGCGCACTCTCCAAGCAAACTATTTTCTACAATTTTGCGCATTTTCTTAGGTTCGGTATTCATTAGATCACATACGGTAAGATTAAAAACCGAAGTAAACTGTTCGGGATAATTTTGAATAACATCGTTATAACGACACAAAGCGGTATTGGTTTTAGCCAAAATAGTCAAAATTTCCTCTGGAATCAAGTTAACTGAATCGATAACAGTTTTAGCCGTTTTAACCTCAACACAAAGATTCATCGTCTCAGCAATTTTTTGTAATAATTCATAAAAAAAATTCAATTTAGCTTGCGATAAATCGCAAAGATCAGAATTTGAAAATACCAACACCAGACCTAAGTTTCTCTCCCCGATAAAAGAAACTTTATCTAAAAAAGTCTGTACAGTATTTCGAATTTCATTATTCGTTCGAGTTTTAAAATCATCAACCGGAAATTCAAATAGTATCTGACAAGCCTCATCGCTATCCTCAATACCTTGTTTGAACATTTCAAAGTCTTGCTGTAACAACGGCCAAGGGATCATAATAACGGAATACTCATTAGCATAATACGCAAATTGCCATTCCATCGGCAAATCTTCAGGATAAAACGAATTATTCCAAGTTTTATGTTGCCAACCATAAGAACCAATCCGAAGTTTATACTCGTTTGCCATAATCATCGTTAAAATCTACGTAAATTTGATATGTAGTATAATATAATAGTTAACTGAATCCATGCTGAATGAGACTTTAAACTCTAGACCATCGATTTTATTGCCTTTGAAGGATATAATGTAGCAAGAGTCATGGCTAGGTGAATATATGGGTGATATCGTTCAATTTAAGAAAATCGCATTAAAAAAGAAACACAAAGGCAAAACATTGTGTAAAAGTGGTTTTCATCAATGGCAGGTAGTCAAAAGTAGTCCCTTTCAGGTGAAACTTGGAAAATTGCTAACGCAATACAATTGCACACGTTGTGGTGCAACTAAAACAGAAAAACGATAATATCGGATAGGTCTAATTTTCCCTATGTATAAATTTAAAAGTATAACGTTACTAATTTTAGTACAGTTTTTTGCGGCATGCGCATCCATAGAAGGACCATTAGACGAAAGTGATCCCTATGAGTCATATAACCGCAGTATGAATAGTTTTAATGTTGGTGTTGATAATTATATATTAAAACCAGTTGCTCAAACCTATAAAACCTACACACCGAATCCGGTTCAATCGGGCATCAGTAATTTTTTTAGTAATTTAAACGATGTTACCGTCATGGCGAATGATCTGTTTCAATTTAAGCTCGTTCAAATGGCCGAAGACTTTTCACGTATCATACTTAACACCACATTCGGAATTTTGGGTTTATTTGATGTTGCAACACCAATGGGCTTACCAAAACATGATGAAGATTTTGGACAAACCTTAGCAACGTGGGGATACACCGACAGCGCGTATTTTATTCTGCCCGTTATTGGTCTTGGTGGTGGTACAATTCGAGATTCAATTGGCCTAACCATTGATGGTTTTTATTTAAGCCCAACGGTTTTAATTGAAGATAACACCGCATATTGGAGCGCTATAGTTATTGCTAATATTGATAAACGTGCTAGCCTGTTAAATGCTTCAAAAGTACTGGAACAAGCCGCTCTTGATCCTTATGTTTTTAAACGAGAAGCCTATTTAGCCAATAGAAAATCACTTATTTATGATGGCAAACCGCCGATTGAGAAAATGATATTACCCAAGGACGATCTTGACCTCGATTTGGAATTAGAACTCGAGCTGGAACTGCAAAAACAGATTAACTAATAATTACAATATCACTTCAACTTTTTTAACACAATTAACTTTATTAAAAATATTCCTATGGATTTCACATTAGTATCAGCCATTACCGCAATTCTTTTTGGGCTTATCTTTCTTGTTTGGGGCGCCGATCGATTTGTTGATGGTGCATCGGGTATTGCTGCCAACATGGGAATATCGCCACTATTAATTGGGCTAACAATTGTTGGCTTTGGGACATCAGCTCCAGAAATTTTAGTGTCCATCGTATCGGCTTGGCAAGGTGCTCCCGGAATTGCCGTTGGCAATGCCATTGGCTCAAACATCACCAATATAGCGCTAGTTTTAGGCATCACCGCCATTATTGCTCCAATAACCATTCATTCCGACATTCTAAAACGTGAATATCCGGTTATGATTTTAGTCATGATTATTGGTTTACTACTTATCATTGACGGTAATCTCAGTTTTATTGATGGCATAATTTTAATTGCTTGTTTACTCGCATTACTTATCTGGATTGTTAAGGTAGGCACAAAAAAGTACCGTAATGAGCCATTACAAGATGAATTTGAACACCAAAACTATAAATTATCACAAGCTAAATCAATTATGTGGCTTATCATTGGTCTGATATCATTAATAGCCAGTTCAAAAGCCTTAGTCTGGGGCTCAGTGTTCATCGCAACAAAGCTAGGAATGAGTGAACTGTTAATCGGATTAACGATTATAGCCATTGGCACCAGCCTACCGGAGCTAGCCACCTCAGTAACCAGTGCCCTAAAAAATGAACACGAAATAGCGGTTGGCAATGTTATTGGCTCAAATATGTTTAATATTCTGGCAGTTCTAGGAATCCCCGGATTGTTAGCACCACACGAACTCGACCCATTTGTATTAGTGCGTGATTATCCGGTTATGTTGTTTTTAGGGGTACTTTTAGGACTTCTAATGTGGTTTGGATTCAAACCCAGACAAAAAACAACATCCGATATAGCTGAAAATCAATGCATTACACGCTTTGAAGGCGGACTACTGTTAACAGGATATATTTGTTACATGATATTACTCTATATATACTCTAGTTAGGATTTCCGATTACGGTATTCTGGTTAATATACGCACATTCGATTATTCACTAGAATTAAGATTACATCATTTAAATTAATAAGACGTTATTTTGGCCACTCAAAACTTTAAACAATTAGCAACAGCTGTCATTCAAACTGAGCTCAATGAAATTGAACAACTGTTAAATCGACTGGACGAAAACTTCACTCAGGCATGCCAATTAATGTTTGATTGCCGTGGTCGAATCGTTGTCATTGGTATGGGTAAGTCTGGCCACATCGGTTCAAAAATTGCTGCTACCCTAGCCAGCACTGGCAGCCCTTCATTTTTCGTTCATCCCGGTGAAGCCAGTCATGGCGATTTGGGTATGATCATGAAAAATGATGTTGTGTTAGCAATATCAAACTCAGGTGAAACTGATGAGATTATCACCATCGTGCCTCTAATCAAAAGGCTCGGTGTGCCATTAATTTCATTAACGGGCAATGCAAAATCTCATATCGCAACACAAGCTAATGTAAATCTTGATGTTAGTGTGAGCAAGGAAGCATGTCCACTGGGATTAGCACCCACCTCGAGCACCACCGTTGCCCTAGTGATGGGCGATGCTCTCGCAATTGCATTACTTGATACTCGAGGTTTCACCGCCGATGATTTTGCGCTATCCCACCCAGGTGGTCGACTCGGCAAACGTTTACTATTGCACGTAAAAGATATAATGCACACAGAATCAGACATCCCTATGGTACAAAGCAAAGTATTATTGAGCCAAGCATTAATCGAAATGACAGAAAAAAAATTAGGCATGACAACAATTGTGGATACTAAAAAAGTTCTAATTGGTGTTTTTACTGATGGTGATTTAAGGCGTATATTTGACCGAAATGATATTAATCTAAACAAAACATCGATAGATGAAGTGATGATCAAAAACTGTAAAGTAATATTCGAAGATCAACTTGCTGCCGAAGCCCTGCAAATCATGGAATCTAAAAGTATTAACGCTTTACCCGTAGTCAACAGCAATAACGAAGTCATTGGTGCACTTAATATGCACGATTTATTACGCGCTGGCGTGGTTTAACAAAATAAACGTCGTAAATTAATTGGAATTCAAATGAATGAACTAAATCAAGTCTATCAACAAGCCGCAAAGATTAAATTAGTTATATTTGATGTCGATGGTGTATTAACCAATGGCGGATTATTCATTGGTGATGATGGCCAAGAATATAAAGCCTTTCATTCCCGGGATGGTCTGGGTATGGCTATGCTACAAAAAACCGGCGTTCAAATAGGTATCATCACCGCAAGATCATCCGATGTCGTTAAACATCGCATGGCGAGTTTATCCATAAAATATGTCTACCAAGGTAGAAAAGAAAAACTGCCTGCTTATCAAGAACTATTAGCCGAATCAGGTTTGCAAGCTGAACAAGTAGCCTATGTTGGCGATGATTTGGTTGATCTGCCCGTGTTACTCAACGTTGGACTAGCCATCGCTGTTGCCGATGCGCACCCTTTTGTCACCAAACACGTTCATTGGCAAACTGAAAACAATGGAGGCTTAGGTGCTGCCCGTGATGTCTGTGAAATGATCATGCAGGCTCAAGGAACGCTAGAACAACAATACGCTAGTTTTTTATAAATAAAGGTATGAACAAAACTCAATTTTTTATATTTTTACTTTTTGTCATATCAACAGCACTCTTTAGTAGTTGGTTACTTCGATCGATTGAACAAAAAGATGAAGTTGTAACACAAGATACTTTATTAAACCGTGATTATTATCTTGATGAATTCTCAACTATCATTATGGATGAAACCGGCACACCTTATTATAAATTAAGTTCCCCGCATCTGGATCACTACCCTGTTAACCAAATAACAAAAATACAAGAACCAGAGTTATATATTTATAACTCAAAAGATTACCCGTGGAAACTCAACGCGAATAAAGCACGAGTATCCAATAAAGGTAATCTTATTTTTTTCAGTGGTGGTGTAAAATTAGATAAATCTTCTGCGAATTTAAATGAAAATATTGTTATTATTGCTGAAGAATTATCCGTTTATGTAAAAGAGCAATTTGTCAAATCAAAAACAAATGTAACAATAATCCAAGGTAAAAACAGTATTAAAGCCGTCGGTATGGAACTAAACTTAAAAGATCACACCTTAAATCTATCATCTCAAGTCAATGGACGATATGAAATACAACGCTAATAAATGAAAAATATAATGAATTTAAAGTCAACTTTAGGTATTTCACTTGTTTTCACCTTACTCGGTTTAACGATAAATAGTTTTGCACTTGAAATTGATCGCGAAAAACCGGTACACATCAGTGCCGATAAAGTATCTATTGATGAAAAAACCGGCTTTAGTAGTTATATGGGCAATGTAAAAATAAGCCAAGGAAGTATGTTGCTAACCGGCGACAAAGTAACGGTTTACCAACCTGATGGAAAATTAGATAAAATAATTGTCAATGGTGTGCCGGCACAATTCAAACAACTGTCCGATAAAAACAATCAGGAAATTACCGCCCAAGCACTTGAGCTTATTTATTATACAATTACTGAAAAATTGATTCTCACCGGGGAATCCAGCTTAAAACAAGGACAAAACAGTTTTTCAGGGCATATTATTGAATATGACACCCGAAATAGCACGGTTACCGCCAATACCGATGGTGATAAAAAACAACGTGTAAACGCCATTATTACACCAAAATCAAACGAAGAAGAATAATATGAGCATTTTGTTGGCCGAAAAATTAGCGAAATCTTATAAAGGTCGTAAAGTCGTCAAAAATGTCTCATTACGTATCGAAAGTGGTGAAGTTGTTGGTTTACTTGGTCCAAATGGTGCAGGCAAAACAACAACATTTTACATGGTTGTTGGCTTGGTTAAACCCGACAGTGGCAGCTTGACCTTAAATGGCCGTGATATAGCGCAATTGCCAATGCACATGCGGGCACAACTCGGCATCGGTTATTTGCCCCAAGAAGCTTCTGTTTTCAGAAAATTATCGGTAGCCGATAACATATTAGCAATTCTACAAACTCGAAAAGACTTAAATAATTCTCAACGTCTACAAAAAATGGAAGACTTACTCGATGAATTGCATATTAGCCATATTCGAAATAACTTAGGCATGAGCCTCTCTGGCGGTGAACGACGACGCGCCGAGATTGCCCGCGCCTTAGCATCAGAACCCGGCTTTATCTTGTTAGATGAACCATTTGCAGGCGTAGACCCTATTTCTGTATTGGATATCCAAGGTATTATTAAACATTTAAAAGAACGTGATATTGGTGTATTAATAACCGATCATAATGTTAGAGAAACCTTAAAAATATGTGAGCGAGGCTATATAATGAATGCCGGTGAAGTCATCTCGCAAGGAAACCCCGAATTTCTACTAAAAGATGAACAAGTTAGAAAAGTCTATTTAGGTGAACATTTTAGGTTATGAGCCATGAAGTTGATCAATATATAAGCTAAAATAGTAATAACCGAAATAATAATGCAGCTCGGTAATCACCCAAAAAAAATATGAAACAAACTCTACAACTACGTCTTGGGCAACATCTAACAATGACACCGCAATTGCAACAGGCGATACGCCTATTGCAATTATCATCTCTTGAATTACAAACAGAGATACAAGAAATTCTAGATTCTAACGTTATGCTAGAGTCTCCAGAAGACAGTGATAGCTATGACAATCTCGATACCGATAAAAAACTCGACTCCAACGATAAAACTGAAACCAGTTTAGATTTACAAGACACTAACATTCCAAATGAACTACCTACCGATAGTAATTGGGAAGACACTTTCGACAACGTACCCAGTTCTTCTACGACTCATAATTCTGACTACAACACCCAGACTTTCGAAACCATAAATGATAGAACTGAAAGTCTACACGAAACACTAAATTGGCAATTAAACTTAACTTCTTTTAGCGATACTGATAGAGTTATAGCAACTCATATAATAGACTCCATCAATGATGATGGGTATTTAGACTTAACAATTCAAGACATTCATAGCAACATAAAAAAAAATAATGACTTGGACGAAATTGAACTTGATGAAATTCAAGCTGTCTTACACCTTATACAGACCTTTGATCCACCCGGTGTAGCCGCTAGAGATTTACAAGAAAATTTAGCGATTCAACTCGCTAATAAAAATAGTAGCGATCCATTTATTAAACTCGCGGTTACTTTAATAAATGATCATTTTGAGCTATTAGCCAATAGAGATTACCCACAACTCATGCGACGAATGAAATTGAGTGAGGAAAATTTAGCAACAGTGATTGATATGATAACATCACTTAATCCACGGCCCGGCAGTCAAATTACCGACCAAAAACCGGAATACGTTATTCCAGATGTTTCTGTTAAAAAAATTAATGGTGTTTGGAAAGTTAAATTAAACAAAGACAATACCCCAAATTTAAGAATTAATTCTGAGTATGTAAATTTAATAAAAAGCATTAAAAGTAATTCAGACAGCACTACTTTAAAAGATCACTTACAAGAAGCTAAGTGGTTTATAAAAAGTTTATCGAGCCGCAATGAAACCTTATTAAAAGTTGCAAGCTCAATTGTCAAACATCAACGTGCTTTTTTAGACTATGGTGACGAAGCAATGAAAGCACTTGTATTACATGATATTGCGGAAGAAGTTGAAATGCACGAATCTACTATTTCTCGAGTGACTACAAAAAAATACATGCACACACCAAGAGGAATATTTGAACTCAAATATTTTTTTTCAAGTCATGTATCAACCACTAATGGTGGTGAATGTTCTGCCACGGCAATACGTGCATTAATAAAAAAACTAGTTTTGAGTGAAAATAGGAAAAAACCTCTCAGCGACAATAAACTCGCTGAAATTCTATCAGAACAAGGAATTAAAATTGCAAGACGAACAATAGCTAAATATCGTGAAGCACTTGCGATCCCCCCATCAAATGAAAGAAAAAGGCTCCAATGAGTAAATTAATGTCATATACCAAAGAGGTGATAAAATGCAATTAAATGTAACCGGCCATCACATCGAAGTAACTGATTCATTACACGACTATATTAAAAGTAAATTTGAACGACTCGAACGACATTTTGATAAAGTTACCAATGTAAATGTTATATTAAATGTAGAAAAATTAGATCAAAAAGCAGAAGCAACATTAAATTTAAAAGGCAATAAAATTTTTGCTGAAGCCATTAATGGTGATATGTATGCATCAATTGATGCACTGATCGACAAGTTAGATCGACAAATTTGTAAACACAAAGAAAAAATAACCGATCATCACCGCAGCGAAGGCGGTCTAAAAAAACAAGAACAAATTGAGGATCAAATATAAAACCATGGAATTAACAGATTTAATTTCTCCTGAACGTATCGCGTGCAATGTCGAGGCGACGAGCAAAAAAAGAGCACTAGAAACATTAAGTGACTTAATTAGTACTGCCGATAGTCAATGTTCATCTATCGAAGTATTTAGTAGTCTTTTAGCACGCGAACGATTAGGAGGAACGGGAGTCGGACACGGTGTCGCCATCCCCCATGGACGATTAAAAAATAGTGCAGACAAAACCATAGGTGCATTGATAAAACTTAAATACGGTGTTGATTTTGATACCTTAGATAACAAACCCGTGGATTTGTTATTTGCATTATTGGTTCCTGAAAACTCCACAGATGAACATCTACAAGTTCTTGCCGTATTAGCATCATTATTCGATCAAGAAGATTTTAGAGAAAAATTACGTGAAGCAGATTCACCCGACAAAGTATTCCAACTAATTAAAGAATGGCAATAAGCACATAACTTCGTTATGAGTAAAAAGTTTACTGCACAACGGCTATTCAAAGACTTTAAATCTCGTTTATCGCTTTCTTGGGTGACAGACAAAAATGACGATAAACGAGCAGATTCTATCATTGCCCCAGAAAACCAACAACGTAGTTTAATCGGACATTTAAATTTAATTCGCCCCAATTACATTCAAGTCATTGGTGTTTCTGAACTTGAGTATTTAAAGTCTCTTGGCAAAAATTCGCGTCAAGATGCATTAGAAACCCTTTTTATACACACCCCTGTCATCGTTATCTTAGCAGACTCAATCCCTGAATTTCATGAGCTTATCAACTGTTCAAAATTATCAGGTGCGCCAATATTAAAAAGCTCCGAAACCAGTATTAATATTATTGATACAATTCAATACGACTATTCCGGCATATTTTCAGGACAAACAAATATGCACGGAGTATTTATGGAAGTTATGGGAATTGGAGTATTACTAACGGGAGAAAGTAATATAGGCAAAAGTGAGCTAGCATTAGCACTGATATCCCGCGGGCACCGACTGATTGCTGATGATTCACCGGAGTTTATCCGGGATGCTCCCGATGTTATCACCGGTAGCTGTCCCAGTGTATTAAAAGATTTTTTAGAAGTCAGGGGACTTGGCCTGTTAAATATTCGGGCAATGTATGGTGATAATTCTATCGTGCCAAATAAACGATTAAGGCTTATAATACACCTAGCAGAATTAACCATTTCAGAAAGCCAAGAAATTGATCGACTTGGCAGCAAGTATCATAGTATAACTATACTAAATGTTGAGATACCTAAAACGGTCATACCTGTTGCTCCTGGCAGACATCTAGCGGTGATTGTTGAAGCGGCTGTCCGAAACCAAGTTTTAATCATGAATGGTTATGATGCTTCTAGTGATTTTATTCAACGACAACAAAATATTATATTAAACAAAAATTAACTATTCTGTAAAACTCATAAACAACCTCAATCTATGTGTATGAATAGTTTATTGTAAAATAAATTGTAAGGATACCGACATGCGTTTGGTCATTGTCAGTGGATTATCAGGTTCCGGTAAAAGTAATGCTCTTCACGTACTCGAAGATCATGGGTTTTACTGCATTGATAATTTACCTATAAACTTATTGCAGGCATTTGCTGAAGACATTATTAGCTCTGAAAATCAGGGACATGAAAATTTTGCTGTTGGTATTGATGCTCGCAATCTAAGTACCATTGTTGATAATTTTGAAGGAATGCTGCAACAATTAAATAGCAAAAATTTACAATGTGAAGTTGTTTATCTTAAAGCCTCCGATGATGTCATAATCAAACGGTTTAGTGAAACAAGGAGAAAACATCCGCTAACTAACAATACCACCTCATTAAATGAGGCTATAAAAAATGAACAAAACCTGCTCGAACCAATATCAGATTGTGCTCAAATTACATTTGACACCTCATTCACTAATATTCACGAACTTCGAGATACTGTCATTCAAAGAATATGCAGCAATAATCTGGACAAATTAACCATTCAATTCTTATCCTTTGGATTTAAGCACGGTATCCCATTAAATGCCGACTATGTATTTGATGTACGTTGCCTTCCAAACCCACATTGGGAACCTGAATTACGTGCGTCAACCGGCAAAGATATCATTGTCCAAAATTTTCTCGAACAACATAACTCAGTCAGTAAAATGCGCGACGATATTATTAAATTTATATCCGACTGGATACCCTGTTTCGAATCTGATAATAAAAGCTACATGACTATTGCAATTGGGTGTACTGGAGGGCAGCATCGTTCGGTATTTTTTGCTGAAAAACTATCAGAACATTTTTCTAAAATTCGTGACAATATTCAGACGAGACATAGAGAACTCATATGAGTGTTGGTTTATTAATTATTACACATAAAAACGTCGGCAAGTCTCTTTTAGAAGCCGCTTCAGCCGTTTTAGGAAGATGTCCCTTACCAGCAATGACACTTTCAATAGAAAATGATTGTGACCCAGAAAAAAAAAGTGCTACTGTAAAAAAATACATAAAACAACTTGAAAATAATAAAGGAATATTAATTTTAACGGATATGTATGGCTCCACTCCAAGTAATATTGCCTGTAAACACGTAACAGAAAATATTAAAGCCGTTTCAGGTTTAAATCTTCCTATGCTAGTTAGAATATTAAACTACCCTAACTTAGACTTAAATCAAATCATTGATAAAGCCACTTCAGGTGGAATTGATGGTGTCATGAGTTGCAAAGACGACAATTAAAAATGATAAATAAAAACATTACAATAATTAATAAATTAGGACTCCATGCTCGGGCTGCTGCAAAATTTGTCACTATAGCGTCAAAATATGAATCATCTATCGAAATACAATGCAAAACGAATAAAGTTAATGGTAAGAGTATTATGGGTGTCATGATGCTAGCGGCATCAAAAGGCATTGAAGTTGAATTAATTATCACAGGAAATGATGAACAACAAGCAATAGATGCATTAGTTGAACTAATCAATAATAGATTTGATGAAAAAGAATAAAGTAAAATTTACTATTTCTTTTGCGTGTCTTTATTTGACTATTCCATTTCCAGATTTAAACTTATTATTTTCTTATCTAAAGCTCAGGTTAATTAAAATTTTTAATATCAATCGCCTAGCCATCCTTCTTTTACTTTATATTTGCTTCGCTAGAATTAAGTCAAATATCCGAATAAAATTTCATTTAATCAATTTTTACATTTAATTATACAAGTCAAGAATAGCTCCGTTGTCTAACGGATAAATAAGATGCAGTGTAACTGTCATCATGTATCTGTCGCCGATACGTTTTTAAATGTTATGGTTAAAGTATTAGCTAAATTGTGCGCTTGAATAATTTTAAGTCTACCTCGAAAAAAATAATCAAGTAGACCTGTTATATAACCAACTGCATGAGATATCAATATATCAGCCATAGCATTGTAGTTTTCTTTTGTTAACACATAGTTATCGAAATTAACTACATCAGGATGATCCCATACTGAACGTGTACTTAGCGATACATCGATATACTCAGTATTAGTATATTAATCCGTTACTATCCCTTTTAAAGTTCCAAGTATTACAGATGGTTAATAATACAATTATCTTGTACCTGTGCCGTCGTAAAGTCAAACGTTCCTAGAGCCCAGTTTGGTGCTTTATCCCCGCTTAATAAACCTAATTTAAAACCTTGATCATAAAAATAATTATAGACACGAAATTCATTAATGGGATCATCTAGCGGATTTTCACCAAACAAGGGTACATCATCTTCACGAATAACACCGCGCATTAACCAACCTTGAATTGATAACGGGTTAACACCCAAGTCATCAATTTTTATATCCTCAAACTCTTTTCCTGTGAAACGTGTTAAAACTGTTGCGCCATCAACATCATAATATATATCTCCTAAATCATCATTCATAGACTTAATACCCAAGTCGTTCAATAATTGAAAATCTTTTTTTAAAGCTGATTTAGTATACGCCTCTTTAGTAATGGCTCCATGCGTTTCAAGCTCATAAGCATTAAGCAACGTGGGTAAACTAGCCAATAAAACAGTCCAAAAATATCATTAGTGGTTGCTGTCCCCAAACTTAACGTAACTGGAACATCACTACGACATTAATATTTGCTGGTGTTGTAATTGTAGGTACAGTGGTCTCTATAATAGAGATTAATTGTGTTGCAGTACCAATATTTCCTGCCGCATCAACGGCAGACCATGTAACAGTTGTAGTGCCAATATTAAAAGGGCCTACATTATCAGCTGTTGGTATTAATACTCCATCAATATCATCAGCAGCAGATCCAGTACCGAGAGTAACCGATGTCAAAATTGCTGTTGCTTCTATAGTTACAGCTGGAGGAGATGTTACAATAGGAGGGGTAATATCTGCAGCCAATACTAAATTAATAGGAAATACAAATAAATATAAAACGAAGACTGTATTAATCAAAAAATTATTTATATGAGTCAACATAATCATCCTTGCTTATCTGGGTTTAATTACTCAATATTTAAGTCATTACAAACCAAGCCAACTATCCTATGTAACATTTAATTTAAAAATAGTTTTAATGTTAAATAACCATACCCCAAACATTTTAAGAATACAAATTTTAACTTAATTCATAATTTTGTTAAATGACACTTGTTCATTTAGACTTTTCAAGCTTAAAATAACATCAAATAGAAATATCAGTTATAAATTTTATGTATGAAGTTTGTTTAATAATTATTAATAATGTTTTCTAAAATCCATGGCAAATTTTAAATTAAGCATTGATAATTTTCATGAGTATAAATTTATTTCTATATAAAATAATATTAATGTAAGCTATTAACCTAAAGGTTTAAACTTTAGATTCCGGCTTAAAACGCTACCGGAATGACTGTTAGATGGAATTGTATTGGGTGCTACTTGATGATGTTATGATATTCAAAACCAAACAATAAAATAACATATAAAAACATTACAATAATTAATAAAATAATCAAAAATAGCATATCAAACTGACTAAATTTATCAAAAACACAGTATTATTAACTATAATTTAAATATAATACATGTAGGCTAATCACAAAATGACAATGCTTCTAAATGGTACAGGTGTTTCTAATGGCATCGCCATTGGTGAAGTAATTGTTCTGCAAAGTGATAAATTCAATATTATTCAACATGCTATTCCATCAAATGAAATCGACCATGAAGTATCTCGCTATCGAGAAGCCATTTCACTAGCAAAAGAAAACCTACAAGATATACGTAAACATATTTCAAAATCAACTCCTGAAGATATTGCAGCATTTATCGATGCACATCTATTAATGCTTTATGATGCAACACTAGCAATAACACCAATCGAGATAATTAAATCAAAATTATGTAATGCAGAATGGGCTCTAAAGCTCCAACGAGATAAATTAATAGATGTTTTTATGGATATGGAAGATCCTTACCTGCGAACCCGCAGTGAAGACATTGAACATGTTTCGAACTCCATTTTAGCATTATTATTAAAAGATGACTCATCTCAAACGTCACTATCCAATATACCAAACACCATTAACAAAATATTAATATCCAAAGATTTAACTCCTGCGGATACCGTACGCATACAACAACAGGGTTTTACAGGTTTCGTCATTGAAGCTGGTGGCCCTACTTCTCATACTGCAATTTTAGCTCGAAGCTTAAAAATACCGGCCATTGTTGGTTTATCAAATGTACTACAGCTCATAAAAAACAATGAAAAAATTATTATCGATGGTACTACCGGAATATTAATTACAACAGATTGTGAAAACTTAGTTTCATTTTATAAACAAAAAATTCAAGAATACCAACAATACCTAACATCATTACAAACCAATCAAAATCGAGCCAGTGTCACCCAAGATGGAATTAAAATAATATTGCGTTCTAATATTGAACTTCCGAATGATATTCAAGGCGTAGTTGAATCTGGCGCAGAAGGCGTAGGTTTATATCGAACTGAATTTTTATTTATGAACCGCAACGATAACCCTAGCGAAAATGAGCAGTATCAGACATATACCAAAATCGCAAAAAACATCCAAGGACAAACTCTCACCATTAGAACACTCGACCTAGGAGCAGATAAACAAGTTGATGGCGCACAAAAAAACTTACCAAACACTACAAATCCGGCCCTAGGCTTAAGAGCCGTAAGGTTATGTTTAAAAGACCCTCAATTATTTACACCTCAACTACGCGCTATTTTAAGAGCATCAGCCGATTACAAACTACGTATACTGATACCGATGTTATCAAACATCCATGAACTCGATCAGGTATTAAATATAATTAATGATGTAAAAATTAGTTTAAACGCAAAAAACATTCGATATGATCGAAACATTATGATTGGTGCAATGATTGAAGTACCCGCAGCAGCTTTGTCTGCTGAAATTTTTGCACAAAAATTAGATTTCTTGTCAATAGGCACCAATGACTTAATTCAATACACACTCGCAGTCGATAGAATTGATGAAAGCGTAAATTACTTATACGATCCATTAAACCCTGCTGTGCTTCAGCTCATAAAAATGACCATTGATGCGGGCAAAAAATATCAAATACCTGTTTCTATGTGTGGAGAAATGGCCGGAGATTTTCGCTACACCTGTTTATTACTCGGGATGGGCTTAAATGAGTTTAGCGTACATCCTAGCGCAATACCTGAAATAAAATACAAAATTCAACAGTGTAATTTAAAAAAAATCCAGACTCAGGTATCAAAAGTTTTAAATTGCAATTCCATTCACCAGTATTACGATATTTTAGATAAACTCGACAAAATTTTCTAGATTTATTAATCCTTACTAATAAATATAACGAAATTACAAGCTCTCTCGAACCTGAGTATCGATTGAATTGTTTATATCTTGCTAAAATTACACTATAATTTCACTAAGTTGAATATTGAGCAACATTAAGGCTTTTTAATAATATATCCTAAACAAGCCCTGTAATATTAACACATTTGAATTAACAGACTAATACACATTAGTCATGTCACTTTTATCGAATCTTCTCAAAGTTGATTCCATTTAGAATTAGAGCTTTCCGTATGCCTGAACAATCAATCAATTCGTTAAACCAATTAACTTATGCATTACTTGCTAATGATTACGAGCATGTCTCGCGCATCTTACAAAAACTTCATCCTGCCGAAATAGCACATATTTTTGAAGCACTAACCACCTCTCAGCGAGAAACTGCTTGGCCTTATGTTGCTCCAGAACAGGAAGGCGAAATCTTACTGCACTTAAACGATGAAGTTAGAAGCAGTTTGATTGATAACATGGACAGCAATCAATTAATAGCCGCAACTGAAACACTTAAAACCGATGAATTAGCCGACATCCTACCCGAGATGCCTCAAGAAGTAATAAATGAATTACTCATGAGCATGGAACATCAAGAACGAACTTTATTAGAATCGGTTCTATTATATGATGAAAATACCGCTGGTGGATTAATGGATTTAAACACCGTTGTGGTTCGAGCTGACATAACTCTAGATGTTGTTTCGCGCTATTTAAGACTGCGAAATGAACTGCCAAGTGGCACCGATAATTTATTTGTCGTTAATCGAAATGGTACCTATCTTGGAATGTTGTCATTAATTGATCTATTAACAAATCAAGCAAACCTCGAAGTATCTGATTTAATTAAAACCGATGTTGAAGCCATGCCCGCATCAATGCCGGCAAAAGAGGTGGCATTAAAATTTGAACAACTGGATTTAATTTCAGCTCCCGTTGTTGATGATAATAATAAATTAGTGGGGCGAATCACTATTGACGATATAGTTGACGTTATTCGCGATGAATCGGATCATTCATTTATGAGTATGGCTGGATTAAATGAAGAGCATGATATGTTTGCGCCAGTATTAACCAGCACTCGAAAACGCACACTGTGGTTAGGAATTAATTTACTAACTGCCTTTTTAGCCTCCTGGGTAATTGGACACTTTAGCATTGCACTAGAAAAAATTGTTGCTCTTGCTATATTAATGCCCATCGTAGCAAGCATGGGTGGCATAGCAGGAAGCCAAACCCTCACTCTGGTAATACGCGGTATCGCTTTAGGACAAGTTAGTGAAATTAACTCTAAACGTTTATTACAAAAAGAACTTTTAGTTGGAATTTCTAATGGAGTCATTTGGTCAATCGTTGTTGCCATTATTGTTGGTGCTTGGTTTGATTTTCCAGAACTAAGCTTAATTATTGCATTTGCCATGATGATTACATTATTTTTTGCAGCTGCGGCTGGAGCGCTAATACCAATAACCTTAAACAAAATAGGAGCCGATCCCGCATTGGCTGGTGGTGTGTTATTAACAACAATTACCGATATAGTTGGATTTTTAACATTTTTAGGGCTCGCGACATTATATTTAATATAGAATGTTATTCACATTCAGAACCTAAATTAAAATTATCAGCTCACAGCATTATTTTGCTTACATAGCTCTGAAATTAACTACCAGCAATTTGCATTTGTTCAATCAATATAGAGCCACATTGAATATTACCTCGAACATCGACATCATTTGCAATATTAATGATATTTGAAAACATATCCCGAAGATTTCCTGCTACGGTTATTTCTTCAACAGGATATTGTATCTCACCATTATCAACCCAAAAACCTGCCGCACCACGTGAATAATCACCATTAACCATATTAATACCTTGCCCCATCAATTCAGTAATGTATAACCCTGACCCCATCGTTTGTAATAACTGTGTTAAATTAATATCTTCTAATTTATTTTGTATTCGAATGTTTCGAACACCACCGGCATTTGCTGTAGTCTGCATCCCCAGTTTACGAGCTGAATAACTACTCAAGATATAATTTTGAACAACTCCATCCACAATCCACTGATTAGCTCGAGTTGCAACACCTTCACTATCAAAAGCCGCGCTACCTAAACCTTTAATTAAATGTGGTGACTCAGCTATCGATAAAAATTCAGGAAATATTGTCGTGTTCAAACTGTTTAATAAAAATGTAGCATCCCGATACAATAAAGAACCATTAATAGCCCTAAGAAAATGACTGATTAAACCACTAGCGACCTCAGAGCTATAAATAACAGGAGATTGAATCGTATTAATTTTTCGACTTCCAAGTCGCGCGATAGTACGTTCAGCAACTTTTTGAGCAATTATCGAGTTACTTTCAAGTTGCTGCGCATCTCGAGCAACCGAATACCAATAGTCACGTTGCATGCCATTATCACTTTCAGCAATTAATGCACACGTTATACTGTGTCTCGAACTTGGATAGGTCCCCATAAAACCGTGGCTATTACCATAAAATCGTAATCCGGTATGGCTATTCACCGTAGCGCCTTCCGAATTAGTTATACGAGGATCAAAATCTCTAGCGAGAGTCTCACAATCAGTGGCTATCTCAATCGCCCGCTCGGCACTAATATCCCAAGGATGATAAAGATCCAAATCAGGAATTTCTGTTGCCATTAAGGATTTATCTGCAAGACCTGTAAATTCATCTTCTGAGGTATAACGTGCTATATCACAGGCCGCCTTTACAGTATCGATAATTGCTTGTTCGGAATAATCCGTCGTGCTTGCCGAGCCTTTGCGTTTATCAAAATATACCGTAACACCGATGCCTTTATCGCGATTGTGCTCAATTGTCTCAACCTCTCCCAAACGAACCGTTACCGAAAGACCTGATTCAACATTAGCGCCAGCTTCTGCCTGTGTCGCACCATTTTTCTTTGCATGGTGTAATATGAGATCAATAATTTGTTTTAATCGTTCTCCGTCTGGTAATTTATTTTCGGAGAATACTGTTTTAGCAAGTGAACTTGGCATGAAAGTCTCGTATAATTATAATTGTAAATATCTTATTTTACGTGTGTATCGAATAAGATTCAAATATTCTCTAATACTATATTACGCTAAACTAGAGCCTCACTATGGACGAAACTCAACAAGATAAACCCAGCAAATCGCAATTAAAAAGAGATGCTGAAAATTTGCAAAAACTCGGTAGTGATTTAGTCAATTTACCAATCAGTGTATTAAACAAATTTCCTCTTCCCGAGGATTTATTTGATGCAATTAAACTCGCCCAGTCAATAAAAAAAAATGGTGCTTTAAAACGTCAATTACAATTCATTGGAAAATTAATGCGTCAAATTGATACTCAAAATATAAAAGAAATGTATGACAATTATTATTTAAAACAAAATCAAAGCAAAAAAGATTTTCATATCTACGAAAACTGGCGTGATCGATTTTTAAATAGTGACACTACAGTTTTTGACGAATTTATAACTGCTTACCCAAATACAGATCGCCAACAATTGCACCAATTACAGCGGCATGCTATTAATGAAAAAAAACAACAAAAAACGCCTAAGAATGCTCGACTACTCTATAGTTTTATAAAGACTATTATAGAACAAAACAATAGCAGTGAAACAGATTCAATAACAAACATGCAATAACCGCAATTTTAATTTTTACTGAACTCCACCCACCGTTAATTTATCAATTTTTAATGTAGGTTGCCCAACACCAACGGCGACACTCTGACCTTCTTTGCCACAAACACCAACACCACTATCAAGCTCAAGATCATTACCAACCATCGAAACATAATTTAATATTTCAGGGCCATTGCCAATTAAAGTAGCACCCTTAACAGGAGCAGTTACCTTGCCATTTTCAATCAAATAAGCTTCGCTTGCAGAAAAAACAAACTTACCAGAAGTAATATCAACTTGTCCACCACCAAAATTAACCGCATAAATACCTTTATCAACTGAGGCCAGTATTTCATTAGGATCATCTTTTCCAGCCAACATATAAGTATTTGTCATACGAGGCATCGGCAAATGCGCATAAGACTCCCTACGCCCATTTCCAGTAGGAGCTGACTTCATCAATTTAGCATTTAATTTATCTTGCATATAAGCCTTTAAAATACCATTTTCAATTAAAACAGTATTTTGTGTTGATATTCCTTCATCATCAATGTTAAGCGATCCACGTCTATTTTCAAGAGAACCATTATCAACAATAGTACATAATTCTGAGGCAACTTTTTCACCAATCATTCCAGAAAATGCAGAACTTCCTTTTCGATTAAAATCAGCTTCAAGACCATGACCAATGGCTTCATGTAACAAAACACCAGGCCAACCGGGACCTAAAACCACAACCATTTCTCCCGCAGGCGCATCAATGGCCTCTAAATTTACCAACGCTTGTCGAACAGCCTCTCGCGCATAACCAATAGCACGTTCATTGGTAAAATAACTATAATCAACTCGACCGCCACCACCAGAACTACCCTGTTCTCGACGGCCCTTTGATTCAACAATGACACTAACACTTAAACGTACTAACGGTCGAATATCAGAATTAAACGTACCATCAGAAGCCGCCACTAAAACAACTTCATGAACACCAGATAAACTCACAGAAACCTGCGTTATTCGGGGATCCATTTTTCGAACTTCTCTATCAATCATATTTAACAAATCAACCTTGTCATTCGAATGTAAGGATTGAAGAGGGTTATTCTGAACATATAGATTATTTTGAGCCTGAGATTTCCAGGATTGAACTGAACCCTGCTGCCCTCTTGAGGATATTGCTTTTGCTGCATTTGCAGCATGCGTTAATGCTGGTAATACAATTTCATCAGAATAAGCAAAGCCGGTTTTTTCACCACTAACAGCTCTAATACCAACCCCCTGATCGATGTTAAAACTACCTTCTTTAATAATACTATCTTCTAACATCCATGACTCATGCTGTGAAGACTGACAATATATATCCGCACTATCGATCGAATTTTGCATTATTAAATCTAAAGTTGATTGCAAATCATTGTGTGTTAAACCAGTCGGTTCAAGCAATAATTGACTAACATGTTCTACTGAATTAGATACCATTTTAAACCTTTAATTTTCTATGTTGTAATGCAGGAAATATTTTACGTATATTTTTAACTTTATTTAAATCAATCTCAGAAATAACAAAACCAGAACCACTGGAAAGTTCATCTAAAATAACACCCCATGGATCGATAATCATACTATGCCCATGCGTCTCTCGTCCATTAACATGAAAACCACCTTGAGCAGAAGCAGCAACAAAACTCAGGTTTTCAATTGCTCTTGATTTTAATAATGATTCCCAATGTGCTTTACCAGTTATTGCAGTAAATGCTGATGGCACAACAAAAATATCAACATTGAGCTCACTCAAGCGCCGAAATAATTCGGGAAACCTTAGATCATAACAAATAGCAATACCCATACGACCTACCGGTGAATCAATCACACATAAGTCAGTTCCAGGCTCTATCGTTTCAGACTCTCGATAAGTATCGTTACTTTCAGGGACATCAACATCATACAGATGTATTTTGTCATAACGCCCCACAACTATCCCTTCATTATTATAAACTAAACAAGTTGCTCTAATTAAATTTTTATTATCAGTTAATATTGGGAGCGTTCCAGCTACAATCCAAATATTTAATTCGATGGCTAACTGAGCTAAAAAATCTTGAATTTGCCCCGATCCAAAAATTTCACGAATTAAAACTTTATCTTGCTCCGTCATACCCATTATTGCAAAATTTTCAGGTAATACAACTAATCCAGCACCATTTCGAACACTAGCTTGAATTAATCGTTTCGCTTCAATCAAATTTGAAGATACATTTGAACCCGATGCCATTTGAATAGCCGCAATTTTAGTCATATAAATTTTCAACCCAAACTTACAATTATTTTAAAATTATTTATTACTTATACTAGCAGATTTGGGATGTGGTAAAATTTCCAAATCAATTTGCTTTGTATCAGAACTACCCGGAGCTAAATTAATTTTAGAACCCGAAAGACCTAATGATATTAACCAACCTCGTAATTCTACAGCCCATAAAGATCCATCATCACCACCAGGATGGTGAATCACCAAAAAATTATTTTTGTTCGATTGCAGAACCAACATAACTTCAACAATAGCGGGCATTTTTAATATAGCACTTGCGGTACGTGGTGCTGCCCACTGTTCAGATGATATATGAAATTTATTCTCATTTGCGTAAGCCAATGATATTAATAACGATAAAATACTATTTAAAACAACAACTCTAAAAATTATAGCGCGATATATCAACTATACATCTCCTACTTTTAACTTATCATTTTTTTTAGTTTTCTTCATCATCATCTTCATAATCAGGTTCTCGTGGTTTAAGTGTAGTAATGACAGGTTTTTCCCAAGAGCCTGTAACATGATATGTTCGCATTTCAACCTTGTCTAAATCGATAATACCACCCAAAATTTTAGTCGCAATTAATGCCGGTAAGCCACCCAGTAAACCACCCAGTACCGCCGTAGTATCTGTGAGATTAGGAATAACTTTTATCTTTTGATTAAAATTACGTTTGACTAAATCAGTTTCTCCAAAGATCTGTATTTCAGCTGGACTGCTAGTTATAAGAATATTTTCAGATGACATAATACCATTAGCAATTCGAATTTTACCACTAGCTGTATCAAAACTAAGCCCTGAACTGAAGATATCGCTAAAATCACCTAAAAGCCGACGAGGTAAATTACTTAAACTTAGAAGTCCTAATAATCGTCCGGCTTTCGGATCGATATCAAGAATCTCTCCATCCGAGACATTTACTGAGATTTCAGCTGATAATTTTTTAAGAGAAAAGTTAAAAGGACTATCGTGCCACCAAATAGTCATATCAGAATTACTCTTCCCCTTATTTAATATCGACTTGAATCCTAGTGCAGATAATGTGGCTCCAAGATTACTAGAAACAAACTTTACATTAGTAAATTTTGTCAAATACCGATCGTTTTCTTTATTAGGAAATATATGCCAAATCCCAGTACTGTTTACTTTAAAGTCATCAGACACTAAATTTAGTTTTTTTATATCAAAACCGTTTATCGAATGCTTAAATTCAAAACTAAGAGAGCCTACTTTTGACTCACCATAAAAAATGTTTCTTATATCGCCACTAAATTCTGGGACCTGCCTTGGATCAATACCTGAACTTTTAGCAATATCATTACCTTGTTGGTTTTTTTTATTTGTTTTAGGGGTGTCATCATCTTTCGAAGCAGTTATATAATAAGAATCCACATCAAAAATAATTTTAAAATCTGGTGAAATAAAAGAATTATTATTCTTATCTTGCCCAAAATCAAGTTCGCTAATAAATTTATGCCATTGAGGAAAATTAATATTTTTAATGTTTCCGTTAATAAAAATCACATTGTTTTTTAAACTAATTTTATTTTTTAAATTATCATTCGGTCTATTAAAATTAATACTTGCGCTCTTTAATTTAACTGCGCTTTTCGAAAAATCAATTAAGCTAGAAATTTCAATACGCTCATTTAGAGATAAATTTATATTAAATTCATCATTTGAAATAAATTTACTTTCAATACTAATCGGTAATTTAGTGTTTTTTGTTTTTTTCAAAGGCATTGGTAAATTCAAACTTATACCACTAAAATCAGACGTTACAACAATTGAGGGTGGAATTTCTTTATCGTCTACAGTATAACCAAAATTAAAAATACCCTGCCACTTGGTTGTATCGTTATTTTTTGCCATCAACGGCACATTAAATTTTTCACTAATTGTCTTTGATTCAATTTCACCTTCAATAAGAATATGATGACTAAAGGTTTTTTCTTTGGATTGCGAATAAACTCGAACTTTAGCTTTTTTATCAAAAATAATTGCGCTTAAACTATCTGAATTAAAGCCTTTTTCTGTAAAATCTAATTTACCATTAATATGGTTAAAATTAATATTACTATTCTGAAATGAAATCATGCTATTTTTAACTTCAATAGAACCATTATAATAAGTCGAATAAATTTTTTCCATCTCGTTAGATAAAGGAACATTGATTTTTATTTTAATTTTACTATCACCGGTTATCTTAAACCCATCAATAAAAGAACGGCTATTACTCGCTATCGGACTATTAACTAAGTATTCAAAAACATCCTTTGTTGCGCTATCTATTTCCCCTGAAATAACTAATTCAGGGGCAGTAAAGTCCTTTATGTCGATATTGGCATAGTTAATTGTGCTATTTAAGATTTTTGCTTTAGATATATTTATATCAAAACCAGATCCTGAAAAATTCAAATTTGCAGATGCACTTTGAATCTGAGGCCATTTTTTTAAATATTCAAGTTCAAAATTATTACTCTCTAAACTGACTTCAAATTTTCCGTTATAATTTAGATAAGGAAATTCATTTAAACGTCCTCGTAAAACCATTCCACCATGCTTAACCTCCCCAGACTTTAAACTAGAGTCAAGCCAATCAATTAAATCTTGATCCATAATGGATACTGGTAAATATTTTTTAGCATTTGCTATATTTCCTTTTTGAAATGAAACTTGTAGGTCGATATAGGGTGATTGTTTTGCAGAAAAAACCACCTGTAATTTTGAGTTTAATGCGATATCATTATTACGCAAGCTTAAATTATTCGAGTTTAATTGCCATTCATTATTGGTGAAATTCCAATCGAGCCGTCCTTCTAACTTACTGACGTCGATATTATCTCGAAACATTTGATGAAAATCGACAGTAACATCATTACTATTTATTATCATACCACCAAGAGTATTTGAAGTAGATACAACACCAGTCAAGTTATTTACCCCAGGAACATATGCTTCCGATTTACTTGAAATATTAAAAAAATCTGTTTGAAACATAAAATCATCAGAAAAAATATCACTCACATTGAATCTAATGTGCGTATTAGATAAACGTCCCTTAGGTTCAATGTTTTTTAATTTGTTTAATTTATCTTGCTCAATCAGTTTGATTTTTTGAACAAATTCATTCGCATCTTCAATATCAAGCTCATCAATATAAATATCTATTATAGAATTTGGTTGGAAACGGTGATGACTTTCTACTAATACCCTGGATAACGGCCATACTTTGTTATTCACTTCATAATGAAATCTATCAATATTAAGTGCCCAGCCATCAGCTAAATTATCCCACCGCCAAACAGCACCCATTTTATCTATTTTAATTTCTTTATTAAGTTTCGATGAATTAAATTTTAAATGTCTAACATTACTTGAACCGGCTACTTCTTTTAATTGCCCAAGTTTAAAATTAGCCCAAACTTCAAAATTATAAACTCCACTAGCTGGTTTTAAAGGTATTAAATTAGACGGGATGCCGAACTCTGATATATTAACATCTTCACCCTTAACATAAGCAGCGCCTTCCCAACTCGCCGGATTTAAAATATCACCAGTTAAATCCAGTTCAATTTTAAATCTTTTCGCTATAGTACTTTGTAATTGCCAATCGCCCGATAAGGTATGTCGATCTTTGCTATTATTAATTTGTAAATTAATATTCGAGAACTTTAATACTTTATCAGTAATTGAATTATACCAATGGATAGTACTATTTTCTAATTTGAGTTTATCTTGTTGAAACAGCCAGTTTGATAGTTCATTGGAATCTTCAACAGCAACATTTTTTGTTGGATCAAACTCTGCTACATCAATACCTTGAACCTTAAAAGTATTATTTTTATTTTGAGTAACAACTAAATTAATACCATTAATAACAAAACTTTTTGGTGTTATTTCACCATTTTGTATTGATTTAAATAGTGACAAACCAACCTTAGCCTCCTTAAATCGAACCATCACTTTATTAGATGAACGCTCCAGAAAACTAACATTTTTAAATATGAAAGTAGGCGTAAAACCAATTAATTTTGCATCAAAGGTTTCTATCCGTAATGGTTGTTCTAAATACTGACTAGCTATGTCTTCAAGGTGACTTCGTAACTCTCCGACATTAGAAATTAATGAGCGCGCTAAAGTCATTGATATTGCGACAATCACCAATATTGTTACAATAAAATACCACAGCAATCTTCGAGCTCGTAATAGAAAATTTAACTTAGGTTTTTTATTCATTTATGAAGCAATATTGGTAATATTAAATGATTACATTAAAACAACATCAAACTGTTCTTGGCTGTATTGAGTTTCAACTTGAAAACGAATGTTTTTATCAATAAATAACTCAAGTTCAGCAACACTATTCGACTCTTCATCTAAAAGTACATCAACAACCTCAGGAGAAGCTAATATAAGTAAGTCATTAGTATTAAACTGTCTAGACTCCCTCAATATTTCTCTAAATAATTCATAACAAACCGTTTCTGCAGTTTTAATTGAACCTCGGCCATTACATGTAGGACATACTTCACAAAGTATGTGTTCCAAGCTTTCCCTTGTTCGTTTACGTGTCATTTGAACTAGACCCAAGGCAGAAACTTCACTTATATTGGTTTTAGCATGATCCCGGTCGAGATTTTTTTCTAGTAAACGTAATACTTGTTTTTTATGATCAACATCAAGCATGTCGATAAAATCTATTATAATAATACCACCTAAATTACGTAATCTTATTTGTCTGGCTATTGCCTGAGTCGCTTCCAAGTTTGTTTTAAATATAGTTTCCTCTAAATTTCGATGCCCAACAAATGCACCGGTATTAACATCAACGGTTGTCATTGCTTCAGTTTGATCAATAATTAAATATCCCCCAGATTTTAATATAACCTTAGGCTCCATGGCTTTTTGAATTTCATCTTCAATACCATATATATCGAATATCGGCCGCTCACCCGGGTAATACTCGATTTTTTTATCTAAGTTAGGAATAAACTTACTAGCAAATTTAGATACTTTTAAATGCGTTTCTCTAGAATCAATTTTAACCTTCTCAAAATCTGTGCCGACCAAATCTCGCATAGTACGCATAACAAGAGGAAAATCTTCATGTATCAAAATATTTTTATCTTTATGTTTTTCTTTTTCTAAAACAACTTTCCACATTTTTTGAAGAAATAGCATATCGGCAATAATGAGTTCATCGCTGATTCCTTCAGCAACGGTGCGAACAATGTAGCCTCCAGAAAGCTCTGTTTCTCTTTGATTACCGATAATATCTTTTAGTCTTTCTCGTTCGACTTCACTTTCAATTTTTTGAGATATCCCGATATGATTATTTTGAGGCATATATACCAGATAGCGCGAAGGTATTGATATTTGCGTAGTAAGACGAGCCCCTTTCGTTCCGATAGGATCTTTTAAAACTTGTACATTAATTTGCTGCCCTTGACGCAACAATTCAGAAATTGGTATTTCTGACTGTGAATCATGATTGTTCGCCTCAATATAAATATCAGAGGCGTGTAAAAAAGCGGTTCGATTTAGTCCAATATCAATAAAAGCAGCTTGCATACCGGGCAAAACCCGATTAACTTTACCAGAATAAATATTTCCAACTAAACCACGTTTTCGCTCCCGTTCAATATGAACTTCTTGCAGAACACCATTTTCTACGTATGCAACTCGAGTCTCTTGTGGTGTAATATTAATTAATAATTCATCACTCATATAGTTCCATTTTTATATCATTAGTACCTAAAATTTGAACCCCGGCTTTTTGTAAACATTGTGCTGTCTCATATATGGGTAACCCCATAACACCAGAATAGCTACCTTTAATTTCTTTCACAAATATTGCAGCCTTACCTTGAATAGCATAGCCTCCTGCTTTATCCCAAGGTTCATCAGAAAAACAATAAGCTTCTATTTCATTTTCATTTAAATCTCGAAATGACACTGTTGTCTCATTAATACTACTCCATGCCTCATTATGAATAACTGAAATTGCCGTTAATACTTTATGATTACGTCCTGATAATTGTGTCAGCATTTTTATTGCATCATTAAAATCAGTTGGTTTACCGAGAATCTGGTTATCAATAACAACGATAGTATCCGACCCTAAAATTGGAATCGATTTATCTAAATTAGCGACTCGACTACCTGCTCGTGCTTTTTCTAATGCTATTCGGCTTACATAATCTTGAGGTTTTTCTTGTAATAACCTCTCTTCGGAAACATCAATATTAAGTTGTGCAAAATTAACGCCCATTTGCTCTAGTAACTGCCGTCGTCGAGGCGATTTCGATGCCAAATAAAGCTGTGTCTTATTATTTACCAAGCTTAATTCCTTAATTAATATTTATTCATCGCGACAAAATCATTTGTGGTAAGGATGATTTTTCAATATGCAGCTAGCACGATAAAGTTGTTCAGCGATTAATACCCGAACAAAAGGATGAGGAAAAGTTAATCGAGACAATGACCAACTCTGAGATGCATACTCTCTACACTTTTCATCGTGTCCATCAGGTCCGCCCACTAATAATGCAATATTCTGTCCAGTGTTGGACCATTTATCCAAGTTTTGTGCTAACTCAGCAGTACTCCACTGCTGTCCAGCACCATCAAGTAAAATGACCTTACAGTTTTTGGGTATAGCAGACAATAACGCTGTCCCTTCTTTTTTTATGATGCTTTTTGTATCGATATTTTTAGCTCGACGTATGGCTGCAAGTTCAATTATTTCTAAACTAAACTCTTTTGGCATTCGTTTTGAATATTCATCATACGCTTCAATTACCCAGCTAGGCATACGATTACCTATGGCAATTAAAAATATTTTCATTAATTTATAAACTTACATCATTAGAAATAACTTCTGGGCTATCATCACCCCACAATTTTTCTAAATTATAAAAATCTCGAATATCTGGCTGCATTATATGAACAACAATATCACCAAGATCAATAAGCATCCATTCACCTTGTTGCTCACCTTCTGATCCTAAAACATTAATATCATGCTCACGTGCGGTTGCAATTAAATTACTACCAATCGCTTTAACTTGCCGTGCAGTATTACCGCTGACTATCACCATGATATCGGTAAAATTTGATTTACCGCGAACATTTATGACCTTTATTTGAAAACCTTTTATATCTTCAAGCGCATTAATTACTATATCTTTAATTTTATCTATTTCCATTTTTCACTTCACATAAATTTCTTGATTCTTAATAATCGTAATGACATCGTCTGGTACTAAATATTGAATAGAGTCATTTTTCGCTAATAAAGCTCGTATATTAGTTGCAGATATATCAAGTTGAGTCACCGATTGAAAAATTATTTTACCTGCTTGGCTTTGCTTGAGTTCATCTTTATTATAAATTCGACGCTGTTTTATTACCTTTCCAAGCGTTTTTGAAACTTGATCTTGAGTTAATAATGTTTCAACATCCCAACCTGGTCGATGGGTAACAACTAAGTGACACATGTCTAAAATAGACTGCCACCGATGCCATTGATCAAATTTAATAAAAGCATCAACACCAAGAATTAAACACAATCCATGTTCACTTGATATTTCTGTTACTATTGATTCCAAAGTATCAACCGTATAACTAACGCCATCACGATCAATTTCTCTAGTGTCTAACACAAAACGCGGCTCAACTTTAATTGCTGCCCTGATCATTTCAATTCGTTGTTTAGTACTAGCCGCGGGCATCGCTCGATGGTGAGGTTCGCGACAAGGTATGAAATGACACTTATCAAGGCTTAATGTATTAATGACATCAAGAACAGGTCGTAAATGACCAAAATGAATTGGATCAAAGGTACCACCATAAACACCTATCATAGGGTACTCAAAACTTTAAATATTATTACTCTCATCACATTAACTACGAATATGACCATCACCAATCACAATATACTTTTGAGACGTTAACCCTTCTAAACCCACAGGCCCACGAACATGGATTTTATCAGTGCTAATTCCAATTTCAGCACCTAATCCATATTCAAAACCATCAGCAAATCGAGTTGAGGCATTTACCATCACGGAACTTGAATCAATTTCATTTAAGAAACGTCGAGCCAAGCTAAAATCCTCAGTCACAATTGCCTCAGTATGACCCGAACCATGCTTATCGATATGCTGCATTGCCGCATTAATATCTTTAACAATTCGTATTGATAAAACCGGAGCTAGATACTCAGTATCCCAATCATCACTTGTCGCAGGTTTAATATCAGTTAATATTTTTAACGTTTCATCACAACCGCGTAGCTCAACTTGTTTTTCAGTATATAACGCTGCTAAGTCAGGCAAAATATCCATCGCAATTGATTTATCAACTAATAATGTTTCCATCGTATTACAAGTGCCATAACGTTGTGTTTTTGAATTTAGTGCTATATCAATTGCTTTTTGCTTATCGGCTTTGGCGTTAATATAAACATGACAAACACCATGAAGATGTTTAATAACGGGTACGGTCGCTTCACGACTGATTCTTTCGATTAAACTTTTACCGCCCCTTGGAACAATAACGTCCACCACATCATTCATCGTGATTAATGTGCCAACAGCAGCTCTATCGGTGGTTGCAATAACTTGAACCACATCTTGTGATAAACCCGCGGCTTTTAACCCTGTGTGAATACATGCAGCAATAGCTTGATTTGAATATTGTGCTTCGGAGCCACCACGTAGAATGGCAGCATTACCTGATTTTAGACATAATGCCGCAGCATCAGCAGTAACATTCGGACGAGACTCATATATAATTCCAATCACACCTAAAGGCACACGCATTTTACCAACCTGTATACCCGATGGCCGGTATTTTAAATCAGTAATCTCTCCGACAGGATTTGGCAATGTTGCTATCTGACGTAAACCATCCGCCATCGCATGAACACGCTCAGCATTGAGTTCTAATCGATCCAACAATGCAGCATCCAAGCCGGATTCTTGTCCTGCCGTTAAATCTTTTTTATTTTCTGCTATTAATAACGTTTGCTTAGCAATAATTTCATCGGCTATGGCGATTAAAGCAGTATTCTTACATGCACTATCAGCTCGCGCGATCTCCCGCGATGCTACTTTGGCTCGTTCACCAAGCTCAAACATGTATTTTTTAACATCCATTAATATATCCATTTAAAATTTTATTTTAGTAGAGTTTACTAAAAACACCTTTATTTTCATTAGTTTACAATATTTGCATATCGTTATTTCTTAGTTTAGAACAAATTTAACAGGCTTTGTTCAATTATATGACGGACATGGCAGGTAAATAGCGCAAACCGGCAATTCCTAAGCTTAATTGTAACAATTCATCCCATATATTGCCTATCTCATTGCCCTTAATTATACGATCAGTCTTGTTTGCCTTACGCAGTAATGCTTGTAATGAAGCTACCGAATGACGTGTCAGGGCATTACGTAACATCGATTTACGTTTATCCCAAACACCATTTTGTCGAAATATTTGCTCAAGCGCATTACCATTATCCAAGCTTGTTTTCATTTTGAGTAAACTGCGAATTTCACGTGATATCGCCCAATTCACAAGAATCGGCGTTATACCCTCGGCTTTTAAACCATATAAAATACGAGTAATATGCTGCAGATCTGCATTTAATGCTGCATCGACCAATTTAAATAAATCATACCGCGCGCTGTCAGCGACCGTGAGCTCAACAGTGTCAAGAGTGACTTCCCCTGAAGTGCATATCAACGCTAATTTTTCAATTTCCTGATCAGCGGCCAATAAATTGCCTTCAACTCTATCAATAAGTAATAATAAAGCATCTTGAGTCGCTGTTAAATTTCGTAGTTTTAATCTTGAACTAACCCAACGACGAAGTTCATCACCTTCTATCGGCCAAATAGTAACGGCAACACCCGCATTCACGATAGATTTATACCATTTAGTTTGTGTTGTTGCTTTTTCAAGTTTATTGGTAATAATCAATAACAGGGTATCGGTTGAAATGTTGTCACAATATTCCTGAAGAATTTTACCACCTTCTTTCCCCGGTTTTCCATTTAGCATTCTGAGTTCAATAATTTTTTTCTCAGCAAACAATGATAAACTATCATTTGACATTGAAAACTCATGCCAACTAAAGCCTTTTTCAACAAATAATAAATCTCGATTACTGTATTCTAATTCTCGAGCTTTATCGCGAATCATTTTAACCGCTTGCTGAACTTGAAACGGTTCATCACCACTAACAATATATATTGCTTGTAAACTGGATGACAGATGATGCTCGAGATTATTAAAATTAATTTTCATTAAATTAAACTAATATTTTTTTAAAACAATACTCATTCGAGTTAACATTTGATTAACGATGAATTGAATCATTTCTAACTTTAATCGATATTCCTGATCGCCTGAAGCCAGAGCATTTAACGGATCAATATTATATTCACGGGTTTGACGTACTTGTTGATTTTTTAATAAAACATTTCCTTCTTTATCTGCCACTTCAAAGCCAATAACAATATCAAGCTTATAGGCAGAAGCTTTAGTCGCAGCATCAACCGTCAAAACTCGACGAATAAAACTATTTTTAGTAATTATAAGTATCGAGCTAGCAAGTTCTTTTTTAAGGACTCGATTAACACCTACTTGCTCTAATCGTCGATACAACACTTTTCCCAAATCATTAGGTCTATAATCACCCGTAACATAAAGCTGCTCCATAACATCAGGAACCACAATCACACCACGAAAACGGAAACCACATGAGCTTAGCAACAAGCTACTCAATACAAGAAAAATAATAACAGTATTTACATTAAATAATTTTTTCATAATTTATCGGTTTATTTAACAACAATATTAATTAATCGCCCTGGTACAACAATCACTTTTGATATACCTTTTCCTTGAGTGAACTTTTTAACATTTTCATCTTGAAGTGCCAAAGATTCAAGTTCATCACGATTTGCATCAGCAGGTACTTCAATGCGTGAACGTAATTTGCCATTAACTTGAATCACTAATTCTAAACTATTGCGCACTAATGCAGTTTTATCAACCACTGGCCATGCAACGTCAATGACCACTTCGTTATGCCCTAATGCATACCAGAGGCTATGACAAATGTGTGGCACAATAGGTGACAGCATTAACACAATATTATCAAGAGCTTCTTGCATTATCTGGTAATTCTCTACAGAATTATATTCTACTTTATATAAAGTATTTACCAATTCCATAATAGCAGCTATGGCAGTATTAAAAGTAAAGCGACGTTCAATATCATCGGTACATTTACTAATAGTTTCATGCAATAACAACCTTAACTTTTTTTGCTTATCATCTAGCACAGTTGTATCACTCAACCTGTTTTCAGTATTATTATATTCAGAATTTTGATGTTCAAACACCAGTTTCCACAAACGCCTCAAAAAACGAAATGCGCCTTCAACACCTGAGTCTGACCATTCTAATGATTGTTCTGGTGGGGCGGCAAACATCATAAATAAACGTGCAGTATCTGCGCCATAAGTTTCAATTAACAGTTGAGGATCAACAGTATTACCTTTCGACTTTGACATTTTGGAACCATCTTTTAACACCATACCCTGCGTTAATAATTTTTTAAACGGTTCATCAATATTAATTAATCCCTCATCACGCATTAATTTAAGGAAAAAACGTGCATATAACAGATGTAATATTGCATGTTCAATACCACCTATATAATGATCCACCGGTAACCAATGTGCAGCACGTTCATCTAACATGGCACCCGAATTATCTGGGTTACAATAGCGCGCAAAATACCAGGAAGACTCCATAAAAGTATCAAACGTATCTGTCTCACGTTTTGCTTTTCCACTACAGCTTGGACAAGCGACATTATAAAATTCTGGCATGGATTTGATTGGTGAATTAACACCATCAAGTGAAACATCTTCGGGTAATATCACCGGTAAATCTTTCTCGGGAACGGTAACTTCACCACATTTTTCGCAGTTTATAATCGGAATAGGGCTACCCCAATAGCGTTGCCGCGATATGCCCCAGTCTCGAAGGCGATAATTGGTTTTTATCTGCCCCTTATTCATTTTAACTAAACTCGATGCAATTTCAGCAAATGCCTTATCCGATGTTAGGCCATTAAAATCACCTGACTCAATTAATGTGCCCTTCGCCGTTATGGCCGCTTTAGATAGATCACTTTTTAAATCAGTATCATCAACGATAACTTGTTTTATTAACAAGCCGTATTTATGTGCAAACTCCCAGTCACGTTGATCGTGTGCAGGAACAGACATTACAGCTCCTTCGCCATAGCCCATCAAAACAAAGTTTGCGATAAATATCGGTAACAATTCTCCTGTCATTGGATGAATGGCTTTAAATCCAGTATCAATTCCTTTCTTTTCAGCAGTTTCAATTGTTTTTTCTGCGGTTCCCATCGAAACACAGTCATTGATAAATTCAAGAACATTTGCATGGTGTTTTGATGCTGCTAATGCAAGAGGATGCTCAGCAGCAACAGCCAAATAAGTAACACCAAATAAAGTATCGGGTCTGGTGGTAAACACGGATACACTTTGATCAGTATTTGCTACCGTAAAATTGATTTCAACGCCTTTAGATTTGCCAATCCAATTATGTTGCATTGTCCGAACTTTTTCAGGCCATCCACCTAAACTATCTATATCAGCAAGTAGTTCGTCAGCATAATCAGTGATTTTCATAAACCATTGTGGAATTTCTTTGCGTTCGACCGTCTCACCACAACGCCAACAGCAATCATCAATAACTTGCTCATTAGCCAATACAGTTTGATCGTTTGGGCACCAATTAACAGCTGCCGTTTTTTTATAAACTAAACCCTTTTTATAAAGTCGAGTAAATAACCATTGCTCCCACTTATAATAATCGGGATCACAAGTCGCAAGCTCTCGATCCCAGTCATAAGCAAAACCCAGCTCTTTAAGCTGCTTTCGCATATAATCAATATTTTCTCTTGTCCATTTTCCCGGTGCAACATTATTCTTTAAAGCGGCATTTTCAGCGGGTAAACCAAAAGCATCCCAGCCCATCGGTTGCATGACATTTTTACCTAACATTCGTTGGTAACGGCTTATTACATCCCCAATGGTATAATTACGCACGTGCCCCATGTGTAATCGCCCACTCGGATAGGGAAACATTGAAAGGCAATAAAACTTCTCTTTCTCAACATTCTCTTTCACTGCAAACGATTTATTCTGCTCCCAAAAAGCTTGTGCACTCTGCTCTATCTTTTCTGGGTGATATTGTTCATCTATTTTGTCGTCAAATGGCATATTAAATTTCTTTTATAAATTACTGTTAATTATCATTATAAGGTATGCAAATATTACCATATCTCGTATTCAGACTGACTTATTTAACGCTATCGAATTATAATTAAGTTGAATTTGAGTGCTTTTTACTAATCCGGATTTGCTCACAATAAGCGTCGATGTGTTCTTTAGTGAATGTATTGGGAATGTATTTATTTCCCCAAACAAGCATTGCTTTCAATACACCACTTAAATCTTGACCTTTTTGAGTCAAATAATAGCCGTAGCGTACCGGTCGCTCCTGATATGCTTGCTTTCGAATAAGTCCTTGAGCAATGAGATTTTTTAAGCGCTGCGCTAGAATATTAGTTGGAATATTCTCTAGAGAGCTTTGTAGTTCAGTATAAGTGGTTTTACCAAAATACAAATCCCGAATAATTAATAATGTCCAGCTATCCCCCACAATATCCAACATATTTGCTATTGCACAAGGTGAACGTTTAAATTTTGTTGAACTCATTGCTTTTTCACTTTAGTGATTACCAACTTACCTCAAGTTAATTTAGGCCTAACGAGCTGAATCATTATCAATCACTTTATCATAAAATCTAAGCCACTTGCATATTTAAAGTAAGTAATTTAAACTCGATTAGTTACTTTCAATTAAAAAGTAACTATTTAACAAGGAACAATAAAATGGACATAACACTTTATTATTGTGAAGAAACTCGAGCAGTGAGAATTCGATGGTTATTGGAAGAATTGAACATAAGCTATAAACTCAAGCATATCGATATTTTTTCAGGTAAAGGTCAAACTAAAGAATACTTAAAAATTCACCCTTATGGTCAAGTCCCCGCTATTGATATCAATGGTGAAATAACTTACGAATCGGGTGCAATTTGTAATGTACTGGCAGACAAATTAGCAGAAAAAAACTTATCCCCAAAAGTAAACACAAAAACCCGGGCCCACTATGAGCAATGGATGTTTTTTGCCCCTGCCACACTTGAGCCCCCCATTTTCCAGTATCTATTACATACCTTTTTGTACCCCGCAGAAAAACGCGTGCCAGAAATCGCCGAATGGAACCTCAAAAGTTACCGCCATGTGCTAATAACACTGGAAAAAATATTCAAAAATAAATTCAATAAACCCCACACGAAAAACCTGTATTTAATTAATAATAACTTTAGCTGTGCTGATATTATGGTCGGTTCAGTTTTATTTTGGGCTCCAGAAATAGTGTCAAAATACCCCAATTTAAGCCGGTACACAGAAAACCTTAAAAATCGAGAAGCCTACCAGCGTACAATATTAAGTACTTAACCTGAAGTTAGCGGTAAACTGTTATACCAATCAATCTCAACAGTATTATATTTTGTTATTATAATTACCTCTACTTAACGCAAAATTTGGACAAAAACAATTCAAAATACACGGTTTTATCAGTGTCTTTTAACCGTTTAACCATAAAAATAATATTAAATCATTATTTACTAATATAAGAGATTCTGTTATAATCTTGACAAAATTACTCAAGTATTTATTTTATTTTTTCAGGAGCAAGTACCATGCAAGCAGAAGTAGAAGGTCAGGTAATCGAACTCAGTGAAGCTGGGTGGTTATTAAACTTAGATGAGTGGAGTGAAGGGCTCGCAGTTGAGATTTCAAAATCTGAAAAAATTACTGAAATGACTGACGAACATTGGGATATTATTAAGCTAGCTCGCGAATATTTCACAACAAACGGCAGTGTAGCAGAGCCTCGTGTTTTTTCTAAGTTAATGAAAGAAAGATTTGGCAAAGATCGTAGTAGCCAAAAATACATTTATACACTATTCCCTACTGGTTTAATAAAATGTGCAAATAAAGTTGCTGGTTTACCTCGACCAAAAGGTTGTAGTTAAATTTCATACGGCATTCAAAACCAAAAAAGTCGAATATATATTCGGCTTTTTTTATGCCTTTAAACTCTAAAAGCTTCATAAAATAGCCTTATATTATCGAAATTAACCTGAACTTGAGTTTACTAAATAACCAATCAAACCAAAATTACCAAGCTCAACCGAAATATTTTGTCTATACTTTATATAAGAGTTAGTAAAATAGATTGGTGGCTGTCATGAGAAATTCAAACAAATCCTCTTTTGTCGAAACTTACAACCATATATTGGAAAACTTACACAATATAAAAAACTCAATCGAAGATTTATCTCGTGAAGATTTATCTCTGAAAATTGAATATACTAAAACTAAATTACACGATTTTGAAAATATAACTAAAGAAGAAATAAATTTACTAACACAATATATACATGATGATTTTACATCAACCACTAAACGCATCCACAATACTTCAGATAAAATAAAAAACTGGATAAAGAACGACATCGAATTAACCGAAGACAGACTATTGCAGTTTTTTAACAATGTTGTCGACCAAAGTCGTGTTGAATTACAACAAATGGAAACACAATTACATAAATGGCATTCTGGAGAAGTCGCAGTCGACGGTGACTTTGAATGTAAAAATTGTGGTGAAAAATTTACATTTTCTGAGTCACAAATTATTAAAAACTGTCCTTCTTGTGATGGTGAAGTCTTTCAGAAAAACATTGAAACCTAGTGTAAAATGTTATATTTTTTTTGTACAAAGATAAAAGTTAAAAAAAGTATAAATACAATATGAAGAGGAGTATTACCAAAAACGACATAAGGCGTTGCACCAGTTCGAGGTTGTACTTTTCCTGTTAACACATACGATTCAAATTGCGGGCTAGTTTGAAGCAACTCGCCACCACTATTAACAAACGCACTGATTCCGTTGGTAGTCACCCGCATTAGATCCCTTCCTGTTTCAACAGCACGCATACGCGATATTTGTAAGTGCTGATGAGGCGCAAATGAATTCCCATACCAAGCATTATTACTAGCATTTACCAACAAACTTGCTTCTGGAAAATGCCGAATAACTTCTTCACCAAAAACATCCTCATAACAAATAGTAATTGCTAAAGTTTGCCCGCCCGCTTTTAATAAAGTTTGATTTAACTCACCTCGACTAAATCCAGACATTGGTAAATCTAAAAAGGCAATTAACCCTCGAAAAAAATCTTCAAACGGTATAAATTCACCAAAAGGCACCAAGTGCGTTTTTTTATAAACACCGGGAGTCAAACCAAAACTCATTAACGTACTATAATATTGACCTGTTTCTCGATTTAAAACAGGTAAGCCAATCACTAAATCGGTGTTATTCGAAATAGCTTGTTTTTCTAGAGGTGATAAAAAATCTTTTTTTAAATCATGGTAAAACATCGTTAAACTATTTTCAGGCCATATTACAATATCACTGTCCCAATGTTGTTCCGTTAAACCTTTATAAATATTGAGCCTGTCATTTATTTTATCCGCATCCCATTTAGTAATTTGTGGTGCATTACCTTGCACTAGACTAACTTGTAATGGTTCATCAATTTTGTTCGTCCACGCTACTGATTTCAAAGCATAACCAATCACAAAGACACTGATAAACAACACCGAATATAAAACAGAACCACGCCATTGACGAGAGCAACTACTATTCCAAATAATAATCAAAAGTCCAGAACAAAATGCTACGAGCCAGCTTAATACATAACTACCAAAAATTGGAGCATAACCAATTAAACTAGTATCAATTTGAGAATAACCTAAATTAAGCCACGGAAAGCCAGTAAAAATTGAACCTCGAATCCACTCAAACATTAACCATGTTAACGGTAAAATCAGTAAGACTGCTAATGCTAAATAATGTCGGCTTTGTGAAAATTGCTTTAAAACCCATGCCGAAAACATACCTTGAAAACCAATGACCAAAGCAACAAAAGCAACAAACATAAACGTTAATAAAGCTGCCAATATTAGCGGTGTATTACCAAACTCATTGATGGCAACAAATACCCAAGAAACCCCCACTCCAAACAACCCAAGCCCAAAAGCATAAGCACGCCAAAAAGCTGTTTTTGGTGAAGTATTTAATAACGCCAAAAATAACGTTGCTGGAGAAAAGTAAGCTAAAGGAATTAAATTTATCGGAGCAAAAGCTAATGGCAGCAATGCTCCTGAAAGTAACAGTAATATTAAAATTATATTGTTTGAAAGTCCATTTGAATTAAGACGCACTAATGCCAACCTGTGCTTGAGGGATAACGGTCATATAGAGTAGATAAATTCTTCGATTATCAGCTCTTAAAATTTTAAAATTAAAACCAGCAATCTCGACTATATCACCACGTTTTGGTAAATGACCGATTTGATTTAATAACAAACCACCTAGAGTATCGTATTCGTCAGTTTTAAAGTCACACGAGAAATGTTCATTAAAATCTTCAATCGGTGTTAATGCTTTAATCGTATAATTTTGATCGCCATGATCTTTAATAAAAGCATCTTCATCAATATCATGTTCATCTTCAATATCACCAACAATTTGCTCTAAAACATCTTCAATTGTAACCAAGCCAGACACACCACCATATTCATCAACAACTATTGCCATATGATTTCGGCTAGCTCTAAATTCATTTAATAATATATTTAAACGCTTACTTTCAGGAATAACAATTGCTTGTCGAATAATATCGCGCAAATAAAATTTATTTTTATTTTTATCAGAAAAATAGGGCAATAAATCTTTGGCTAATAAAATGCCAATAACTTCATCCAAGCTATCACCAATAACCGGAAATCGTGAATGATTAGAATCGGCTACAATAGGTAAAATATTTTTAATATCAGAATCACGCTCTAAAACTATCATTTGCGAACGCGGCACCATAATGTCACGAGCTTGCATTTCTGATACTTGCAAAACACCTTCGATCATACCCAACGCATCAGAATCAAATAAATTACGTTGTTCTGAATCCCTAAGTAGCGACAATAATTGCTCTCTATCCTGGGGTTCGCCTAAAAGTGCTTGAGCTAACCGTTCCAACCAATTTTTATTTTGATTGTCTGAATTGTTTTTTTCAGCTTGATTCATATGCCTTGAACCTGATAAGGATTATTATAACCCAATGAATTTAAAATTTGAATTTCCAAGTTTTCCATTTCTTCTGCAGGACCTGTCATTATATGATCATAACCTTGTAAATGTAATACACCATGAATTACCATGTGCGCCCAATGTTCCAATTCTGTTTTAGACTGTTGATCGGCTTCAGCCTTCACAATCGCAGCACAAATGACTAAATCACCTAGCAAATTGATATCAACACTGTCATCAATGTCAAAAGGAAAAGCCAACACATTTGTAGCCGAATTTTTTTTTCTATATAAATTATTAAGTCCAGCACTTTCACTTTCATTAACAATTCGAATCGTTAACTCAGCTTCTTTTTTAATAGCAACACTCGCGGCATTTGCCCATTTAGTAAATAAATCTTCAGATGGACAATTTAACTGCTCTTCAGTGACGTATTGTACTGCAACATTAATCATGATGGATCAGTTTCTTGCTCATACTTATCATATGCCGTTACTATTTTTTGTACCAACGGGTGACGTACAACATCTTTTGCTTGAAAAAAGGTAAAACTAATATCATCAACACCTTTTAAGACATCAATGACATGACGTAAACCCGATTTTTGACCACGAGGTAAATCAACCTGTGTGATATCTCCCGTGATAACCGCAGTCGAATTGAACCCAATTCGAGTTAAAAACATTTTCATTTGCTCAATCGAGGTATTTTGCGCTTCATCTAATATTATAAACGAGTCATTTAAAGTACGCCCGCGCATATAGGCTAAAGGTGCAACTTCAATAATATTACGCTCTATTAATTTTGCAACTTGCTCAAACCCTAACATTTCATATAAAGCATCATAAAGAGGTCTTAAATAAGGATCGATTTTTTGTGCCAAATCACCGGGTAAAAAACCTAAACGTTCACCAGCTTCAACTGCCGGCCGAGTTAGCACAATTCGGCGAACTTCTTCTTGATCAAATGATTGAACCGCACAAGCAACAGCTAAGTATGTTTTACCCGTTCCTGCTGGCCCTATCCCAAAATTTAGATCATTACGAATAATATCTTTTAAATAACTTTTTTGGTTCGGTCCACGTCCGGTAATCGATCTTCGTGGAGTTTGAATAACCGGTGATGTAAGATTGCCCGACTCACCCTCTTGCACTAAAGCTTCTATCTCCGATTCTTGGAGATACTCATGAATTATCTTAGGTGTTAACGACTGTCGGGTAGTTTCAGAATATAACTTTTTTAAAACCGCACGAGCAGCATGAATCGCATCATTATCACCAATAATACTGTAAACATTGCCACGATTATTGATCTCAACACCAAGCCGCCGCTCTATTAAGCGCAAGTGCTCATCCAACTGACCACTGAGGTTTATCAACCGTTGGTTATCCATCGGTTCAAGTATTAAATCTTGAGATTTTGTTGAACTAGTCAAAATAGTTATAGTTTTTTTAAGTTAACCAACATTAGCAGTTGAAGCTACTGTTTTCGAATTTGATGTCACCAAAACACCTTGTAGTGAGTTTTGATAAACATCAGATATTACAACGTCAACAAAATCACCAATATATTGCGGATCGGCGGTAACATTTACAATTCGATTATTTTCTGTACGCCCCGCTAATTGCGCAGGATCTTTTTTAGATACACGTTCTAATAATATAGTTTGCGTTGTACCAAGCATTTTGCGACTAATTTGTTGCGCTTGCTGCGTAATTCGATGTTGCACTAAAGCCAAACGTTTTTTCTTAATCTCAAGTAACACATCATCACTTAAATTAGCCGCCGGTGTACCCGGACGGGCACTATAAATAAAACTAAATGAATGATCAAAATTAATATCTTCAATTAATTTCATTGTCGCTTCAAAATCAAATTCCGTTTCCCCCGGAAAACCAATTATAAAATCAGACGAAATACTAATATTTTTTCGAACACTACGCAACGCAGCAATTGTTGCACTATATTCAGCAACAGTATGCCCGCGTTTCATCATCGTTAAAATATCATCCGAACCACTTTGAACGGGTAAATGCAGATGAGCAACTAATTCTGGAACTTCGGCATAACATTGGATTAAACTCTCTGTCATCTCAATCGGATGAGATGTGGTATACCGTATTCTATCGATACCATCTATTGCTGCTATATAATGAATAAGTAAAGCTAAATCAGCCTCTACATCATCTAACTCATCAAAATAAGCATTAACATTTTGTCCAAGTAAATTGATTTCTCGGACACCTTGTTTTGCCAATATATTTACTTCATTAATAATATCATTAAAAGGACGACTAAACTCTTCTCCGCGAGTATACGGTACAACACAAAAACTACAGTATTTACTACAGCCTTCCATAATAGAAACAAACTCCGAAACCCCTTTAGCACGAGGTGCTGGTAGGTGATCAAACTTTTCAATCTCAGGAAAACTAATATCAATAACCGAAGCTTTAGTGTTTCGTGATGCTTGAGCTTGCGATACCATTTTAGGAAGACGGTGAATAGTTTGGGGCCCAAAAATTAAGTCCACATAAGGAGCTCGCTTAGTTATTGCCGCGCCCTCTTGGCTTGCGACACACCCTCCAACTCCGATAATCAAGTTTGGATTATCCTTTTTAATTTCACGCCACTGTCCAAGCAAAGAAAAAACTTTTTCCTGTGCTTTTTCCCGAATCGAACAAGTATTCAAAAGCACAATATCGGCTTTCTCAGGACTATCTACAGATTCGATTTGATGAGATTCAGATAAAACTTCAGCCATTTTATCAGAGTCATAGACATTCATCTGACAACCAAAGGTTTTGATGTATAACTTCATTTACTGTTGAAATTGGGGTTATTGAATTACTGTAAATTTATCATTTTTAGATTGCATATTCCAGCAATGACGCTCAATAAACAAATTAAATCTTGTCCAAATAAATTAAACATTAGATTTTTATTTTAATCCTGTTTTTACTGAAAAAGTATTATTAACCCATAAGAATCAATAAGATACAATTTAATAAAATACACTTTAAACGTTAATATCGAAATTTTATCAAAATTTGAAAACTAAAATATATTTCCTCAATTGCTCGTAAGCAATTGATTTTAGTTACATTTTTATTAATGTCAATTTAGAAACAAAGTACAATATGTGAACTGTGCACATTCTTAAAGCTTGAAATTTAGTATATTTTTTAACCAATACATATATTCTTTAGTTATATATACTTTTAAAGTATTGAACTAAGTAAATTAAGCCACTAAGATAGTAATTCTCTTAACCAAGCCAAGAATGGACGCTTGTCTTTGTAATCAATTTAATGATTAGAAACAAGATATGAGCGCTCCTAATAATATAAATACTAATCCAAACGATGACAGTGTCACCACTGATGCATTTTTGAAGTATTTTGGCTTTTCGGATCACCCATTCTTAAATTCAAGCAACCCTGAATACCAATATAACAGTCGAACCCATCGCCAGGCAAAATCACATTTAGAATATGCCATGCAAATTCCTGATGGGGTATCCATTATTACTGGCGATTTTGGCACCGGTAAAAAAATGTTAATTCAGGATGCATTATCAAATCAGGATGATAATTTATGTGTTGTTGAAATAATGACTCCGCCAAAAGATGAGTTAGAACTTTTAACCACAATAGCAGCTAGCATTGGCAAGCAATTTCTAAATCCAGAAAAAAAACAATTATTAGGCGTCATCCATGAACGCGTTCTAGAACAACAGGCGTTATCGAGCAAAATAATTATCGTGCTTTATCAAGTGCAAGATTATAGCTTCGAAGTTTTAGAACAATTACGAAGCCTATCCGATAACAAAATAAATAATCAACGAGCGATTAATATCCTATTATCTGGTAACCCAGAACTGTATAAACATTTAGACGAAATTGAAATGTCAGCACTTTCACGTCGTGTGCGCTACAGAATTCATATTAATACTCTAAATGAATCTGAAACCTATGAATATATATTACACCGCTTAAATGTCGCCGGATGTGATGATCCAACTTTATTTAGCTCAACAGCGATTGATTATATTTATCACACCAGTACTGGCCATCCTAAATATATTAACGAATTATGCAGTTTTTCATTAATTCGTGCATTTGTAGAAAATAAACCAATGATCGATCTTGATCTGATTAAAAAAGCTTACGAAGAACTACAGCAACACCCCAAAGAACATCAAATTATCGAAAAACTAAAAAACTATCAAAACGCAATTCGATTACAAACAAAATCTCGTCCTAAATTTTTATTATATTTAAAAGGAAATTTATTGGGTGAATATTCATTACTCAATGATGTCATGACTATCGGCCGTAGCCATGATAACGATATTTACATCGATGATCCCAGAATCAGTCGTTATCATGCAACAATCAGCATTCAAAATGATGTCACGATTATTCAAGATTTAGAAAGCACTAATGGTGTTTTTGTAAATAAAGTCAATACTCGATTTTCAACGATTGAAGATGAAGATGTCATCCAAATTGGTTTACACCAAATCAAAGTTGTTCATAAAGTTAAGTTCGTCAATAAAGAAGAAGAATTTGAAAAAACACGACAAGCCATGAGTGACACTATTGATACCTATCTAACTAATGTTGAAAAGCTATTAAGTTCAATCCCATAGCACTAGAATTTTTTGAACAACGGACATTTCCCTAAACTATAAATCAAGTACAATTTGGTTCGACCCGACAAATTCAATTTAGATAATAGCACGATATGTAGATGGGTTTTTCTACAGCCTCGTTAGGCTTTATGACTGAGAGAGGAAATCAGCTACGGATATAGCAGTAGATGGAAATTTTTTTAATATTTTTTTATCTTGGGTGACTAATTTCATATCAAAATGATGAGCAAGTGCGAGTACCTGTGATGATGAAACATCAAATTCATTTTGAATTATAATTGACTCAGCAGTATCTTGAATCTGCATTGCTTTTCCAAAGTATAGGAGCGGCCCAGTCGGGAGAAGAAGGTAAG
>CAZEPW010000007.1:0-4308 GCA_964514215.1 uncultured Thioalkalispiraceae bacterium
CCATCCATAGCCGTCTAAAGACGGCTTTTTTAATTATAAAATACAATAGATTACCCAATATAACATGAAGGCAGCTACTCACATCTGGGGATATCACTTCTTTGGATTAAGTGTACTTGAGTGGCTTTCAAAACAAATCTGTAGTTCAGATTATACCAAACGAATTTTAAAGCGATTAACAAATGATATTTTTCCTTGGTTGGCCAAACAACCTATTACAGAAATAACAGCCTCTAAACTCTTAAATGTTGTTCGTAAAATCAAATAATGTTATTTTTTTAATTATTTTTATCTTTTAACATGACACTTTCATTATTATTTTTTCGCCATACTCCTGGTGGCGAACCTACATATTTTTTAAAGGCTCGACTAAATGCCGTAATATTTTCGTAGCCTACTTTAGTTGACACTTGCTCTAAGCCTAGATGTGTGTCATTTAGTAGTTTACTTGCAAGATACATTCGCCATCTTGTAACATATACCATCGGTGTTATTCCCATTGTTTCGGTAAAGCGAGCTGCAAATCTTGATGGTGAGAGTGAAACACCTTGCGCTATTTTTTTTACTGACCAATCATACTCGGGCTGAGAATGTATTGATGTAACAGCACGAGCAATGGTCGAGTCTTTGAGTGCGTGTAACCAGTTAATTTCATTTGTTGATGTGCTTTCAATATGTAAACGAATAGCTTTGGCGCAAAGTAATTCAAGATAACGTTCAATCATATAGTCGTAGGCCAGTGACTGCTGACTAATTTCATTTAATAGCAAGTTAATGATACTTGCTGTGCTTGAAAATGAATAATCTTTTCCAGGAGCGATGGAAATTTTTAATAAAGGCGGCAATGCTTCATATAATGGGTTCAAATAGGTGTTGTGCAACATAAATATTCCACATATCAATGAAGTGGATTGAGCATCATTTTCACTTGTAGGCTTAAATGGATTATTTCCTTCTATAATCTCTTTGAAGGGCCGAACAGATTTGCCCGTTCCCTGATAAAGAGTATGTGCACTGCCAGAAAAACAAATCACTAATTCACCCGCATGTACCGTTTCTTTACTTTTATTTTCTAGTTCAATTTCAATATAACCACGTTGCACAAAATGAAATGCAGCAATATGAGCATTGTTGCCGGTATTCAAACTTTGCGAAAGCAACACTTTATTAGGTATCGAAATTGCCCAGGGGCATGAATACGCCTCATTGAGCAATACACTCCCCGTTATTTTCATTGCGCTTAGCGCTTCACTCAAAACATCCATTGCAACCTCAAAATAGTGGTTTCAGCATAGTATTTAGTTGTTTACGTAGTGTATTCAACTGATTTTATCAGATAATCTACATGTCATACTTACGTTAGCACAGGAGTTTCACTATGTCAGCATCAACCTCAGCCTGGTTTATGATTGGGCTTGATTTATTAATGATTAGTTACACACTTTGGGTCATATCATTAAGCAATAACAAAAAATTCCATATTGGAGTAGCAGTTGGCTTGCTATCATGGCTTACTTTATTGCATTTTGGACTTTCAACAAAAAGTCTCTTTCCTGAAAATATTTCAGGTATCAGTTTTCTCATTATTATTTTTGTCGCAGTAGGACTGGTGGGCTTACTTCTGTTTATGATACCGCCGATTCGAAAACTAATCACAAGTTTAAGTCAAAAACAATTACTTCTGCTGCAAGGTATCCGAGTTTTTTTTGGTGCTTCATTTTTGATGCAAGCTAGTTTGGGAAATATGCCATTACTGTTTGGTATTATTGATGGTTGGACTCACATAGCAGCAGGTTTCCTTGGACTCATAGCCGCTTATTCATTTGCAGTGGGTATTCATTCTGTACGAGCAGCATGGTTTGCTAATTTATTTGGTTTATTCGATATATTAATTGTTGCAAGTACACTTTCACTGCTTATTTTATCGGATATAACACCACACGGAAGTATGATGTATGCAGTATTTTTACCTGCGCCACTTTGGTTATGGTTTCATTTGATTTCTATATATAAGTTAGTTAATGAACGTGCTAATTTGAATTAATACATAGATGAAGAAACATAATTTAAAAATAAGTCATCGAGTTGCCCCAAAAGCAGTAGTACTGCTTTTGGGGCAACTGAATTTTAGCGTTATATAAATAATGCTAAATTGGTGAAATCTAATGCATTCAAAATACAAAACTATCCTTCACTGGCGAGACACAAATTTTCAATTATGAATAGGCGAAGGACATTTTAAATTCAATGTGTAATTTTCTTGTGAGTGTATTGAAAGAGAATACTCAACGTTTACGTATTAATTTGAAACTATCAGAAAACTTAATTTATGCAGCTGCATGAATTTGCGCGATTGCTTTTTGTTTTATTTTTGTAGATGAAGTTAGAGGATGATAGCTAACTTGATGAATGGACTTGTTATTTGCTTTTAAAAAAGATTCTACTTCAAGATTATGCGCCGCTTTTCCCCAATCTTCTCCAATAACAAAAATGTCGACATCCAACTCTTTACAAGCAGAAGCGTACTCCAATTCATAATAAGGACGTACAATATTGACACAGCGCAATGCCTTTAACATTTCCATTCTTTGCGCAAGAGGTACAACGGGAACATTTTTCTTATAACTCGCAACAACATCATCTGAAGCAACACCAACCGCAACGGTATCACCCAATGTTTTGCAATATTGAAGCAAGGCCAAATGACCAACATGTAATAAATCCCAAGTTCCTACAGTATAAATAAGCATTATTTTTTTATTTTTTTCCAGATGGTGTAAACTAAGCCAACCATCTTAACACTAAAAAACCATCCAAATGGTCTTTCCTAAGGTTATTAGTGGAATATCACCAACTTTTCGAACAAAGAGCCTAAAATGACAGTAAAAAACACTGATTCGGAAGAATTTCAGCCTAACACCATTCTTTCCTATATTAAGGATTTTCCTAATATTGCTTCGTTATCAGGTTTAGCCTGTACCCTTCTTGCCATTTATTTTAGCATTAAAGGACTTTTCGCAGCAGCAATGATTGGTATGATCTGGGCGGTTGCTTTCGATTGGGCTGATGGTCTCATTGCACGTAGAATAAAAGGGCGTACCGGTAATGATCGTATTTTTGGAGGACAACTTGATATATTAATAGACATTGTTAGCTATGGTGTCACGCCGGCTATTCTGCTTTTAAGCTATGGAAATTTTGAGTTTGTCTATCTCGCTGGGGCCTTTATTATACTTGCAACGAGCGCACTACGACTAAGTTATTTTTCAACCTTCGGTCTTACCGGTGGAACCCATTACACAGGGTTAGCACTTGATAACAATAGTATCATACTCGTTTTTATATTTTTATTTGAAGGCTTTTTTAGCCAGAGTACTTTTTCGATTATTCTCTATGCTAGCAGTCTAAGTCTTGCAGCCTTAAATGTATCACAAATAAAAACACCTAAATTTTCTGGAAACCCAATCAATGTTATTATTCTCGCCAACTATACATTAGGAATAACAGCTATCTATGTTTGGAAACTTCTATAAAAAATTAATTAAGGTGGGTTAATAAACCATAACGATTGAGTTAATTTGCGCAGCATACTATTTTATATTCGCACTAAAATACTATCCAAGCTTAGTCGTGACTTAGGGAGCTTTGCATTATAGTCTTTTTCCGGATGATGATATCCAATAGCCAAAGCCACATCACACTGATAGCCACCAAGTTCTTGTTTAAACTCTTCATTGACTAAATCAATGTCAATTCCTTCTAATGGAGTCGAATCTATTTTAAGACGAGCCAAAGTATGTAATACGTTACCTAAAGCAAGATAGGTTTGTGCTTTTGTCCAACAACTTGTATTACCTGCTTCGTCGGTATTAAACTCGGCAAATCCAAAAGCGCCAAAAGCACTATCGCGATCCTCTGGTTTTATTCGCCCATCCTTAATCCCTTTATCGACTACTTTAGCATAATCATCACGCGTGTAGCACGGATTGTAAGCAAAAAGAATAATATGTGAGCTATCAAATACATGAGGCTGATTATATTCATGTTTATTAACATATGTTTTATTCATACGTTCTTTTGACTCATAGCTTTCAATCACAACAAATTTCCAAGGTTGTGAATTAATGGATGAGGCAGAGAGGCGCATCGCTTCAAATAACACATCAAGATCGGCTTGAGAAACCTTCCTTTTTGTATCGTACTTTTTGGTGGTATGTCTCCATTGCAGATCTTCAATAATTGGATGAACCATAGTTAAGCCTTAAGGTTATTTATATTTATCGTTTGGCACATATAAGATTATTAATA
>CAZEPW010000007.1:4408-6391 GCA_964514215.1 uncultured Thioalkalispiraceae bacterium
TATTAATAGTAGCGACTTTGCTATACCACTGTCCACTAATAAAGTAGCTGTTATTTTTAAAATTCAAACCAAAAATAACCGTCATTGCGATCATCCACATAAAAAAACGCCCTAAGTTCGAAAACTTAAGGCAATATAATTTGATTACCTAGTATTTAACTATTGAATATAACGACTACCATTTGACAAGCCTATACGAGTACAGCTTGATGAGGTAGCGGATTTTGTCAGTAATAACCGTGCCCCTTCCTGTGAGTTATTTTGAATATCAACAGCTTGATTATACAAAGGATCACCTACATTAACGACACAAGCAAAAAAACGACCTGATAGACCATCCCGACCTTGGAACCAAACTACATTATTTGCATAATGATGGGTATAAACGTATGAGTTTTCATGTCCGGGGGTGGGATGCGAACGTACATTTAACAGACCTTGCATATTTGTAATACTCGCATCAATAGTTACAAAACCGTGTTGATGTGTGCCGGTATAATTAGGTGCGTCAGCAGCGAAACTAACATTACTTATTAACACTAGACTAGCGATTAAAAATAATTTTATCATTTTCATTAACATTCTCCAATTTTTGATAATAATATGTAAGTTAGGCAATCAAATTAAAACGGTAGATCTAATGCTTCTTCAAGATGTAATTCTTGATTATTAATAGCAGTAACAATTTTATCAATTATTATTCTTTGGTCTTCGGACGAGAGCCGAGCATGATCTTGTCCCCACTGATTTCGCTCTTCATTTGTGAGTTTTTGATTATCTAAAACTTTTGATAAAATCAAATTAGAGTCATTAAGTGATTGTTGGTATTGTTCGTTTTTAATTATTTTGGTTGTTACCACATCGTGTTGTTGTGGACTAGTTAATTTCGGCTTTATGTTGGACAGCTCAAGCTGCACAATACGTTGAATATCTTTTAATGTTGGATACGGTTGCGCTTGTTGCACAACATGAGATTGTTTTAAATTAGTATTGCTAGTGGTTTTTTGCGTATTTTCTGTACTTAAAACATGATTTTCTTTTATTAATTTTTCTAACTTAAGCGCCAAAGTATTCATTTGATTTTCTGACAAAGACACAGCAGATGGATAACTGAAATATGATAAAAGCATCACACTTATAAAACTTATTATGATTAGCAACACTAATTGCTTAAATGACGTTAACATAGAAAACTCCATTTTTACGTACTTTAAATTATGAAACAGTGAATTATGAATATAGACAAATTTCAGAGACCAGCAACCCCTCTTTAGTGGGGTGTACTGAGATTAGATTAACTATGAATATTATTATTTTTCAAAAGTTTCAATAATTACTTTAATTGTGGATTCACTGTCATCCAAAACAACTATTGGATTTGTAAATTTCTCCCTACTCAAAAATTTTTCAATTTTATTACCAACATAAATAATTAATTTTGCCCGGGTTAATTTAACGGTTATCTTTTGTTTGCCCGAATAATCTGCCATTAAAAGTAGAGAGGTATTATATTGCTTTATTTTAAATTCACTTGGTAATGCAGACTTTATTTTATTTTTTTGGAACTGCTAGTATACAATAAAAACATCTACATTAGCTGCTTCAATTATCGTAGAAATAAACAATAATTTAATAAATAAAAATATCAGTAACACATACTAGATTTTATTTTAGTGATTCTCATAACTCAAAAATGCAATTATTGATGTCATGTGCATATTGATATTTTCCTTTCCACCGGCACTTATGTAGGAAACCGGGGCATTATTGTTATCTAACAATTTATTTTTTTGAAACTCATAACGTAATCTCATATTCGTGGTAAAACTCCATTCGAGGCCCACGGTATTTCGTTTTCGATGAAATGGTGTAAAACTAACTTGATCATTAATATCAACAATATCGTATCGTGCAATAAACATTAAATAATTTTTTTGATTTGTCCCATACTGGAAAATTTTGTAGCCCGATTCAATATACCAA
>CAZEPW010000007.1:6491-95361 GCA_964514215.1 uncultured Thioalkalispiraceae bacterium
ATTTTTTTGATTTGTCCCATACTGGAAAATTTTGTAGCCCGATTCAATATACCAAGCATACATATTATAATCACCTGTGGAGATGTTCAAAGCTGTTGAGCCCGTTTTGGTCACAGGGTTGATACCTGCTGTTTGCTCAACCTTAGCTCTAACACTTTTGCCTTTAATAAACCAATTATTCTCTTGATAACCCAGATGGAAACCATGCATAGTTAAATTTTTATCACCGGCACTATTCCAAGCACCGGTATAAGATGAAACGCCAACATTAAGGGGAATTAAGAATATGAAATTTTAGCAATGTACGCTAATTGATTATTGATATCATTATTATCATTCCATTGATTTCTTGCGCTATTTAAGCCATCACGGGTTCTAACAGTAGAACCACTACTTAATGTTACTTGTGTACTATCTAACACTTCGCCATCAATGCCAAGCCATTAATTGCTCCAAAATTAATATTAAATAAACCAGTATCAAATTTTTTTCCAATTAAATAACAAAACAAAATCTGTCCAACCAATGTCATGTGGGTGATTAGGAGTATTATTAACCGGAGATAATTGCCATGCAGTAAATGACTGACTCATTAAATTTTGTTTGAAATTGGGTTTATTTTCATTGTATTTTAAAAATGGTACTAAAATTCTACCTACACGAAAATTAAATTGACCAAGATTATCACTACCTAAATCAGCTAATACATTTAAATCAATATCAGCATAATAATAGGTTATATTGCTATCAAAACGTTTTTCATCACCTAATACCGCTTGACCACTTAAATCATATGAAAGCTCCAGCTCAGATGAGAATAACAAGCCATTACTGATTATTGAATCAAGATATATTGATGCCTCTCGAATTTCTATAATTGATTTATTAAAATCGTGTTCATTTAACACCACTAAGCCATCATGTTTCATATAATGCGCATTAACATAACCACTCAAATTTATCCTACCCTGAGTCTTTTCGCTGAGTGTTTGAAAATAATCACTAATAAATTCAGTGCCTTCTGCTTGAGCTGGTGTAACCAAGAGCAAATTAATCAATATTGTAAAAACTAAAGTTAATTTGCAGTGATTGTTATTTTTTTTAATCGACAACGTCATACAACGATTAACCTTTAACTAAAACAATGAATACTGTTACGGCTAATAGAAACATTACTTTAATTGCACTAAAGTGATTAATGCTAAAAATACAGGGCAATAATTTAGTGAGCGTGTTATTAAAACAATATTATTCTAACAAAATACTGTTATTCCGCACTAAATAGATGAGATATGTTTTTGATTATTTCAAGCAAACATTCTTAAAAACTAAATGGCATACCAACAGATAGTATACCACTAGAAACGACATCAGCCCGTAACCCGGCTTTCCCCCAAAATGCACGGATTATATCTTGCTCTGATAACCGTTCAGTTTTTAGGATACGTCCAAGTATGATACAAGGCTCACACAACTCAACACCTTTAAATTGAACATCACCAACACTAAATTCTCTTCCAACTAGCTGGTTCAATTTTACACCTTGAGTAATGATGTTACGGCGTGTTGCATGTAATTCAATATTTTGATTATAGTTCTGATTAAAACCTGCAATTTCTTCAAATTCAATAAAAGTAATATTTTGTCCCACGCGAGATCGTTTTTTGAAGTGACGATCACCGGTTATACCAAACCCTAGGCGCACTTCAACATCACTTACTGAGATTTGAGATTGTCTTTGTTTTGAGGCAACATAGATGGCTTTTATCATATTAATTATTCTTTTTTAATATGATAGCACAACATCAATTTTAATATAAATCGTGTATTGTTAGTTTTTGCTTATAAATATCGACCATAGATTGAAGTATCGGTAAAAATTGGGGCTGAAAAACATCATCGCAACCTATTCGACTTTACTTTAAATGCTTAATTAAAGCTTGAATACGGCTAGTATTCATTGTAATAATATTTCAAATATGAAACCCCCAAACCATAGATAACAACTCATGTAAATTTGCATATTCTGATTGTTCTGCTTTAACAAACTTCTTTCCACCCACAGTAGATAATGCTTTTTTAATAACAGACTCTGATTTTTCACTGGTCAACACTTCAACTAGTTTTAGTTGCGTTTCAATATCAACTTTCGATTTATTCACCGATAAAGCTCGTGCAGGCATATCCGTTTCAGTAATATAAATAACTTTTAAACCTGTTTTATCTTTAACTTTTTTAAACCAAAACTTATCACGAACAAGTGCAGCAATTGCTTTATTATTTTTAACGCACGCTATTGCCTGTCTAAAACTTTGAACAGGGATTAATAATGGCTGACGAATTGGATTTTTATAAAGTTCTAAAAAAGTTAACGTTCCTAAATGTGGTGTAGCCGGCGCACAAACCCGTTTATTATATAATTCATTAAAATCTTTGATGGTGCTATTTTCATTAACAACAATCGCAAAATTTAATTTACCAGGTTGCTTCACTAATACTTGATGTTTCATTTTATCAATTCGATATTTTATAAAATGCGGGCCATCAAGAATAATATCATAATAATTATTTTTCATTTTTCTGGTATATTCATGAAACGAGTGCGAAGGTTTAATCACCACTGTACGACCAATTTTTTCACTTAAAAAATTGGCAAGTTCTCCATAGTTCCTTTTGGTTAGTTCATAAGATTGTGTCGGTGGAGTACCGAAGATCAAAATATCCTCAGCAACGGCATTAAAGCTAATAAGAAAGAATAAAAAATAAATAATTAGTCGTAAAATATTTAATCTTGAAATCATGAAACCGCCAAAACATAAGTAATTAATAATATACTAACTAATTGTCATGGAATTTTTGAAAAAAGTACATAATTAAATGTGTTATTTGGATAAAAGCATTAAAATTTCATGTAAACTTCAATTTTTTGTTTATAAATTATTCATTACATCAATAGTGTTACTTATGACTAAACACAATAATCACTTATTGGTGCCACATATTTAATGACGATACTGATAAAATAACAAAAAATAGAATGAGAGTTGAAATGGAAATAAATACTACACCACTCGCCAACATTGCACTGATATGGGGTCCTAAAATTGGTCTTGCAATTGTCATTTTTCTGTTATTTTTAATTACTGCCAATATCGTTAATCGAGCGCTTATTAGGCTTGGTGAAAAAACTAAACTAAATGATCACATTATAAATTTGTTGGCTCGAACAATTCGAGTTAGCCTTTTTGTTTTAGGAATAATTTCTGCATTAGGGACTTTAGGAATTAATGTTTCAGCTTTAATTGCTGGTTTTGGATTAACTGGCTTTGCTGTTGGTTTTGCGTTAAAAGATACTATTTCAAACCTATTATCAGGGATATTATTATTAATGTATCAACCTTTTGCGATTAATGATCGCATCTCAGTTGGCGGTAAAGAAGGTGTTGTCGCTGCAATTGATTTACGTTATACCACTTTAATTGATAATAACACCCGAATATTAATTCCAAATTCAAGTTTGTTTACAAACTCAATAACAATTATTGATACCGAACAAACGCAATAATATTTTATATATAGAGAGATACCAAATGGATACAGCAAACTTATTTAACGGCTTTGATTTTGAAAATATGATAACAATGTATTACTTATTAATGGCTGTAGTTCATCTCGCGTTTGCAGCTGCTGTAGCAAAGGACGCCGGCAGATTACAACAATCTCGCGGCTCGACTATTTTAGTTGGGCCGGTAATGTGGTCATTTGCAACAATCATTGGCGGTGTTTGGGTTGCAGCGGTTTTTTGGGTGTTACACCATTTACCAATATTACAACAATCAAACTATCGTGTGGATGAGCGCCATAAGTGACAAATACAATAACAACGTTAGTTAACCTGAGATCGGTATAAAAAATTAGTTTAAACTTATAATTTTGGAAAGGGATTAACGCTAGATACCAGTTCAAAACATTATCAAAATAACGGTTATTTTAGGCATATATCGGCTGACTAATCTGCTTTTATTCGATGAATATCTTTGATCTTACGTACCCACGGTGACCATTTTCTTAAATCAACAGGGATATCTTTAAATGCTGCTTTCGCCTCGGAGACGGTGACATAGGAGCCAAAAACCAGAGCATACCAACGTTCACCTTGTCTTAGACTTGAGTAATAACCGGCTAAATTTTGAAGATTATTATCGTAATAATATTTTTCTATTAGTTTTTTATTTTTACTGCTGGCTAATTGCAAGGTATAACGTGAAGGTTCAAGCTCTGATACCCAGTGTTCGGGTGTTACGACGGTTCTAATTGCTATTAGTCCTGATGGTTTTATACTTTTGGTATTCAGTCTATTATATGCCTGAACTAAACCAGACTGGGATGCCATGCGAAACCATCGGGTAGCCTCATAACTATTTACTGTTGTCCCGAGCCCCTCGGAATAAAAAATACCAAGATTATATTGTGCAACACTATCACCCTGTTCGGCCAGTTTTGTCCATAAATTTAATGCCAAGGTATAATTACCTTGTTCGGTGGCATTAATAGCACTGTTATTTTCTTGAGCGAATACGGGAGGACTAAACACAATAAACGGTAGAAATAATATCAAGTATAAACGACAAAACACTCGATTTTTTAAGCCGCCGTTAAAACCACTATAATAGTAAAACAAAACATTGACCCTTTTAGCACTAACAACATCGCTAAAAATATCTAGCTAGTTTTATGCTTTAGAACAATCGTACATATCCTTGGCACGATATCGTCCGGCTATAATGCTTGCCAACCAATCATAGAACAATAAGTTTGCTTGTTGCTTTTCATCCGGTTGACACATTTGTTTATTTGGAAACGTATACTCGGGAAGTATTCTTGCTAAATCTTGATACGATATCACTTCTACTAGTGTAGCATCATAATATACTCGACACATGAATCTAACATCAGCAAGAAACTGCTGATTGTTAGTTTCTGATAGATAGTTTAGATCGATTTGAATAATATTGGTAAATTTACAGCGTTCTAATATTTTAATTTTTAATTCAGCATCTTCATTAATATAAAAAACTTCATCACGCTGATCATTCTTTAGAAAAGGAAATAATTCTAATAAAGTAATATAATTATGTTCATAAACCCACATTGGGTTTAATTCTCTTAATTCAGCAATGGTATGACTCATTTAATACCCACGTTAATGTCACATTCTAATGATGTTATCGGCACCTACAGTACCATCTTAAATTTATACTTAAAAGTATGTGAATTACATTACTATCTATTTAGCAAATTCATTAACTCGTTGTTAGTCATTAAATGCGAAATACCAAAATTAAGTGAATTCTAAACTACTTACTAAAAATAGGTTCTAAACGCTCTAAGTCATTGATTACGCGCCATTCACCACCACCCTCTTCTACTTTGATACGCCAACTTTCCATTCTATCAAGGTATTCTCGTGGGTCGATATTATCAGAACGTAATTTGGTTACATTAACAGCAATAACAATATAGCCATTTAGACTTAAAGGAATATCACGTTTATAACCTTTTTGTAATTCTTCTTTTAAATCAGAAAAAATTAGGATGGTTTTAGTGCCGGGTTTTGCTTCATTTAAATACTCAATACCTTGAAGCATGCCCCCCGTTATATCCGTGTAGGCACTTGGTTTAACGTCTTTAATGAATTTATCAATGACTTGACGAAAAATACGTTTTTGCTGATTTGCCAAGCTAGGTCGACCATCAAAGGTCTGTTTATGAATAATATCTTTTTCATTAAAACTGCCCGTATCAATTCGAGCAACCGCAAAGGTATCCCCTGGCTTTAGTTTGGCTAGCGTAAAATTGATAATTCGCTGTGCTTGCTTTAACTCTTTAGTATAAGTGCCTGAAGTATCCAAGAGCATATATACCCCTTGATCCAAAGAAACTTTTTCATTATTACAAGCATTTAAAGCCAATGCTATCAGCACTATACTAGCTAACGCTAAAATCCTGTTTTTCATTTCCTTCCCCTTTAATTATTATATTGATGCTGTTTCAGATTCATTACGATCACGAATTAATTTTTCTATCCATAATGGTACGAAAATAATAAGATCATATCCATGAATCAAACTATTACCAAAATAACGTGCCACAACACCCACAAAACGTAACAATGTAGCTATTAGACGTAACCCAGCAACACCAACAACACCTGTAACTGTTCGTAACGAATGCACAAACGATTCAAAAGGAATAGCCACCAGTACCAGTGCAAAAGGTAAAATAAAACCAAGCCCCATTTGAGCAGCTGTCGTTATCCATCGTAAAGAATTATCAACAACCAACTCACCTTGATTCGCAATTAATGATGCGGCAACTGCAGAATTTTGTTCTGACAATATTTCGCGCATATAAGCCAAACCAGCTTCGACAGATGCTAAAGCCAGAAGAAAACTAAATGTAACCCACATCATTTTGACTCGAAGTTTATCGTTTAAGGCTCCAATAACTGGAAACAAACGTGTAATCCGCATTGATTCCATCATAAAGATACCTAATGATATTTCAACTAAAATAATAACCAAAGCCGCAACTTCAGACATGGGAAATCCTAAAATTTGACTTTTAGCGCCAACCATTTCAGACATCGGTAAGGCAATTAAATTAAAGTTAATCATTGCGCCACCAACAGCGATAGTCAAAACAAATGCCGAGATAAAAAATTGTGTTAATGACGATGATGATTCCATTCGAACAGCACGATCAGATTGCTTGATAATATGTTCATAATCATCCATACGGCGATCAATCACCTTGGAACGCTCAAGCAAGCTATTAACATTTTTATCAACTTGAGTTAATACAGATAATAGTTTACGCCAGTGCGGCATCATTTTATTTAGTAAGTTATGTCGCTTATGACTCGAGCGCCGATACTCTTCGAGTGCATGAGTGCTCGCCTTTTTTAACGAATGGTGAATATCATCTAAAATATTTCCAACAGTGGGATCACCTTTTGATACTGGAATTTTAGCAACAGCTTCAACCGCCTTAACCCAACCAGGTGGTTCGGGTGGCACTTCGGTGCTTTGAGAATAATCTTCATCGATTTTTGCAATGTCTTCCGACAAACGTCGATGTAAAGATGGATATTCAGCTAAATCTTTACGCACAGTTGCATCAATGCGATCAAACTCACGCTCTATAATACGTTCTGAATTTTCACGTCCAGCAGCAAGTAGCACTTCTTTATTTCGCGCGACTAATTTCGCTTCTGCGATTAAAACAGAATGCGAACTTAATCGCATGGAATAATGCACAACACGGCTAAAAGCCAAAATCGCCCGGTGCGCAGGTGTGCGTGCGAGATAAAGCGCAACAGGAATAACGATAACCCAAAATAAAATACTTAAACCAACACTCGGGAAAATAATAAAAATATCTGAAAACTGCATGTTTTTCTCCTTATCTTAACAAGCCTCATTCAACGGCTTGCTAACCATAGATAACTTTAGCTAATATCGCTATAAATACTAGCTAATTCATCACAATAAATGTGAATATACTGCTTGCAATAGCCCAATTGGTTAATTTATGTACCAAGTGGTACGTCTAGTAACTCACTTAACCGTGCACGTAAGCGTAAATGGGATTGGCTTAACAGCTGACTGACTCTGGATTCACTCACGCCCAATATCGTACCTATCTCGCGTAAGTTCAACTCAACATCATAATACAAGCTAATAATTAATCGTTCTCGTTCTGGTAAGGTAGTGATGGCTTCTGCTAATACCGATTGTAACTCATCATTTTGTAAACCCTCCATAGGACCAAAATTTTTAGTGTCCTCGCTCATGTTAGAGAATTCATCTGATATACCGAACTCATCAAAGTTTAGTACACGACAAGTATTCGCATCTTGTAAAATCTGGTGATATTCCTGAATTGTGATCTCCATCATCTTAGCAATTTCATGATCTCGTGCGTCACGCCCAGTGGACGACTCAATAGTCTGCATTGCTTTAGCCAAATCGCGAGCTTTTTTATGCACCGATTTAGGAGCCCAATCGTTACGGCGCAACTCATCTAACATTGCACCACGAACTCGAATAGTGGCATATGTTTCAAAACTTGCCCCTTGAGTAACATCATAGTTTCTAGCAGAATCTAATAATCCCATCATTCCCGCTTGAATTAAATCATCAACCACCACGCTCGGTGGCAGACGAGCTGACAAATGATATGCAATACGTTTTACTAAAGGCGCATGCTTTTCTACCAATGCGTTATTAATAATAGGTTGTGTATTAGTATATTTTGGTTTTTGAGAACTCAATTAATAATTCCTACAAAATCACTTAAACGTAAACTGACAAAACAATATCAATGTATATCGCCACACACTCAGTGAAAACCTGCAATGCTAGAACAATGCTAGTTTTTCTTTAATCTTGGTGAGTGTTTCATATATGGTCTCTGTGTCGGCAAAAATGATGCTTTTCTTTAGTTGCCAATAAATTACGAGAGCATTATAAAATGCTAATACGAAAATAAATAAATAAAAGAATACAAGGTGTTATAGTGGTTAATTAAATGAAAATACAAATGAGACAAAAAACTGACAGAAATTTAAATAAATAAAACTAACAACTTAAATTTAACGCATGGCTATCATGTTGAATAATTGGTTACTTTTTATTAAAAATTTATTATTTATATTTTTTAATAATCTCAGCCGCAATGTCTTTTAGCGGATATGCAAATTCTGTTGCACCAATTTTATAAGCTTCACCCGGCATCCCCCAGACAACACTGGTTTTTTCATCTTGCACCATCGTTGGTGCACCAGCTTCTAACATTTCTTTTAAGCCTTTAGCACCATCATCACCCATTCCAGTCAGAATAACACCAATAGCATTAGGGCCAACATTTTGAGCAACGGATCGAAACATCACATCAACACTCGGTCGGTGACGATTGACCGGTGGACCATCACTAAGTTTACAAATATATAACGCACCGCTACGTTCAATCATTAAATGGTGACTGCCAGGAGCGATATAAACGTGCCCCGGTAAAATTTGTTGCCCATCTTGTGCTTCGCAGACAGTCATGGCTGAACTTTTATTCATTCGTAATGCAAACGGGCCACTAAATGCTTCAGGGATATGCTGACTAATGATGGTGCCCGGTGCATCCGGTGGTAATAACATTAACACATCTTTAATTGCTTCCGTGCCACCCGTTGAAGCACCAATAGCAATAATTTTGTCGGTAGTCTTAAAACGTTTTGAATTATGAGATTTGCCAATAACAGCATCGGCAGACAATTTTGGAGCAACATCCATAAATGGTGAGCTTGATTTTTTTTCAGTATATACCTGTACTATTGTATTAGCTGCAACTTTAACTTTTGAAATTATCTCACGAGCATAATCTTCCAAACCTTCTTTAACATCTATTTTTGGTTTTGCCACAAAATCAACAGCACCAATTTCAAGAGCTTCTAAAGTAATTTCTGCACCTTTTTCGGTTAACGATGAAATCATAACGACAGGAAGAGGATGTAAGCGCATTAAATTTTTTAAAAAAGTAACACCATCCATTTTTGGCATTTCAACATCCAGTGTAATAACATCCGGTTTTAACTCTTTAATTTTTTCTCGAGCAATTAACGGGTCTTGAGCAATGCCCACAATTTCAATTCCACGATCGGATGATAATATTTCAGTAAGAATTTGCCTGACTAAAGCAGAATCATCAATGATTAAAACTTTTATTTTACTCATTATCTCCAGATAAACCTTTTAAAAAAGTTCAACATCTCCCACAACCGGTTGCTTATTAATTTCATGTTTATAGGTGTTTTCACGTTCAGCAATAGTTTTATTATGCACAGATTTCAATTTTTTCATTTTTACTTTACCATGCTCAGTAAAGTACAACACCTTTCTCGGATAAATATCACCTAAATCAGCAGTCAAAACACGTAGACCTTCGATAGCAATATAGCTTCGAATAAATACAATATTTTTTTGACCAATATCAATTTTTTTCATATCACCTAAAACTTTACCGCCGCCAAACAACTTTACTTCTAAATTTTCACGACGCCCACCAGCTTTTAAAATAGCATTAATCATTTGTTCCATTGCATGATTACCATATCGCGTAGCATCGCTATTACTACTGGCAGGATCAATAGAACTCTTTGTTGCCGGCAACATAAAATGATTCATACCACCAACACCCATAATAGGGTCCAGTATGCACGCTGATACACATGAACCTAACACAGTTGATATCATTTCACCCTGAGTCGTCACATAATATTGCCCAGGCAAAATTTTAGCCGAATAACAATTATGTACTCTATCCCAATATCGATTAATATGTTCGAAACCGGGCAAACAGGAGGGAATACCCTCATGTCTATCTTTTTTAAATTGACTTAAATTATCGATTTAAACTCTCCACATCATGGTTTCAATGTTCTTTTTGATAGATAGTTTTTCCCAATAAATTGAATCTATCAGTAACATTATGAAGTGATTCTGAATGCCCAATAAATAAATGAGCATCTGATGCGAGTATATTCGCATAACGTTCAAATAATATTTTTTGTGTTGGCTTATCAAAATATATAACAACATTTCTGCAAAACATAAAGTCAAATGGTCCTTTAATTGGCCACTCATTCATCAAATTAAGTTCTTTAAACGTAATTAAATTTTGTAACTTAGGCGACATCTTTACCTTACCAGAATTATGTCCTGAACCACTTTTAACAAATTTATTTAACCTTGGCTTGGTTAATCCAGTAACTCGTTCATCAGTATAGATACCATTAGCTGCTGTTTGCACCATATTGCTATCAAGATCCGTTGCTAATATTTTAATATCCCAATTATCTAAAACATCTTCAAAAACCTCATGAACGACCATTGCTATAGAATACGGCTCTTCACCAGAGGAACAGCCAGCAGACCAAATACGAAGTTTACGTGAGATTTTATTTTTTTTAATTTCAGGTAACAATTTGTCTTTTAAAAACTCGAAGTGATGAGGTTCACGAAAAAAAGATGTCAAATTAGTTGTTATAGCATTAGTAAAAGCAATTAATTCAGCTTCATCGCCAGCTTTTAACCGATCACAATAAGTTTTATAACTATTTAATTTTAATTCACGAATTCTGCGCGTTAAACGGCTATACACCATATCACGCTTACCTTCGGATAAAACAATCCCGGTACTTTCAGCAACTAACTGTTGAATAAAATTAAAATCTTTTTCCGTAAACTCAAACTCACGTCGTTTAACTTTAGGAACATTTGATTTTTTAGCAGCTAGCAATTAAAAATCCTCCCATTCATCACCTTCATCTTTAACAACAGGACGTTTTCTAGCTGCTGGGGCTGCTTGTCTACTAGCAGCAGGTGCTTGTCTTGGAGATGCTGGACGAACTGAAGCTGCTGCTTCTGGTTGTAATGACGACGCATCACCAACTTCAAAAAAGTTCATCAACTCATTTAAGCCACCAGCTTGTTCATTCATGGCTTCACTGGCTGCAGCAGCTTCTTCCACCAGCGCAGCATTTTGCTGCGTCATCTCATCCATTTGAGTAATGGCCCTGTTTACTTCTTCAATACCAGACGACTGTTCTTGGCTAGCAGCAGCGATCTCTGAAATAATATCACTCACTTTTTTAACAGCATTAACGATTTCATCTAAGGTTTTTCCTGTTTCATCAACTAAACGAGAGCCATCATCAACTTTTTCAACGCTGTCATTAATTAACCCCTTAATTTCTTTCGCGGCACCTGCTGAGCGTTGTGCTAAATTTCTAACTTCACCAGCCACTACAGCAAAACCTCGACCTTGCTCACCAGCACGCGCTGCTTCTACTGCTGCATTTAAAGCTAATAGGTTAGTTTGAAATGCTATTTCATCAATTACACCAATGATATCAGCTATCTTTTTGCTGCTATTATTAATTTCAGACATTGCATTAACAGCTTTGCTAACAACCTCACCACCTGATTGAGCTTGAGTAGAAGCAGCTAAAGCCAATTGATTTGCTTCACGGGCATTATCAGCATTTTGTTTTACCGTTGATGTCATTTGTTCCATGCTTGAGGCTGTTTCTTCAAGACTTGAAGCTTGCTCTTCTGTACGCTGGCTCAAATTAACATTGCCTTCGGCAATTTCAGAAGAAGATGAGCCAATACTATCAGCCGAATCACGAATTTGGTTTACCATATTTAATAAATTAGTCACTGAAGTATTCATCGCATCGCGAAGATCACCAAATTCACCATGAAACTCACCTTCCATGGTTTCAGTTAATCGCCCTTCAGCTAATGCTTGGACAACTTTTTGACCTTCACGTAAAGGAACCACCACAGCTTCCATCAATGCATTAATTCCATTACCGAGTACTTCCATAAAACCACTGTATTGTTCTGAATCAATTCGAACATCGAGCTTTCCTGCAACTGCAGATTCAATTAAGCCCTGTATTTGTCGCTCCGCATCTTTCTGTTCAGTAATGTCACGCCATTCAACCATGTTGCCCATAAAATTACCTTGTGAATCAGTAATTGCTGTTGCGTTAACTTCAAACTCAATATCACCTAAAGCTATTTCAGCACTCGCAGGTAAGTTTGCCGCATTACCTAATAAATTACGTTGATGAGCCGGATTCTTATGAAATTGATCAATACATTGCCCAACTAAATTATGGACATCAAACCCCGGGAACATCCCACGTAATTTTTCAGTTCGATTTAACATCATATTAATAACTGCAGGGTTAGCATAGGTAATGACTAAATCTGTATCACAAATCATTAAATTTGCTTGAGCGCCATCTACAGCTGATTGTAAGCGTGCGACTTCAAGATCTTTTTGTCGTTGCTCGGTAACATCCGACCATTCCAAAGCATTACCCACATAATCGCCATCAGCATCTTTAATTGCCGTGACATTTAATGCAAATTGTAGTGGTCCGACTTGAATATCGGTTTGATAAGGTAAATTATTTGGATCATCTAATAAGTTTCGTTGATGCGCTGGATTTTTATGAAACATATCGATACAGGAACCAATAACATTCGCCGCTTTAAATCCAGGAAAAGTCATCGCTAATGTTGCTTCGTGCTCGGTTAACAAATCAACTGTTGATTTATTAGCATAGGTGATAATAAAATCTCTATCGATCATCATCATCGCTGTCATCGCACCGTCAATTGTTCCTTGTAAACGCGTCACATTACTTTCGCGTTGACGAATCTCAGTGACATCAGACCACTCCAGACTATTACCCACATAAACACCAGCAGTGTCCATTATAGCCGTTACATTGAGTGAAAATTTTAAATCACCAATTTGAATATCAGCCTGGTGTGGTAGATTACTCGGATCACTTAATAAACGGCGCTGCATGGCTGGATCTTTATGGAAAGTATCTATGCAGGTTCCAATTATATCACTAGGAACAAACCCAGGATAAACACTAGCTAATTGAGTTTGGTATTTGGTTAATAAATCAATGGTTGCTTTATTGGCGTAGGTAACAATTAAATCACGATCCACCATCATACTCGCTAGCATTGAGCCATCCATTGCACCTTGTAATTTTATAGCTTGATCTTCTTTAATCAATGTATCAGTGATATCAGACCATTCCAAAGTATTGCCAAGATAATTACCCTCTCCATCTACCATAGCGGTAACATTTAATTTAAAACTGAGTGGCCCAACTTGGATATTAGTGCTGTAAGGCAGGTTTTTAGGATCACTCAACATATTTCGTTGATGAGCAGGATTTTTATGAAACTGATCGATACATGAACCCATGATGTTAGACGCTTTAAAACCGGGAAATACTTGCGCTATTGCGGCTTCGTGTTTAGCCAACATATCTATCGTAGCTTGATTGGTGTAGGTAATATTAAAATCTCGATCAATCATCATTATTGGTTGCATTGCACCAGAAACAGCCGATCGTAAGCGAGTTAATTCAGTTCGTTCATCATGAGATAAACCTGCACCCATATCAGTTACATTTGTAGACATTGTCTCATCCTCTGTGTTGCTATAAGCATCGGTCATAACCTTTGCAATTAAATTTAAAGCCTGTCGCCAAGCAGTTTCAATTATGTCATTCCATGCAGAACCAGCAAATTCTTGCATAACAAATAATAACGTATCTCGAACAGCATCATAATGCTCGGGTTCAACACCATAACTTTGATGACGCAGCCCCATTTCTGTTAAGGCTTTAGCTAAAACATCAGGTTGCCGTAAATTGGCCACCACTAACTTTAAAGCTGCTAATAATTTTACTTGCTGCTTAGCTTTAGTCGTATCTTTAAATAATGGAATCACAGCTGGATAACGTTTAAATAACTCATCATAAAAGCGTAAAACTAAATCTTCAGCTTTAGGTGCTAATAAGTTAAAACTAAACTCTAAGGTTTTAACATCAAGTCCGAGCGGTGAAATGTAATCATCTTCATCCACCTCATGTGTGGCATGAATATCAACAACATTCTCAGAATAAGCATCCGTCATCACCTTAGCAATGACATTTAACGCATCAAACCAAGCAGTATAAATTTCTTGAGTCCAAGAATCCCCGGCTATTTCTTGTAAAGCGGATAATAAAGTATCTCGTACTACCGGATAATGAGCTTCAACTGCACCATAAGCTTGGTGCTTTTCACCTAAAGTCGTTAATACTTTAGCTAAGGCATCGACATTATTTAAATTGGAAATTACAATTTTCAATGCAGCCAATAATTTTGTTTGTTGTTGCTTTGGGGTAGTATTTTCAAATAATGGTTTCACTTCTGGATGAGTATTAAATAGTTTACTATAGAATAACGCAACTAGCTGCTCTGCTTGAGGCGCTACTGCAGAAAAACTCGACTCTAAAACTTCAACGTTCAACCCCAAGGGGTGTTTTTTATTAGACACTTTTTTACTCACTTTATTTTGATCCATACTGCTAGTTTTTTCTGTTTCGCTTTTCATAACAGAATCATCTCCGGCGTGCTCATTCATCCACGATAACGGATCAAACCCTAGTTTTTTTGATTTCGAAGTTTTCGTCAATTTAGCAGACTTAACTTGCGTATTCGGTTTTTTTGGCTTTTTTGTTGCCACAATATCTATTCCAAGTTTAATGTAAGCTCAATTAACCAGACCAACTCCACGAAGCAAAAAATTCTTCAACTAAATAATAATAACTACGCATCACCGGACATTTACTATAGTAATTATCGGATACCGGGCAGATATTATTTTGTTGCTCCATTTGAATGTCCACTCTAGACTTCTCTAAAAAATCTATACTATCTTTACTACTGTCGACCATCAACACACCTATTTCTCGACATTAAAACTAATCCATTAATGATAAAAATTTTCGTTAACCATATCCTCGGCTAATGCTTGATAATCTTTAGCGCCATTACTTCCAGATTGATATTCGAATATACTTTGTCCAAATCCGGGACTTTCTGCAAGGGCAACGGTTTCGCGTATATGTGTAGACAAAACACTGTTTGGAAAATAACTAACAATTTTTTCACGAACCTCTTGTGCTAATTTTCTTCGTTCATGAAAACGTGTCAGTACAACCCACTTTTGTATATCTTTATCCAAAACATCTTCTAAATGTTTAAATATCGTTATTAACCTTGACAACCCTTGTAAAGCAAAAAAATCTCCAGACACGGGTATTAAGATTTCTGTTGCAGCTAATAACGCATTCATACCTAAAATACCCGATGATGGCGGACAGTCAATTAATACAAAATCTTTGTCCGTCACCTGTTCATGTATGGCTTTATCCAGTTTATACCCACGTTGTGCACCACCTTCAGTTGAATGCTCCATTTCACCTAAATGCTCTCCAGCAGGTAATAAATCCAAATGTTCGCGAGTTTGATGAACAACGTTTTTAATACTTTGACCGTCAATTAAAACTTCGTCGATACCTGATTGCAAATGTGTTAATTCACCAAGACCTGCTGTTAAATGTGCCTGCGGATCGAGATCTATCGCAAGCACTTTTTTTTTCATGCGAGCCAAGGCATGAGCTAAATTCATCGTAGTCGTTGTTTTTCCAACACCACCTTTTTGATTCATTACTGCAATTACTCGCATACTATAATTTATGCCTCATCAATTAACGATTCAACTGCCGCTAATTCTTTGGCATTAAGCATATGATCAATATTTAAAACTATAATCATTTTTTCTGCCACAGTTGCTAAGCCATTAACAAATTCAGTATCAACGGCAAGACCAAAATCCGGTGAAGGTTTTATATCTATTTTAGGAACATTATAAACATCAGAAACAGCATCAACAACGACTCCCATAGTACGATCACTGCCTTTATCATTTTCAATTCTTAACACTACAACCACTGTAGTTGCATCGTATTCTTTGCTTTCTAAAGCAAAACGTAAACGCATATCAATAATAGGAACAATTGATCCGCGTAAATTGATAACACCACGTATGTAATCTGGAGTATTTGGAATATTGGTTACTTCATCCCAACCTTTAATTTCTTGTACACGTAATATATCCACGCCATATTCTTCACCAGCTAACATAAAGGTCAGAAACTCACGTTTATCATTATCGTCAATATTAGTTACATCTTGTTGAGCTGCTTCAGCCATATCATTTTCCTCATGCGGCGGCAATGCCACCATCAATTACTTTTAAATCAGGTTTAAATTTATTCTCTTGATAGATACTCATTAGTCCCGTTATATCAATAATTAAAGCAACTGTACCATCACCAAGAATTGTTGCACCTGATAAGCCATTAACCTTTCTAAAATTAGTTTCCAATGATTTAATCACAACTTGTTGTTGACCAAGTAAATCATCAACTAAAATAGCGATTTTCTTACCTTCAGCTTCTACGACAACTAATAAACCTTGGTCGATATTTTTATTTTCTGGAACGACATCAAACATTTGATACAAACGAACTATGGGAATGTAATCGTCTCGTAATTTATAAACTTCAGCAGCGCCAGTTACACCGCTAATTAATTCAGGCTTAATTTGTAGTGATTCGATTATTGAAATCAATGGTACAATATAAGTTTCACCGCCCACCCGTACAAGCTGTCCATCTAAAATTGCCAGAGTCAATGGTAAGCGAATGGTAAATTTACTACCAACACCAGACTCTGAGCGAACCTCAATAGAGCCACCTAACGAACGAATATTACGTCGAACAACATCCATTCCTACACCTCTACCCGATACATCAGTAACAACTTCAGCAGTTGAAAAACCGGGTCGAAAAATCATATCGTATATTTGATCATCCGGTAAAATATCAACACTTTTTGCCAGACCTTTTTCAATTGCTTTATTTAAAATTCGTTCTTTATTTAGACCAGCACCATCATCAATTATTTCGATAACAATATTTCCACCTTGATGAAAAGCATTTAATTCTATGGTTCCAGTTGGTGACTTACCATGTTCTTCTCGAACTTCTGGTGACTCGATACCATGATCCAACGAATTACGAACTAAGTGAACCAATGGATCACCTATTTTTTCCATTACAGTTTTATCTAATTCAGTTGATTCACCTGATAGTTTTAGTTCTATTTGTTTCCCAAAGGTTTGGCTTAAATCATGCACTAAACGTGGAAAGCGTTGAAACGCAAAACTGATTGGCATCATACGAATTCGCATCACACTTTCTTGCAATTCTCTAGTGTGTTGTTCTAATTGTGTCAAACCTTCACGCATTTTTTCTATTTGTGACTGATCAAAACTATCAGCAGAACCTAATTGACTAAGCATTGATTGAGTTATAACTAATTCACCCACCATATTAATTAAATCATCAACTTTATCAATATTAACTCGAATTGAAGCAGCTTCTTTAGTTGCCGTTCGTCGATCACTTGCACGCCTATTATGTTTTACATTTACTTTATCAGGTTTAACATCGGTTTCTGAACTATCAACCGAAACAGTTTCTTGATTTCCTTGAGCAGTAATCGATAAATCACACTCATCTTCGACCCAATCAAAATTTTCTATTATTGCTGCTTCGGTCGTTGCACCTGTCAACCTTATGTCCCATGTTAAATAACAGTTTTCTGGGTTTAAATCATTAAATTTCGGTAAATTTGATAAATCAACTTCAGCACTATATTCACCTAAATTGCTTAATTCAGTTAAAATACGAACTGGGTCATTACCCGTTTTAAGCATATTTTCATAGGGTTTAAATGCTATTATCCAACAATCATTAGCATCTTTTTCTTGCTCTGGGGATTTTTCACTTTTAGTTGCACTAATTGTAGATCTCGGCTTTTTAGTTGAAGTAGTTATTTCTTCACCATGTAATAATTTTTCTAAATCATCATGTATACTTGAAATTTTTTCATGATCAAGATCATCCCCATCTTTTAATGCTTGCAACATATTGTTTAAAACATCAACTGAGGCTAATAATAAATCAACAGCTACTTGAGTAACATCACGTCGTCCATCACGCATTTCATCAAGCAAGGTCTCCATCACATGCGTAAAATCAGCAACAGAATTTAGTCCAAAGGTACCACTACCACCTTTTATTGAATGTGCTGCACGAAATATAGTATTAATTGTTTCTGAATCTGCTGCACCCACATCCAGGTTTAATAATTCATTTTCCATTATTTGCAAACCTTCAAAACTTTCGTCATAGAAGGTATCCAAAAATTGGGACATATCAAAAGTCATGCTTTATTCCTTAATAGTATCTAACCCAAAACTTTTTTTATCGTTGTGAGTAATTGATCAGGATTAAATGGCTTCACAATCCAACCTGTTGCACCAGCCGATTTTCCTTCAGCTTTTTTATCACCGCCACTTTCAGTCGTTAACATCAACATAGGAGTAAATTTATAATTTGCTAAATTGCGCAATTCCTTTATTAAACTGATACCATCCATATTTGGCATATTCACATCAGTTATAACTAAATCAAACTTTTGTGTTTTTGCTTTTGATAAAGCATCAACCCCATCGTTTGCCTCTACAACATCATAACCTGCGCCTTTAATGGTAAAGCTGACCATTTGCCGTATTGATGCAGAATCATCAACTGCTAATATTCTTGTCATATAAACTCCGCGTGTGATTTTACAACTATGTTATTTAATACAATCAACTTTTAATAAATCAGTCAGACCCAAAATTTTTACCGACTCAATCAAAGCGTCACTAGGAGTATCCAAACGGACACTAATTCCTAATTCTTCAGCGTCATGAAAAAGTGCTGCAAACATTTGTAATGATGCTGCATCAATACGCTCAACATTATCAGCTTTAATTAAAATTTCATCTGCATCGATAATGGCTGCCTTAATATCTTGTTGCAGTAGGTTGACACCTGAAATATTTACAACATCTTCACATTGAATAGTTACGCTAGTACTCACATTTATCTCGTTCAATTATTAATCACTGAATACACATAAAACTGATATCGACAAGCATTATCGGATCTTTAATAAATTACGAGGATATTATGTAAATAAATCTGAATTAAGATACAAGAATAAAACACGGTAGAATGTTAAATCGTTACTAACAAAATCCCTTATATTTTAAGTAAGAACCTCTTGCAACATCCTTATTAAATTAGCAACTCATAAAATAATAACCATAAAAAATAAATATAATTTCTCAGGCAAAAGTATCCAATAAACCGATATGATTGGAGTTATTAGCCATGCTACTGTTAGCATCCTGAGCTACTGAGTTAACATCTTCTTCGGCATTGATACTTTTTGTCGCTTCATTCGAATCAGAATTTTGTTGTTCTTGCTCTAATGAATGTTCAGAAACGTTAACATCAGTTAACGAAATACCTGACTCTTCTAACATCTCACGTAATCGTGGCATAGCTGATTCAAGTGCATCTCGCACAGCAGAATTAGGAGCAGAAAATGTAACCGAGGCTTGATCGTTATTAACACTAATTCGTATATCCAACATTCCTAAATCAGGTGGATTTAATTTAATGTCTGCCTGTTGGATATTATTATTAACCATCCATTGAACACTCTGACCAAGTGATTGATTCCATTGAGGATGCTGTACCGGAGTCGCTATACTCAACGAACTCGTGGTAGCAACCGAAACCCCGTCAACACCAGCCGCCAAATGATAACCATAAAGTGCATTAAACCCATTTATTGATGATGCAGTAGCTGTTTTATTCATTGAATTCAGATCATTAAATGACACCAGCATTTGTTCTGGTAAAGCAGCACTAGTCTTGCCTAGTTGATTTTGGTTAAACTGTTGATTCATAAATTGTTGTTGATCCAAGCTGAATTTATTTGAACCAGGATTGCCTGCTTCAAAATTAACTTCCCTGTTTATAAATCGTGTATCAACAAGTGGCTGAAATTTGGAAGATCCAATTGCAGCTTGAATTCGATAGTGTTGCAATTCTGCCATGGAGGGCAAATTGATTCCCGGCAAAGCATTGCCGTTTTCAAGCATTTCAAGTAACTGTTCAGTTGTTAAAATCTGACCATCGGATAACAAGTATTTTTGTTCATCCAACTTATAATCAGAAGCAGTCTCACTCATAGTGGCATTAAAGCTTAGTCCTTCATTAGCACTTTCTGTTTTCCCATTACTATTCAATAGTTTATTAGAACCCTCAGTACCAGTAGCTAACGTAGATAGTGTTTGCACAGTCATTTCTCTCTCCAAAAACTCTGTGGTTTATTTATTTATATAGAGGTATTAGCAATGACTATGCCAAAAAGGGTAATTTTAACAACGTGAATAAAAATAATTATATGCTAAATGATAACAGCAATAACCATACCCAATATAACTAGGCTGAGATTAACTAGCACATTAATCACTATTTATCTAAGTTAGTTTGGTGTGAACGAGAATTACGCTCATCATTGTCTTTTTGTTCTTGTTTGTTTTCATCATGTAGCTCATCTTTCTGATATTTTTCGATAACATTATCCATTATTTTAGTTTTAGTATGTTGTGCTTTCCAACTTTGTTGTTGTTTTTCACAGGCCGATTCTGCTGCTGCAATCAAACCTCGTTGTTGATTAAGAGCATTATCAATATTCTCTAAAAATTTTTGATACGTGTGTAATTGTGAACCATCCATACCTTTTTTACCGTGCTGCTTAAATGACAAAACATATTCTTCACGATATTGGAGCAAACTATTTAATTTATTTTTTTGATTCTTTAAATTATTATTAACTTCGCCAAGCGCTTTAGCTGTCACTAATTCTTTATTAGCTGCTATTTTTGCTAAAGGAATAAATCGTTTTGACTTTTTCATGGTTTATTGGGTATCGATTTCAAGTGACTCTGTATTTTGTAAACCCTGTGTATGTGCTGTTTCAGCGTTAATTAAATCACACAAATCTTTATAACTATCAGACCAATTTACCGCATGTTTCATGTCTTGTTCTAAAAATTGCATAATAAATGGATGAATTCTTATTGCCTTGTCAATTTCATGATCACTACCAACACTATATGCCCCAACACTAATTAAATCTCGGTTTTGTTGATAAACAGAATAATAATGGCGAATAGTACGAATCATTGAGAGTTGTTCGGCTGAAACAATTTCTGTCATAGCACGACTAATAGATGCTTCAACATCTATTGCAGGAAAATGACCACTCTCAGCTAATTGCCTAGATAAAACGATATGTCCGTCTAAAATTGCACGCGCTGCATCTGCAATTGGATCTTGATTATCATCACCTTCAGTAAGAACCGTATAAAATGCTGTTATTGAACCTCCACCGACATCACCATTGCCAGCACGTTCTACAAGTTGTGGTAAACGAGCAAAAACCGATGGTGGATAACCTTTTGTTGCAGGTGGTTCACCCACAGCAAGAGCAACCTCACGTTGAGCCTGAGCAAAACGGGTTAATGAATCCATTAATAATAATACTTGTTTACCCTGATCACGAAAATATTCAGCGACACTAGTAGCAAGATAGGCTCCGTGTAAGCGCATCACCGGTGTATAATCAGCAGGTACAGCAATAACAACAGAACGTTTTAAACCTTCTTTACCAAGAATATTGTCTACAAACTCTTTGACTTCACGACCACGTTCACCAATTAAACCAACAACAATAACATCTGCAGTTGTAAAATGCGTCATCATTCCCAATAAAATACTTTTACCAACACCACTACCAGCAAATAACCCCATGCGCTGACCACGTCCAACCGTTAATAAAGCATTGATAGACCGAACACCGACATCCAATGGATCTCGAATTGGCGCACGTAATAATGGATTAATATGTTTTCCCGTTAACGGTAATCGTTGTGTAGTTCGTGGATGCCCCAAACCATCGAGCGGTGTACCTTCACCATCTAATACTCGACCTAAAAGTTCATCACCAACAGCTGCTTCATAAACACTTCCAGTTGGAATAACACGTGCATTAGGTCCAATGCCACGAACATCACCAGTTGGCATCAAATATAATTTATCACCTGAGAATCCAACAACTTCAACTTCGATAGAATCTTTATCAGGACTTTTTACAATACAGCGTGCACCTAAAGCGGCATGAACGCCAACAGCTTCTAATGTTAATCCGACCATACGAACTAATTTACCTTCCACAATTAATTTAGTAGAGGATTCGATTCGAGTATTCATTTCGGTTAATTTATCACGCCAAACGTTGGCATGATTAATATTACTGCCTTTATCTTTATCAGATACACTATTTATCATACTAAATTAATCCGTAGCACTTGAATTGTCAGTATCTTTATTTCTTTCGTCACCCAGTAAATCAGATATAACTTGATTAAGACGTTGCTCAACACTCGCATCAATAAAAGAATCTTTCGATTTAACCTGACAACTACCATGCGTTAATACTGGATCATCAACAATTTTCCAAGGTCGTTCACCATCGTCATCGACTGATAATATTTCTCTAACCAAACGAGCATCTTCTGGATGCAAAAATATTTTAATATCTCGCGCTGAAGCCGGTAATATCGACATAGATTCTCGAACCACGGCCATTACTTGCCCTGGATCAATTTTTAATTCACGTCTAATAATTTGGCGAGATACAGTTATTGATAATTTAACAAGTTGATCGATGACTTCATCATCGATTAATTCTAAAGGTTTATTTAATGAATTAATTAAAGCCTTAAATTTTCTTACTTTTGCATTAACATCTGCTTGCCCGGCAATTAAGCCATCTTTGTGCCCTTCATTAAAGCCAGCTTCATAACCTTCTTTTCTCGCTTGTTCTTCTATGTCACCAATCTCAGCAACAGTTAGTTTTTTAACTGGGTCATCAAATGCAGTTCTAGGATTTTCTGTTTTTTGTATTGATATATCATTTAAGGTATAAGGCTTGGTTACAGCTTGATTTTTTTTGATAATATTATCAGACATATTCTTCACCGCCACCACCACCTAATGAAATTTCTCCAGACTCAGACATTCTACGTGCGATGGCTAAAATCTCTTTCTGAGCAAGTTCAACTTCACTTAATTTAACTGGACCTTTTGTTTCTAAATCATCAATTAGCATTTCGGCTGCACGCTTAGACATATTCTTAAGAATTTTATCTTTAACTCCGTCATCAGATCCTTTTAACGCTAGCACAAGATTTTCAGAAGATATTTCACGTAATAGCGACTGTATACCACGATCATCAACATCGACTAAATTTTCAAAGACAAACATTAATTCTTCAATACTTTCACTTAATTCACCATCAGTATCTCGAACCTTGTCCATAATGGAACTTTCTATCGAGCTATCCATAAAATTTAAAATATTAGCCGCCGTTTTCAAACCACCAACACCAGCAGATTTAACATTGTCGGTATTTCCCGAAAATTGTTTTTCTAAAATATCATCGAGTTCATGAATTGCATTAGGTTGTATACCATCAAGTGATGCTATACGCATTAAAATATCTGCTCGAGTATTTTCAGGTAACGCAGATAATACTTCAGCTGCTTGATCACTATCTAAATATGATAATACAATAGATATAATTTGAGGATGCTCTAAACGTATAACTTCTGCAACAGCACGCGGGTCCATCCATTTCAAAGCTTCTAATCCTTTTGAATGTCGCCCTAATAATATTCTATCAATAACATTATTGGCTTTATCTTCACCAAGCGCCCCTACGAGTACTTTTTTTAGATAATCTTCGCTCCCAATTCCTAATGAAGTTTGAGAGTCAAGTTCACCACAAAACTTATCCAAAGCACCAGAGACATCTTCTTTTCCAATATTTTTTAGGGTGGTCATAGCCTCCCCTAATTTTTGAACCTCTTTTGGACTCATGTGCTTTAAAACTTCGGCTGCATCTTCCTCACCCAAGGACATTAATAATATAGCAGAGCGCTCAACCCCAGAAAAACCTTTCGAATCTTCAGACATATTGGTAATTCGCTATTAAATTATTACTTTTTTTATTCATTAGCCACCCAATTCTTAACTACTTGGGCAACTAATTTCGGATCTTGAGCTACCATTGACTTTGCTACATTAAGATTATCCTCATGTTTATCGAGTAATTTTTGTTGTTGTTCGGCTTCCTCACTTAATGTTACTTGATCTTCATCCATCTCTTGTTCATCAGATATTTCATCTGGAATAACAACTTCTTGGTGAGTTGCTAGCTTACGCATTACAGGCCGTAATATGCCAAATACCAAATATAAAACGAAGATCACTCCCAATGCTTGTTTACCAATATCCAAAACCCAATCTTGTTTCCATATTGGAATTTCTGGAATAGCTTCAATTTTGTCAGGCTTCACAAATGAAGCATTAATCACATTGACACGGTCACCTCGCAAGGCATTAAACCCAATAGCATCTTTCACTAAGGTGGTAAAACTGGCTAATTCTGCCACTGTCCTCGGCACCGATGTTAAAACTTTCTTAATAGGGACCGGAGCAGCAGGCTCAGCACCTTCCTCTGGTTTAGTTTTTGGCTTTACAGGAGCCTGTTCAATTAATTCCATTTTATTATCAACAACGACAGCAACGGTTAAACGACGAATTTTAGCGACAGAATATCGGGTATGACTAATGGTTTTATTTAATTCATAATTTAATGTCGATTGTTTGCTATTACGACTTGGGCCTTTTGATTGCCTATCTGTTAAGGGTGTTTTTGCATTTCGGTTAGTTGTAGCCGGTGGCTGATTACTTAAAGCTCCCGGAATGCCAATCGGTAATGAATTCCCGTTAGACTGTTCTTCTACTTTCTGTTCACTACGAATTGATGGTTGATCAGAATCAAACTCCTCTCGGGTTTTTTCTATTTGATCAAAATCAATATTAGCTACAACCTGTGCTTTCATTTTACCTAACCCAATTATTGGAAGTAATATACTTTCAATACGACTAGTATAATCTTTTTCAATTTTTCGAGTATATTTTAATTGAGTATTACTCAATTCAACTCCAGATTCTTTTTTACTGGATGATAATAAACGACCTTTATTATCGATCACAGCCACATCAGCAACTTGTAAATTTGGAATACTCATAGCTACCAAACTAACAATTGAACTTACTTGTTCATCGGTTAATTGTCTGCCTGAATATAAATCCAAAAATACCGAAGCACTAGATTTTCGTTTACTTCGTATAAATGGTGTTTGTTTTGGTATAGCCAAATGAACTCTTGCTGACTTTATTGATGCCATTGAAGATATAGTTCGACTGAGCTCTCCTTGTATTGCTCGCTGATAACGCACAGTTTCCATGAATTGGCTGGTACTTATTCCCTGTTCCTCCTCGAGTAATTCATAACCAACATCAGAATTACCAGATATACCTTCTGCGGCCATTTTTAATTTTGCTTGTTGCAATTCAGAGGCTTTAACAAGAACATTGCCTGTAACTTGATCAATTTTATATTCCAATGCTGCCGTTTGTAATATAGATATTATCTTTGAATTATCACGTGCAGCCAAATTACTCGCCACGGGAACAAACCCACCATCTTGCGACCACAATACCGCATAGATGCCAATTGCAATACTTGCAGCTAAACCTATTAACAATCCGGCTTGCCGAATGATAGGTAATGCAGACATAGCAACAAAGGGTCTATTTACATTTTCTGCTTTCACTAAATCCATAAATTAATTAACCTCAAAAAAATACATCACACTTGCATATTCATGATATCTTGATATGCATTTACTAATTTATTCCTTACCTCTAACATGGCTTGAAATGAAACATTAGCTTTTTGCATCGAAATCATAACGTCAGACAATTCAACATTTTTATCTCCGCGCTCAAAAGACATCGCAAGTGATTTGGCCGTTGATTGTTGAGAATTAACCGCATTTATTGACTGTTTTAATAAATCTGAAAAACCAACCTCTTCTGTATTGGTATTAGCTGCAGTTTTAGTGACAGGCAAGCCTTCGGATTGTGCTGATAACATTCGCATTTGCGCTAGCAACATATTGGGTGTAATTGTGTTCACTGATAACCTCGATTATATAAATATTATTGATCAACTCATATTCCTAAACATCACCTGGAATACGAATCCCCATTTCTCTAATTTTTGCTAATTTATAGCGTAATGTTCGTTGGCTAATTGCAAGTCGTTCGGCTGTTTTTTTTCGACTACCTTTTAATTCAGTTAACGTTTCCAAAATAATATTAAACTCTCTATTTTTTAAATCATCGCCTAATGATGTTAATTCAATTTTTTCACTGCTATCTTGGCCGTCATATTTATTAACTTCAGTTTTTTCTTTATAGTCTTCCATAGATGAAATATTTGAGGAAGTTGACGATTCAAGTTCGATTAAAACATCATCACCGGTAATTCTATTTCCTGAACACATTAACAACGCACGCTGAATAACATTTTCTAATTCACGAATATTTCCTGGCCATTGATGGTTTAGTATTTTATACTTTGCTTCTTCACTCAAAACAGGGGTATTAATATTTAATGCAGTTGAATGTTTTTGAATTAATTTACTACAAATTGGTAATATATCGTCTTCCCGATTAACCAAACTTGGGATTTTTAATGGAAATACATTTAACCGATAAAAAAGATCTTCTCTAAAGCGTCCAGCATTAACTTCTTCTTTCATATTTCGATTTGAGGTTGATAGAATTCTAACATCCAAGCTGATAGTTTTGGTTCCACCAAGACGTTCTACTTCATGCTCCTGTAAAACTCGAAGTAACTTTGCTTGCAAGGCAAGATCCATTTCTGAAATTTCATCTAATAAAAATGTACCACCCTGTGCTTGCTCAAATTTTCCAGGACAAGCTTTATATGCTCCAGTAAATGCTCCCTTCTCATACCCAAACAATGTTGCCTCTAACATATTTTCTGGTATGGCTGCACAATTAATCGCAATAAAAGCTGCATCACATCGTTCAGATTGGCTATGAATAAAACGCGCCAAGACTTCTTTTCCTGTTCCGCTTTCACCAGTAATTAAAATTGGCACATTTCCTTTTGCAACTTTTTTTGCTGTTAGTGCTAATTTTTTCATACATATTGATTCAACTATCATGTCATCATCAGCATGTTTTGTTGCATCAAGGTATTGACTAACCATATTCACCAACACTTCAGCTTCAAATGGTTTAACTAAATAATCAACAGCACCCATTTGCATCGCTTCAACAGCTTTTTGAATGGTGCCATATGCTGTCATTAGCATAACGGGTAATTGTGGATATTCTTTTTGAATTTCATTTAATAGAGTATGTCCATCCATTCGTTTCATATGAACATCACTCACTATTAAATCAACAACTTTTTTTTGTAATAATGTTAATGCATCTTCACCATCTTCTGCGCTAGTTACGTTATAGCCTGCCAATTTTAATGTATCACATAGTGCTTCACTCAAATCGTTATCATCTTCAACTACCATGATAGTATTATTTACCATACCCACCTCGATTAAACTGCTATTAAATTAATAACCGACTGATATATATCTATTTTCAGTTGATCGATACTCTTTACTAAGATTGCCTTTCTCTAATGGTCTAAAACGTTCACCCTTAATAGGCAATTCCATAGTAAAAACACATCCCTTACCCGGTTGCGAATCCACACGAATAATTCCACCATGAGCATTAGCTATTGCTGTTACCACGGCTAAACCTAATCCGGTTCCGTCAGTTTTTGTAGTAAAAAAAGGTTTAAATATTTGATGTTGAACTTTATGACTCATGCCAGGGCCACTATCTTTAATTGCAATTAATAGCTTCCCTGATTTTTTCATCGTTTCAATACTGATTTTTCCATTATTACCCATCGCTTGAATCGCATTAGTAATTAAATTATTTATGGCACTAACTAACATTTTTCTATTACCAAACAAATAACTATCTGTTATTTTATTATTTATTATAAATTGAGTATTCGTTGAACTTAATTGTGGACTTGCAAACAGTTGAATATCATCACACAACGATGAAATAGAAAAATCTTCTTCTGTTACTGTGCCATTTTTAGAATATAACAACATGTCATTAACTAGTAGATCTAACTGTCCCAATTTTGAAACAATTTTTTCGCTTATCGTTTTTCGTTCATCATGAGTTATTTTTTCTCGTTTTAATGATGACGCATGTAATAATGCAGAAGCTAAAGGTGTTCTAACTTGGTGTGCTAATGAGGCAGCCATTTCACCCATAGCTGCCAAACGCTGATGCTGATTTAACCTATCTTGCAAAGAACGCATTTCAGTTACTTCAGTTAGTAATAAAATTTGTCCTGGTTCAGACTCTAGTGGACAAGTTGAAATTTTCACACGACGCCCATCAACTAAGGATACTTCATGCCCATCATCATAACGCGGAGAAAAAGCACGCTGAATAACGTCACACCAAGGTTTATGTTTTAATGGTTCACCTAACAAATCGATTGCTGCGCGATTATAATCCTGTATATGACCATGACCATCTAAAACAACGACACCACCAGGCAATACACTTAATAAAGACTCAAGCCGATGCGCTATTCTCTCTTTGTCTTTTAACTCTTTAATATAATCTGATTGGGTATCATGTAATTCATTATTTAAATCAGCAACACGTTTTTCTAACTCACGATACGACTCAGTAAGTTGAACAGATAAACTATTGAATGTACTAAAGGCTTGTTCTAAATCTTTATGTCCATTTGGATTTTGTTGCGCAGGTTCCTGCATGTGATGGTTCTCCATAATTTAAACAAATTTAATAACATTATTGAATCTGTATAAACTTAGAGAGCAAATATTGTGCCCAAAATAAGAGTCTTATTAAATCAATAGCTTAACTATGATTGTTTAAATTTACAAAATTAGTGTCAAATACTCGTCGCTTGTTCCGAGCGCTGCAAGCCATATTTACGCATTTTCTCAACCAAAGTGGTACGACGCATGTGCAGTAATTTCGCAGCATGAGCGACAATACCATCGGACTCATCTAAGGCTTGTTTGATAAGATTAAATTCTAATTCGGCAAGATGTTCTTTTAAATCAATACCCGCTGCTGATAAGTGTGGAATATGACTGCTTGTCATTGGCATCTTAGTGGCCTCAATAGTTTCAATATCAATTGCAGGCGTTTCCAGCTGGTCATTTGGTCCTCGAAACTTTTCAGGTAGGTCTCGAATATTGACAACGCCATATGGATACATAATAACTAAACGTTCCATTAAATTTGAAAGCTCACGGACATTACCCGGCCAATGATGCTGACACAGTGCACCAATAGTAGCTGGAGTTAAGCGAGTGGAACCACGTTGCTCGTGTTCTAATCGCGTTATTAATTCATTTATTAATAATGGTATATCTTCAACACGATTATTTAAAGGAGGCATTTCTATTGGAAAAACATTTAATCGATAATATAAATCTTCTCTAAACCGCCCTTCTTTAATTTCTATTTCTAAATCCCGATGAGTGGCTGCAATAATTCGTATATCGGACTGAATACTTTTGTTACTGCCAACTCGTTCAAAAGTACGTTCTTGTATAACTCGCAATAGTTTAACTTGCATAGCCAATGGCATATCACCAATTTCGTCTAAAAATAATGTCCCCCCTGAGGCCATTTCAAAACGACCTTGTCTGGCACTAATTGCCCCGGTAAAAGCACCTTTTTCATGACCGAATAATTCACTTTCTAATAAATCACCCGGTATTGCACCGCAATTAACGGGTACAAATGGACCATCTGTTCGCGAAGAATAATAATGTAAATTACGAGCGACCACTTCTTTGCCTGTGCCTGATTCTCCTAAAATCAAAACATTAGCATCCGAATCTGCAACTTGCTCAATCGCTTTACGCACAATTTGAATAGAACGACTATTACCAACCAAACTACGAAATAATTCGGGTTTACGATCCAAGCCTGTTTTATTTTGTGCTCGATTAAAAACTTCTGCTAAATGTAGCGCATGAACAACTTGTTTGTATTTATAAGGTACATCAATTGTGCCTACAATTTTTGGCACGACTTCTTTTTGAATTGCTTTCTCACTATCACGTTCATGCAGCAATAACACAGCTATATTACCAAAATGTAAGCGAATCTTATCAAGCTCAGCCACCGTTTGTTTGACATCTGCTTTGCCATTTAATATCACTATTTCAATATCATTTTTATGATTATTTTTTGTCTGGCCGTAAGAGTCTAAACTATCAAATTCAATGACAGTGCAATAATCTATAAACCGGAGTAATTCTGCAACTTGTGTGCGGGAATGTTCATTTTGATCTAATACCAATATTGCTGCTGACATTCTATTAGCCTTTTATTAATTATTGTAATAATAACTACTTACAAGACTATATTAGCTGTTTAAATGTACTTGTCAAAATACTGTCAGATCTACTGTAAATTAACCGAAATTCATCAGTTAAGTTGTTGTATTTGGCACAACTTAGCTCAAATCCGATTTCGCTCGTGCAATATCAATTCGATGTAAACGAAAAACGTATTTTTCTAAATAATTTTGTGACAATTTACCAATATTTTCAAAATTGACTGTAACACTATTATGATTATCTATGTTTGAAACAATACCGGATAATAATAGTGGCTCAGGGCAATAGCGGTTAAAAAATACTTCCATCTCAATCAATTGATTGATTTGAAACGTCTCTGTCATTTTAATTTTAATAGACTGGGAAGATAAATTAACTTCAAAATTGGGTATTTTACTATATTTTTTATTAAATTCACTTCGACTAAACATCAACAATAATAAATCGAGTTTCGATTCGATGCGATTAATATCGTTTTGTTTTATTTGAGTATTATTATTCGATAATGAATACGAACTTGGTTGATTATCAAATACTTCAAGCAGTTGAATTGCAGGAGCATTAATAAAATCAAATTGTTCACCTTGTTTTAACACATCACATACATGCCATTGAATCGATAAACGTGTGACAACTGAAATTTTTTGTTCATTCATACTAAGTAGTGTAGTTTACACTACAATAAATTATAGAGAGCTTAGCTTACTTATTAGGTTCTAATGATGAAAGTTGTTGATATGCACCAACTGCAGTAACATTACTTCGGAATGTAGATAATTGTTGTAGCGTTTCAAGTCTGGCTTGCTGGCTCAATTGAATACTTTCATTATCGATATCCAATATTTGTTGTAAAAAATGACTAATTTTAGGTAACATATCTTTAACAGAATCGTGTTCAAAAATTTCAGTTAAAAGTTGTTGCCTTAATTTTTCCGTTTTTTCGAATAACAACCACTTAGACTGGTGTGCCATATCTAGCATATTCTCAGATAGCGTCACTGCTTGCCGAACTTTACTATAGACTTCAAATGATTCCATATATAATCAAGTATTCGTAGTTTTATCCGCTTCAGGTAACTCATCCCAAGCGCTTTTAATTGACTTTAGAAGTGAAGTTACTTCATCAAGTAAATCTGTATCATTTTCTAAATTTGCAGTTACTAATCGGTGGTTAATGTAATCATAAAGATCATCAAGGTTTTGAGCTACTTCACCGCCCATATTCATATCTAAACTAGCGCGCAAGCCATCAACAATTGAAATAGCCCAACTGATGTGAGAACCTTTTTTTGCCGTCTCGCCTCGTTCCATATGCCCTTTGGCAATGGCTATTTTTTCAATAACACCTTCCATTAGCATTTGAATTAATCTATGTGGGCTTGCTTCTTCAACGCCAGCAGCTACACCAACTTTATTATACTGTTGTACTGCATTGTGAAATTTAGCCATATTCATGCTGATACCTCAATTGTACTTTAGTTACGAACAAAATATTTTTATTTGTCTAACGTCTATTAGAATTTCTGACGCCAGACAAACCACCTAATTGATTTGTTAAGAATTCACTGGTCTTTTGCATTTTACTCAATGAAGAATCCAATGCGGTAAACTGTTTCATTAAACGTTCTTCTAGCTTTGCTAAACGGCGAGCCAAAACTTCTCGTTGTTTCGTAATATCTTCTAAACGTTGCCCACTGCCTTTATCACGAGTATCTAACACTCCATCAGATTGCGTTAATTTATTTACTAATAAATCTATTTGCTCCGCGACACCACGTGAAAAAATTACATTTTTTCGCTTACCAATATTTCCGGATAATACTTTAACTGCCAAACCTTCGACTTCACGTGTTCCTGTTAAAACTTGACCTGTTCCAATGGCTTCCTGTTTCGCTATTGTGCCGGCAACATCAACACCATCAATACCTTTTGCCACAATCAAGCCGAGTTCTTTGCCATTTAAATCAGCTCGAACCAATTCAACACGCGAACCACTGCCAAATTTATTCGATGTTATCTGTAACACACCTGCATTGTTCAACACTTCAACTGAAACACCTGCGTCACTAATATTTGAATCCGCATTAATACGAGTTTGCAATTCTACTGCCAATTCATCAATATTATTATATGTTTTTTTAGTTAGCTCAACATCATTTGTTTCAATGCCATCAACTTTAAAGGCATAATTATCATTATCTTCGTTAATCAATATGCTCGGTGTCGTTTTCAGTTGTGTTGTTAATACCGCTTTTGTCGCTAATTGCGTTATATTAATTTCATGTGTACCCGCAGCTGTTTGGTTAGTGGCAGTTATAAAGTCAATTAACGGATCTTGTGTTGCTCCTGTTTTAGCGAATAGGCGAACAACTTCCGGTAAGTTAGAAGCAATTGCCGCATTAAGTTTTTCAGAATCAAGTTTTAACTTACCATTACGCTCAGTATCAATACCGATTGCAGCCAATGAAATGAAGTTTTCATTTACATTATCAAAAGTCACGCTGAGATTACGACGCAACTGCTCAACAATATTTCGAATTGCTGGCTCACCGGATAATGGTCCGGCTATTTGTGTTTCAGAATCAAAGCCTGTTAACTCATCAACTGTTGTCATTAATTCATTATACGATGTTACAAAACCAGTAATAAATTCAGCAGCAGCCTTATCATTTAATTCTAGTCTGACATTGATACTATTTTCTGTGAGCGAGTGCACATCAAACGTCACTCCTCGTATTACATTATTAATTGTATTTGAATCTTTACGTACTTCAATACCATCGATATTTATAATGGAATCTTGTGCTATTTGTGTTTCATGAAGGTTTTTTCCTACACCGAAATTAGCACTAGCATCATAAGCCAGGGTGGATAAACCGCTGAGATTCGAATCAGTGTTATCATTATCAGAAATTGTAATTCTCAAATTATTATTTGTGCCTGTTGATAGTGATGAAAAAATTAGTCTCGCACCACTACCATTATTAATAACAATAGATTTCACCCCTATATCTGCTTTATTAATAGCCTCACTTATTCCGCGCAGATTATTATTCTCAGGTTCAATTGTTACCGTGCTGACATTTGCTTCAGGATTTAACACAAATTCATTAGTACCTTGGGTGTAATGTCCAAACTGAAAAGTAAGTGCGCCACTACCAACTGCAATAGTGTCTGATTTAAATTGTGTAGAAGTTAATTTATGAGATTTTGCTAGTTGCAAAACATCGACATTAAATTCAGTTGGAATTGCTTGGTTATTTGATGTTATCGACAATGAGTTTTCTTCTGTATCACTACTAATTACATCAATAACACGTAGTTGTTCACCACTTCTAAGGTTATCTAATGATGTTTTAAATTCTGTTAAAACACCTCTAAACGTAGCCATCGAAGTGATGCCTTCTTGTAAGTCCGCTTCCCTGCGGTCAAGACGTGTCCGTACAGGGTCACCTTCTGCAGCAACTAATTGTTCAACAAGACTTGCAACATCAAGTCCTGATCCAACACCCGCAGATGAAATGGTCGCCATTTAATTACCTCAAGATTCTTGTGCATTGCTGCACCTGCAAAATCAATTTACTTAGTAATAACATACAATTGTCAATGCAATTGCGGTGCCACTAAGCTTTAGATTCAAACAGAAAACCAGATGCATCATCTTCTAATGCATCCGTTAAATGTTGCGATAGGGCCAGTAATTCCTCACTGGGAATCTGTCGTATCACTTCATTTGTCTCAGAATCTCGAACGGTAACAATCACACGGCCTGTTGAATCATCTACACTGAACAGCAGATCTCTTCTCAGACTTTGGGATTGTGTTTCCAATTGATGTACCACTCTGTCAACGGTTTCTTTAGACACCTCTACTTGCGTAGAGACCGATTCTACAGCACCTTCTTGCTGTAATGTCGAAGTCGAAACTCCAATACTGGTAGTTTTACTACCAGTATTGGTTTTAAGAGTTTGGCTCATCATTGTCGACACATTCGCTAATGTGTGTGTAGCCATAATATTCGTACCTCATTAATCCAGTAAAATAATAGTTTTTCAACTATGAAATTATCTTACTATTGGAGTAAGCTCAATACGTTTTGTGGCTGCACATTAGCTTGCGCTAACATTGCTGTACCTGCTTGTTGCAGTATTTGAGCCCGTGTTAATTCAGCTGTTTCCATTGCGAAGTCAGTATCACGAATACGAGATCGAGCAGCAGACAGATTTTCAGCATTTGTTGCTAAGTTAGCAATGGTAGATTCAAATCGACTTTGAATAGCACCAAACTGCGCACGTTGTCCGTTTACTGTGTTTAACCCAGCATCAACTATTGCTAAAGTTCTATTAGCACCATCAACAGTAGAGATATCCATTTCAGATATTGACATCAAAAATGCTGCTTCAGAAGCCATCGATATTGATTGATTAGATTGCCCGGTTACACCAAAGGATTTATCCGAATCAAAAGTTAATTGCCCTGTTGTTACAACTGTAGTGTTAGCACTTAAAGACGATGTACCAACATTAACTGCGGATAGGTTATTTGCATTAGCTGTTAATGAAATATTTCCACCAGTCAAATGTGTTAAAGTAACACCTGAACCATCATTATTAACTTTAGCAGTTACACCCGTTTTAGATGATATATCGTTAAATGCTGTCACTACAGCAGACAAACCATCATTACCAGAGGTATCCGTAATGGTAAAAGCAATTTCTTCTTGTATGCCACCATTGCCTTCTACAGTAAATGCGAAACCACCAGAAGCCGTGAATGACATATCAATATCTGTTTTTGCAAACGATGATATACCGGTATTACTGGTTTGCGCATTAACTAATTCCGATACTTCTTGTGCACTAATATTAGGGTCAAGTGCAATTGCAGACGAACCTAAATGTCCATTAAGATTAATGGTTTCACCCGTTATACGGCTAACACCTGCTGTTGAGTTTGCTGCACCTTCAATTCGGTAATTACCAAATTGTTCGGTACGAAAATTGCTAGTAGTAGCTTGAATCGTTTGATTTGCATTTGCACCAACTTGGAAGATGGCCGCACCAAACGTACCATCTAAGATTTTTTGTCCGTTAAATTCGGTATTAACAGCAATTCGTTCTAGCTCTTGTACTAATTGACCTACTTCAGCTTGAAGCGCTTGACGATCAGACGCCGAGTTAGTGGCATTGGCAGACTGCACTGACAATTCACGAATTCGTTGTAGGATGTTACCACTTTCAGACAAAGCACCTTCAGCAGTTTGAGCAAGTGAAATACCATCATTAGAGTTTCTAACCGCTTGATTCAAACCACGAATTTGTGCAGTGAAACGTTCTGAAATAGCCAAACCGGCAGCATCGTCTTTCGCACTGTTAATACGCAGACCAGATGATAGTCTTTGTAGTGAGGTTTGTAAGGCATCTTGAGATCGATTTAAGTGACGTTGTGAATTCAACGACATAATATTGGTGTTGATAATCTGAGGCATGACGCTCTCCTTTCTAACACTAAGACTTGTAAATCACGTTATGCTTATCACATAGTAGTGTGCACTAATACAAGTATAGTGGTTTAACTTTAGCGGATATATTTGCCGTATAGGGCAAACATTTACCGCTCCCACCAACACTAGCGTCCGGTGTTAAATATCCTTTAGGGGAGATGTTAAAATTAATTCTAAAAAAATGGCTCAAGATTTACCGACATTGGTCGTGAGTATAATGCTAAGTTAATAAATTATAGCCGATTTTATCTGAATCGATTAAAGAACACGATATTTAGCAATACCCTAATTAAAATAGCAAAAAATTACAGCTATATATAATCAAACATCGACAGGTTTTGAACCTTGGAATAAGCCTTTTGAGATGCCTCCAAACCAGTTAAACGTAAATTTAAACGCGTGACTGCCTCAGTATAATCTAAATCTTTTATTTCTGATTGGATTTTTTTTAAATGTAATAAATGGCTGGAATTAATATCATGTTGATTATCTAATGCTCGAAGTCGCGATCCGGTATTAGAGCGAACTTTTAAAATATTATCTAAAGCTTGATCCAGTGATACTAAACTTTGATTAATGTCATTAGACAAACTCGCTTTTGATTCTGGGGTGTTTCTAGCTGTTGTTAAAGCATTTTCTAAACCACGTAATGTTGAAAATAAGTCTTGATTTTGACTTGGCATAAATACAAATCGATCTCCAGACTCTGGTTCTCCTTTAAAGGATGTATGAATTCCCATAAATTCTATTTCACCATCTTCTCTGTATTTAGAATTATGATCCGGTGCAATTAGTACATTACCATTGAGATCAGTTATTTGATACAGCATATCATGGCTATTAGTATCTTGTTTAAACTCTAAAACAAAAAAACTAGGCTTATAATTATTATCGACAGAACCTGGATTAGCAACAGCAGTTCCTTTATTTATATCACTTGAGTTAATACTAAATTTCCCGTTACCATTGCGGATAGACCTAAACACATTGGTTCCTGTGTCACCCGATGCAATTTGCCGATTAGGACCAATTTGCAGCATCCGGCGATTATCATCACCATTATATTGAAAATTTCCACTGGCGATATCAGTGAACGGCTGAAACTTCACTTTAGAACCTGAAAAAAGAAAATCATTATTACTATCAACCGAATTAGCTAAACCCAATAGTTCCTGATTTAGTTGCATAATTTCTTCCGCAATAAACGCCCTAGTATCATTAGTCTGAATGGCATTATTGGCCTGCAATGTTAATTCCCTAGCACGTTGAATGGCAACCACAACATTTTCTAAAACTCCTTCTTGTACCTCCAATCGATTGCGGCTGGAATTAATGGAGCCCTGAAACTGATCAAAATTATCAACTAATTGTTGTAAATCCACAATACGAGCGGCCGCAACCGGATCATCTGCTGCAGATGAAATTCGCTCACCAGTGGCCACTTGTAGCTGCGTATCACTTAGCTTTTTTTGTTGATCAAGCATTGCATTAACAGCAACATGATGAATTTGATTAGACGATATCCTCATGTAAAACTTTCACCTCACCTTTAACGTCTAAGTACTGACATGATGTCTTGAAATGTTTGATCTGCAGCAGCAATGACTTGAGCATTAGCTTTAAATTGAGTTTGCAAACGTAATAATTTTGCAGCTTCTTCATCCATATTCACTCCAGACACTGATTCTTTAGCTTCGATAGATTGGTTTAACAATACTTGCTGTGCTTGAGCATTAATATCCAATTCATGGGTTCTTGTTCCAACTCTACTAACAAGCTCACCATAGGCCTGATTAAAATTAGCACGGCCTTCAATTAAATTATTTGCTCGATGTAAATTTGCTAATGATAAAATATTTGAATTATCACCCATCGCATCTTCATTAAATTCAATATAAAAAGTATCGCCCGCAACTAACTCGCCTTTTAGTTTTGCAGTTACAGCTAGTTGTTTGCCCGCTAATATCGGACTAAGAATTAAATTCTGTCCAGCATTGTAGCTAATTGGTGCTGATAATATTCGTGATGCACTAACCCCGGATTCAGGGTTTGGACTATTATCGATAATTTGTAATTGATGATTGTCGAGTATTTTAATCATAATATTACTAGCACCGTTATTTGATTCAACGGCTTCATCAATATTAAAGGCGATAAGTGATGCCGAGGCTTGTCCTGATTGCGCTATTTTAATGCTACCATCATTATTTAAATTAACGGTTTTTTCATTTTCAGCTGATAAGTTATTCACATCAATAAAATTTAACTCAAGCTCACCATCACCTAAATTAGAAATTTCACTACGTGCTCTAACTGGCGATGCAGCGGCTATTTCTGATGAATTGTCAATTAACACTTTAATATTTTTTGCTGCCAAATGAGTTGGTCTAATTAAAAAACTATCACCACTGGCAATAGTGCTGCCTGATTTTAAATTCAAAGAGAATCCATCAATGGAAATATTTTCTGGAAACTCAGAAAACTTTCTTAAAGTTGCTTGATCGTTCAACCGAATCAGAAGATATTCATTACCAGTATATTCCAAACGATAATCACTTGAGGTAATCTTAGTAATATCACTTACTTTAGCAGATAATTGATAGTCCCCCTTATTTCGAGTGCCAGATATAACTTCCGGCATATTATTATTTAAACCAGTAAAAAATTTTTTACCAAATTTACTGTTTAAATCTAAACCTGACTGGTGTTGTTCATTAAAAGTTGTGGCTAATGCTAATGAAATTCGACCTAATTCATTTTGAGAACTATTAATGATATCCGCTTGAAAGTCTAATAAACCGCCAAGCTCGCCACCACTAATAAATTTAGTGATATCCGTTTCTGTACCTTCACCAACAAAAACTACATCAACTTTTGAAGAATCAAATTCATTAACAACAGCATCCAATTTAGCAGGAGACAACCCCAACACTAGTGTTTGACCATTTCCGATAAATACATTTATTGCGCCATCATCTTGCTCTTTTGTTGTAACATTAATTAATTTTGATAAATCTTTAAGCACTACATCGCGTTGATCCAATAAATCATTGGCAGGTTGCCCACTGCTTTGCTGTGCTAAGGTTATACTTTGATTTAGTTTCGCTAGTGATTTTGCTAAAAAATTAATATCAGTAATAATATTATTTGTTTGTTTATTGGTTGCTAATCGTAAATCTTGCAATCGAGTATCCAAATCATGAAACCGATTAGTAAGAGTGTTAGCTTGAGTAATCATAACTTGTCTAGCTGTAGTTGAAGAGGGTTCATTGGCAACCCCCGTAACAGCATCAAAAAACTCTTGTAATACTAGTCCCATCCCAGCTTTTGGATCTGAAAATAACTCATCAACCTGAGTTGTTAATTGATGCCCTACTTTAAATGAATTTGTTAGCGAAGTATTGTCTCGAACACTGGTTGTCAAAAACTCATTATGCACACGGCGAATAGACGATACCTGAACGCCACTACCCACTGAACCAAAAGCAAATTGCTGTGGCTCACGGGTGGTTTTCAATACGCGTTGTCGTGAAAACCCTTCATTATTCGCGTTTGCAATGTTATGACTAGTCGTTGCCATCTCCCGTTGAGTGGTAAGAGTACCTGAAAGACCAATACCTAATGAATCATTACCAGCCATCAGTTATTAACCTCTAGTTTTACACTTAAAGGCTCTGAACTTATTTCACGTGACATAATATCCAACACTTTACTGGCATAACGAGGATCGGTTGCATATCCTGAATTAGCTAACGTATTAATATAGGCCAATGGATTATCAGACACTTTTAAAGCTTGCTCATAACGTGGATTCGACTTTATATAATTAACATAGTCATTAAAACTTTCATCCATCGAAGTATATGCTCGAAAATTTGCATGCTCGCGTCGGGCAATACCATCTTTAAATTCCACAGTAAATTTTGATACTGTTGGTCCTTGCCAATTTTTAGTAGCTTTGATATTAAACAAATTAAAACCACTACGACCATCCTGATGGCGCTGTACTGCCTGCCCCCATCCAGTTTCCAATGCTGCTTGAGCGATTAAAATATCGGCATTAGTGCCGAGTTTTGAGGCAGCTTTTTCAGCATAGGGACGAACAGTTTCAATAAAACGTTGTTGTTTTGTTTGAGCTACTTCAGGTTCTAATTTAATGTTATTACTTTCAGAAAGTTGTTTTTCGGTGATTGTGCCACTAAGCTGTTTTACTAAAATATCAGCTAACCCATTCGAATTGTCTTTTGACAAACTTAGAGACAGCTGATTATCAAACATTTCCTGATACATTTGAGACTGATCGCTATCAAATAATGAATTACCCATGCTAGCATCACGCATACTTTTTAACATCATCTGCATAAAAATAGCTTCAAATTGCTCTGCAACTTGTCGTAAAGCAGAATCAGGATTTTCACGCGCAAGACGGCGCATATCAGAAAACCCTGACATATCATTATAAATATTTGCTTTATTCTCTATCGACATAATTTATATTACTATTAATTCAGCCCGTAACGCCCCCGCTTCTTTTAGTGCTTCTAATATTGAAACCAAATCTCCGGGAGAAACACCCACTTCATTTATTGCTCTAACGATATCATTCAAAGATACCCCGGGCTCAAATAAAAACATGCGGTTTTGTTTTTGTTCGGTAGACACAGTACTTTGAGGTACAACAACGGTATCACCCGCACCAAATGCATTGGGTTGTGATGCTACTGCATTTTCTGAAATTGTTAATGTTAAACTACCGTGAGAAATAGCCGCGGGTAACACTCTAACATGCTCACCAATAACTACTGTGCCAGAACGTGAATTAACAATAACACGAGCGGCAGCTTTACCAGGTTTAACCTCGAGATTTTCTAACATGGCTATAAAAGATACCCGTTGATTACGTTCCTGAGGTGCATTAACGTGAATCGATGATGCATCAATTGAACGTGCAGTATCAGGCCCCATCACTTCATTAATAACTCTAGTTATTCGAATTGACGTTGTAAAATCTGCACTATTTAAATTCAGCACTAAATCAGTTTCTTTTCCAAATGGTGTTTCAATCGTATTTTCTATTGTTGCACCATTAGGGATACGACCAACACTAGGAACATTAACCGTGATACTCGAACCATCACCGCCATCAACACCAAAACCATTCACAATCACGTTACCTTGAGCAATTGCATAAATTTTATCATCTACCCCCTTTAGCGGTGATAAAATTAATGTACCACCACGGAGACTTTTAGAGTCACCAATTGATGATACCGTAATATCCACTTTTTGACCTTTTTTTGCAAAAGGCGGTAACTCTGCATGAATAATAACAGCCGCAACATTTTTTATTGAAACTCGAGATTTACCCGGTATAGTAACCCCTAAACGCGAAATTAAACTTTTAATGCTTTGTTCTGTAAATGGTGCCGAGTTTGTTGAATCACCGGTGCCATTTAAACCAATAACCAATCCATAACCCAATAATTGGTTGGCGCGAACCCCTGCAACGTTTGTTATATCTTTTAACCTTTCTGCTTTTAATGTTCCTATCTGTAACAATAATAAGAAAACCAATCCTATTACAAATATATTCTTAAATTTTTTAATAGTTAACATTTGATACCTTATTATTTAATTTAGATGATACTAGATTAAAATGGCCAAGCTGTACTCTGAAAAAACTTACTTAACCAACCCATACTATTTGCATCATTAATAACACCTTGGCCACCATACGATATTTGGGCATTTGCAATTCGGGTAGATAACACGGTGTTATCTGCTTCAATATCCTCTGGTCGAACAATACCCATCACTCGCAGATATTCATTCCCCTGATTTAACATTATTAATTTTTCACCACGAATTAATAAATTTTTATTAGCAAATACTCTGACAACGGTTACTGTTAATTCACCTGTCATATTATTACTTTGTGCTGACTGTCCTTGAGACGAAAACCTGCGATCTGAATCGACAGTATTTTCCAATATATTTTTATCATTAACTTTAACATCAGAGCCTGTGATTATTGGAGCTGTTTCATTTATAATCGCACCTTTTGTTGTTTCTGTTCTAGCCGATTTATTAGCATTGGTATTTTCCCGCAATGTAATTGTCAAAATATCCCCAACATTACGCGCACGCATATTGTCAAAAAAACCAACACGCATACCGTTTTGAAATATAGCGCCATCAGTTGGTGTATTAAACCGTGTAACTTTTGGAGAAAGAGGCGAATACGCAGGATTTCTTAATGCAATCGGTTTTGCACATGCAGATACGGCTATAAGCATACCAATCAAAATTACGACTTTAATTTTGTTGAAAACTGTATTATTAAATAGCCTCATAATATCCCATTATTTTTATAAATTATTATTAACGTATTGCAACATTTCATCTGCGGTCGAAATTGCTTTGGAGTTCATTTCATAAGCACGCTGTGTTTCAATCATGCTTACTAATTCTTCCACAATATTAACATTAGATCCTTCCAATGAGCCTTGAGCAATCGAACCCAGACCACTTTGAGTTGGATTATTTATTTGAGCAGTGCCACTCGCTGTTGTTTCAACAAACAAGTTATCACCAACGGGTTGTAGCCCAGCAGGATTAATAAAATCAGCTAATTGAATAACACCGGCAATTGATGATGCATTACCCGGCAACGATACCGACACAGTACCATCCGTACCAATAGTGACAGATTGTGCATCACCGGCTATAGTGATAGACGGTTCTAAATGATACCCGGATGACGTAACAACCTGCCCATCCTGATTGACAGAGAATGTGCCATCGCGGGTATAAGCAGTTGTACCATCGGGTTTTAATATTTGAAAATAACCTCGACCAAGCACGGCTAAATCCAACTGATTACCGGTTTGACTAATGTTTCCCTGAGTATTTTGTTTTTGTGTGGCAACAGCTCGTACACCGGTGCCAATCATTAACCCCGTTGGTAAAATAGTATCTTCACTACTTTGTCCACCGGCTTGACGAATATTCTGATACAATAAATCTTCAAACAACATTCTGTCCCGTTTAAAACCAGTGGTCGAGACATTTGCTAAGTTATTAGAAATAACTGCTAATTTATTTTGCTGTGCTTCTAAGCCAGTTTTTGCTACCCAAAGAGCTTGAGTCATGTCTATTACTCCAGATTATTACTTGTAAAAGTTGCAGTTATTGTGCCAATACTAATTCAACTTCAATAATTGTGCGGTTCGTTCGTCATTTTTTTCAGCTTTATTCATTAATTTAATTTGCATTTCAAATTGACGTTGCAATTCGATCATATTTACCATCGCCTCAATGGCATTTACATTACTATTCTCCAATGCTCCTGATACGACGCTAACACTTGCATCATTGGTAAACTCGGCTTCATCTTTAAATCGTACTAATCCATCTTTACCTTTTATAATATCTTTGTTCTCCGGATTAACTAATTTTAAACGGTCTAAAACTATAACCGCTGTTGCAGCTTCACCAATAGGAACAACACTTACTGTACCATTACCATTTATTTCTACTTTCTGTGCCTGAGGTATTGAAATAGGGCCTGATTCCCCCATAACTAAAAGATTTCGATTATTAATTAATAAACCTTCTGGGCTTATTTTAAAATTACCATTTCGTGAAAGTGCTTCCTGACCATCTTCTGTTTGAACAACGAACCAGCCCTTACCATTAATTGCAACATCAAGATTGCGGCCAGTAGTTGCAATTGAACCATGAGTAAAATCCGTTGATGTACCATCAATAATAGAATTCACTCTCGAGGCATGTCCAGGACCGTATAATTGACGACTTTCCGCATCGACCATGTCAGCTCTAAAACCAATTGTATTAACATTAGCAAGATTATTAGTATTAATTGCTTGCGCCTGCATATTTTGCTTAGCACCTGACATTGCAACATATAACATACGGTCCATTTATTTAGCCTTTTACGTTAACGAATATTAATGACCGATTGCGTTACCGCATCAGCCGTTGTTATCACTTGGGCGTTTGCTTGAAAATTTCGCTGCGCCGATATCATGTTAATTAACTGCTCCGTTAAATCCACATTCGAACCTTCGAGAGCCCCAGATTGAATTAAACCTAATTTTCCGGATCCCGGTGTACCCAACAATGGAATACCAGATTCAAAGCTTTCAGCCCAAGTTGAATCCCCTAATTGTCGCAAACCTTGTGAATTTGGAAAATCAGCGAGTTGTACTTGACCTAACGTTCGAGTTTGACCATTAGTATAACGAGCACGAACAATACCCGTTTCATCAATATCCAAACTGGTTAATCGCCCCGTAGTGTAACCATCTTGAGTTAAAGCATTAACATTAAATTTGGAGCCAAACTGTGTTGTTGGTGTTCCTGCTAAAAAGTCCAATGTCATTACGATTGGATCCGAACCTGAATTAGTTGCAAATTCAGGATACTCAATTTGTCCAGGAGGAACTGGAATACCGTCAATCATGGTTAAGGCACCAGAACCATTAAAATTCATCACATTAGCTTCATATGGTGGAGCTTCTGCACCTTTAATATTTTTCCCATCAATAAAACTATGCACTTGCCATTGATTGGATATACCTGTTTTTACAAAATACACTGTCGATTGATGAGCCGTACCCAAAGAATCATAAACCGTTAATGATGTTGAATGATTAAATGAACCTGCATCATTAGGATCAAATGGTTCAAACAATGGTTTAGCTTCAGCACTGTCTAAATTCACTCCCACCGTCACTAAACCGGTAGAACGAGGTTCAATATTGGAATTGTCCAACGACAAGGGCCCTGTTTCACCTGTTGGATTACCATTTTCATCTGCTGTAGTACCGAGTAATTTTAAATTATCGCTATTAACCATAAAACCTTCTCGATCAATTTCAATAGCACCTGCTCGAGAATAAACTCGTTCACCGCCTTTATCCATCATAAAAAAACCACCGCCATTAATGGCCATATCAAGATTATTATCAGTAAAATCAATATTACCCTGACTAAACTGTTGTGTAATTCCCGAAATGCGAACACCAGAACCAATTGTATTTGATGACGACCCTATGTCTGATGCAGCATAAACGTCAGCAAATTGTGCACGTGACTTTTTAAAGCCACTAGTACTCGCATTAGCTACATTGTTACCTATCATTTTTAACTCTTTACCTGCGGATTGTATTCCACTTAACGCTGCTCTAAACGGCATATCTCTCTCCTCTAACGCTATCGACTTACAAAATTTGTTTTACATCAGGTAGCTTCATCATTCCTGAATTTGTTAGGTTTAACACAATAGGCTCACCCGGTTTTCCTAAGGATACACTTTCAACTGCATCTGAAACTAACGTTTCAGCAGCTTGAGATTTTCCATCAGCCATAAATGCTGCCTGTAATGTGTATTTACCAGGAACGGCTTGCTCTGTAAGCATTTTTATTTCACCATCAGAGTCTTTTACCTGTTTTGAAATAACTCCATTCCAGTTTATATTAACCGTACCAGCTTTGTGTTGACCAAGATTTAAGGTATGCACTAATTCACCCGAGCTATTCAAAATATTAACGCGTAAATCATTACTTGATTGAGGCAAATTAACTGCTGCCTTAATGCTTTCACCTTCACGTAATTCAACATTATTCCCGGGAACTAAAACCGAACGCCCCACTAAGCTAGAAGCTTGCAATGCTTGATTGGATTGCAATGAACTAGCCAATGTCGCAAATGAATTTTTAATATCTTTCATACCACTTACTTGACTAAACTGCGCCATTTGAGTAATAAATTCACCGTTCTCCATTGGTTTCATTGGATCTTGGTGATTCATTTGTGCCGTCATTAATTTCATGAAATCTTCCTGACCAAGACGAGGCTTTTCATGAGCGTCATGGGTTTTGCTTAACCCTAGCGACTCTGGCGTTGGTAGTGTTGATTTATCTATCGTGTTCATGATTAAAACCTATGTAGTTTTGTAATTTAATTATTTTATTGTCCTATCGACAATGTTCTCATCATCATTTGTTTTGCAGTATTTAAAACCTCAACATTAGTTTGATAGGCTCTTGAAGCAGAAATCATATTTGCCATTTCATCAATAACATTAACATTAGGTCTAAATATATATCCGTCTTTATTCGCCATAGCATGGTTAGGGTTATATTCACTGCGTAATGGTTCATCGCTTTCAACAATACCTAAAACTTGAACACCATTATGTTTGTCATTAAAATCACGCATCATTTGAGCAAATATAGGTTGACGGGATCGATAAGTGGTTTCTTGGCTACTGCTCACCGAATCAGCATTCGCTAAATTACTGGCGGTGGTATTCAACCGGATATTTTGCGCATTCATTGCAGATCCTGCGATATCAAATATTGAGTATAATGACATTGTTATTCCCCTTTAATTGCTGACAATAAAGATTTAAATTTACCACTTATAAATTGTATGCTGGTTTGATAACGCATGGCATTTTCTAAAAACTCTGATTTCTCTATTTGACCTTCAACCGTGTTTCCATCAAGTGAGGCTTGCTGCGGTTGGCGGTATTTCAATTGACCACCATAAACAAACCCAAGTGCTTGCATGTGTCGTTTATTGCTAGTAACTAATGGTGTATTACCCGATGCTATATTTTTATAACTATTAAGCATTTGCTTAAAATCCAAATCACGTGCCTTATAGTTTGGAGTATCAGCATTAGCCAAATTAGCAGCTAATATACGTGAACGTGCTCCAAAAATTTTTATTGATTGCTCGTGCGTTCCTAAAATTGCATTCCAACTTGGCATAATTTTTTCTCTTCATGGTTTGTTACTGGAATTAGTTGCAACAGCTATGCCAACTCAACTATTTTTTAAATATCAATAAGATAGGGTGATTTTTAGTGAACGAAGCATTGCCATACGGCAATTTAATTCCAAATGGCAAGAACTATGGGATTATTTTTTAGAAAAACTATAAACTTATATACATTAACGACTGGGGCGCCAACCATCTCGGAGTCGATACATAACACCTAGCGGTGTACGCACCATATCAAACGCATCACAATATCCAGTTGGTGATTCTGAACCTCCCAATAACATAAAGCCTTGAGGGTTTAACGTTTTAGCCATTCGAGTTAAAATATCAGTTTTTAGTTCAGAAGAAAAATAAATTAAAACATTTCGGCAAAAAATAATATCAAATTTACCTAATAAAGCATAGTTTGCCGTTAAGTTTAATTCTGTAAATCGAACACGTTGACGAATATCGGCATTTGCCTGCCATTCATCGCCTTGTTCTTTAAAAAATCGCTTACGACGCTCTTCAGTTAATCCTCTCTTCATACTTAATTTATCGTATTTAGCATCTTTAGCAATTTTTAACATGCTTGGTGATATATCTGTTGCCACAATTTCAACATTTGATTTCATCGCGCCAGGATTTTTAGCTAAAAATTCACTGATAGTCATACTAATTGAGTAAGACTCTTGTCCCGATGAACTAGCAGCAGACCAAATTCTAATGGGTTTGGTTCGCCCTTTGGCCAACTCAGGAAACATTATTTGATGTAGCATCTCAAAAGGATATTTATCCCGAAACCACATAGTTTCATTGGTTGTCATGGCATCAACAACCCGTTGCTTTAATTTGTTATTTACATTTTTTTTCAACTCTACTAACATTGAAGCCAAATCAGGAAATGAAAATTCATGCGTTAGTTTATTGAGTCGACTAGTTACTAAATAATGTTTATTTTCTCCCAATACAATACCACAGGCATTTTCTAGAAAATCTCTAAAAATTTCATATTCTTGTTTTGATATTTGTGTCACGAGTTTATTTATACACTTTTGTTTTATACTCTAGTTTACTTATTACACTTAATATCATTAAATGCGATTAAACGACACTAATAACTTCTTAACTTCAGTCGATAACTCTTCAGCATTAAATTTAGGAACGAATTTATCTGCACCAACTTTCTCAACCATTGTCGAATTAAAAACACCACTTAAAGAGGTGTGTAATAAAACCGGTAATTTTTTCATTCGTTCATCACCTTTTATTTCAGTTGTTAATGTATAACCATCCATAACCGGCATTTCGACATCTGAAATAACCATGTCTAAATAATCAAAAATATCACCTTTATCAGCAAGTGCTTTTAGTTGCGTCAAGCCATCATTACCATCTTTTGCCAATAAAACCGCCATCCCCATTTTTTCTAAAGTTCGTTTAATTTGATTGCGAGCCACTGATGAATCATCAATAATCATTATAGTTACAACTCTATCAACATCAATTTTTGAATCATCAGATATCTCTATGGTGACACCGGCTAGTTCAGCGAATATTTTTTCAACATCAATAATTTCAACCATTTCTTCATCAACACGAGTCACTGCTGTCATGTAATTGTCTTTACCCAAACCTTTGGGAGGCGGTAAAATTTCTTTCCAATTCATATTAACGATACGATCAACTGACTTAACCAAAAAGCCCTGAACCACACGATTATATTCCGCAATAATCACAAAACAATCAGACCTGTTTTCCAATGGTTTTAATCCGATAGCGTGTGCTAAATCCATAACCATAATTGTTCGTCCACGCATATTTGCAATACCACACACAATTGGATTTGAATTAGGGATAGCAGTTAATGTCGGACAATGAATAACTTCCTGTACCTTGAATACATTAATTCCATATTTCTGCTGCGCGCCTAATTTAAAAATTAGTAACTCTAATCTATTAGCACCAACAAGCTGTGTTCGTTGATCAACCCCATCTAATACACCGGCCATTTCATACCTCTAAAAATCGTCGTTATGAATATCAAAATTGTTATCGGCTCAACAGCACATTATCTTGAGAAACAACCAAGCGGCATGTTGCTTGCAAAGATATTAGCTAACGATGATTTGAAGTAAAAATGAGAAATCTTAAAATAATTGTTTAACTACCTTAGTAGCTTAAATGTATTTATTTCAATAACTTACATTCGTTAAATTACGGGCATTTAAAATAGTCAAACTAGTGGCTCTTTTTAATAAATATTTTAAAATAAATTATAGGTTGTAAGCGTATGATTTCATTGAATAAAATAAATAAAAATAGGGTTCCGGCAATTTTCTTCCGCCTTAATATTTTAATTTTCAGTTTGAGTATTGCCATTCCAGCGAACCTAACAGCCAAAGATGGGCCACAATCCATGTTGGAATTGCGTGAAATTGCATTAAATTTTATTAAAAATCAATCTCAAAAAAATGATAATACGCGCATTAAATTTGCTCGATGGGATCAACGTTTAAAATTAGCTAAATGCGATAAAAATAAAATCACAGCATTTTACCCAGGAAGACAGCAACGACTCGGTAATGTTAGCATTGGATTGCGCTGCAATAAGCAACAATCTTGGACAATTTACCTTCGTGTACATATCACGACACAACAAAATATAGTACATTCGAAACGCCATATTAGTCGTGGTACAATAATTACCAAAGACGATTTAGTTATTGAAAACATTGAAGTATCTAATTCAAATACACCTTATTTTCATCTAAAAAAGAACATCATTGGTAAAGTCGCCAAGCGCAGCATTACTGTTGGTAAAGTTATAACTGCAACAACATTAAAACCAGCCATTATCATTAAACGTGGTCAGGAGGTTGTAATCATTGCAAAAATCTCAGGGATAATTATACGAACCAAAGGTAAGGCATTATCAGATGGCTCAAAAGGCCAAATTATCAAAGTAAAAAACAGCCGAAGCAAACGAGAATTGCAAGCAACTGTCATTGCACCAAATACAGTAAAAGTAAATATGTGATATGCGTCAATAAACTAACACAATAGCTAAAGTTATTTGGTAATTGGCCGCTATCATGAATGTAATTTTATAGAGGTTAAATTATTGTTATGGAAATTTCAGGCCCAAATTCTCAAAAAACAGAAGCTAAAAGTGATAAATCAGTATCCAATGTAGCAAAACCTGCAACTGCTGGTGCCACGGCTAAATCAAGTGCAACGTCAGGAAATCAATCAGGGCAAGCTGATACAGTCAGTTTAACAGATACTGCTGCACGTTTAAAAGAACTGGAAATGGGCTTAGCTAACCAACCTGTAGTGGATACACAACGCGTACAGTCTGTACAAAGTGCAATAAACGACGGTACTTTCGAAGTAGACCCAGATAGTGTCGCTGAAAAAATGATTGACTTTGAAACCGGCTTAGATGAAACAAGTTAATTATGAATAATCATCTTATAGAAAACAAACTGACTGATATATTATCCAAATTATCTGAACTGCAAATACTGCTATGCCAAGAAAAAGATTTACTTTCGAGTAGTGAATTTGAAAAGGTTTCAGCTATTGCCGACCAAAAGAAAAAAATTATTACCGCAATAGAAGTAGATGATGTTGAGTTTAAAGCGTTATTAACAGTACAAAACTATACTAACAGTAGTCAATCTATCCTTGAAATTATTCAAAAAAACAACCCTAGTTGCACTAGTTTATGGCTTGAAATTGAAAATTTATTACGAATATGCAAAGATAAAAACTCAATAAATGGTATCATATTGTCAAACAACCACCGCCAAATTAAAGACAGCATCGCCATTTTACAAGGTCAGTCAAACGATATACTCATCTATGGTGCTGCTGGTGAATCTATTTTAACAAAATCAAATATCAACTCACACTTATCGGTTTAATTAAAAAATTTTCTATAAATTATAAGCCTTGTATTCCTTAAATCCCTAATACACGATATCATCACACTTTAGTTGCCCCTGTAGCTCAGCTGAATAGAGTGGCCCCCTCCTAAGGGGCAGGTCACAGGTTTGAATCCTGTCGGGGGCACCACTTTCTATTAATTAGTCTCAACTCAATCAACCACCTCCAACACACAACACACTAAATATACTTAAAGCAAACAAAGTATTTTCAATAAAAAGCACCTCATAGATAAAGAAAAAACCCACTTAACCGATGTTAATAGCATAGATATTATTACTTTATGGGGTATACATGCGTAAGATTCTCATCATTGAAGAATCCTCAACATTGCGTCACATTCTGTTAAAAATGTTAGCAGACAGTGAATTTGAAGTTGATATTGAGGTAAAATTTGGTGATGGACTGAAATGTTTAGAATCAAACAATGGAAAAGCGTATTCGGCAGTAATTATTGGTTGGCCAAATATAACACTGGCCAGTGCAGATGACTTATTGTCATTATTATGTGATAAAGAATACGAACACATCGCCTTATTGGCGCTATCTCACGAAACCGAAGCAGCAAAAATAGCGTGGGCATCAAGTCGGCCAAAAACAGGATTTCTACTTTGGAGCAACTACGGTGAAATTATCCAATCAGTTAGAAATTTACTGTCGAACCACACATTAACCGTACCTGTTATTGTTAATAGCGAAATAGAACCAATAAAAATTTTATTAGTTGATGATTCACCAACTGCGCGCGTCAAATTTCGTCGTTTATTGGTTAAAAGTGGTTATCATACTGATGCAGTTTCATCCCCTGAAGAAGCACTTAAAAAAGTAAAATCCACTCAATATGATATCGCCATTATTGATTATTTTATGCCTGTGATGACTGGCGATGAATTATGCCAACGATTACAAAATGACATTACAACCGCAACTATTGTATGTGCAATTTTGACCAGCGCTTATGCTGACAATGTTATCACAGCTTCCTTACAAGCCGGTGCTGTTGAATGCATGTTTAAAAATGAATCTGATAATTTATTTTTGGCACGAGTAGCCGCTCTAAGCAGAAATGTTCAAAATACCAAGCAAATTAATCAAGAACACAAACGTCTTAATGGAATACTTTCATCGGTTGGCGATGGTGTCTTTGGGATTAATAATAACAATGAAATTAACTTCATTAATCCAACAGCGTTAAATATTTTAGGTTATGCTGACGGTGAACAGTTAATAGGTAAAAAACCACAAGATATTTTTCATACTAATATTGCTCAACTTGGTGGTGAAAAACTATCGCCAAAAGAACTTTATAAAAAAATTATAAAGCAATTACAAAAAGTAGCATTAGAAACGTATTTTATCCGTTTCGATGGCAACCCAACACAAGTTGAACTAACCATATTCCCTTTACAAATAGAGGGAAAAACCGAGGGTGCGGTTGTTGCTTTTAGGGATATTTCAGAAAGAAAATTACTCGAAGAAGAGTTAATGTGGCAAGTAAATCATGATCCATTAACAAAAATGTTTAATCGAAAATATTTTGAAGATGCGTTAGAAGAAGAAGTACGACGTTTAAAACGCAGTAACGATGAAAGTGCTTTATTATATATCGATCTTGATCGGTTTAAATACATCAATGACACAGCAGGTCACGCCACAGGCGATCAATTATTAATTGAGCTTGGCCACATGATGAACCAACGATTAAGGAAGTCAGATTTATTAGCAAGAATCGGCGGTGATGAATTTGCGGTGATAATGCGAGACATTGATAAAAACTTTATTTCTGAAGCAGTTGAAAAATTTCAAAATCTTTTATCAGGCTATGAATTTTCATACTTGGGTAGAGAATATAAAATACATGCTAGTATTGGTGTAGCCATGATTAATAAAGATAGCGCCTCCCCCGGCGAAGTTTTATCAAACTCTGATATAGCTTGTTACGTGGCTAAAACTAACGGTCGGGATCAAGTTCATATATATGATGCAGTGCAAGATGAAAAAGCTGCAATGGATCTTGATTTAGGTTGGTCCACTCGACTACAAAATGCCATGACCAATGACAATTTTGAACTGTATTTTCAACCTATTCTATCACTATCAGATATCCACTTGAAAGAATTGCCCGAAGAAAGCGGTGAATTGTGGAATATATTAATGACGAGCAAGGCAATACAATCACCTTTTTATGAAGTCTTAATTCGGCTTCCTGATAATAATCAAGGTGTGATTTCTCCGGGTGCATTTTTACCAACAGCAGAACGTTTTAATTTAATGCCAAATATTGATCGGTGGGTTATAAATGATGCTTTAAGACAATTAGCAATATTAATTAAAACACATCCTGAAGCCCGTGTTTCAATTAATTTATCTGGCCAGACTTTTGATAATGAAGGAATCGTTGCAGATATTCAAAATAGCATTAAACAATACAATTTAAACCCTAATTCAATTGTTTTTGAAATTACCGAAAGTAGCGCCATTTACAATATTGAAAGCGCACAACGACTTATAAAAGAATTAACATGGTATGGTTGCAAATTTGCACTCGATGATTTTGGAAGTGGTTATTGCTCATTTTCTCACTTAAAAAACTTGCCGGTAGATTACATAAAAATAGATGGTATATTTATCCAAGAATTGTTACATGACTCTATGGACCTAGCGATTATTAAATCAATAACAGAAATTTCACACGCCCTAGGGAAAAAAACCGTCGCAGAATTTGTTGAAAATGCGGAAGTATTACAAAAATTAAAAGAATGCGGTGTAGATTATGTTCAAGGTTATTATATCGCTCCGCCTAAGTCCCTTGGACTAATAGAATAAGATTTATACAAAAAAACAACCTTATTTTACTTTAAATTATCCATCTCATTCATCATTTATTTTTTACTTAACGGAGTAAATTATCGTAACGATATCATTTCATCCTTAATCGTAACGCGCAATTTATCGATTTTATGTGTAATTTTATTATTACTTGATTTCTGCTCTTTCAATAACATCCAGTTATTTTTCCACGTAAGTCTTAGTGCATTTGCATCAATTAAAGCATTTTCAGAAACTAACTGACTCATATCTTGAATATAACTAACATAAGCCCAACCATGGATAGGATTACCATATGCAACATTTTTATCATAATGAGAATAATCAATTAACAATTGCAATTGATTTAATTCTTTTAAAACTTCAAATCCGGCACTGCGTATATTGCGGTTCATTTCAGTTAATTCATTACGATAAGTATTATAACTTAATGCCGATAATGCTATAACTAAACTTATTATTGATAATGAATTTTTTCGAACTTGATTTAAAAATTGCATAATCATATTATAGTCTATGATTCAACCATTAACTCTCGAACTTTATCATTAGTATAAATTTCATTTAATGGTAATGAATTACCGTTTTGTGTCACCATTCGGGCATGAAACCGTTGTAGTTCGCGAGGTTCATCCACACCACATGAATGAGCAATAACACCAACCTCTTTCACCATATTGTTTACATAGTTTTTAACTCTGACTGCTTTCAATATTGCATTTAACCCTGATTGTAATTTTTTATCATGTGTCGTAATTCCTGTCGGGCAGGTATTTTTATTGCATTGTAATGCTTGAATACATCCAAGTGAAAATAGAAAACCCCGAGCAGATGTAATAAAATCAGCTCCAGTGCAAAGCGCCCATGCCACATCAGCGGGTGTCAACATTTTACCCGAAGCAATAATTTTAATTCTATCATGTAATTTATGATATTTTATGATATCAACAACCAAAGGCAAACTTTCGCGTAATGGCAAGCCCATGTAGTCTATTAAACTCATTGGTGCTGCGCCTGTTCCACCATCAGCACTATCAATAGTAATAAAATCCGGAGCAGAATCTATCCCTCGTTTTTTAATCGCTAGGCATAAATCATTAACCCAACCATAAGCACCAATCACAGCTTTAATTCCCGTAGGCTTGCCAGTAGTGTCCCGTACAAAATTAATCATATCCAATAATTCAGTTTCGTTATTTATATCAGTATGACGATTAGGACTTATTGAATCTTCACCAGCGTTTATACCCCTAATTTTAGCGATTTCCGCTGTTACTTTTGAGCCCGGTAACATTCCACCTTTACCTGGTTTTGCTCCTTGGCTTAATTTAATCTCAAACATTTTAACTTGCTGATGCTTGGCAACTGCTTTTAACTTTTCTGCGCTCAGTAAACCATGCTCATTGCTCACACCAAATTTTGCAGTTCCAATTTGAAATACAATATCGGCACCACCTTCCAAGTGATAAGGTGATAAACCACCTTCCCCTGTATTCATCCAACACCCTGCCATTCGGGCACCATTAGATAAAGCCAAAACAGCCGGTTTTGAAATAGCGCCATAACTCATTCCAGAGACATTAAATAATGATTTAGTTGTATAAGGTTGGCTACAAGAAATACCTATCGTAACTTCGGTAACATCGGCTGAGTCTTTATCAAGAGTCGGATATGGGCAATTAGAAAATAAAATAGTACCGGGGGAACGAAGATCACGTGTAGAACCAAAAGCCGTGGTATTACAAACATTTTTTGCCGCTCGATAAACCCAAGCACGTTCAGCTCGATTAAATGGCAACTCTTCCCTATCCATTGCGAAAAAATATTGTCTCAGAAAAACCCCCATTTCCTCAAACCAGTACCGAAATCGGCCAATAACAGGATAGTTGTGCCGAATAGCATGCTTTGTTTGTATTGTGTCAACAATATAAACGACTATAACTAATAAAAGCAGTACCCCTATAAAAAACACAAATAAATAAGTTAACCCTTGTATAATTTCCATCATAAAGCTGGTATTCGGCATAACTTTTCCTTTTGCAAAAGTTGAAGAAAATTGCTCGATATCATTTAAACAGTAAAATAATAGTAAACTTGAAATAGCAAGCTTCGCATTAATTTGTTAACTGGACGTAATGCATGCTCACAACTACTAGGTTCTGATAGGTAATTTTCAGTTTTGTTCCATAATTTTTTCAATCAAAGCCCAAATAACACACCGTTCCAACAAACAATGAAAGTAGTAAACAGACATTGCAGCTATTCACTTGAGCTTTATTAAATATAATCGATTATAGCGAAAATTAAACGATTTTTTCGCTATGCCAACAATATCCTTAACCAATTTAAAAGGATATGGTAGTATGATTCTTTAGAATTTGAGCAATAAAACATCACCTTTTGATCACTATTCTCAACTTACTTTATATAATTGTGCTGTGAAGGCAGCGGTTAAAAAGTAAATTTATATTCGTTAATACTGACTTGTAACATTAATCCCCCGTCGATGTACAGTCCACTAATTATGGATGATTACAATGCAAATTCACAATACCATCATTATTTTACTGCTTAGTATTTTTTTAGTTGGATTTTCTCAACCATCATCTCAAAGCTTGTACGAAAAAATTCGATATTTAGAGTTAAATGATGATGTTTACTGTCACGCTCAAAATTTATACTTTGAAACCAGCGGTGAACCCTATAAAGGGAAAGTCGCCGTTATATTTGTCGTCTCTAATCGTGTTAAAGATCAGCGTTGGCCAAATGACGTTTGTGAGGTTATTTGGCAAAAAAAATGGAAACATAAAAAAAGACGGTATATATCACAATTTTCTTGGACAACAGATGGAAAATCCGATACTCCCCGAAATTTAAAAGAATGGTATCAGTGCTTGCTGATTGCTCAAGCTTGGAGAAATAATAAACTCAAAAATAATATAGGCAATGCAACCCACTACCACTCAGTCACAGTTAAACCTTGGTGGCGAAAAAAATATCAACACGTCGCATCAATAGGCCGTCACATATTTTATGAATAAATTAACGAACTCTTTGAATAAATTTAAGAACATCATTTATAGAGTATTTAGGCAATGGAACGGCCATCTCAACTTTCTTTTGAAATCGAAAATCGTGTTTTATAAACTCGACAACTTTAAACTTTCCAAATATTTCAATATCGGCAGCCATTGGTAACTTACGTTTACCTTTAGCAATTAGCCCTGCAACTGACGAAACACTTGATAGTAAATTTTTATACGTTATATCGATCGGTAGTTTAATCATTGAATTCCCTTTAGGAATAAGACTTAACTTTGCCTTTAAACCTTTTATAAAGCTTTTATCATTCACAAATAATTCATAATTAACAAAAAATGAATCAATCGCTATGTCATTTGGATTATAAACTTTAAATAATAAATCAATTTTTACTTTTTTTTCATTAACCGAAATAATTTGATACTGATGAAATTTAATCTCAGGTTTTTTAACTGTAGTGTATTTTTCAACTTGTATCGAACTACATGACATTAAAATTAAACTACTTATACACACAAAAACCAACTTATAATTAACCATTTTTCACTCTTATTAATTTGAATTCATTTAACTATAGTTAAGTCTAACCGTAATTACTGTTTACAATCCACATATTCAACGTATTTATACCCACTTACATTGTTGATAATTAACAATAATTTAATAAAGCTACGCCATCGGTTAATTATTTCTTGACATTCACAGGAATTTTCTTTAGTTTCTGTAATAACAGAAACTAAAGAAATGGCAGAAATAATGAAAATGACAGCAATTATGGAAAAATTTATCTTGCACTGGGGGGAGATGGGAACTCGCTGGGGGGTAAATCGAACCGTAGCCCAAATTCACGCATTATTATATTTATCAAATAGCCCCCTAAATGCTGAAAGCATTAGCGAAACACTGAGAGTTGCTCGTTCAAATGTTAGTACCAGTATAAAAGAACTGCAATCATGGGGATTGGTTAAAATCGTCCATGTCATGGGCGATCGTCGAGATCATTTCGAATCATTAAAAGATCTTTGGGAAATTACTCGCGTTATTACTAACGAACGTAAAAAACGTGAAATTGATCCAACCATAACCCTGCTACGCCAATGCGTACTTGAATGCGATACTGATAAAAATACCGATATTGCAATCAAAACTCGTATTGAAGATACATTGCACTTTATGGAAATGTTGGATGACTGGTATGAACAAATGAAAGATGTACCCAGCACGACTATTACCAAATTAATGAAAGTCGGTGCAAAGGTCACTGGGTTTTTAAAGTCGTCAAAAAAATAACCGTTGATAATCAATAAGGGGAAATATTTATGACTGAATTAATCATTTTTGCTATTCAACTTTTCATAACACTAACCATGAGCATCTTCATTGTTTTTTTATTAACACCCTATTTAAAACAGGTATTACTTGATACTTGTGGCATAAATCATAGCGCAGATTTTTGGGTGCGTTTCACTCAACTTATGATGATAATTGCACCACTGGTTATCGTCATCTTTTTTTCGGTGGCAGATTCAAATCAACTGCAGCTAACAAACCCTGCCTACATATTAAAACAAACTATCTTACAGACATTAACAGGTAATTTTATAGGATTAATTTTGGTAGGAAAGATAATTTATCGTGCAAGCAACACAACGATGGAAAAAACCAAAACGGATACTACAACATCTAAATTAATATCCGACATTAACCAGGTTTAATGTGAACATACTGATTACAGGAGCAAATGGTTTTATTGGCCATCATTTGGTAAGTGCCCTAGCACATCAAGGGCATCAGATTATAGCCGGGTTTCATCATCAAGTAACTTTTCCACATAATTCAACTCATGTAAATTCGTTCAAATGTGATTTTAAGCAATTTTCATCGCCAAGTGATTGGTTTGAGAAATTAAAAAATATCGACGTAGTTATTAACACAGTAGGAATTATATCCGAAACACCATCACAACAATTTAAATGTTTACATCAAAATTCGGCTATTGCGTTATTTAAAGCATGTGAAAACGCTAATGTCAAAAAAATAATTCAAATATCGGCTCTTGGAGCCGACAACACGGCCATTAGTCAATTTCATCGTTCAAAAAAAGTTGCTGATGATTTTTTAAAAACATTAAAATTAAACTGGGTGATTATTTTACCATCCATTGTCTATGGCTCAGGAGCAAAGAGTCTAAATTTATTCAAAACCTTAGCGGCACTACCCATTACACCACTATTAGAAAATGGTAATCAAAAAATACAACCAATTCACATTAATGACTTTTGCAAAGCCATAACAAAATTAGTATCCAATGAATCGATAAGTAATATTGAAATGGCTTTCGTAGGCCCTGAAGCAATAAGTATGCGTTCCATTTATGTGTTATTAAAACAATGGTTAACGATAAACTCATGTCGGTTCGTTGAAATACCTTTTATAGTGATGATTCTCACTAGTAAAATTTTCAGCTTATTACATTTTAGTATTATATCAACCGATTCACTAAAAATGTTGCAGCAGGGTAATACTGCTGATGTTGCCCCATTCGTTAACTTATTTGGCTTTACACCACAAAGTTTCTCAGATTATTTACATTATCAACCAGCTCTACAAGCAGATCGATGGCATCTAAAGTTACTAGTATTAAAACCAATTTTGCGACTGAGCATCGCTTTTATATGGATATTTACTGCAATTGTTTCATTATTTATCTATCCCAAAGAAGACAGCTATCATTTATTACAACAATTGATGATACCGGGAAATTACGCTGCACTAATATTATACAGTGCAGCAACAATAGATTTAGTATTAGGTGTTGCGACATTAATAAATTTTCGCTTAAAACTCATCGGTATTATTCAAATACTTATTATTATTGCCTACACAATATTAATTAGTCTATTTTTACCAGAACAATGGCTACATCCTTTTGGTGCAATTAGTAAAAACATTCCATTAATAGTGGCCATAATCATAATGATAGTGCTACACGATAAAAAATGGCGGTGACTAAACATGGATTATTTAGTGATAAAATGGCTTCATATAATGAGTGCAACAATTTTATTTGGTACCGGACTTGGTAGTGTATTTTACAAATACATGGCTGATCGTGGTAACAATCTTGCTGTCATCGCAGCGACTAATAAAAATTTAGTATTAGCCGATTGGCTTTTTACAACACCAACTATATTTATCCAAATAATCACAGGTTTTATAATGACATCAAGTTTTAACATTACTTTTATAGATTATGTGTTTAAAAACATCTGGTTATTAATCTCAATAATATTATTTATACTAACGGCATTTTGTTGGCTTATTGTTGTGTTCTTACAGATTAAAATGCGTAACTTAGCAATGGATGCTGTTAAGAACCATAACGATTTAGCCATAAAATATTATCGTTATAACAAAGCTTGGTTATTATTAGGAATCCCTGCTTTTATTTCGATGATTGCAATATTTTATCTAATGATAACAAAACCAATGTTATTATAATAACATTCGAGGATTCAAAATGATTAAAACAGATCCAATATTTAAACAAATTCTTGGTGATAACTGGGATAATTTAGGAAAAGTCATCCAAGATCATTATTTTTTAAAACCTTATTCAGATGACTATATCTGTGTCACTGGTGAAATGGACGAAATTTATCATTCACACATAGCAAAACTACTTATTCCATTTGGTTTAGTTTTTGGCGCTATTGTCCCTTATAATGACACTAATGTTGCAATTGATGTGCACTATAATTCAAAAAGAAATGATTCTAAACTTTACTGGGATCGTGTTTTTAAATTTAAAAATCATAAAACATTCCATTTTAAATCACATATGGAGCAACAATCCGGAAATCAAGTCATTGAATACGTTCGTTTTGGAATAGGTATGAAGTTAGCCGTTAGCGCCAAAGATGGGGCAATACTATTTCATGATAAAGGCTATGTTTGGAAAGTAATGGGCTTTAAAATTCCAATACCAATTAATTTACTATTTGGGAATGCCTATATCGAAGAAAGACCCATCGATAATGAGTATTTTTCAATGAAAATGATCATCAAGCACCCTTTATTTGGTGTGATGTTTCGCTATAGTGGTAAATTTAAGTTCACTAAAAATAAGTAAAAAAAAACCTGCGATTTCTCGCAGGTTTTTTTCAAACCATAAAACAAAAAGTATATTAAACTTTAATGTTTGAAGCTTGTGGGCCTTTTGGTCCTTCTTCCACATCAAAAGTCACTTGTTGACCTTCGTTAAGTGTGCGAAAACCATCACTAGCGATTGCTGAAAAATGTGCAAATACATCTTTGCTGCCATCGTCTGGAGTGATAAAGCCGAAGCCTTTTGCTTCGTTAAACCATTTTACGGTTCCTGTTGCCATGTTAATACCTCAAAGTAATAAAATTAAAAAAAGTGTTACAAATTATACGAGGAAATTAACAGGAGAAAACTTCTGACAAGAACCAGGATAGTATGTAGCGCTATGCAGTGTAAGCGAATTTTCATCAAAAACATCACACATGTCCATATTATAAAGTACAAAACAAGAAATTCAAGGTTATTAACGTTTTTTAATAAATAGTTATCTCACATTAAGTGAATTAATTAAGCTCTAATCAGCATAACAAAAAATAATAGCGTAACCTGATAATCTTGATGTTTTAGCCCTGAATTCCAGCTCAAAACACTACCGGAATGACGGTTCTTTAAAAATTCAGGTTTTAAAAAATATCCACTATCCTTTTGTAAACCTCAGGTTAATTAATCAAAGCTAGCGATAAAATAGCTATCAAATATCGATCTCAAAAAACCCTATATAACAAATTCAAGCCTCTTAATTTCATTAGCAATTTCTAATATTTAACTATTTTTGCCTCCAAAACTACTATATACTCCCCCTTCAAACATTGGTGCTCTATGGTCTGCACCTTATTTAATATGGTAATCCACCCCGATTAACCCTCAAAATACGAATACATTTGCGCCTAGATCATCCCAAAACATGACAAAATCATGAGTATTTAGGGTAGGCCGATTTCCGGAGAATACCAACCATGTCATTTGAATCACTCGGTCTTATGCCCGAATTAATTCGTGCTGTATCTGAAAAAAACTATAACAGCCCCACTCCTATTCAATCTCAAGCAATTCCCATGATATTGGATGGCCGAGATTTAATGGGCGGAGCCCAAACCGGGACAGGCAAAACGGCAGGATTTACACTGCCCTTGTTACAACGATTAATGTCTTCCGATAACCCCAAACAACAAGGCAAACGTGTTATTCGAGCCTTAATCTTAACTCCAACTCGTGAATTAGCAGCCCAAGTGGCTGAAAGTGTGCATTTGTATGGCAAATACCTGCCGTTAAAATCAACTGTCATTTTTGGTGGCGTTAAAATAAATCAACAAATACAAAAACTACGCCAAGGTGTTGATATTTTAATTGCGACCCCAGGTCGGTTATTGGATCATGTCGACCAAAGAACCGTAGATTTATCAAAAATTGATATTCTGGTGTTAGATGAAGCCGATCGTATGCTGGATATGGGATTTATTCGCGATATTCGTAAAGTATTGGCCATCATTCCTAAACAAAAACAAACATTGCTATTTTCCGCTACTTTTTCTGATGAAATTAAACGTTTATCAAGTGGTTTACTCGTGTCTCCAGCATTAATTGAAGTAGCAGCGCGAAATACTGCTTCTGAACGCGTCACGCAAGTAGTCCATCCAGTTGATAAAAAGCGAAAACGCGAACTACTGTCATTTCTGATTGGTTCAAAAAACTGGAAACAGGTCTTAGTATTTACTCGAACGAAACACGGTGCGAACCGTTTAACTGAACAACTCATAACAGATGGCATCAGTTCTGCTGCTATCCACGGCAATAAAAGCCAAGGAGCCCGCACTCGAGCCTTAGCAAACTTTAAATCTGGTAAGGTAAGAGTGCTAGTTGCCACTGATATCGCAGCTCGTGGTCTAGACATTAATCAACTACCCCATGTTGTCAACTTTGAATTACCTAATGTTGCCGAAGATTACGTACATCGTATCGGTAGAACTGGCCGCGCAGGAAACGAAGGAGTTGCAATGTCACTAGTTTGTGTTGACGAATTAAAGTTGCTCCGAGATATTGAGCGATTAATTAAACGTGAAATCCCAAAAGTTGTATTTGATGACTACAAACCCGATCCGAATATCAAAGCACAACCCATTAATATGGGTGGTCGAGGGCGACAACAAACAACTACACGTAAATCGACAAATCAAAAAACTAACGGTAAAAAAACCGGTTCACCTTGGAAAAAGAAACGTCAAAATGCTAAAAGACAGCCTAATAACCAAAAACAAACGTCTTCGAACCGTTCAGGAAATAATTAACTAAGATATCAGTTCTAAATCTTAGCGGTAGGTGCATACAACTGCCCTACCGCCCAATTAATTAAGCTGCTAACATTAGCCATGAAAAAAATTGCCATTTTCGTCGATGTCCAAAATATTTATTATACATCCCGAGAAACTTTCGGTAGACAGTTTAATTACCGAAAACTATGGCAAAAAATAAGCGCCCAAGGTGATATCATTTCAGCAAATGCCTATGCCATCCATCGAAATGACCAACAACAGCTAAAATTTCAAGATGCTCTCAAACACATTGGTTTCACCGTAAAATTAAAGCCCTATATCCAACGCAAAGATGGATCGGCAAAAGGAGATTGGGATGTCGGTATTACCATTGATGTAATGCAAGCTGCCAGCAAAAGTGAAATAGATACAATAATATTATTATCCGGTGATGGTGATTTTGACTTATTATTAGAGAAAATTAACACCGACTACAATGTTCAAACCCAAGTTTACGGAGTAGCCGCTTTAACCGCTAATTCGCTAATAACAGCTGCATCAGAATTTCATGAAATCAATAAAGAATTACTACTCTGAATTACTACTCTATAGTTCAAATCACAAAATACCAATTTGTAAAACCAGGATTATTTCCATTAACTATCAAAAAGCTTTCCACACGTTATTTCAACTAAAGTAATGTCATCAGTTTGATCCTGAGTACCAGTAAACTTCAATAATTCCGATAAAATCACATCAATTCGATCATGATTATTTGAAATTAAAAGCGCTTCAAGACGCTTATTACCAAACATCTCACCAGTTGGACTTTGAGATTCAGTAACACCATCACTACATAAATAAATTTTATCTCCTAAAGCGACAGAAAATTCAGTAGTATCTGAATTAAAATCTTTGTCACTCAAAATGCCTAGAGGTAAATTTGATGAATGAATAGTTTCTTTAATTTTACCCGATTTATCCATCAGATGAAATTCTGGCATACTACCCATCCACACAAAAATTTTGTCACTATTGGAATTAAGCTCAATGATTGTAGCTGCAAAAAAAATATTACTGGGCATCAATTTATGTAGTTGATGGTTAAACTCCCAAATAATATCATTAATCGTCGATCCTTCATTCACCATTTTAAAAAAAATCATCGCAACAGGTAAGGTTCCCATTGCAGCAGTCAATCCGTGGCCAGTAAAATCCCCCATTACTAAAAAAAAACCACCATCAGGAGATTTTTCAACTAAAAATAAATCACCATTAAAGGTAGACATTGACGACATATGATACTTAATAATATTTTCATTTTTGTAATTTTGTTTTAACGCTCTTTCAAAAAAATGCTCAATTAATTGTTGTTCATATTGCAACCTTAAATTGTAATCATTTAATTGTAAGTTTTTTTCACTTATATTTATGGTTAATTCTCTAATGCGCAAATGCGCATTTATTTTAGATTCTAACACTTCAACATTAAATGGTTTGCTAATAAAATCATCACCACCAGACTCTAATGACTTTGCAAGAGAAGCCTCACCACTTAACGCAGTTATAAAAATGATAGGAACATGAATATCAGATGATAATAACTTAATTTCAGTAGCTGATTCATAACCGTTCATAATCGGCATATTAACATCCATTAATATCAAATCAGGACTTTCTGCTTTAAATTGCAAAATAGCTTCTTGTCCATTGACAGCTTCAACAATGTCACAAGAACGAAGTGTTTTTAACATTTTTCGTAAAAGCTTTCGATTAGCTTCAACATCATCAACAATAAGTATTTTTTCCATATTAAAACCCATTAATCGCAGTATTCATTTAAGTCAAAATAAAAACTAGTTCCTTCACCATGTTTAGTAGTATAACTAATATTTCCGTCATGTCGCTCAACAATAAATTTTGTAATACTAAGACCAAGCCCCGTCCCACCTTTTTGTCTAGAATCGGAAGAATCAGACTGAGTGAATTTATCAAATAATTTGGGTTGAAATTCTTCGGGTATACCAATACCGTAATCCGTTACAGAAATGCGCAACACCTCTCCAATTCGATGAACAGTTACATCAACCTTACTGTCTTTAGGAGAAAATTTTGCCGCATTAGATAATAAATTTGACATCACCTGCATTAAACGTTCTTTATCCGCATAAACAAAGATATCGTGTAACTCACTATGCAATATAAATTTAACACCATATTGTTCGCCATAAGCAGCATTATCATTAACTGCATTGTTTAAAAACTCTATAATATCAAGCTTTTCAAAATTAAAATCTAATTGACCGGATTCAATTTTCTGGATATCTAATATATCATTAATTAAAAATAATAATCTTTCAGTGTTATTAACTGCAATATTTAACATGTCCATAGCAGACTCAGGTAATACACCGGCAACACCACGACTTAATAACCCAAGTGATCCACGAATGGATGTTAAAGGTGTTCGCAATTCATGACTGACTGTTGAAACAAACTCATCCTTCATTTTTTCAATTTGTTTACGTTCAGTGATATCTCGAATAATGCCGGTGAATAATTTATTTTCGTTAACATAGATTTCACTTATAGCAAGTTCCATTGGAAATGTACTGCTGTCTTTACGCTGGGCTACTAATTCCTGACCGATACCGATAATTTTTTTTATGCCAGTTTCATGATAATTACTCAAATAACCATCGTGCTCCATGCGATAAGGTTCGGGCATCAACATTTTAATATTTTTACCTAATACCTCCTTTTGACTATAACCAAAAATTTTCTCTGCAGCAGGATTAAATGATTCAATAATACCCAGTTCAGTAATCGTGATTAAACCATCTACGATATTTTCAACAATACTCCGTTGACGAATTTCACTAATCATTAACTCATGAGTGCGTTCAGTTACCATTGATTCAAGATTTCGAGTCATTTCATTCTGAGCTAATTGAGCTTCTTTCACTTGCCCCATCAAAGCCTTATAACTCCGAGCCAAAACACCAATTTCATCACTTTGATCTGTTGGCATGTTAATATTCGATTCACGTTCGTTAGTGTAATCATCCATCACTTGAGTCACTTGTCGAATGGGCAAGGTTAACCGATAAGAAAAAAATACCGCTAATAAAGCCACCGCCAAAGCGAGAGCTAAAGCGAGCAACACAACATCATTTAAAACCCGCGATTGTTTCCCAACGATACTGCTTAGTAACTCAGTGATGCCAACGGTAATAAACCTTTCAGGTTTAGCTCTATCAAAATATATTTTATTGACGTTTACAACATTTTTGTCATTATCTGATTTTGGAGTTTGAATAAAACTGGTTTCTTTATTACCCGAGACAAATAATTCTGCCAAACCAGGAATGTCATCCTGAATGCGATAACGTTTACCAAGATCAAAACCGTAACGTTTAGATTCATCAGGATGAATTAAATAACTACCGCGATCATTAGTGATATAAATATTACGACTGGAATCTTGCATATCATCTTGTATTGATTGTAGCTCTTGACCAATATCCGCAGTTATGACAATAATTCCAAAAACAGATTTATTTTGACTGTAGTACACAGGGGTTGCACTTCGTAATACTTCCTGATGAGGCACGCTAACCATGCCATGTTCGCGATTTAAGTTTATTTCAGAAAGAAAAACTGAACCATTTGCTAATAAAATAGTATTTTTGACATATTTTCGATGAGCTTTGTTTTGCAATCCATTATTATCTACGATGACAATTTTATTATTTTCTCGTCCTACCGCAATCAATTCCTCACCAGACTTATCCAAAAATCGAATTCTTAAATATGCTTGTTTGCTCGCTAACATAGTGTAAAAAATCGCTTGCAAACGATTAGTCGATTGGATATAAATAGAAACATTGCTATTATCGTTAATGCCTAGCGAATCATCTCGCCACATTCCTTGTACAGGCGCCGTATTCGCTAAAAATAAAACATCATCACGCAAAACATTAATTAGCGATTGAAAATGACTGCCAGCTTTACTAATATCTGAGATAATATCCTGTTGCGTATGTTCAACCAATAATGAGGTAGTCTTAGTATAAAATAAATATCCAACCATAGTTGAGCTTAACAGCACTAAAAATGTTGCACTCAAACTAAGTTTATAAACGAGAGTTAAACGCATGAATTGCAAAACCCTGTAATAAATTGTGTGTTAAATATATTATTCATCAAGATATTCCTCTTTTGAGCGTTGCATTAATACTTTAACGTCAGTTTTGGTTTTAGCCAACCATTGCAAAATACACTACTTATAGTTGTTCCACACCTCTAAAATTGCAAACTTTTTCATCATATAGACAACTCACTATAAACATCAATATTTTAATCAACATTATCATTTGATAGCTCTAAATCAATGTAAAAAGTACTTCCTTCATTCACTATACTTTCAACACCAATTGCCCCCCCCATCAACTCCATTAAATGTTTAGTGATGACAAGGCCAATCCCCGTCCCCTCAACATTGTTTATCGCATCTAGTCGTTCAAAAGAAGTAAATAACTTTTCTATATCTTGCTCACTTAATCCTGCCCCATTATCTGTAATTCGTATGCGAATTCTATTATTATCCAGAAGTTCGCTATCTATAATTATTTTTCCGTGTTCATGGTTATATTTAACCGCGTTTGATAATATATTTAAAATAACTTGTTTTAATCGAATAACATCAGCAATTACAATATAATTTTTATCAGCAATATTATCTATTAATTCAATGTCTTTATATAGAGCCGCATTTGTAACTAAAGATAAACTTTGATTAATAACATCACTCACACAAACATCCTGCATTGTAATCTCTAATTTACCTGATTCGATTTTTGCTAAATCTAATACTTCATTAATTAGTTTTAACAAATGATCTCCTGCCGCTAAAATTTCATTTAAGTTATCCTTCTGCCCCTCATCAAGTTTGTCAGAATCTAATTGAATGATTTGTGCAAAACCCAAAATTGCATTCAAGGGTGTACGTAATTCATGGCTCATTCTAGACAAAAACTCTGATTTTGCATCATTAGCATGTTGGGCTTGTTCTAGTGCAGTCACCAATTCATTTGTCCTAATATCAACCAAGTATTCTAACTGTACTTGATGTTCCTTAGTATCTTGAGTAGCCATTTCCCGTTCTAATTCTAATGACATTTTGGCAGCAAACAAATCGAGCACCGGATCCATCCATGACTCAAACTTGAGTTGATGTATATCCAAAACAGCCAAAATCCCTATCACTTCTCCCGAAGACGATGTTAATTGAGAGCCAAAATAACTTTCAGCTTGCATATCTATTATCAGTGGGTCATTTGGATACAACTTAATAACATCTGAAACTATAAATTTTCTTTTCTTATAAAACACCTCTTCGAAAGCTGTGCCATTTAATAAAAAAGTAGAATTTTCTAAAAACGAATTTACCGATTGAACAGCAAGTGTCTTTACAGACTTCTTATCGGGAAGAATCTCGCCAATAAAAGCATATTCACAATTAAAAAATTCAATTAAATGTCCAAGAGATTTTGAAATAAACAAATCAAAATGATCTTCCACACTACCAATAGCAAGTGACTGTAATACATTCTCTAATCGTTTACGATCAGTGATATCAGTTGCTGCACCAACAAACCCTGTTAATTCATTATATTCATCAAAAATTGAATCCAATTGAACATATAACCATGTAATTTTTCCATCATCGCATAAAAATCGAAACTCCGATTTAAACCGTGTAGCATTTCTAATATTCTCATACCAGTCTTTAAATACCCTATCACGATCATCTGGATGTATAGCAGAAAACCAACCGACACCCAGAGCATCATTGAAACTAATGTCGGCCATTTTGCACCAGCTATCATTAACATAAGTACAGTCCCCTTGTTTATCAGCATGAAATACTCCCACAGGGGATACTTTCGCTAATACTTGAAAACGTTTCTCACTTTTTACTAAAGCATTAAATGAATTCTTAATATTAACTTGCATTTTATTAATAGCATCCACAACTAAATCAAGTTCATCTTTACTATTATTTTCTCGATTTTTACGATTCAAAATTAAACTTTTATCAAAATTAATTGTATTTAAACCTTTCGCAAAATTAGCGATATGAACTAAATGACGTGTATTCAATTTATAAAACATAATTAACATGAAAATTGACACTAAAAATATTTCAATAGCATTAATAATCAGAATAACCCATGATTTTTTGATAAGACGCTGATAAACACTATCTAAACTGACGATAACTGTTAATAAGCCAATAGTAATTTTTTTATTTCGATAATTATGAATCATAGGATATTCACGAATTACAATATTATTTTTTATTTTTTCACCATAACGAATCAAAATTTTTGACTCATCACGCACTTCAATATATTGTACATTTCGTAATTGATACAAACCTTCTGTAACAATCCTTAACTGTTCACTGTTAGACATCCACACACTGTTGATTAATGTTCGAAGATAAATTTCTTTTATTTGTTGTAAATTGTCATCAATTAATTTCAAATCACTACTATAATTAAACTTAAACTGTATTCCAGTAATTAACAGCGTCACCACCGTACTAAATAACATCATGTAAATAATTAAACGACTAACGATACCAAATTTATTGTTAATTATTAAGTTCATAAATTTAAATTAATTTTGATAATAAGTTATCAACTACTTTTAGCAATATAGAAACATTAATTGGTTTTGTTAAATAATCATAAAATCCTGCATCCAACCCTTGTTTAATATCAGATTCCATCGCATTTGCACTAATCGCAACAACCGGTATTTTATTTGTTGCTGAATTTTTCTTCAAACGTTTAAGGACCTCAAAACCATCTATTACAGGAAGGTTTATATCCAACAAAATTAAGTCTGGGCAACTATTAATTGCAATATCCAAACCACTCAATGGCTCCTGAGCACTTAACATTTTCATATTGGGTAAACGATTTAATAATTGAAACACCAATCTTAAATTAGCAGGATTATCTTCAATATAAAGAACAGTATATTTACGATCGCTCTTTGCAATCGCCTGATTGCTTAATATGTCTGGCGCATGAGGAATCGTTTCATATTCTAATACAACATTATCTCTCGGAAAATCAACCCAAAAGGTACTGCCCTTACCTAATTTACTTTTTACACCAATACTACCCCCCATACGCTCAGTGAAACTTTTAGTAATGTATAACCCTATGCCGGCACCTTCTTTATCAGAATTCTCAGCTCCCAAACGTTCAAATGGAACAAACAACTTTAATTGATGCTCATCACTAATGCCATCACCACTATCAACAATGCTAATTTTTATTCTATCATTTAAGTGTTCACATCTAATTTCTATTATTCCGTTATTAATGTTATATTTTACAGCATTACTCAGTAAGTTTAATAATACTTGCTTTAACCGAACATGATCTGCTAACACCGCTTGATTTTTTTCTTGCATTTGCTCTAATGAAATTTTAGAACCATCTAAAAATAGACTAATATCAATATTTTTTTCTTGAGCTTGCGGTATTATCAATTGAATCGACTCTGATACAACATCGCTTAACATAATAGATTCAATTGATAGTTTCAGTTGACCAGATTCAATTTTAGCCAAATCTAATATTTCGTTAATAAGCTCAAGAAGGTGAGCTGCTGCATTCATTATTTCATCAACATTTTCCTGTTGTGAAGACGCCAAGGGATGATCACTATCCATTGACAGCAGTTGCCCAAAGCCCATAATGGCATTCATGGGCGTACGTAGTTCGTGGCTCATACTCGATAAAAACTGGGATTTTGTTCGATTTGCAGTTTCGGCTTGCTCTTTAGCATTAATTAATTCATTTTCAAACTTTAAACGATTTGAAATATTTTGAAAGATAGTTACAACACCAATAAGCTCTGAATTTTTTAATATTGGTGTGCTAGTATATTCGACTGGAATACGACTGCCGTCTTTATGCCAAAAATATTCATCACGTACATTACGAATTTTACCATCAGTTAATGCCGCATAGGTGGGACATTCCTGATGAGGATAAAAATTTCCATCTGAATACGAATGATGGATTAGTGGATGTACTTGATTTCCAATAACTTCCTCAGGAGTAAATCCCAACATATCACAAAAAACAGGATTGACGAAAGTGGCGTTACCCTTTAAATCAATACCAAATATACCCTCCCCAACAGATTCCAATAACAATCGATTACGCTCTTCTGTTTCATTCAAATTTATTTGCGCGTATTTTCGTATTGTTATATCCTGCACTACCCCGAGCATGTGCAATGCATCAGCGTCAACATCACATCGGACAACATCACCACTTTCATGTAACCAATGCACACTACCATCAGGCCAAATAACACGATGCTCTATGTTAAAATTTTCACCATATTCAATACAATCATTAATTGCTTTCACTGCATAATCACGATCCTCTGGATGAATTGCATTAATAAAATTATTATATGTAATTTTTACTTTGGCTTTGTCATATCCAAATAATGTCCAAATTCGCTCAGACCAATAAAATGCTCCCGTTATAATATCCCAATCCCAGGTGCCAATATTAGCAAATAATTGACTTTGTATTAATCGATCTTCACTCTGACGTAATGGTGTAATATCAGTGCGAGCAGATACATATTTATAAGGTTTACCTTTTTCATCTAAAAAAGGAACAATAGTAGCTTCAACCCAATATTCATTACCATCTTTCTTTCGATTACATATTTCTCCGTGCCATATTTTTCCATTAGAAATAGTTTTCCACATATCGTCATAAAATAAACTTGGATGTTTTCCTGATTTTAAAATACGATGGTTATTGCCAAGTAACTCATAGCGGTTATAGCCGCTAATTTTACAAAATTTATCATTAACAGTTATTATTTTTCCTGCTACATCTGTCGTACTAACGATATCATGTTGATTCATTGTCGCTATTTGAAAATGTACTTCTCTTACTGATGCTTCTAAATCATAATTCAACTTATTTGTTAATCTTGCGCGTTTAGCACGTATTTGCACAGCTGAAATTAAATGCTGCGCAGTTACTGGTTTCACCAAAAAATCATCACCACCATAACTCATAGCATCTAACTGAAGCTCTAAACTTGACTCATTAGATAAAAACATAATTGGTGTTAATGCCCAAAAATCATCTTGACGAATTACCGTGGCTAACTCAGGCCCACTGCATTCAGGCATATATACGTCTAAAACAATAATATCGGGTTTAAACTCAATCAATTTATCCAAACACTTTAAAGGATTTGATAATATATCAACCTCCATCCCTGAACTAATTAACACTGTTTTATAAAAACTTAATAATGCCTCATCATCATCAACAATTAATATTTTATAGGGCTTTAATTCACTTTCATTAACTATCACATCAAGCGTATTAACCAATTTATTTATGTCTAAAGGTTTGCTAAAATAACGATGGGCTCCCAATCTAGCTGCTTCTAAGCGTGCCTGCATGCCATCAAACGCAGATATGAAGATAACTGGTGGTAAAATTTTCTTAGCTAGTTTAAATTTATTAATAACTTCTATACCAGTATCATTACTTCCCTCAAAAAAAATATCCATAATAATAACTTCTGGCGTAGCGTTATCGTAATTACTTTCAAATTCACTCAAATTTTTAAAATGTCTAACACGGTATCCTGAATCGTCTAATTTCAAACAAAGTTCAACTGCTAATAATTCATCGTCTTCAACTAGATAAATTAAATTATTATTATTTGATTTATTATTAGTATTGTCAGGCTCATCCATTGCAGCAACACGTGATATATCTGTCGGTCGCCAATCATCAACCGCTTGTCTCAGCTGTAAAATCAAGCCATTAACAGTTTGATTATTAATACAATCTTTATTTGAATTTTTGATAAAATCAAAGAATAGTCGCTCTAACTCTTTAGACGCTGAACTAACTGCAAACGCACCATAAGTTCCAGCCGTGCCTGCAATACTATGGAATATACGATGTAACTCAGATAGTAGTTTTTTATTCGAATCTTTTTCAGCTGATTTCCACAATTTTTCTATGCCGTTAATTTTAAACAATAGCTGTTCATAGAATAAATTTTGCAATTCTGCTAACTTAGTAACCACATCAGTTTTATTCGAATCTGACATTGATGTTGCTCATTCTTACAAGGTATGACTATCTTATATCGACATACGCACATAAAACTTTGATCACAACAATTTCAAACAATAACTCTAATTATTATACAATATTGTTTTATTTAAGACATAAACCTTACTTAATCACAGTAATACAACAATTAGCAAATTACTTCAGAGAGCTGCAATAAAAAATAAACAGAACATCAAAAATTATTAACATTATCCATTTATAGCATCGAGTAATAACACCAGTTTTTCAGCTTCAGAATCTCCAACTTTTGCAATTTCTGTCTCTAGTAGTTTAATTGCGCTCAACTTTCTATCTAAGTGCTGATACAACAAACTGGCTTCTAAAATTACACACTGGACACAAGAATGGCTAACTTTGTAACGTGCTTTATAATTAGTAATCAAATAAAACGCTAATACATAACGTTTATGATTAGTTGCTTCTTGAGCCAACATTAATACCTTGGATGAATCTGGTAATAAAAACAATTTATCATCTTTAACGCATTTATTTATAATTTGAAATGCCGATCCAATTTTGTTCATATCAAGGTATAAGTTTATCAACAATCGACCAGCACAAAAATAACTGCGCTTTTTACGCCAATCGCCAATGTCTTTAAATAACTCTTCAAATATTTCAGGGCTTTTCGCATTTAAGTCATAATTCTGAAGCAATAACATCATGGCTTCACTAGAGTTGCCCGTTTGAATAAATTTGTGTAATTTGTCCTTATATACCTGCCAATTTTTACTTGATTCAGATTCTCTAAATTCACTTTGAATTCGACCTTGATCTGCCATGGATGAACTCATTCGACTACCTGAATCTTCTCTACGGGCTCGTGTATTTTCAATTTCATCATCTAATTCTTCTTGAATATCTTCACGTCTAGCCTTAAACCAAATTCGAGCAATAACATATCCCGAAAATCCACCTGAAACATGTGCTAAAAAATTTACCCCACCATTATCAGTTCTTGAAAATAACTCATAGATATCCCACCCAATAAACCAAATTGCCAACGCCCAGACAGGAATAAATAATCGCCTAATATAGAATAAAAACCAAAATAATGTGTGTACTCGAGCCTTTGGCATCATGTAAGCTGAAAAACCAATCATACCCATGACCACACCAGATAATCCCAATGTTGGAATTTTCGAGCCATCATAAATGGATACCAGTGAATATAAAACACCAGTGATTAGCCCAATAGCAACAAAAATACCGATAAATTTTAATTTGCTAGCCACGATAATTTCTAATGCTGGCGTAAAAGCGAAGAAAAAGATTAAATTAAAAATAATATGAGGCCAATCAGCATGAGATAATGTGGCTGTTAGCATTTTTATCGGGTTAAACGTAAAAGGATAATACATTAAATTCACGTCTAAGTTTCTAGGTGCACCACGATATAAAAATTCATTATAGTGTTGCAAGTCATACTCAATGTGTTTTTTTAGAGTTTCTTTGGTTTCATCTGATCTATAATTATCCAGATAAAAACGTTGCCAATTTTTTATATCGTATTGATTATGCATAACACGTAGCGTTAAACTGCAATAAGACAAATCAAATACCATTTGATCATACTTTGAAGCATAATCATCACTATCTTTAATCGAAAAACAATATTCAGAAACGGCTTTATTAATATCTGCTCGATTCATCAATTGCAGCAGAAAAATGCCGACACAAAGAAGAATTATCGAAAATGTCACGTAAGGAATACGATCTAAACGCAGTGCCGTACTATAGGGAAGAATTAGCATTACGGTGCCTTTAATTTAAAAAACTCTAATATTAATAAATATCTTACTATTAGAATTAAATCTCGACCTTCAAATTATTATTAATATCGCGACTCGCACGAATTAGCTCAACACTATCGTAATTTTGAGTCGATTTAGCCAACCTATCATAAAGCACCACATTAACTGTTGCAGCAAGGTTCATGCAACCAATGGTTGGCACATAAATTACCGAATCCGCACGATCAATTATATTTTGCGTTATTGTGCCATCTTCAGGACCAAAAATATAAAAAGGATTATCTGGATGTTGGTAATTCGGTAATGAAATAGCATTTTCAGCGAACTCAACGCAAACAATACTCATATTAACGGGTGCGTCGTCAATAAGACAGGATACTTCGGATAATGGAACATTTTTACTGACTTTCCGATGCATATCCGGTAAATCAGGATTTCGCATCAACGCTCGTGGGTAGCGTTTACCGGTATAAATAACGCTTTCAACTCTAAAATTACCTGCTGCACGCATAACAGAGCCAACATTATCCGGGCTTTTAGGATTTAATAATCCGATACACACTTTTGACTCATTCATAAGACTATAATTGAAAATTGTACTGCTATTATATGGCTAATTAAGCGAATTGAAATTAATAATGAAATTACGATGAATTACTGACTGATATTTGTTAAATATAGCACCCCTAAAGGGGTGCTATTAATACGCACTGTTTAAGCTGCTTTTCTACCAATAGATGTGACACTACTAGCTGTGGTTGGTTTTTTTGCTGCTTTTTTCTTTTTAGGCTTAGGTTTAGGTTTATTCAACACTTTATCCGTAGCCGATAAAGACTTATTGTAAGCAGCCGTTCGTTTTGCTACTTCTTTAAGAGTTTTTAACTCATCCAATACAGCCGCTTTTTGCGTCAAAATTTTAGCGGCATCCTTCATAATGGAGGCCAATTCTTTTTCTACTGCTTTTAACGCTTTTTTATTATCAGCAACAGGTGATTTTTTAGCTTTAACAGAAGCATTTTTCTTCTTTTTAGCTAAAACGGCTTTCTTTTTGCTTAGACGTTTTGCTTCTTTACCAATTTTCTTATTCTCTTTATCAACTAATTCAAGTGATTTTGCTGTGTTAGATGCGATATTGGCTAAAACTGAAACTGCGCTGTCAACTGCAGTGGCTAAAGCCTCACCTTTTACTACTTTATTTTTTGCTTGTGCCATTGAAACATTCCTTAATTTTTAAATAGTCTAATTATAGACAACAAAAAAACAAATTGCATTATTTTAAAATAATGTTGAAAAAATTTATAGTTTACCACCCAAAAATACAAAATCGATATAAAGATAATTTAAATTATTTTTCAATTAACCGAATTCCTGCTTTTTCGATAATAATTACTTTTTGCTTATACAATCGGCCAATCGTTTTCTTGAATGATGCTTTGCTCATGTTGAATATCTTAGAAATTAACTGTGGATCAGACTTATCATGAACGGCTAAATACCCATTCTCTTGCCTTAATACATTCAAAATCAAACTTTCACTCTTATCCCGAGTTACTTGCCCACCTTGTAAGCTTAAATCAAGCCGTCCATCAGGTCTCACATATTTAATGAAACCTGATATCGACTGCCCGAAGCTTAATCGTTGATGCACATCATCTTTATACAACACTCCCCAATGACTATGATTAACGATCGCCTTAAAACCTAGTTCAGTGCTATTTGCGATAATCAAACTCACCGCTTGTTTTGCTTGAAATTCATGCGGTTTATCATCATCCAAAAATTTATCAATTTTAGATGATGCTGTAATTCGTTCATCAATCTTATCCAGATACAAATACACCAAATACGATTTCCCAACTTCCATTGGCCGATGCTGTTCCGAAAAAGGTACCATCAAATCCTTATCCAAACCCCAATCTAAAAAGAATCCAACCTCAGTTTTAGCCAATACCTTCAAATATGCAAATTCACCAACTTTAGCCTTGGGTTTTTGCGTGGTTGCAATGGGTCGATCCTCTGAATCAAGATACAAAAATACCTCAATAGTATCGTCCACAGAAAGCCCTTTTGGTGCATATTTTCGTGGCAATAACACCAATCCAAGCTCACCCGCTTCCAGAAAAAAACCAAAATCGGTGTATTTCACTACTTTTAAATAATACGTCTGTCCAACTGAAATCATTTTTATCTCTAATGTAAAATTTTAGAATCTATTATATATGCTGTATCAAAATTATATGTCATCTGGGCTACTGATGGAAACCCAAAGTGTCTTCGGATCTTTGTGGCGCAACCAGAAATGTGGTGAGTAATTGATTTGAATTTAAAGCAACGTCCTGAAGCAAATCGTCGCCCAAAGCTCGGACAACCGTTTAAATATGTAGCGATGGAACTTTTAGAGGTGTAATATTCTATAAATTGTGTATTTACCAAATATAAATCAGCAATATATTTACTTGCCTCTACGTTTTGCTTTGGATGTCGCCTGTGCCTGCAACGGATTATCCGGCCAATGGTGTTTGGGGTAACGTCCTTTGAGATCTTTTTTGACTTCATGATACGAGGTCTGCCAAAATCCAGCGAGATCTTGAGTGATCTGTACCAGTCTTCGCGCTGGAGAAAGTAAATGCAACAGTACCGCGATTTTTCCATCTGCGATATGTGGCGTATCAGCAAGACCAAACATTTCCTGTAAACGCACCGCCAATACTGGTGGAAAGTGTGTGTAGTCAATCCGAATGTTTGAACCACTAGGAACATTAATATGGGTCGGCACCAAATGATCGAATCGTTGCTGTTGTTCCCATGACAGTTGTGACAGCATCATGCTATTTAGATCCAAACGTTCAAGATGCGACAAACGCGACTTGTTATTGAGATACGGTTTCAACCAGATCTCGAGAGAAGTCAGTAACGTCGTATCACTCACGTCTGGCCAATTGCAATCAATATGGTCAAACACAAATTGCATGCGAGCCTGCAACGCACGTATTGCATCCGTCCAAGGCAAACAGTTAATGCCTCGTGTTCGAATACCTTCCAACAAAGCACAAGCCATCGCATCCTGTTCAACATCCAACCAAGGTTCATCATTGATAACAATTTCACCGATACACTGTTGTGTTCGTGCCTGAACACAGGCATTTCTATCATCCCAGTGTATTACTGATCGAATGTGGATGAGATCACTGAGATAAAGTTCCAAATGTTCACTGTGCAGGCCGGCTGCCAGAAAGATACGTGCTTCGCGCACGCCATTAAGGTGCGCTGCAACGATCAATTCCTCCATACAAAGCGGATCCCCTTCAGTTAAAGTCGCACCACGACCATTACTCAACAAATAACGCGATGAGTTGTCTCTACGACGGCCAATCCGATCGGGATAAGCATATGCTAGGACTACACCCAAAAGCTTTAAATCATCCATCGAATTAGTTACCTGTAACTGACGTTGCCACTGCTTCGCCGATACTTGTGCTTGTCGCAACGCAGCTTGATCAATATCGTGAGGTGCCACCTGATTATTCTGGATTTTATTATTTTTAGACTTATCACGCAGGATTTCAACACGCCAAAGCAGATCACTCTCGCGAGCTGCGGATCCACGAAGAACATCACGTTCACTTAATATTGCAGCCACTTCACAAGCAAGTACCCCTGCATCAATGGTTTTCGCACGCAACACCATGTGCGCCAGACGCGGGTGCCCCCCCCATTGTGCCATCGCCTTACCATGTACCGTGATCCGACCATTAGAATCCAACGCACCCAATTGCTGTAATAAATCTTTGGCTTGCGCTACATGCGGCATTGGCGGCGAATCGATCCAACGCAGATCACTGACATCGGTGACTCCCCACTGCGCGAGCTCCAAAATCAACGGGGCAAGATCGGCATCGAGTATTTCTGCCGTGCTATGATTTAATAAATGCTTACTTTTCGACCACAAACGATAACACACACCTTCTTGCAAACGTCCGGCTCGACCGCTTCGTTGATCGGCATTAGCCTGCGAAACCGCTAAGGTCACCAATTGCGTCATACCAGTGTTGGGATCAAAATGCGGAATACGAATCAAACCACTATCGATCACAATACGGATGCCTTCAATCGTCAAACTCGTTTCGGCAATCGCGCTGGCTAACACTATCTTACGTTTGCCAACAGAGGCCGGTTGAATCGCGGCGTCCTGCTGTGCTGCGGTGAGTTGACCAAACAGCGGAGCAATTAAAATAGTATTAGTAACTTGTGCTGCCTGCAAACCCTCCTTTAATGCCGACGTCACTTGACGGATTTCACTGGCTCCGGGCAAGAAGACCAACATACTACCATGTTCTTTATCTAATACATTAATGATGTTCTGCGTTACTTCCATCAAAAAAGCGCGTCGCTCGCATGCAAAATTGTTGATGAGTGCCTGATGCCGAATCACCACGGGATAACTACGTCCTTCACTGGTGATGATAGGCGCATCAAATAAAAGTTTAGAAACGGCTGCACCATCAAGCGTCGCTGACATAACGATGATTTTCAAATCTTCACGTAGGCCGTGTTGTGAATCGATGCACAATGCCAAACCAAGATCAGAATTCAAATTACGTTCGTGAAACTCATCAAAAATCACAACGCCATAGTTTTCCAAAGACGGATCGTCTTGTAACAGTCGAGCTAAAATGCCCTCGGTCACTACTTCAATTTTGGTCTTCGAACTGGTTTTATTATCTAAACGAACACGATACCCCACCGTTTCACCAACACGCTCACCCAGAGAAGCCGCCATAAAACGCGCAGCCGCACGAGCAGCAATACGACGGGGTTCAAGCATTATAATTTTTTTCGACCCCAACCAGTCAGACTCCAGTAAGGCCAACGGCACGCGCGTCGTTTTACCCGCACCAGGCGGTGCCTGAACAACAACACTCTGACTTTTATTCAGTGTTGTGACAAGTTGTGGTAATAGTTCATCTATTGGAAGGGACATAGCGGTTTATAGTAACGTAATCCATATTTCATTCATAGCGGTAGGAAGATAACTGGAAATTAAAATTAGTTTTTTTGATAAAATATTATAAAAGAGAATATTTTATCTTATTTTCTCAAGGATAAACTGAAATCAATGACTAAAGTAAATGTGATTATCAAAGCAGACCGTCGTGTATCATACGATAAGGTTGTTCAGGCAATTGATTCCGAAAAATTGGCCGGGGCAAAAAATATTTTATTGCTAACTAAAAAGATGTAGATATACGCTTAATTTATTAATGCGTACACATGATTAACGCTTTCAATAAATCCGAACGGTCTATCATACCCACTAAATTATTATTACTAATAACCGGCATTCCACGATAAGCATTATCAATAAAACGTTTTGCCACATCGGTGATATCATCTTCAATTTCAACAAAGTCGATACTATGGTGCATAAAGCTATCTACTCGGCCACCACGTTCTTCATAATAAGCTGCATTTAAAACTACACTAAGACAATCTTTTTCCGCGAGAATTCCAATTAAATTACCAAGATGATCTACTACCGGTGCGCCAGGTACTTGATTGATACACAGGATATTGACAGCCTCCATTATATCCATGTCAGGTCTTAAACTAACAACATTATGTGTCATATGATCTTTTACTAACATGGAATCCATTGCTATTCTCCTGTATAGATAGTTTTACATAAATATTATTTATTCTTTTTATTTGGACAAGCTTGTCGACATTGGCCATCACAATCTGATTTAATGCCGGATATTCTATTCAAACCACCACAACTACCCTGCAATCCACGACGACCAAAGTAAACTCCAATACTCATAACCAATACAACAAGAAGTAATATAAAAAAACTCAATATAATTTCTATCATGACTATAGCCTTTAGTTTGAACCAAAATTATCAAACAGTATATTTTCAGAATCAACGCCTAATTCATCGAGCATATTTAATGCAGATATCATTAACATTGGTGGGCCACATAAGTAATACTCGCAATCTTCAGGTGCTAAATGATCATTTAAATATTCCCGCAACACTACAGTGTGAACATAGCCAGTATAACCCTGCCACTCATCATCTTTTTGGGGCTCTGATAATACGATGTGCCATTCAAAATTTTCATATTCATTTTGTAGTTTGTCAAAATCGTGTTGGTAAAAAATTTCCTGTTTATTTCGAGCACCATACCAAAAAACAATCTTACGTTTAGTTTGCAAACGTTTTAGTTGATCAAAAATATGTGAACGTATTGGTGCCATGCCTGCGCCACCAGCGATGTATATCATTTCAGCATCTGTATCCCTGGCAAAAAATTCCCCATAAGGACCATATATAGTAACCTTGTCATTAGCTCGTAGACTATAGATGTAAGATGACATTATACCCGGCGGTACATCGGGTTGCGTTGCTGGTGGTAAAGCAATACGTACATTCAATATAATAATATTTTTTTCAGCAGGATAATTTGCCATTGAATATGCCCGTTGAATGGGTTCATCAGTGGTTGATTCATACCGCCATAAATCTTCTTTGTCCCATTCAGAACTATACTCATCGGCTATGTTAAAATCTTTGTAATAAATATGGTGTGCTGGGCATTCAATTTGAATATATCCACCAGCGCGAAAATCCAATGTATCGCCTGCAGGTAGTTCCAGTATTAATTCATTTATAAATGTAGCTACATTACGATTACTACGTACCGAACAAATCCATTTTTTTATACCGAACACTTCTGCTGGTATTTCAATTTTCAGATTTTGCTTTAAAGTGATCTGACACGCCAGACGATCACCGTGTTTTGATTCTCGTTTATTAATATAATTTGTTTCGGTTGGCAGGATTTCACTAGCTCCTTCAGTTATACATACACGGCACTGACCACAGGTTCCTTTACCACCACAGGCAGATGCCAGAAATAAATTAGTTTGTGCCAGTGCATTCAATAATTTTTGTCCGGCTGAGACGTGAATAGTTTTTTCAGTATTAATTAATATATCAACTTCACCAGTCAAAACAAATTTAGAACGTGCAAATAATATTAATCCCACCAATATTAAAATGATGAAAGTAAATGTTAATACACCGAAAATGATCTCAATCATTTGCTTGCCTGAAGTAATAAAGATAATAATTAAATTTATTTACAGTTGTATTCCTGAAAATGACATAAAAGTTAACGACATTAAGCCAGCAACAATAAATGTAATGCCCAGACCTTGTAAACCATCTGGTACATCACTGTATTTAAGCTTTTCCCGGACTGCTGCCAGCCCAACAATCGCCAAGGCCCAGCCTAGTCCAGAACCAACCCCAAATACTACACTTTCGCTAAAATTATATGAACGATTAAACATAAATAAGGAGCCACCTAAAATTGCACAATTCACCGTAATCAAGGGTAGAAATATACCCAGTGCGCTATGCAGAGCCGGCACGTATCGATCCAGAAACATTTCCAGAATTTGCACCGTCGCAGCAATTACCGCTATAAAAACAATAAACTGCAAAAAAACCAGATTAACATCCGGATAACCTAACCAGGATAAGGCTCCATCATCTAAAAGATAACTCGAAATTAAATTATTAACCGGAACGGTAATGCCTTGCACTAAAATCACCGCAGCACCCAGCCCGAGTGCTGTTTCAATTTTTTTAGAGACGGCTAGAAAAGTACAGATACCCAGAAAAAAAGATAACGCAAGATTTTCAACAAAAATAGCTCGCACAAATAATGATAGATGCGCTTCCATTACATAACCTCGGTACGATGTACTACATGAATTTGATAATCTGATTTTTCAACTTGCGATGGTTTCCAGGTTCGAATTGCCCATATCATTAAACCAATAATAAAAAATGCTCCCGGAGCTAACAACATCAAACCATTGGGTTCATACCAGCCACCATCGTTACTCAACGGTAAAATGTTATAACCCAGTAATGAACCAGATCCCAAAAGTTCACGAATCACCGCAACTAATATCAAAATCAAACTGTAACCCAATGCATGACCCAGACCATCTAAAAAACTTGCACCCGGTGAATTATGCATAGCAAATGCTTCAGCTCTTCCCATAACAATACAATTGGTAATAATCAACCCAATAAAGACCGAGAGTTGTTTACTTAATTCATAAGCATAAGCTTTAAGAAATTGATCAACTATAATCACCATTGATGCAATTATGATCATTTGTACAATGAGCCGAATACTATTTGGAATATGCCTGCGAATAATACTGATCGAGACATTAGAAATGGTTAGTACAACGGTGACCGCTAAGGCCATAATAAGTGCAGGAGCCAATTTTGTTGTGACCGCTAATGCTGAACAAATTCCTAATATTTGAAACGTGATGGGGTTATTCTCAATCAACGGATCGAGTAATATTTTTTTAGTTTTTTTAGACATAAGCAATACCCTTTTCTCAAATCACTAATTCATATACGCAATTTTTCCAGATAAGGTCCAAAACCCAATTCACCCAACCAGAACTGCATTAAGTTTGTTACACCATTGCTGGTTAATGTTGCTCCCGATATTCCATCAACATAATATTTTGCGTTTATATCATTCGGATTCACTATCCCCTGCTTAACTCGAATCATAGGACGTCCTTGTTGATCGACTGCCTGTTTACCCGTGAACTGCGCCAACCATTTTGGGTTAGTGACTTCTGCACCCAGACCAGCTGTTTCTGTCTGTTCATAAAAAGTCACTGCAGCGATTGTAGTCGTATCGGCATTGAGTGCTAAAAAACCGTATAAGGTAGACCACAAACCATAACCATGAATTGGCAATACAATTTTTATAATGTTATCTTGTTGATCAGGTATTAGATAAACTCGAGCAAAGTTTGTCCGCCGTTTGATTCCAGCAATATCCTGCTTCGCTTGCAATTTTATGCTACTCGCCTTTTCACGTGCTGCTTTGCGTTCATCAAAAGTCGTCACATCAAATTCTTTGCTATATTCGCCACTATTCAAATTAACCAGTTTTGTTTTAACGTGTTTTTCAAAATAATCATCCAAATTCACCCCCAATGGATTTAAGCCGGCGACTTTCAAAATTTCCAATTTTCGAGCACGTTGTGCATTATTTTCCTGCAATGGTCGAAGTAATACTGCAGCAGTAGATACTAGTATCGAACACACCAAACATAAAACTGTTGCAACAAAAAATATTTTCCGTTTATCAGTGTTAGGTAAATTGAGTAAACTATTACTTACATTTGGTGACAATTGTTCAGACACTGCGTAACAACCTCCGGCGAATATTTGCTTTTATAATGAACCAGTCTATCAGCGGTGCAAATACATTGGCGAATAAAATGGCAAGCATCATGCCTTCAGGATACACCGGATTGAGCACACGAATCAGACTAACCATAACACCAATTAAAATTCCAAAAAACCATTTACCCGTTTCTGTCATGGCAGCGGATACCGGGTCGGTCGCCATAAATACTAAGCCAAAAGCATAACCGCCCAAAACTAAATGCCAATACCAGGGCATCGAAAACATCGGATTTGTATCACTTTCTATCCAGTTAAAAAATAATGTAACCAACACCATGCCAAGTAATACCCCGGCCATAATGCGCCAGGATGCAATACGGGTATAAATTAAAATAATTGCTCCGAGCAAACAGGCGAGTGTTGATGTTTCACCCATTGAACCTTGAATTAAACCCAAAAAAGCATTTTCCCAATTTACTCCTGCTGCCTGAACTGCATCGATACCACCACTATTCCATAGTGCCAATGGAGTAGCTCCAGTCACTGCATCTACTCCAGTAATAACTGACTCATTCGATACTGTTCCGGGTAAAGCCAGGGCACTGGCACCACTTACTACATCAGCCGGAACCCAAACTGAATTACCCGACATTTGTGCAGGATAGGCGAAAAATAAAAATGCGCGACCGACCAGTGCGGGATTAAGAAAATTCTTGCCAACCCCGCCAAACACTTCTTTTCCTAACACGACACCGAATGAAATTCCTAATGCAACTTGCCATAATGGTATTGTCGCAGGCAACGTCAATGTGAACAAAATAGAAGTAACAAAAAATCCTTCATTCACTTCATGATTACGTACAACGGCAAATAAAATTTCCCATACAATACCTACCACAAAAGTCACAATGTAGATTGGCATGACATACATGGCACCATGAAATAAACATGCCCAGATATTATCAGGATCATAACCACTGCCGATACTATATAACAAAGCACCACGCCAACCGGGTGCTGAGGTAATTCCGTTTGCGGCCATTACAATATTTGTTTCATGGCCTACGTTATACATCGCCATGATAAAACAAGGTAACACGGCAAAGTAAACGGTCATCATAACCCGTTTGAGATCGATGGCATCGCGTACATGTGGTGAATCAAGTGTAATATCTTTTGGAGAGTAAAAAAATGTATCTACAGCTTCAAACAAGGCACCATACTGCTCAAAGCGACCACCTTTTAGAAACCGTGGTTCAAGACGATCCAGTAAACGACGTAGTGAACGCATTAACCTTCCTTCATAATGTGTAGTAAGTTTTCTCGTAAATTTGCTCCAAAATCAAATTTACCGGGATCAACATACGAACATAAAGCCAAATCTTCTTCATCAAGTTCTAAACAACCAAGTGCCTGTGCAGTATCTGTGTCTTTAATTACAATCGCCCGCAATAAATAGGTCGCAAGAATATCCAATGGCATTACTCGCTCATAACTGCCAATGGGTACCATAGCTCTTGCACTGCCGTTTTGGGATGTATCCATCACAAAACGTTTTTTCGGTAACAGGCTGGAAATAAAAGCACGTGTATTCGAAAACATATTGCTACCCGGCATAAGAAACTTGAACATCTCACGTTTACCACCTTCACTCAACACGGTAATCTGATTATGATATCGACCTAAATAAGCAATAGTATCTCTTGCATGATAACCTGATAAAATTGACCCCGAGATCACCCGACATTGTTCACAATCCAGTTCACCTTGTACCAATTCATTAGTGCTGGCACCAGCTCGTGTCCTAAGCAACCTTGGCTGTTTCACAGCGGGCCCCGCTAGAGAAATAATTTTATGCTGTTCACGACGACCACTAAAAAATAAACTTCCAATAGCAATCACATCCTGATACCCAATATGCCAAACCATTCGATCCATACTTACCGGACACAAAAAATGAATGTGTGTACCAACCAGACCTGCAGGATGCGGTCCTGAAAAAATCACTATTTCGATATTTTCTTTAATATCTATCGGTAAATCGGAAACTGGATTTTTGCAAATGTATAGCTTGCCGTCTGTTAGTTTCGAAATAAGCTCGACACCGCGTCGAAAATTTTCTGGTGCTGTATTTATAATTACCATTGGATCAGCAGCAAGAGGATTAGTATCCATTGCAGTTATAAAAATGGAATAGGGTTTAGTATACGGATCAGCTAAAGTGCTATAAGGGCGAGTTCGAAATGAAGTCCACAAGCCTGAAATTAACAGGCGTTCTTTAATTTTATCAGCTGATAATTTAGTAATCGCATCATCACTAATATTCTGAAATTTCACTTCAGCGTCACCATCCAGCCGAACAACCAATGTATCGAGCGCACGTTTCGGTCCACGATGAAATGCTTCAACTACACCACACCCCGGAGAAGTACCCACTATCTCAGGTATTTTCTTGTCTCTAACAATTGCCTGACCAGATTTAACATGCTCACCTAAAGCTACCAATAATGTTCCTCTACGCCAGATATAATCACGTCCAATGAGTGCTACATTTTCAACTGGTTGTGCATCATAGATTTTTTGTTCGGGCAAATTTGCAATTGGAATGTTGAGCCCTTTTTTTATTTTGAACAACGAGTTATTCCTTTTTGTAGATTGTTATTTAGATTTATTATAATCACACTAATATGATTAAAACAGACCTGAAAATTAAATCAATTTGAAGTAAACCCTATTAAAGTTCTTATTTTAAAACGTTTATTTTGACATAATCGACTTTATGATTTAATCGATGTTAAAGGTAAAGCATTCCATTTACTCTTTATTTATTTTTTGTTGTTGTGATTTTTTATGCCATTTATCGTAACACTCCAAGCCACAAAAATGCATCACATAGTCATCAACTTCGGATACTTTTCCCTTCCCATTTGCAATTTCTTTCATGCAGATATTACAACTAACTAATTCTTTTTGATTCTCATCGGTTTTAGTATTCATTTTAACTCCCTTTAATATTCATGGAATAGTTAAAGTATAGAACAGAAGAACAGTTGCATGCACATGTAAATCAAAATTCATGGATAACGCTTATAAATTATTTTTATAGAAAGACACTCAGATGTAACTCTTATATCGAGTAAATTTACTCAATTTTCACATGATTGTAATTTTATTTCTTACTAAAACTTTAATTTTGTGTTTAATTTTAGATTCTCACCTTGAATTATTTATAAAGCAGCAGATAACGACTTAAATACAATATAGGTAAAGTTAGCAAACTTTTTATTGTATTTAATTTTTACTTTGACCCCGAGCAGTTAATAAGTTGCTAAGGTATTTCTGGGAAAGATAATTTTTCTCTTAGGGGTATCCTTGCTTCCTTAGTAACTAAAGTTAATTCAAAATAATAAATTAATGCTGGTCTGAACTTCCACTATTATTCAATTATTCCTAAAGCAACCCGCTCTGCGTATCCAGTTTCTTGATCGATACCGGTATTGAGGTCTTTAACTCCTGCGCGAATAGGGACACCCGCATTTCTTCCATCATCCAGCGATAAAGCGTCCATTCCGAATCGAGCCTTTGTGCTGGATCATCACTGATGTGCGGATAAATTCTGTTCCAGTGCTTCTGCCCTTCTGCCTGTCGTTTCTTGTCGGCATTCAGTGAACGTTCCAACTTGTCCAGCCGCAGGTTAATGGCCTCAAAATAACGTGGCAGGTGTTTCAGCCATTGACGTGGCGTGGCACTAATAAATCCTTCATAGACTAGGCATCCCAGTTGTTGCCGAATATCCTTAACCGCATCAAACCAGCTTAGAGGAATATTTCCCTGCAGGCGCTTGGCGGCTTTATGATGTTGCAAAAGAGTAGCATGCATCATGTCACAGATTTCATTCGCGACTTTCTGCAGTTTTATTCGAGCTTCACCGGCAAGTTCGTTAAAGGCTTTTTCTGAACGGATATCCTCAACATCGGCAAACAGTGCCGCGTCAATGATGGCATCCTCCAAGTCCTGAAGCAGGCTTTGCTTATTACCGATGGAGGCATAATACAATTGAATTTTATCTAGATGCTGTAGGTTCTTGCGCATGTACTTCATTTCCTGTCGTGCCACTAGTCTGAATAGACGGCGCAAACCCGGGCGCATCAATTCCTTCGCCTGCTCTTCATCCGTGAACAAACGCACGGCAACACTCTCTCCCGTCTTACTATCATCAACAATCGCCGGGTAAGTACGGATCACCAAACCATGTTGTTCCAGCTCAACGAGTTCGGGCAAAT
>CAZEPW010000008.1:0-89767 GCA_964514215.1 uncultured Thioalkalispiraceae bacterium
ATTCCAATTAAAACATCAAATTTACCTAATCTTAAATCCCGAATTATTTCCATACGCTCTAAAGTATCGATATCGGAATGCATATAGCGCACTTTTACACCATGATCATTTAAATAATCAGTTAAATCTTCGGACATGCGTTTAGTTAATGTTGTGACTAACACACGCTCATTAAGCTTTGCACGCTTATTAATTTCTGATAATAAATCATCAACTTGACTTCCTGCAGGTCGTACTTCGATTACAGGGTCTAATAAACCTGTTGGTCGTACGACTTGTTCAACAACGCATCCAGAATGTTCTGCTTCATACTTGCTTGGAGTTGCCGATACATAGATTGCTTGAGGTGCTAATTTTTCAAACTCTTCAAACTGTAATGGGCGGTTATCTAATGCCGATGGTAAACGAAATCCATAATCAACTAAATTTGTTTTACGTGATCGATCACCTTTATACATAGCACCTAATTGTGGAATAGTAACATGTGACTCATCAATGACCAATAAAGCATCATCCGGTAAATAATCAAAAAATGTGGGCGGCGGATCACCCGGATTTCGGCCTGACAAATAACGAGAATAGTTTTCAATACCAGAGCAATATCCAAGTTCCATGATCATTTCAATATCAAAATGTGTTCGTTCCGATAAGCGTTGAGCTTCAACCAATTTATTAGCGTCATAAAATTCTTTTAATCGAACTTTAAGTTCAACCTTAATTTTCTCAACCGCTTCTACCAGTGTACTTCGTGGTGTTACATAATGCGTTTTAGGATAAATCGTAACTCGAGGCACTTTTTTAATCACTTCGCCCGTCAAAGGATCAAAATATGAAATAGACTCTATTTCATCATCAAATAACTCTATCCTCACCGCATCTTTATCAGAATCTGCTGGATATATATCGATGACCTCGCCCCGTACTCGAAATGTGCCACGACGCAGCTCCAAATCATTTCGTTTGTATTGCAAGGCGGTTAATCTTTCAAGTATTTTATTTCGATCGGTTATCTCACCCTTCACCAAATGCAATAACATTTTTAAATATAATTGGGGATCACCCAAACCATATATTGCAGAAACAGAAGCAACAATGATGGTATCCTTTCGCTCTAAAAGCGCTTTTGTAGCAGATAAACGCATTTGTTCTATATGCTCATTAATAGCCGCATCTTTATCAATGAAAGTATCAGTAGCGGGAACATAGGCTTCAGGTTGATAGTAATCGTAATACGATACAAAATATTCAACTGCATTATTTGGAAAAAATTGACACATTTCGCCATATAATTGTGCTGCTAACGTTTTGTTTGGAGCCAGTATTAATGTTGGTCTTTGAACTGATTGAATCACATTAGCTATGGTAAAAGTCTTACCCGATCCGGTTACACCGAGCAAGGTCATTCCAGACTCACCATTTTCTAAACCTTCAACCAGTTGTTCGATCGCTGTTGGCTGATCACCTGCAGGTTGAAATTCAGAATGTAGCTCAAAAGGTTTTGTAGTAGAGGATGTCATAACGATCTCATTTGTTGATCCTCTACTCTAGACCAGAACTATATCCCATTTAAACTATCAAACATCCCTAAAGAGATAATTCAAAATGGATAAATCATGATCTTTAATAGATTCTGTATTTTAGTCACCAAAATTGAAGTATTATTATATAATAAATAGAAGTTGTGTTTAAAACTAATTTATAATCTCATCCAAGCTACTATTTGAGATATAAATAGCTAAATTTCCCTAAGCAAGTGGGAAAAACGCAAATAACAATAAAATTGGAATATGGAGTATTTTCATTGGATTTTGAACTTTCTCACCGCGTTCAACGGATAAAATCATCAGCGACCTTAGCTATTACGACTCGAGCAAATGAGCTTCGAGCCTCAGGTAAGGATGTGATCGGTTTAGGTGCCGGCGAACCTGATTTTGATACTCCCGAACATATCAAAAAAGCAGCAATTTCGGCAATAAATGCCGGATTTACTAAGTATACTGCTGTTGATGGTACCCCTGATTTAAAACAAGCTATCATTGATAAATTCCAGCGTGATAATCAATTGCACTATACCCCCGATCAAATCTTAGTATCCTGTGGTGGCAAACAAAGTTTCTTTAATTTATGCCAATCATTATTAAACAAAGGTGATGAAGTCATTATTCCATCACCATATTGGGTCTCTTACCCTGACATGGTATTGCTAGCTAATGGTACACCAAAATTCATTGAGGCTGGTATTTCTCAAAACTTTCGAATCACTGCTAAGCAGCTAGAAGCCGCGATCACACCTAAAACACGTTTATTTGTAATTAATAGCCCTTCAAACCCTACGGGAATGTGTTACTCACACCAAGAACTCACTGATCTTGCATCAGTATTAATAAAATACCCCAACATTGTCATCGCAACCGATGATATGTACGAACATATATTGTGGCAGGACGAAGAATTTAAAAATATTGTATCACTAGAACCAAATTTATCTAATAGAACCATAGTATTAAATGGTGTTTCTAAAGCCTATTCTATGACAGGTTGGAGAATTGGTTATGCTGCTGGCCCCATTGAAATAATAAAGGCAATGAAAAAAATTCAATCCCAAAGTACCTCTAACCCAACTTCAATTTCGCAAGTTGCAGCCCAATCGGCATTAACCGGAGATCAATCCTGTATCACAACAATGTTAACAGCATTTAAAGAACGTCATGACAAAGTAATACCAATGTTAAATGGAATTGAAGGTATATCCTGCTTACCCTCTTCCGGTACATTTTACGCTTTTCCATCTGTTTCAGGATTAATTAATCGCATTAATAATGTCTCAAATGATGTCGAACTTGCAGAACATATTCTTAATACTGTCGGTGTTGCTACCGTACCAGGTAGCGCATTTGGTTTGCCAGGTTATCTCAGGTTATCGTATGCGACCAGTATGGATAACCTTACAACAGCGATAAAACGCATAGCAAGCCTGTAAGAAATCACCTACAGCAGCATACTAAGAATCCCTACAGAAAAGAGCTATCATAATTAGCACACCTTGTATAAAGTAACCCTACATGGATGTGGGGGGTGACATGGATGTCTCAATTAAATTCACGGCTTAAATTACGTAAAAATTACCAAAAACCATCAATATCAAAAATTTATGGTCTGACGCTGATCGAATTACTAATATCTTTAGCCATTAGTACAGCCGTTATCAGCTACGCCATACCTCAATACCAGAGTATTTCAAAATCAAACCAAAGTGCCGTGACAATTAATAAACTCGTCTCTGATTTAGCCTTTGCACGTAATGAATCAATAAAAAGAGCCCGAGATGTTATTATTTGCAAGAGTTCAAATGGCCAAACTTGTAATACAGCCAATGGTTGGCAAGGTGGCTGGATGCTCTTTGTCGACTCAGAAAACCAAGATAAACAACATAGTTTGAATGAGCCTATCTTAAAGATACAACAAGCACTTGGGCCAAACATAAAGATTATATTCACATCATTTAATAGCAAAAACAAAATCGTTTATAGACCGTCTGGGGCCGCGGATTACAGCAATGGGACATTTCGATTTTGTACTAATAAAGAGCAATATCACAAAGATTTAATATTATCTCGAACAGGTCGAACTTACCTAAAAACCAATGTAGGAAAAATATACAATGTAAGTGATGTCTGTTAAATTAGCTTAAGCTAAGTGAAAAAAATAATAATTTTGGTTGACCAAAACCACACACATCAGTAATATGTGCGACCTATTCCCCAGTAGCTCAGTTGGTAGAGCAAATGACTGTTAATCATTGGGTCCCTGGTTCGAGCCCGGGCTGGGGAGCCAAATTCTTATCAAGCCTCAATTTATAAATTCACTACCGTAAACAGGTACCTACTGATATTTTATTATCAGCAATAAAAAAGCCAGCTATTGCAAGTAAAAGCAAACTAAAATAATTAACTCTTACAAAATCGATTTTCAAGATATTCTCGAAAACCATCAGCCAGCTCGGCATGTTGCAAAGCATATTCAACAGTTGCTTCTAAATAGCCTAATTTACTACCACAATCAAAACGCTTTCCTTCAAACTGATATGCATTAACAGCTTCATATTGTAACAATTGTTCGATTGCATCGGTCAACTGGATTTCTCCACCAGCCCCTTTTTCAGTATCACCCAATAAATCGAAAATTTTTGGTGTTAAAATATAACGACCAACAACACTGAGATTTGATGGTGCATCAACAGGCTGAGGTTTTTCAACAATTCCTTCCAGTTGAAACAAATTTTTTGATAACGAAATATTCAAATTAGGTTTAATAACACCGTATTTTTGAGTATCTTCTTTTGGCACCTCTTCAACGGCTAAAACGCTATGTTCATACTGCTCATAAATATTAATTAATTGCTGCATACACGAATTATTTTTGTTACTAATTAAATCATCAGCCAAAATAACTGCAAAAGCATCATTTCCAACAACTGGTGCAGCACATAAAACAGCATGCCCTAAACCAAGCGGTTCAGATTGGCGAATATAGATACAAGTGACATTTTTAGGAATAATATTATGCACCAAACTCAATAACTCTGTTTTACCTTTAATCTCCAATTCAGACTCAAGCTCATAAGCTTTATCAAAATGATCAGGAATAGAACGTTTATTTCGCCCCGTTATAAATACCATTTGAGTCATACCCGCAGACACGGCTTCTTCAACAGCATATTGGATCAGAGGTTTATCCACAATGGGTAACATTTCTTTTGGATTAGCTTTAGTAGCAGGTAAGAATCGAGTTCCCATACCGGCTACCGGAAAAACTGCCGTTTTAATTTTTTTCATAATAATATCTAAACTATGTTTTTAGTTTTGTGACTGCTTAAAAGAAAAATACTTATGCCCATAATAACTCGTTAACACTGGAACACTAATACCAATAAAATGTGCTATTTCATTTGGATACAACTCAAATTCAATTTTTGGAAAAAAATATTCCGCTAGTCCAACGCTTATCAACCAAACTTGAATAATAGCAACTCCATTTACGATTGCAAAGTAACCAAACTCTTTCAGGGGGTTTTTGCCACTAGGAGCAAAAACCAAAAATTTAGTTAATAAATATGCTGTCGTCATTCCTATCAGATAAGCGATAACAACCGAAATTCTGAATGAATATTCGAAATTTAATAAAATTCGACTAACAAAATTAACCAATGCAGCAAAACCACCGACTAGAATAAATCGCAATAGTTCTGAATTAGCCAATATTGAATTCAACATTCCATTGATTATAGCAATAAAGCGATTTCACGCCCAAGAGCCACGCTTTCCGTTATTGAACGATCTTCCGGATAATAGTGAGATGTATCAGCAATAAATAGTCCTTTAACCGTTGATTTTATTGAGGGTAGTTTATTTTTAAACCCCGGTTCACATATTGGTTGAGCAAACCCATAACGCGATACAGTAACATCAAGGATATCACCATCATCTAAAGAATTATTAATTTCAAATAAATACTGTTTAGACTCAGCAATAAACTGTTCATCGGTATTATTATATTTTAAATTCTCTTGAGGCATATAAAACGGTACGTAAACTATATGCTCAGGAACATCACATTGCCCAGGATTAGGATATAAATTACTGTATTCAATGATACCCGGTATTTCAATACCGTCAGAATTTATATTCAACCAAAAATTATTCGTTACTTTTCGTTTTAATTTAAATATCAAACACACTACACCAATATTTTTTAACTCGGAATATTTAGTTAAAACGTCTTTTGGTAAATGCGGAATTAACTTGGGTATAAATGGTAATGGAATTGTCGTTACAACCTTATCATACTCTACATTATTTCCATTCACCAACAAACCAGAAACACAATTACTTTCACAATCGACTGAATCAATTTTAGAATTAAGATGAATCACGCCGCCTCTATCTTCAATGGCTTTTTGCAAAGCGACTAGTAAAGTGTTTGAACCTCCTATTAAATACCCCATTTGTTCTTGCATTAAATTTTTACGAGAACGCCCAACCCGTCTTATTCTTGCCCAAATCCAAGAAGCTGATAAATTGGGTGTGAAATGATAAAACTTTAAATCAAACAATTTAGACCACATCGTATTATAGGTTGTGTTACCCTGCCAACGCTTAATCCAAGTAACAGCATCGTCACAGTCTATTTTATCTCCATCCTTCATTTTACTCGCCAAAAACATATGAAATCCATAACGAAGACGATTAATTAAACTTAGTTTAGGAAATACCAACAATGCTAATGGGTTACCCCATTTATACAGCGTCCCCTGAAAAAAATACCCCATTAAAGTCGAACGCCAAACAAGTTTAGCTCTGAGATCTAAATCATCCAATAATTCAAATAATGCAAAATCTTCTTTACAAATAAAATGATAGAATCGTTCAATACTTAAACCATTAAAATCAAAATGAGCTGACATGCCACCGATACGATCATCCGCTTCATAAATATCAACTTGATGGCCATCCTTTAATAGCTGGTAGGCACATGCAAGCCCCATCGGGCCAGCACCAACAACTGCTACTTTTGTCATTTAATAGATTCCAGATGAGTTAGAATTTCATATAGACAGTCATATTTCATTATCATATTCATCATTAATTTAAAACTCTAAAGTAATTTTAGAGTATTGTTTATCACAAAAAGTTTCTTTCATCGCATCATCAAAAGAAGTCACCGGAGTATTAAAAATATCCCACCACGGTATCACTTCAAACTCATCTTTAGCCATCAGCGCTTCTAGCTGATCCGTTGTAAAAGGAGGGTTACTTGAAAAAAGGGCGTATATTTTTAATAAAACCCAAAACAAAGAATATGGAATTGTAATGATAACTGTTTTTAGCCCTTGAACTTTTTTAATGGTTCGAATGATGTCAATATAATTAATATGTTGATTTCCTGTAATATTATAGACAACATTATCAGGTTTAATCTTTATACAACTTATGATTATATTACAAAAATCTTTTACATATAAAGGTTGGCGCATATACCGTCCATGACCCGGTATTGGAAATACTGGAATACGTTTCATAAACCGAGACAACCAACCTAAATGCTTACGATCAAACCAACCAAACATTAAAGTTGGTCTTAAAACACAGTGATTCACTCCTGAAGCAGCCACCATATCTTCTTGATTTTTTTTAGTTTTGGTATAATCATCATCAGCAACAGATTCAACAACGGAAGAACTTATATGAACGATATATGGAATATTATTACTTTTTGCTGCGTCAATAACATAGCGAGTTGAATTAATATTATTTTCAATAAAAGGACTCGATGTTTTTGCCCCTATTTGAGCTTGTAACATAACGATGATATCAACATGATCACATCTACCCATCCATTCACCGGGTTTTGCCAAGTCATCATCAATACACTCAATGTCAGGATGTAATGTTCTTAATATGTTCAAATTGTGGCTATGCTTATCAACCACCATAATATTTGAATAACCTTGTCTTTTTAGTTGCACTACAAGATTTTGTCCTACTAAACCTGCGCCACCGGGTAGAAATATTTTAATATTTTTATTACTCATATTATATCAATTTAAAAATTTAATTTTCGAAAAATAAAGTTTGGAATATTTTTAATAACCAACATAATCCAAAACCAAAATGGCGGAATGTAAGCCACTGCTTTTTTATGTCTAATAGCTTTTACTATGTATTTTCCAGCCACCTCCGGAGAAACCCATAATAGACCCTTTTTTAAATCTTTAGTCATAGGGGTATCGATAAAACCCGGTTTTAATGTTACCACTGAAACGCCAGATTCAAATAGTTTATAACGCAAGCCTTCTAAATATGTTGTCACTCCCGCTTTAGCTGAACCATAAATAAAATTACTTTTTCTTCCTCGATCACCAGCTACAGAGGTAATAACAGCAATGCAACCTGAATTATTTTTAACCAACAAACTACTTATCATCGTTAATAACGCAACCACACTATTGTAATTTGAAGATATTAATTCTAAAGTTTTATTAACATCAGCTTCACATTGCTCTTGTAAAAACATAACGCCATAGGCTACAAATAACAAATCAATTTTCAATTTTTTTTCTTTTAAGAAATCAACAAACATCAAACGTTTACTTTGTTCATCGAAATCTAAAACATACGATTCAACAGAAGCAGCACCAATACTAAATAAGTCTTTTTCTACAATATCAAGTTTATCTTTATTTCTTGCAACTAAAATAAAGTTCACATCTGCGCGAGCATATAACCGAGCAACACTTTGAGCTATAGCTGAAGTTGCACCCAGTATAACAATATTCATAAACCTACCACCCTACGCCAAAAACTTGAAGAAAACTTTGGATCAACATAAGATTTAAATTGCCCCAGTTGTGAATAAGCTTGTTCGAATAATTCTTTTGACATTAAAGCATCTTTAGCAGGGTAAATTGCCCCTCCAACAGACTGCACTATATCATTTAAATTTTTGAGCAATTTAATCGTATCATTACCTCTACGTGAAAAATCCATTGCAAGTGTGAACCCTGGACGCGGAAAAGACAACATACCGGGTGATTTCACATTTCCAAATTTTTTCAACACTGATAAAAATGAGGCGTTATTTTCTTTGGCTACAATCGATAACATTTCGGTTAATGTTTCCTCTGCATCATATTCAGGTATAACACATTGATGTTGATACAAACCGGACTTACCGTAGATTCGATTCCAATGCCGAACGCTATCCAAAGGATAAAAATATTTTTGATAATGGCTATAATCAACATCGCTTTTATTCGAAATAGCATTTCGACAGTAAATTGAATTAAACAATTTAACGCTATATCTGTTTAAAGTTTTTGTCGGAAAATTAAAAGGCACATACAATTTATTCTTCAAATGATCTAAACCCATTTTTTTTAGTTTAATTGAAGAACCAGACTGCATATGTTCGCCCGTAAAATAAACACCTCTTCCAAGCTGAGCTCCTTTTGCTAAGGTATCAATCCATGCGACAGAATATTCAGTCTGCGTCTGTTGCTCCAATTCGATATAGTGTTTTAAATTTTCGATTTTCACTGAGTTCACACTTATAAATTCATTGGAAATTTTTTTTAATTTGATTTCTACCCAGGTTATCAATCCAGTTAAACCTAAACCACCGATAGTTGCATTAAAAAATGATGTATTTTGATTCGGTGAACATAAAAGGCGCTCACCACTTGAACGGTATAACTCTAACTGAGTAACATGGCAACCAATAGTCCCTGCATTATGATGATTTTTTCCATGAACGTCATTTGCTATCATTCCCCCGATAGTGACAAATCGAGTCCCAGGTGTGACAGGGATAAACCAACCTACAGGAACAATGATTTTTAATATATAATCAAGTGTTACACCAGACTCCACTCGGAGAACTCCCGTATTGCTATCAAAATTAATAAAGTGGTTTAAGCCTGTTATATCTATCAAACATTCTGAATCATTTAAACAAACATCACCATAACTGCGACCACAACCATAAGGTAAAACAAAATCAGACAGAGAAAAATTCAATTCATCATTTCGCCATGTCTGTTTTATTACATTTTTATGCGTTTCAAAAGGAAAACCCCAAGAATGATACATACTTAAACAGCCATAATAAAACAAAAAATACAAAGCAACAGCACAACATAGCTAGTTTTATCTTGCACCGCAAACAATACCGGATCATCTGATTTTAGTTTATTATTTGCAATAAACCATATTCGACTAATCCAATATAGCAATAATAAGCTAATACCCCATAACCAATATGGCGCGGTGTATAATTTAATTAATGCTTCATCATTAATATATAAAGCAAAAATTAAAACTGATAAATAACCACTAGTCACACCAAATGATCGAATATTTTCAATATCACTAACAGAATAATCTCGACCTGGGATTTTTGTAGCTTCGGTATCAAGTAAATTTTTTAATTCAATATAACGTTTAACAAAAGCTAGGCTTAAAAAGAAAAAAATTGAAAATGATATTAGCCAATACGATATCTCGACTTCAATTGCAAAAATTCCGGATACAATCCTCAAGGTATACAAACACGACAAAGTGATTACATCCAACAAAGCAATTAATTTTAATTTAAACGTATAAACAGTTGTTATAATGAGATATGTAATGATTGCCAATTGAAAATTTAAAGGAAGTGTCAGCACTGATAGCGCGGCAAACAATAATAATAAAATAACCAAACTAATAGCGTGAAATTTATTAACCTTACCTGACGCTATGGGTCTATTTTTTTTCGTAGGATGTTGTCTATCTACTTGAATATCTGATAAATCATTTACAATATAAATTGCAGACGCGACCAATGTGAATGCAATAAATGCATATATAGCATCAACCCAAAGATTAACTTCTTGTGTTTTATGCGCTAAAACAAGTGGTACAAATAATAATACATTTTTCACCCATTGTTTTGGTCTGCACGATAATAATAAGTATTTTAATGTATTAATATTCAAAATTGCGTTTCTACCAATTCTATATACTATAGAAAATGATCTATTTTATTCGATATAAGAGAGGAAGGGAATTAGTAATTTTGTTTTAATGGGACGATATTACTGTTAACTGATTCTAAATTAGTGCTACTATGGGATAAATAACGCGGTTTAACCAGTTCAATTAGTGTTTGTTCTTGGTAATTTTCACAGGCTGAAATTATCTTAGATAACAAAGCTTCAAAATGCTTTAAATCCATAGATGCGCTATTAGCTAACTGAATTTTGTCAAACCCGGTACTTTTTAACTTTTCTTCATCATAAAACAATTCTTCATACAACTTTTCACCTGGACGTAAGCCGGTAAACTCAATATCAATATCCTCAAATGGCGTTTTACCCGATAATAAAATCATTTTTTCTGCTAAATTCTTAATTAAAACCGGTTTACCCATGTCTAAAACAAAAATTTCACCGCCTTTCCCTATCACAGACGACTGCATAATTAATTGGCAAGCTTCTTTAATTGTCATAAAATAACGTACTATTTCTGGATGTGTGACAGTAACCGGCCCACCATTTTGTATCTGTTCTTTGAAAAGCGGGATAACACTACCAGCAGAACCTAGCACATTACCAAAACGAATAGTGACAAACTTGGTCTTTGATGTTTGGCTCATTAATTGACAACATTGCTCCGATATGCGCTTTGTAACACCCATGTAATTGGTTGGGTTAACCGCTTTATCGGTAGAAACCAACACAAAAGTTTCACATTGATGTTTATCTGCCATATTAATGATATTAGTAGAGCCAATAACATTATTATTAAAGCCTTCACGTATATTAGCTTCTAACATTGGTACATGCTTATAGGCTGCCGCATGAAAGACTATGTCAGGCTTATATTTAGAAAAACACTGATCTAAAGATTTAGCAATAGCAACATCACCAAGATAAGGGATAACCATTACAGATTTATAATGACCTTTTAATTCTCGTTCAATTTCATACAGATTAAATTCTGACTGCTCAAATATAATTAAATTTTTAGGGGTCATTTGACAAAGTTGCCGACATAACTCCGAACCAATTGAACCTCCACCGCCACTAACCAAAATAGTTTTATTACTTAAATTTTTAGAAATATAATCCCAATTAAGTGAAACCGGATCACGTCCTAATAAGTCATCAATCGAAACTTCACGTAATGATTTTACCCCAACTTTATCAAGTGTAATATCATCAAACTTAGGTAGGATACGCACCGGTAGCTGGGTTGCTTGGCAAACATCAAAGATCGCTTGTATTTGTTTATTGTTTGCAGATGGTAAAGCAATAAATATTGCTTGAATTGAATACTTTTGGATGACTTCAAGGATATCGGAAATACGGCCAACAACACGTACCCCATGAATTTCTCGATTGTACTTATTTTTATCATCATCAACAAAAGCAACAGGATAATGCACATGGTTATTATCTTGTCGAATTTCTCGAGCTAATATTTCACCTGCACGTCCAGCGCCAACAATTAAAACGCGTTTACCCGCTGAACGATAAATGTCACGATCTTTTAACCATCGATAAGTAAAACGTGAACCACTTAACATAAATATAAGAAACACCCCATAAAGTATTGGGATTGTTCGAGGGATTGTGGCTAAATTCGATACAGCATAAAGTAAAATAATTGATAAGCTAACGCCAACACAAGTTGCTTTTAAAATTCGTATAAAATCAGGAATTGATGCATATCGCCACACACCACGGTACAATCCAAAATACCAATACGAGATAATTTGAGCCGGAACAATATAAAATAATGACTGTATTCCCTGCTCAATCATCCCAGTAGGAACAACCCCAAAATTATAGCGGATCCAGTAGGCTAACGACCACGCTATCGGAATCACTAATATATCATGAAATGCCGCAGCCCACTGATGCCGTATATACTTCTGTAAAATGAGCTGTAGTTCTTGCAATTAACGAGTCCATTATTATTACGGTATTTAAAAGCTACCAAGTATTTATTATCGAATATTACAGTATAGTATCCATGTTTAATTTCTCAAGCATTACACATAATTATAAGGTTAATGAATTATTACTCGCTTGAACATGAAGACTAGACAACTGCACCGAAGTTTCTTTTCCTAATAAATTAAGCAAAATATTAACTCTATTCTTTGTAGAGTAATTATTAAAAATTCCCGAATAACCCATCATTGGGCCCGACAGTATTTCAACAGTTTGTCCACTCTCTAATTTTTTATCAACAAACTCATACAATCCATCAGAATTTTCATTATCGCGTAAACTATAGATTAAAGAATCGGGTACTTTAGCAGGTGTAAAGCCAAAATCCACAATTTTCGAAACTCCTATTGTCGAACGAATCGGCGACCAGTCATCCGTTTCAGTGTTTAATTCAATAAAAACATAACGAGGAAATAATGGTTCGATGACCTTTTGAAGTTGTGTATTTCTAATACGTACTTTTTTAAACAACGGTAAATAAGTTCGATAATTTTGCCGCATTAAATTTTCTGCTGCAACCGATTCACTACGGGGTTTGGTATAGACTAAATACCATGACTTACTTTCTATCGCATTACCGCTATTCATAAGACACCTCATTTATATTTTATATATTTTTATTGTTATTTTTACTAACCCGACCATAGCGATCGTCAAATCTAACGATATCATCCTCACCTAAATAACTACCTGATTGAACTTCAATCATCTCAAGCGGAATCGAACCTCTATTTTCTAATCGGTGCTTAACACCCAATGGAATATAAGTTGATTGATTTTCAGTTACCAAGAACTCCTCATCACCTCGTGTCACCTTGGCTGTGCCTTTTACAACAACCCAATGTTCAGCTCGATGATGATGCAATTGTAATGATAAAGTTGCACCGGTATTCACGGTTATACGTTTAACTTGAAAACGCTCTCCGGTATCGATACTTTCGTAGCAACCCCACGGCCGGTAAACTTTTTGATGGTTAATTTGTTCATTTCGACCTTGCTGTTTTAACCATGCAACAATTTTTTTAACATCTTGCGCATAGTTTTTATGCGCAACCAAAACTGCATCAGCAGTTTCAACAATAATGGTATCCTCTAGTCCTAAAGCAGCTACTAGTTTATTACTACTATTTACATATGAATTTTTAGTATTATCAAGATAGGTGTCACCAGAAATCACATTATCATTTTCATCTTTATCGCCGACATCCCATAATGCTGTCCACGAACCTAAATCTGACCACCCAGCATCCAATTTCACAACCTCTGCGCCAGAAACTTTTTCCATTACGGCATAATCAATAGAGTCAGACTCACAATTTAAAAAATGATCTCGATTAACACGACAAAAATCATTATCAATTTGTCCTGCATTAATGGCTTTTTCACATTGAGTTAAAATATTTGGGCATAATAATTTTACTTGTTGTAACCACACACTCGCCTTCATCATAAACATACCGCTATTCCAAACATAATTACCAGATTTCAAATACTGTTCAGCAGTATTCAAATTTGGCTTTTCAACAAATTCCTTTAATTCATAGCTTGAATCTGATAATGCTTGCCCTACTTTAATATAACCAAAACCTGTTTCAGCACAAGCTGGTTTTATCCCAAATGTAACCAACTTATCTTGCTGTGCAACACGATAAGCGTCTTGAACAGCCTGATGATAGGCAGGTATATTAAGAATAGCATGATCTGCAGGTAACACTAGCATGACACCATCGTCTTGTTTATTTATGATAGATAATGCCGCTAATGTCAGTGCCGGTGCGGTATTTCGACCTTCAGGCTCTAATATAATCAAGCTTTTATTAGAATTTAATTGACGTAATTGTTCTGCGACTAAAAACCGGTGTTCTTCATTACATACAATTATTTGTTGCTCCGAAAGTTCATTCAATCCATCAAGTCGTTGGAATGTATCTTGCAACAACGTCTTATCATTTATTAATGATAATAATTGTTTTGGATAATGTTCCCTCGATAGAGGCCATAATCGAGTCCCTGAACCACCGGACAAAATGACGGGTATAATTTTTTCTATATCACTTTTTTTATTCAAGAATAAAACCTGCTATGTCGTGGGTTTGGCACGAGTATTAAATTTATTTAACGAATTTTTATTATTATTTATTTAATATATAACAATACTTAAATAAAATTGGATAATTATTTAAACACCTATTCAAACAATCATAGTTTTTTTAATTACTATGATTGTTGAATAAGCTTGTTTTTTCTAAGTATTTATTTAGAAACTACTATTTCTGATTTATTTAATTCAACTATTTTGGAGCCAATACCTTTTACTTTTGTAATATCCTCGATAGAACGAAATGGCCCATTAGCTAATCGAAACGCCACAATTTTTTTTGCTTTTTTTAAACCAATTCCTTTGAGATTTTTAGATATTGTTACTGCATCAGCTTTATTAATATCAACAGTTTCTGCATTTACCGTTTGTATAGAAAACACACATAACATTAAAATACTTATTACTATATTTTTCATCGTTATTCATCCTTGTTTTATAATCCATTATAAAATTTGCATTTTTGAATTTCTAAATGCCCCATTAGGATACTATCGTTTTATTAATTCAAGATCACTAAAAAATTCAATTAATTTTATGTAAAAAAATAAAGCATTAGTAAATGATTATATAGCACTAGATTTGTACAGGGATGCTTAACTTAAACTCGTGATAATTTTGTTCAACGCTTTTTCAGGTTCCACAGCTTGCGTTACCGGTCGACCAATAACCAAATAATGACTACCCGATGCCATCGCTTGTTGTGGTGTCATCACACGTTTTTGATCCCCTGTTTGACTACCTTCCGGACGTATACCCGGTGTTACTAAAACAAAATCTGACGAAATTTCTTGTGCTAACATTGAAACTTCTTTAGCCGAACAAACAACACCATCGAGTTTTTCTGCCGCAGCCAGTTTAGCTAATCGAACAACTGTTTGTTTGGCTGATTCCTGTATGCCTAATTCATTTAATTCACTATCAGATAAACTAGTTAAAACCGTAACAGCGATGAGTAAAGGTTGATGATCTGATTCATCAATAGCGGTGCGAGCAGCTCGCATCATTGCACGACCACCAAGGGCATGTACGTTTAACATCCAAACGCCAAGTTCAGCAGCGGCATTACACGCTTTAGCAACAGTAGTAGGAATATCGTAAAATTTTAAATCAAGAAAAACATCAAAGTTTTTAGCATTTAATTTATCAATGATACTCGGCCCGCACAAAGTAAAAAGCTCTTTACCAACTTTTACCCGACATTGCTCTGGATTTATTTTACTCACAAACTCCAATGCTTGTTTTTCGTTAGCATAATCTAAAGCAACAATAACCGGTGATTTTACCATCAACATATTTCTCCAAAATTAATTATTTAATACTGATTTAATCGTATCCCAACCTTTACAACCAGGACATTGCCAGTGATGAATATTTGCAGGGAACCCACAAGAATGACATTGATAATGAGGCTTTGATTCTAATAACTGAGTAGTCACACCTTTAATAATATTTAAATTATCTTGAGCTACACCAATATTATTAATTAATTTAATATCAATTAATTTATCCATAGCGTGTACTGAAGCTCTATTTTTTAAATACGACGTTAAAAAGGCTTCTGCACTTGCACTACTTTCTTTATAAAGAACATCAACCCATGCAAGAACCAATGATACCCCACCATATTGTGATTGGAGATTAAATACATAATCACGCATTTTCGCGAATTGTTCTAGCTCAGTATAACAATACTTAATATCATCAATCACTTCAGGTAATAATTCCGGAATTTGATGCTCAACACGCTGATATGCTTTTAATGCTTCCTTGTATTTATTCATTTTAACTAAAATTTGCCCTTCAATAATACTGGCTCGAGCACACAAGGAATCAACACGTATGGCTTTTTTAACAAATTTGATGGCTTTACTAGGCTCGTTATAACGCAACATTTGTTCAGCTTGTTCACAATAATAATGTGCGATAACTTTGCTATAATCTTGTTCAGAATTAATAGCTAATCGTTTGGTTATTTCAATGGCTTTAGCCCAATCTTTTTCCTGTTGATAGATTTCGATTAGCCTTTGCATTGCTGCCTGAGTTTGTGGTTCTTGTTCCATCAGCTCATTAAATAATAGCTCTGCACGATCTAACAAACCGGCACTCAAGTAATCCTGCCCTAATTGATAAATAGCTTGAGCACGCAGTTCCGGCTCTATTGATGTGCGCTCGACTAAGTTTTGATGAATTCGAATAGCCCGATTCACCTCACCGCGACGACGAAACAAATGTCCCAGCGCCAAATGAGTTTCAACGGTTTCTTCATTAACTTCAAGGAGCTCAATAAAAACTTGAACAGCTTTATCAGGTTGTTCGTTTAATAAAAAATTCAATCCTTTAATATAATCAGAAGGAATGAAATTTTTATCATCAATGATTACACTATTGTTTTTTTTACGTCCTAAGAAATAACCAGAAATAAATGCGACGGGTAATAGCAGAAAAAAAATATAAATAACGTTAAACACGGATTAGATTTTCAAATATCTCATAGATATATTATTAATTATTCGACTTTTTTAACGTTTTTTTAATCTGTGCCAACTCATTTCGAGCACGCATAACAATAATAGCGCTGGCAAGTAATCCCATAATAGCACCGATTATAATTGTTATTGAAATTATTAGTGACAAAGGCAAATCGATACTGCCTATCACATAATTAAACGACACATCTTTAGAATTATAAAATGTAAATATTAAACCAATAGTTAACACTATTATCAAAAAAATGAAGTATAAAATATTTTTCATGGATTTAATTTACCACACCTTAATGAAACGGTCTGAATTTTTTAATAATATCTAGACCAAATAGCCGTTATATACCAAGAAGCAAAGAATAGGATTTTAAAACACTAGCCATAAAAAAACGGCATGATAACGAGCATCATACCGTTCTTTAGAAGTTATCTGAGCCACAATTACTCAGATATACTCACTTTATTCATACTTTCATTAACACGCTCTCGCATTTCCTTACCGGGTTTAAAATGCGGTACATATTTTGCCTCCAAAGACACAGCATCACCAGTCTTAGGGTTACGACCAGTTCGTGGAGGTCGATAATGCAGTGAAAAACTACCAAATCCCCTAATTTCGATCCTTTCACCATTCGATAGTGTTTGAGCCATATGCTCCAGCATTGTTTTCACAGCAAGCTCAACGTCTTTATACGCTAATTGCATTTGTTTTCTAGAAAGGATTTCAATCAATTCAGATTTGGTCATTATTAAATTATCTCCGATTTTACGGATAATAGATTGTCGAGAGACTTATTGAGCTACTAAAATTTGTATATCTTAGTAGCTCAATAATAATGTATTACTCGTTACTACTATCAATCTGCTCTTTCAATATATCACCTAAAGTAGCCGTTACTGGCCCGCTACCTTGTTTATTGTAGTCACTGATTGTCGCTTTTTCATCGTCATTATCTTTCGCTTTGATCGAAAGTGAAATCGTCCTTGTTTTACGATCCACTCCGATGAACTTCGCTTCAACCTCTTCGCCTTGGCTCAAGCTAGTACGAGCATCTTCGATACGATCTCTTGAAATCTCAGAAGAGCGTAAATAACCTTCAACACCTTCAGCTAACTCAATAACAGCACCTTTAGCATCAATTTCTACAACCTTACCAGTAACAATAGACCCTTTTGCGTGTTCAGCAACATAATTTCCGAAAGGATCTTTCTCTAATTGCTTAATTCCTAAGGATATACGCTCACGCTCAGGATCAACCGATAATACCATTGCTTCGATTTCATCACCTTTATGATAATTTCGCACAGCTTCTTCGCCCGGCACATTCCAGGAAATATCCGACAAATGTACCAAACCATCAATCCCGCCATTAAGACCAATAAATATACCAAAATCGGTAATTGACTTAATCGTTCCGGATACACGATCACTTTTATTGTTTGAACTAGCAAAGCTATCCCAAGGATTATCTTTACATTGTTTCATTCCTAATGAAATACGTCGACGTTCTTCATCGATATCAAGCACTACAACTTCAACTTCTAAGCCAAGGCTGACAACTTTGCTCGGATGAATGTTTTTATTCGTCCAATCCATTTCAGAGACATGAACTAAACCTTCAACGCCTTCTTCAATTTCAACGAAACAACCATAATCCGCTATATTAGTTACTTTACCCACTAAACGAGTGGATTCAGGATAACGACGAGCAATGGCTATCCAAGGATCATCACCCATTTGTTTCAGACCTAATGATACGCGAACTTTTTCACGATCAAATTTTAAAACTTTAACGTCAATTTCTTCACCAACATTAACAATTTCACTTGGATGTTTCACACGTTTCCAAGCCATATCAGTAATATGTAATAAACCGTCAACGCCACCTAAATCTACGAATGCACCGTAATCAGTTAAGTTTTTAATGATACCTTTAACAATGGCACCTTCTTTCATACTTGCTAGTAATTCATCACGTTCAACGCTGCTTTCTGATTCAACAACGGCACGACGTGAAACCACCACATTATTGCGTCGTCGATCCAGTTTAATAACTTTAAACTCGAGTTCTTTACCTTCTAAATAAGCCGTATCACGTACTGGGCGTACATCAACTAATGAGCCCGGTAAGAAAGCACGAATATCTTGTAAGTCGACAGTAAAACCACCTTTCACCTTATCGATTATCGTTCCAACCACAGTTTCAGCAGCTTCTTGAGCAGCTTCAAGTCTTGTCCACGATTCAGCACGGCGTGCTTTTTCTCTGGACAGACGAGTTTCACCAAACCCATCTTCTAATGATTCAAGGGCAACTTCGACTTCATCACCGATGTGAACATCAACTTCACCTTTATCATTAACAAATTGTTCTTTTGGAATAACGCCTTCAGATTTTAAATTGGCATTAACGACAACAAAATCATCACCAACATGAACAACGGTTCCTGTGATAATTGCGCCGGGTAACATTGGGGTTTTAGTTATACTTTCTTCGAATAGTTCAGCAAAACTCTGGCTCATTTTCGCTTATTTCCTGTGTTGATAAGTCAATCCGTGACTTCGTGGTTGACTGCCTAGTACATGCTTGGCAGACGTAGGTTAAAATAAATGAAACGACAAACAATCAGTTTTTATACTTTCTATACATCGTTTCACACTAAATTTTTATTTCTTAGCAAAGTAATTGCAATTTATTGCAACACAATTGCTTAACTTCTTGCAGAACCTGATCAATTGCTAACGAAGATGTGTCAATAATAATAGCATCATCCGCTGGCTTTAATGGCGATACGACTCGTTCGCTATCTCTTTTATCTCGTTCAGAAATCTCCCCAAGAAGGGACGCGAGATTAACATTATTCCCCTTGTCTTTCAACTGTTTAAACCTTCTTTCAGCTCGAACTTGGGCGCTTGCAGTGAGATAGATTTTTAACTGCGCTTGCGGAAAAACTACCGTGCCTAAATCACGTCCATCGGCGACTAATCCGGGTGATTGAGCAAAATTTCGTTGCCGTTGCAGCAAAACATCCCTAACTTGAGGGATTACAGCAACTTTTGAAGCTAAATTACCACATTTTTCAGTTCGAATATCATTCGATATATTATTGCCTTCTAAAATAACGTCCACTAAATCACTTCCATCTTCCAGTGGAAATGAAATATCAATAGTCGCAGCATAATCACACAGACTATTTATATCGCTATAATCGATACTATGTTTTAATGCCCCCCAAGCCAGCACTCGATAAATTGCACCACTATCAAGAAGCGGCCAATTTAAACATTTTGCCAGTTTGACACAAACAGTCCCTTTGCCTGCACCACTAGGGCCGTCAATGGTGATAATAGAATCTGACATTATGTCCCTCTCCCTATAACAAAATAATCAAAATTAATTTAATTAATGGCTGCGCAATATTAACCCAGCATTCTGGGCTAACGTGACAAAATCTGGAAATGATGTGGCAACATTAGCACAATCGTTAATATGAATTTCTCCGGAAGCCATTAAACCCGCAATACTGAATGCCATTGCAATTCGATGATCGCCGCCGCTATTAACTTCCCCGCCACCCAAGCTTCCACCCTTGATTTTAATACCATCATCGGTAGGCTTAGCATCAATCCCCAAGACTTCTAAACCATCAGCCATGACTTGAATTCGATCACTTTCTTTAACGCGTAATTCTTTTGCGCCAGTTAATACCGTTTCACCAGCAGCACAGGCAGCAGCAACAAAAATGACCGGAAACTCATCGATAGCAAGTGGAACTTGATCTTCTGGGATTACAATGCCTTTAAGTTTGCTCGATTTAATTCGTATATCAGCAACAGGTTCACCGCCCACTTGGGTTTCATTCAATAAAGAAATATTAGCCCCCATCATTTTTAAAATAGTAATAACGCCAATTCGAGTTGGATTGATTCCCACATGTTTTAAAGTCACATCAGAATCGGCCGCAATACTTGCACCAACCATAAAAAAAGCGGCTGAAGAAATATCACCTGGTACAGAAATATTAGTAGCCGTAAGCGTACCGCCACCTTCAATACAAACGGTACTACCATTACGGTTAACCTTATAACCAAAACCTTGCAACATTCTTTCGGTATGATCTCGTGTTGGTGCGGGTTCGGTAATACACGTTTTACCCGATGAATATAACCCGGCTAATAATAAACACGATTTAACTTGAGCACTGGCAATTGGCATATCATATTCAAAACTTTGCAGCTTTTGTTTTCCCGTAATGGCAATTGGTGGCGTACCATTATCTTGAGTTTCAATAACCGCACCCATCTGTATTAATGGTTTGGTCACTCGCAACATTGGACGAGTGGATAATGACTTATCACCAACGAGCGTTGAGTCAAATGATTGGGCCGCCATTAAACCCGCCATCAAACGCATTGCTGTTCCCGAATTGCCAAGATCCAATGCTGAATCAGGAGCATTTAAACCATTTAAACCAACACCGGTTATCCGCACTTTGCCTGATTCAGGCCCCTCAATATCCACACCTAATGCCCGAAAAGCATTGAGTGTGGCAAGATTATCCTCTCCAGAAAGGAACCCTGTTATTTCAGTAACACCATTAGCTAATGCACCAAACATAATACTTCGATGAGAAATAGATTTGTCACCAGGAATAGCGATATCCCCCGTTAAACGACCACCCGGTTTTACAGCAAATTTAATATTTTTTATACTCATAGAAAACGTCTCTAAATTATTTTAATAAACAGCAGGAAATACTTTTTTAACTGAATCTCGAACTTTCTTAGCTCGTTTAAACAACGCGGTTATTTCCTCTGCATTTTCGGAATTAATTGCTTGCTGTAAAATTGCCAAATCCTTAGAAAACTTTTCTAACACATCGGTTAATGCATCTTTATTTGCAATACAGATATCACTCCACATCTGAGGATTACTCGATGCAATTCGAGTAAAATCTTCAAAACCACCAGCTGCAAATTTAAAAATATCATTTTTATCATTCATTCGGTCTAAAGTATTCACCAATGAAAAAGCAAGAGCATGAGGTAAATGACTCGTAGCGGCCAAAATAGTATCGTGATGTTCCACCGAAGTTACGACTACTTCAGCACCACAGGCAACCCATAATGCTTTTATTTTTTCTAGCGCTTTTAAATCACTATTAAGTTGAGGCGTTAAAATAACGCGCCTACCATGAAACAGCTTTATAAATGAAGCAATAACACCACTTTTTTCATTTCCCGCAATAGGATGTCCAGGAATAAAATGTGTTGGTAATTCGCCAAAAACTGCCTTAGCTGCTTCAAGCACGCTACCTTTCGTGCTACCAACATCGGTGATAACAGCATTTTTTGGAATAAAATCGACAATTTCTTCTAAAACAGATTTTATAGCACCAACTGGAGTGGCAATCACAATTAAATCCGCTTTTGATACTGCTTGCTGAATATCCAAAGTAAATTCATTGATAACACCTAAATCTAATGCTTCTTCAAGATTCGCTTGATCTCGTCCGGTTCCAATAATATTGTTAACCACACCGGCAATTTTTGCCGCACGCGCGAGCGAGCCACCAATTAAACCAACACCGATAATACACATATTGTCAAAAAGTACTTTGTTCATATTTATCTTTTTATACTATTTAATAAACCTAACATAGCCCTTTGATTTTCATCAGAACTACCAATACTAAAACGAAGATACCCCGGCATTGCATAATTATCAACCGGTCTCACAATGATGCCTAGCTTTAATAATCCTTGGTATATTTTACTTGCATCTAAACCTAAACTGACGCTAATAAAATTACCCGCTGAAGGTATGTATTGAATGTCCATTTTGTTTAACTCAGTAACAATATAATTCATACCAAGGACATTTAATTTAATCGTTTCGTGTAAGTGCTGTTTATCGGTTAATGCTAACTCAGCGGCTTTTAACGCCATTGAGTTAACATTAAATGGCTGCCTAATTCGATTTAAAATATTAGCTAAATCCGGATGAGAAATGGCATAACCAACACGTAAACCTGCTAAGGCATATGCTTTAGAAAACGTTCGAGTAACAACTAAATTGGAATAACGTGATAACCACTGTAAGCCATCTGGGTAATTTTTAATTGCCATATCAGGATGAATTGCATACTCAAAATAGGCCTCATCTAATACAACAATAATATTTTTAGGCACTTTTTCTAAAAACTCACTTAAATCCTGCTCAGCCAGCCAAGTTCCAGTAGGATTATTTGGATTCGCAATAAAAATTAATTTGGTTTTATCAGAAATGGCATTAAAAATAGCATTTAAATCACACCCCCAATGGCTTGCTTTACTAACAACAGCTGTAGCACCAATTGCTTGAGTCACTAGTGGATAAACAGCAAAAGCATGTTCAGAAAATATAATTTCGTCACCTTGAGAGACAAAAGCGCGAGCAATTAATTCTAGAACATCATTAGAACCATTACCCAACGTCAACTGATCAAAACCTATCTGATAATAATTTGCTAAAGCAGACTTCAGATCAAAACCATTTCCATCAGGATATCGATTTAAATCATCAATATTTTCAATTAAAAATTGTTTAACCTTAGAACTAATACCCAGAGGATTTTCATTTGAAGCTATCTTAACAGCATCAGTAATACCAAACTCTCGAGCAAGTTCACTCAGAGGTTTTCCCGGCTTATAAGGCTGCAATCCTGCTACACCGTGAACACAGAGTTTTTGAAAAATATTAGTCATAATTATAAACGAGATTAATCTATGTTATAAAACAGCTCTGGGGTAGGAGCCAAGCACTTTTACCATTTGCGATTCATTTGTTAAATCACTTAAAGCCGCGGCAACATTATCATCGAGCTTATGACCATCGACATCAATGAAAAAAACATATTCCCACATACCTTGCCGCGATGGTCTTGACTCAATTCGAGATAAAGACAAACCATTACGTGCTAACGGTTCAAGTAGTTTATGTAACGCACCGGATTGATTTCGAGTTGAAACTAAAATTGTGGTTTTATCATCATTACTTGGCTGTACTTCGCTCTTGCCAATAATCAAAAATCGGGTGGTATTATTAGGCTCATCTTCAATATTTTTGAATGCCATGGATAACTTATAAATTTCAGCAGCAGAATCTCCAGCGATTGCCGCTACAGATTCATTTGAATTCGAAACTAATTTAGCGGCTTCAGCATTACTATTAACTGGAATTAATTCTACACCATTTAAATTTGCTTCAAGCCACTCTCGACATTGCGCTAACGATTGCCGATGTGAATAAATTTTCGTTATATTAGAAATATTCGTCAATTCATTAATAAGTAAATGATGATGAATTCGAATCTCTACTTCACCACTAATAAATAATGGTGAGTTTATAAATAAATCTAAGGTGTGATTTACAACGCCTTCCGTCGAATTTTCAACAGGTACCACGCCATAAGGAATTTCACCAGATTCTACTTCTCTAAAAACATTCGCAATTGTTGCTAAAGATTTAGTTTGAACAGAATGTCCAAAATGTTTTAACGCCGCTGATTGTGTAAATGAGCCTTCCGGACCTAAATAACCTATAACCATAGGATCTTCTAACGCTAAGCAGGCGGACATAATTTCTCGAAATAATCGAGCAATTTCTTCGTTTTGCAAAGGCCCCTTGTTGCGATCAATAACCATACGCAACACTTGAGCTTCACGTTCTGCACGGTAATACACCGTGTTGGTATCATTAGTCTGCTGCTTGGCATGCGCCACTTGTTGCGCAATTGCAGCGCGTTCTGAAATTAACTCTTGAACAGACGCATCAATAGCATCAATTCTATCGCGCATTTTAGATAAAGAATCAGGCATAAAAATTATAACGCCCGCACTGTTAAAACACCTTCAATTTCAGATAATTTATTAATCAAACCATCATCAATAACTTGATCAACATCCAGAACAGTATAGGCGATATCATTTTTTGATTTATTTAACATATCAATAATATTCAAACCTGCATTTGCAGTTGCAGTAGAAATTTGGCCTAACATATTGGGAACATTATTATTAACGATAGTCACTCGATAGCCACTTGTTCTTGGCATTTCCACATCAGGAAAATTGACCGAATTATAGATATTACCATTTTCAATATAATCCTTAATTTGATCGGCAACCATTATCGCACAATTGTCTTCTGCTTCAACTGTCGAGGCACCAAGGTGCGGTAAAGTAATAACACGATCTTGCCCTTTTAATTCATTGGTAGGAAAATCACAAACATAAGAATATATTTTATTGCTTTTAATCGCTTCTAGTACCGCGGTATCATCAATAATTCCGGCACGAGCAAAATTTAATATGACTGCGCCCTGTTTCATGATTGCCAAACGTTCTTTGTTAATCATGTTTTTAGTTGTTTCTATTAAGGGCACATGGAATGTCACAAAATCAGCTTTCGCTAATAACGCATCAACGTTGTCAGCCTTTTCAACCTTTGACGACAACCGCCAAGCACCATCGATAGTAATAGCAGGATCATAACCGATAACATTCATGCCAAGTTGAATAGCAACATCCGCGACTGAACGGCCAATTGCACCAAGGCCAACGATTCCCAGTGTTTTTCCTGGCAGTTCAAAACCACCGTATTGTTTTTTTCCTGCCTCGACACTTTTAGACACGGCGGCATCATCACCTTGTAAATTCGTCGTGTAATCCCAAGCCTGACAAATATTTCTGCAAGCTAATAACATACCCGCCACAACAAGCTCTTTTACCGCATTGGCATTTGCTCCAGGCGCATTAAATACTGGAATTCCTTTGGATGACATTTTATCAACCGGAATATTATTAACACCGGCTCCCGCGCGACCTACAGCAAGCAACGATTCAGGAATATCCATATCATGCATTTTGAATGATCGTAATATAATAGCATCAGGGTGGGTTATCTCTGATGCAACTTCATAAGATTCACGCGGTAAACGTTCAATACCCGCGACAGAAATATTATTCAAGGTAAGTATTTTATACATAGGAGCCTTTTAAATTTTATTATTAATCTTATTAATATAAAAAATGACCAGAAAAACTTATAAAAGCTTAAACTTAACCATTTTGCTTTTCAAAATTAGTCATAAAATCGATAAGAGCATCGATTCCTTCTTCAGGCATGGCATTATAAATACTGGCACGCATGCCACCGACAGAACGGTGACCTTTTAAAGAAATCAATCCTATTTCACTTGCTTGAGACAAAAATGTTTTATCTAAATCTGCATTTACTAAGGTAAAAGGCACATTCATCCAAGAACGGCACTCTAAATCTACCGGACTATTATAAAAACTAGAATCATCTATCGCCTTATATAACTTATCGGATTTTCGTTTATTAACAACCGCGATTGCTTCTAAACCACCATTTGATTTTAACCAATCAAATACTAAACCCGCTAAGTACCAGCCAAAGGTCGGTGGTGTATTTAACATTGAATCATTATCAGCTAGCTCTTTATAATTAAACATCGATGGTATATTAGCCGGTGCATGACCAATTAAATCATCACGCACAATAACCACGGTTAGTCCTGCTGGCCCAATATTTTTTTGAGCGCCCGCATACACAACACCATATTTAGAAACATCAATTGGCCGTGATAAAATTGTTGAGGACATATCGGCAACTAAAGGTATATCACCGGTTTCAGGTAAAAAGGGATACTCCACACCACCAATTGTTTCATTTGTTACGATATGCACATAAGCCGCATCAGAATCTAATGACCAATCCTGTTGAGCGGGCACACCGGTAAAGTTTTGAGCTTCACTACTGGCTGCTATATTAACATTGCAGTATTTTTTAGCCTCTTTAATCGCTTTTTTAGACCAAGCTCCAGTATTAATATAATCGGCGGTATTTTTACCGGCCAATAGATTCATTGGTATCATCGCAAACTGGCTTGATGCACCACCCTGCAGAAATAAAACTTTATAATTATTCGGTATCGCCATTAATTCACGAAGATCAGTCTCGGCTTTTTCGGCAATCGACATAAACTCTTTGCCACGATGACTCATTTCCATTACTGACATTCCACTACCATGCCAGTCACACAATTCATCTTGTGCTGTTGCTAATACATCTGCGGGTAAAGTTGCCGGTCCCGCGCTAAAATTATAAATCTTTGGCATAATTCACCAAACTCCTTATTGTTTTTATTTTTTCAGATGAATGAATTACTCTTCATCACTAACATCGACAGCTTCCGACTCGTCATCTTGTATATTTTCAATACGCTCAATACCATTTAACTTTTCATCATTACTCAAGCTAATTAACTTAACGCCTTGGGTATTTCTGCCCATAATAGAAATTTCTTCAACACGTGTACGAACCAACGTGCCTTGATTTGTAATTAACATTATTTCATCATCATTTGACACCAACTCAACACCAGTAACAGCTCCATTACGTTCAGAGGTTTGAATCGAAATAACACCGAGACCACCTCGACCATGAACCGGATAATCTTCAATTGCAGTACGCTTACCAAAACCATTCTCAGTCGAGGTTAACACATAACCCTCACCCGAAATAATCATAGAAATAACACTATGGCCTGGCTGCAGTTTTAAACCTCGCACACCAACAGCCGAGCGTCCCATTGGACGAACATCACTTTCATTAAAGCGTATTGATTTACCTGAACTTGAAAATAAAATAACATCTTTATCACCATCGGTAATTTCAACACCAATTAATTGATCATCTTGACGTAAATCAATAGCAATAATTCCCGATGACCGGGGTCGTGAAAAATCTTTTAATGGTGTTTTCTTAACAGTACCAAATGATGTAGTAAAAAATATAAATCTATCTTCTTCATACTCACGAATCGGTAATATTGCATTAATTCGCTCGTCTTCATCAAGCGGTAATAAATTAATTATCGGACGCCCCCTAGCGGTTCTTCCTGCCTGAGGTAATTCAAATACTTTCAACCAATAAACTTTACCTCGACTGGAAAAACATAAAATAATATCGTGAGTATTAGCAACAAATAGTTTATCAACAAAATCTTCGTCTTTAACTGAAGTCGCCGCTTTACCACGCCCACCACGACGCTGAGCACTGTAACTCGATAATAATTGTGATTTCACGTAACCTTCATGAGACAAAGTTACCACCACATCTTCTTCTGTTATTAAATCTTCAATGGTTAAATCTTCTTGCGACGAAATAATTTCTGTTCGTCGCTCATCGCCAAACTGATCCCGTACTGCGACCAACTCCTCACGAATAATTTCCATCAAACGCTCAGTGCTTGATAAAATAAACAATAATTCGGCTATCACCGCTAATAATTCTTCATATTCGGCAATAATTTTATCTTGTTCCAAACCTGTTAAACGATGCAAACGCATGTCTAAAATCGCTTGCGCTTGAGACGCTGATAAATAATAACGTCCATCGCGCAAACCAAATTCTTCAGGTAATCCTTCTGGGCGTGATGCGCCAGCACCTGAACGAGTCAACATGTCAGTGACAACACCAGGTTGCCATGCGGTATCCACTAATTGTTGTTTGGCTTCAGCCGGATTTTTAGCCGCTTTAATTAACACAATAATCGGGTCAATATTAACTAACGCAACGGCTAAACCTTCCCGCTCATGAGCTTTTTTACGGGCTTTGCGTAATTCAAAAATTGTTCGCCGAGTAACAACTTCACGTCGATGTCGAACAAAGTATTCTAAAATGGACTTTAAATTCAGTAATCGTGGTTGGCCATCAACCAACGCAACCATATTAATACCAAAAACGCTTTGCAATTGCGTAAACTGGTATAAATTATTTAACATCACATCAGCAACTTCACCACGGCGTAATTGAATAATGACCCGCATACCATCTTTATCAGACTCATCACGCAATTCGGTTATACCATCGAGTTTTTTATCTTTTACCAATTCGGCAATACGTTCCAACAAACGCGCTTTGTTTACTTGATAAGGTAGCTCAGTAATAACAATCGTTTGCTTACCGGATTTTTCGTCAACTTCAATATTGGTTCGTCCGCGAACATAAATTCTACCGCGACCGGAATGATAAGCTTCAACAATACCACGAGCACCATTAATAATTCCGGCAGTTGGAAAATCAGGCCCAGGAATAATTTCCATCAAACCCGGCACATCAAGATCAGGTTTTTCAATAATGGCTAAGCAGGCATTAATAATTTCAGTCAGATTATGCGGTGGAATATTGGTTGCCATACCAACGGCAATACCGGAAGAACCATTGACCAGTAAATTTGGAATTCGTGTCGGCATGATAACCGGCTCTTGTTCCGAATCATCGTAGTTAGATGCGAAATCAACCGTATCTTTATCGAGATCAGACAGCAATTCATGCGCAATTTTAGACATCCGAACTTCGGTGTAACGCATGGCAGCAGGTGCATCGCCATCAACTGAACCAAAATTACCCTGCCCATCAATAAGCATATAACGCAACGAAAATGGTTGAGCCATTCGAACAATCGTATCATAAACCGCGGTATCACCATGAGGATGGTATTTACCAATTACATCACCAACAACACGCGCTGATTTTTTATAAGGTTTATTCCATTCATTGCCAAGTTCCTGCATCGCAAAAAGAACTCGTCGATGTACTGGTTTCAAACCATCTCGAACATCGGGTAAGGCGCGGCCTACAATCACGCTCATGGCGTAATCTAGATAGGATTGTTTCATTTCCTCTTCGATATTTATCGGGAGGACTTCCTTTGCAAAATCAATCATTTCGATAGTTTTATCTTATTTTATTTATAATTGGAAACGCGCTTATTAAGAGCGTTTTAAAGGCGAAATTATACCATAAAATGTACTGAACTAGCTATCGTACAATGATGCTCGAGAGCGATTTTAAGGCGCTAACAAAATATCGAGCTTGCTACAATACAAACCCCTTATTGAACCTCAACTGACACTTAACAGTATAATAAAATCTAATTAGTTTTGACCTAAAACTCTAAAACTTGTCAAACCCACCGCAAATCCTGTAGCTTACATTGGATGACACAGACAATAGATACTTTAATCCATCCGGGCTGGATTATTACAATTAACAATAATAATACTGTTTTACAAAATCATTCAATCGCCATAAAAGATGGAAAAATTGTCGATTTGCTAGAAACAACGATAGCAAAACAAGCATTTACCGCTAAAACTGAGTTTAACCTACCAAATCACGCCATGATACCAGGTCTAATCAATAGTCATGGCCATAGTCCCATGAGTTTATTAAGAGGTTTAGCTGATGATTTGCCATTAATGGATTGGCTAAACAACCATATTTGGCCAGCAGAATCAAAATGGGTATCACCCGAATTTGTCTTCACCGGCACACAAATAGCCATCGCTGAAATGCTGCGTAGTGGCACCACCTGTTTCAATGACATGTACTTTTTTCCTGAACAAACTGCTTTAGCTGTTGAGCAAGCCGGTATTCGGGCAATGCTGGGGTTAATACTTATTAATTTCCCATCAACATATGCTCAAAATGAAGATGAATACCTTAATAAAGGATTACAACTGCATGATAAATTAAGGCACCACAGTTTAATTAAAACATCGTTTGCACCTCATGCTCCCTACACAGTATCAGACGATGCTTTAAAAAAAATCTCGGTTCTCGCTGATGAATTGGATATCGCCATTCAAATCCATTTACATGAAACAGCATTTGAGGTAACTGAGGCCATAAAGTTACACGGTAGCAGACCAATTAACCGACTCGAAAAATTAGGTCTATTAACACCTCGAATGCTTGCCTCCCACATGACCCAATTAACACCGGAAGATATTACACTAGCAGCAGATACTGGCATTAATATCATTCATTGCCCAGAGTCCAATTTAAAATTAGCCAGTGGTTATTGTCCGGTTCAACAATTAATAAACAACAACATCAATGTTGCGTTAGGAACAGATGGTGCCGCAAGTAATAATGATCTTGATATGCTCGGTGAAATGCAGACTGCGGCTTTAATCGCAAAGGCTGTCGCTCAAGATGCGCAAGCTGTTACCGCAGAGCAAATTTTACGAATTGCTACCATCAATGGTGCTAAAGCACTGGGGTTAGACGATAAAATAGGCTCCATCGAAATTGGCAAATCAGCAGATTTAGTTACAATTGACCTCGATACAATTGAAACACAACCGCTGTATAATCCTGTTTCCCAAATAGTATATTCAAGTAGTCGAGAGCAAATTAAACACGTATGGGTAAATGGTGCGCATTTACTCAAAGATCGAGAATTAACAACATTAGATTTACCCGAACTTCTGCAATCAGCAAAACAATGGGGCCAAAAAATTCAAAATAACGAGTGATTAATCGAGTATAATAAACCCAAAGAAGCAATTTTAATTAACTCATTAATATTACCATGACAACCTCAACTAAAAATATCGACACTGCAGAAATCGCAAAATTTGAAGCCCTTGCCTCGCGTTGGTGGGACACATCGAGTGAATTTAAGCCCCTTCATGAAATAAACCCACTTCGATTAAATTACATTGATCGCCGTGTCAGCTTAGAAAATAAAGACGTTATCGACGTTGGTTGCGGTGGTGGAATATTATCAGAATCAATGGCTAAAATAGGCGCCAAAGTCACTGGAATTGATATGGGTAAAGCCCCATTAAATGTCGCTAAACTGCACGCCTTAGAATCGGGTGTTGACGTTAATTACTTACAATCCACCGCTGAAGACATCGCCATTCAATATCCACAAAAATTTGATGTTGTGACTTGCCTTGAAATGCTCGAACATGTACCCGATCCACAATCAGTTATAGAATCGTGCTACAAATTAGTGAAACCGGGTGGCCACGTATTTTTCTCAACCATCAATCGAAACCCAAAAGCCTATTTGTTCGCAATTGTTGGCGCTGAATACTTACTAAGTTTATTACCAAAAGGCACTCATGATTATAATAAATTCATTACCCCTGCCGAACTTGAATCGTGGGCACGAACTGCTAGGCTTAGCGTTCGTGAACTGACTGGCATGAGCTATAATTTATTATCCAAAAAATATTCATTAGGCCATGATGTTAGTGTTAATTACCTGATGCACTGCACTAAACCTATATGACGATTAAAACAGTATTATTTGACCTCGATGGTACTTTAGTTGACACCGCACCCGATTTAGCCGATGCACTAAATTTTACTTTGGATAAAAATGGCTACCAAGCATTATCACTGGATCAAATTCGTCCCCATGTATCAAATGGCTCCATAGCTTTAATTGAATTTGGTTTTAATATAAAGGCTGATAACAACAATTTTGAACGTTATCGAAATGAATTACTCGATTACTACACAGAAAATATCGCGAATAAATCCTGCTTATTTCCCGGTTTTAATACCATACTCGACACCATTGAAACAAGAGGTTTAAACTGGGGAATTGTCACTAATAAGCCCTCCTACTTAACCAATCCACTTTTAAAAGAACTCAAGCTTAACCAACGTGCCGTCACCGTCGTGTCATCAGACACCTTAGAATTTAGAAAACCCCACCCTGCGCCAATGTTATACGCATGTAAAGAAGCAGGATCAAAACCAAATGAATGTATTTTTATCGGTGATGCTCAGCGCGATGTTGAAGCCGGTAATAATGCAAAAATAAAAACCTTAGTCGCAATGTTTGGCTATATCGGAGAAAATGACAGGCCTGAAACCTGGGGGGCTGATGGTTATATTAAAAATGCTCGCGAAATTATCGACTATTTAGATAATAGTGACATTTAATACATAATTTATTTTGTAATAGAGTCTTTTATTGCCTTGCCACTGCTTTCTAGCACCTCACCACTTTTTTGCAACAAACTTTCTCCTGTTTTTCTAATTGTATCTTTAATTGAATCTGATACAAATGGATTACTAAAAATTGCTTTATCGCGCCCAAGATTCACTCCAAACCAAAGCCCAAGTAATAAACCGATAACGATTCCTAATACTAACATTTTTATTTTTTTCATTAGCTTAACACCTATCACTTGTATAATAATTTACTATATACTCTACAACAAATATCCTGTTTTCACTATATACCTTTTAAAAAACTACTATATTATCTCTAAATGCGACAAGACAAAGTACAAGCAAGCTACTCATACTGTTTAAATATTGTTAGAAATCATTATGAAAACTTTCCGGTCGCTTCCTGGTTATTACCGTCAAAAATACGTAAACCGATTAGCGCGATTTATGCCTTTGCTCGTACTGCAGATGACATTGCTGACGAAGGCACAGCAAATAGTGATGAGCGTCTAAAACAGCTCGATGAACTGGCTCAAAAACTGGATAAAATCCGCTACGGCAAAACCATCGACGATCCAATTTTTATAGCCCTAGCCGACACCATCGAAAATTTTGACTTACCCATTTCATTATTACATGACTTGCTAACCGCATTTCGTATGGATGTTACTGTACATCGTTACCAAACCTTTGAATCTTTATTAGACTATTGTAAATACTCGGCGAATCCAATAGGTCAACTTTTATTACACCTATTTAATTCAGTGTCAGTTCAAAACGTTGCTTACTCAGATGCAGTGTGCTCGGCATTGCAAATCATTAACTTCTTACAAGATATAGAACAAGATTATGTTGAACAAGGTCGAATTTATTTACCACTTGATGAATTAGAACAACATAAGTTAGATGAAACAGCGATTAGAGATAAAATTCAATCACAAGAATTGCGTTTATTGATTGACTCACTATTAGTTAAAGTTCAACAAATGCTGGACTTTGGAAAACCCCTCGGCAAAGTATTACCGGGTCGAGTTGGATTCGAAATTAAGTTAACGATAATGTCAGCTAATAGAGTCATTCAACAATTATCATCACATCAAACCGATGTATTTACACGGCCAAGGCTAAAGTGGCAAGATGCATTATGGATTTTTAAACGCACTTTATTCAACTACTAACTAATAAGTTTACAACATGACACCTGAAGAATACTGTCAAGAAAAAACAGCTAAAAGTGGCTCAAGTTTTTATTATAGCTTTTTATTTCTACCGCCAATTAAACGTAAAGCCATTACAGCCGTATATGCTTTTTGTCGGGAAGTTGATGACATTGTAGACGACTGCATTAATATTGAAGTAGCTGAACGAAAATTAGGTTGGTGGCAAGATGAAATATCAAGACTCTATCAACAACAAGCGCAACATCCGGTCACAAAAGCACTAATCACAACCTTGCAAGATTTTGACCTACCCGAAGAGTATTTCCAAGAAATCATCGACGGCATGAAAATGGATTTAAATATTCATCGCTATCAAACATTTTCAGAATTAACTTTATACTGTTATCGGGTTGCTAGTGTCGTGGGGTTAATAGCCGCTGAGATTTTTGGTTATAAAGACAAGCTCACTTTAAAATATGCTCACAATTTAGGAATGGCATTTCAGTTAACCAATATATTGCGCGATGTAAAAGAAGATGCCCAAAGAAACCGAATATATATTCCTTTAGACGAATTAGAACAATTTTCAGTTAGCGAACACGATTTAATTAACAACATAGATTCAGATAATACTAAAAAATTATTCATTCACCAAGCTCATCGAGCACATGAATATTACGACAAAGCCATGAGTTATTTACCCGAGCAAGATCGCTATCAACAAAGCACCGGGATTGTTATGTCAGAAATATATAAATCAACACTAGAAAAAATCCAACATGATAATTATAGTGTGCTTCAAAAACGAGTATCACTACCCGCCTTAAAAAAACTCTGGATTGCATGGAAGACAGTTCGCCGAGAAAACAAACGTCATAAAAAAATAGTAAACTACTAATATGGCAACAAAATCGTCAAATGAAAAAGTCATTATAATTGGCGCTGGTTGGTCTGGATTGAGTGCCGCATGTTATTTAGCTAGCAACGCTTACAAAGTATCAATTTATGATTCATCAAAAAATTTAGGTGGGCGCGCGCGCAGCATTCAACTAAATGGTAATACCGTTGACAATGGCCAACACCTTTTCATTGGAGCTTATCAAGAGACTTTAAAATTATTACAACTTATTTCGGCCGATATAAAATCATCACTACTACGCCAAAATTTGGTTTTGAATATGTTTAGCTCAACCAAAGAGCAATTAAAATTAAAAACATATAGTTTACCCTCACCCTTGCATTTAATTATTGGTTTAGTCTTTTGTTCAGGTTTAACTTTATTTCAAAAATATAGAATAATATATTTTAGTATCAAATTAGCAACATCAAATAATCTAGTGTCAAATAACGATATTAGTGTTCTAGAACTACTGCAAAAATGTAAACAACCCGAAAAATTAATCAAGGCGCTATGGGAACCGCTATGTATAGCAACATTAAATACACCAATAAAATCTGCTTCAGCCAAAATATTTATAAATGTACTTAAAAAATCATTACTCGGTAGCAAAAGCGATAGTGATTTTCTTTTCACCCTTAAAAATCTAGGCGTTATATTACCCGAACCTGCAGAGTTATTTTTGCAACAGCATAATGCAAATATTGAACGTTGTTCACGAGCTACAGATATTGTTATAAAAAATAATTGCATTACAGGAGTCATCATTAACGACAAATTAATAACGACAAATAAGCTTATTTTAGCAATCCCACCCTATGCTTGCGAAAAACTATTATCCAAACAAAAGCATAGTGCATTAGCAAATCTCATAAAACAATTGTCCATTTTCGACTACCAACCAATTTGTACTATTTATTTACAATATCCTAAATACATCACGCTTAATCAAGCAATGATTGGTGTTTGGGGGACAACTATACAATGGCTATTTGATCGAAGCCTAGCAGAACAACCGGGTTTAATCGCTGCAGTAATTAGCGCGCAGGGAAAACATATGCAAATGGATAACGACACCCTAATCCAAACAGTTCAATCTGAAATTTTTAAAATATTTCCCGATTGGCCAAAAGCCCTTCATGCTAACGTCATTAGAGAAAAGCGCGCAACATTTAGCTGTAAGGTAAATATATCAAACTCACGTCCAACAAATACAACCTCAATAACAGGTTTGTATTTGTGTGGCGATTATACAGCAACTGATTTACCGGCAACCATTGAAGGCGCCATTATAAGTGGTAAACTAGCGGCTACTGAAATCAATTACTCAAGAACAAAATAATTATGAAATTAGCGCACTCTTATCAAGCGACAGCAAATGAATTAAAAGACAAAGTCATCCTTATTACTGGTGCCGGTGATGGTATTGGAGCCATTGCAGCAAAAGCTTACGCTAAATATGGCGCAACTGTTATTTTATTAGGCAGAACAGTTTCAAAATTAGAAACGATCTACGATGAAATTGTCGAACAAGGACATCCTCAAGCAGCAATCTACCCTTTTGATTTCGAGGGCGCTAAATTAGGAGACTATGAACAACTTGCCAATACAATCAATTCTGAATTTGGTAAATTGGATGGTTTATTACATAATGCAGCCATCCTAGGCAGTAACACACCCATTGCTCAATTTAATCCAGAGCTATGGAATAAAGTAATGCATATCAATTTAAATGCTGCATTCTTATTAACTCAAGCCTGTTTACCGGTATTACGCAAAGCTGAAACAGCATCAATAATATTTACAAGTTCAGGAGTTGGTTCCAAGGGAGCAGCCTACTGGGGAGCTTATGCTGCGAGTAAGGCCGCCAATATTAATTTAATGCAGGTACTATCAGATGAACTTAGCGAAAATACCAATATTAGAGTCAATGCTATTGATCCTGGCGCGGTACGCACCTCAATGCGAGCCCGCGCTTTCCCTGGCGAAGACCCTCAAACACTACCCTTAGCCGACTCAATAATGCCAAGTTATCTCTATTTAATGGCAAGCCACAAAAATAACCTCACCGGTGAAGTTATCAAAGCTCAGAAATGATTAGGGTTTTGTGTAAAAAACAACCATAAGCAGTTATATGCATCCAAAGACATATATCCGAACAAAAATAAACCCCCAATATTGCCGCCCGGCAAACGAATCGGCGACAAATAATTGGCGTTTGTGACAAAAACCCCTTTTAGAAAACCTAAACCACTGATATTCCTGAGCTATGGATCATAGAAAAAAATGGCACGAAAATAGCATTAGTTACAGCAGGCAAACTAAAATTAGGTATTGTAACTATGGCTACACAGCTTTACCAAAATGACGGCAAAATTCAATTTAATCCTGCAACTGATGTTCTTGATGTCGATATAAATGACTTACAAAGAACCATTAAATTAGCAGGCCTACTGCATAGCAGTCTGGAATTGAAAACTGTCTTAGAATATTTTTTAGAAGCTGCTAAATTAAAAGTTAATTTTCAAAGTGCTCACTATCAAAATGAAGAGTTAAGAACCGAATTACTCTTTAATGAAGCTCAAAAACACAGTTGCAGTTATAATTTAACCATTGAAGAGCAATCACTTGGAGAAATAACATTTACAGCAAAGAAACGTTTTACCACGGCTAATCTAGAAAAAATTGAAAACCTACTCTGCCATCTAATCCATCCATTACGCAATTCAATTTTATATCAAAAAGCACTAAAAGCTGCACATAATGATGCCCTCACCGGTTTAAAAAATCGTGGAGCCTTGGATAAAGTATTAAAACGAGAAGTCGATATATCCATTCGACACAATATACCATTATCATTAATTGTCCTCGATATTGATTATTTTAAAAGCATTAATGATCAATATGGTCATGCCGCAGGTGATAAAGTACTGCAAAATTTATCACGCTGCATCGAAAATGAAATTCGTGGATGTGACATTTTATTTCGATACGGTGGCGAAGAATTTGTAATTGTACTAACTAACACCGATCTTAAAGGTGCTGAATTATTATCCGAAAGAATTCGACACAGGGTAATAAATGAAAAATTTTTAATTAATAACAACAACATCACAGTTCGAGTCAGCCTAGGAGTTGCAGAAATAGACAACAACGATGACGCTGAAGAATTATTTACCAAAACTGATACAGCATTATATGAGGCAAAAAGAAGTGGACGAAATCAAACGGTATTATTCACCAAAGAAATGAAACTGGATTTAAAAAATAAATCTTGTCAAATATAGCGCTATTTCACCACAAAAATAATTTATGCTTTACATCACACAAATGATGTATGATGAATGTGAAATAAATGATATCAGTCTATAGTATTTAACATTACAGGCTATTTTCATAATACATTATGAGTTATTTAAATCAACTAGATCAAATGCTAGACGCAGAATACCGTTTAGTAACAATAGAATCAGAAGAAACTGAACGCGTTTTGGAGTTATTTACTCAACTTACTCGTTTTAGCAATAAAGCATTCTACTTTTGGCAAGATAATATTGGTATGCACAGGTTAGGAGCGTCACATATCATTCTGCCACATACCAAATCATCAAACGATATTCTAACCCATATAGAAAACAGTAAACACTATGGTGTTTATTTATTAGATGGTTTTAATAATCTACTAAAAAACAAAGAAATTGTAGGTCGATTAAAAAAAATAGCTGAAGATGAATATGAAAAGGTAATTATACTGCTAGGTGACAATATCCAGCTACCAAAATCACTAAAACAACACACTCTTCGTTCAAAACATAGAATAAAATAGCCGCAAAGCTGCTGTTCCATTATAGTTTTATATTGTAATTAACTTTCTAAAAAAATTTGATCTTCAAACCCAAAGTTTTTTAAATCCTTAATACGTTCAGGGTATAAAATACCATCTAAATGATCGATTTCATGCAAAACTACCCTAGCATGGAAGCCGTCAGCAAATCTTTCAATCTCATTGCCAATTTGATCAAACCCCTTATATTTTATGTTTGTAATTCGAGGCACTAAACCACGCATATTAGGTATGCTTAAACACCCCTCCCAAGCACTTTCAAATTTTTCGCCAATTAATGAAATTTCAGGGTTAATTAAAACGGTTTGAGGAATTGGTTCAATATCAGGATAACGGGGATTATGCTCAATACCAAAAATCACAACCCTAAGCGGTACAGCAATTTGAGGCGCAGCAAGTCCTGCACCATCAAAATCTGCCATTGTATCGAGCATATCCTCTATGAGACAGTCTAATTCAGGGGTATTAAATTCTTGTACAGGATTAGCGATACTTTTCAACAATGGATGTCCCATTCTTAAAACGACTTTCACAGACATGAAACTACTCCAAATCTTAGATTAATTGAGAAAACTCTGTTAAAATTTATTAAATTATATTGTAACGGTTATCTATGAGTAAATTAAATAAAATCACACTATTATTATTTATAATAAGTAATAGCATTATTTCAACCAGTTTCGCTGATGAAGAAGATATCCGCTATTATGACGTTGAAATTATAATATTTGAAAATACACAAAAAAAATACCAACAATCAGAGTTTTGGAAAAAAAGTATAACCCAAACCGAACCAGAATCTTTTGTGCAAATTGGTCAACCTTTGCCTGTTGATTTTCCAGAAATTTACAATCCACAATTATCATTTAAATATATTGAAAATAATGAGTATCGCCTCAATGACATTGTAACCAATTTAAATGAATCAAATAATCACCGTGTATTACTACATTCTGCTTGGAGACAACCAGGCTTGAGTAAAACCGATGCAATTAAAGTAAAAATTGAACATCGTATCCCACCTGAAAATACCAATGAAAATATTAGTACTAGCGATTTAAACAATAAACAATTAACGTCAAAAAATAATAATTTCAGTTCAGAGCAATTCATCAGTGAGTTTAGTAACGACGAAACTACCGATGATAATAAAATGAATAAAGGTTTTATATTATCAGGTTATATAAAACTCATTTTATCTCGCTACTTACACTTAAAGATAGATTTAGTTTATCATCAACAAGCTAATGAAATATCCGAACAAATTTTCAGTAATGAATTTGGAGAAGATGAATTATTACCCGATGTTTTTCATATATTGCAAACTAGGCGTTTACGTTCTAAAGAATTACACTATATCGATCACCCCGTTATTAGTATAATTGCCTTAATAACACCTTATAAATTAAAAAATAAATAAACTAGTCGGGCTTAGAGGCTCGGCGGTAAACACAACAAGTATTTATTAAGGCTAACAGAAGAATCGCTATTATTTTATGACATATCAGAAATAACAACTTCTAATAAGTTTTTAACTAAGTCCATCGCTTCAATTAAATTTTCTTCGATGATTTCCATTGTGATATTACTATCGCCTTTGCCCGCAGCAAGGTTTGCAACAACAGCGATACATGCATAATCTAACGCCAATTCTCGTGCTAAGGCAGCTTCAGGCATCCCCGTCATCCCAACTATATCACAACCATCTTTTTCTAATTTTCTAATTTCAGCAATACTTTCAAGTCGAGGGCCTTGAGTAGCACCATATGTTGCAGATTTAAAAATTTTTATATTGTTAATTTTTGCTTTTGACAATATTAATTGGCGCAAACTATTGCAATAAGGTTCGGTGAAATCAATATGAGTTACCTGTGATAAATCTTCTTCAAAATAGGTATGTTGCCGTGAATACGTGTAATCGATAATTTGATCAGGTAGAGAAAGTGTTTTAGGTTGATGTTGAGTAGTTATTCCACCAACAGCATTTACAGCAATAATACTTGAAGCCCCTGCTTGGTGAAGAGCCCATAAGTTAGCGCGATAATTTACTTTATGGGGAGGAATAGTATGGTTTACACCATGACGTGATAAAAAAATTACATCATTGCCATCAATTTCACCAAAACTTAATGGGCTGGAAGGTTCACCATAAGGCGTTACAACAGAGTCATGTCGAGTAATATTTAATGTGTTTATTTTTGTTAAACCCGTCCCTCCAATAATCGCTGTTGTTTTCATAAACTATAGTCCTTTGACAGCATAAATACCGGGGATGTTTCTTAAATAACTCTTATAGTCCATACCGCAACCAAATAAATACCGATCTTCAACATTTAATCCAACATAATCAGCTTTAATATTTTCTTTTCGATCATGTAATTTGTTAACTAACACTGCAGTTTTAACCGATTTTGCATTTTTCGCGTCACAGTATTCAATAATGCCTTTTAAAGTCTTACCTTCATCCAGTATATCATCCACTAACAGTATGTCTCTATCTTGAATATCCCTTATTGGTTCTGCTAGCCATTTAACCTCTCCCCCTGCTATACCATTTTCATATCGTGTCGCATGAATATAATCTATTTGCAATGGAAAATTTAGCCTAGTTAATAACTGTCCCATTGGAATAATAGCACCCGTTAAAACACACAGTATAATTGGATTTTTATTTTTAAAGTGCTGTTCAATCTCTACAGCCATTTTATCTAAGGCTATTTCAACTTCACTTTGATTAAACAAACAATCCGCTTCTTGTAGAATTTTTACAGGATCAATAAAAGGCTGCATTAAATGTCCTTTAAATAATGTTAATAAGTAAAAGTTACAGTATCATCATCCATCGCCTGACTAATTAAGTAAGCTCCACCTACTGTCTCATCAATTTCAGGGATTAAATCATCTCCCCATAATTCTAAAGTAGGAGTGCAAATTTTAAAAACAGCACCGGCCTCATGAGCATCTTTAATAAAATCATAAACAGTTTTAGAGCTTCCCTCTTGAACAAACAACTTTTCAGCAACTCCTTTTTTAGCAAGCTCGCCAGCGCCACCAGTTAAAATAACTTCAACTTGATATTCCATTGCAGCGGCGACAGTTGCCTGAAAAAAAGGAGCACCTAGTTCAGCAGATTTTGATGGGTCAGTATTCACCATTACAATCATTAATTTTTCAGCCATTCACACACACCATAATATTTTCTATTTCTCTATTAAATTCATAAGGCTTCTCACTTACTGCTTATTCAAACCTGCAAATTGAGGTGCATCAGGAAGATGCACTGTTGATGTCGGAAAGGCCATTTCAGCATTATTACGTAACACTATTTCATTTATTTTCAACAAAACATCTTGTTTAATTTCATGATAAAACACCCAATCGGTCGTTTTGGTAAAAGTATATACAAAGAAATCTAAAGACGATGCTGCAAATTGATTAAAATTTACAATCATAGTCTGATTTTGTTCTATCTCTGGGTGTGATTGTAACATTTGCTTCACTTGTGAAATAATATTTTGTAATTTGTCTGCGTCATCATATCTAACGCCAAAAGTTTCATATATTCGTCGGTGGCTCATTCTAGAGGGATTTTCTACAGCAATACTGGTAAAAGTAGAATTAGGTATATAAAGTGGCCGCTTATCAAATGTTCTAATACAGGTTAAACGCCAGCCAATTTTTTCAACCGTACCCTCAATATTTCTATCCGGAGAACGAATCCAATCACCTACCGAAAAAGGTCGATCCATGTATATCATAAAACCACCAAAGAAATTAGATAACATATCTTTTGCAGCAAAACCAACTGCCAACCCACCGATACCGCCAAAAGCCAGCACACCTGAAATACTAAACCCAAATGTTTGCAACACCACTAAAGCAGTGGTGATAATCACCGACATCCGTAGTAACTTACTAATAGCATCTGCTGTAGTTTTATCTATTTTATCATTACTTTCATTACTACGTACTATTTTTGATTCTACAATATTAATAAAACGTATTATTACCCACGCCAGTGTAATAATAACGCCAACTTCACGTAAGGGACCAATAAAATTAAATATTGATGATTCTGAATTAGTTGCAATAATATCTGTTGCAAAAGTAATACCTAAAATCCAAATTAAATAAGTTAGTGGGCGACGTACAGCAAAAATTACGGCATCATCCCACTTTAATTTATTTTTACTTAGTCGGTTTTCAATACGTTTTAATAATTTTACTTGAATAACATTTATTAATAAACTTAAAAATATAACCACAAATACCTGAACAACCCAAGCATCATCTTTGATATTAAACTGTGTAATTAATGATTTTAAGAATTCCATGTTTTCACCTTTATAAAGTCACTTGAGAATCAACTATTTTGGTATGTTCTTGCAAGTAATTTACATATTTTTTCCAATTTAAATTATCCTTTAATTCATCAAAACCAATTTTTTTTCGTCCACTCATTTGAGCAAACCGCATTTGAGAAACGTTATTTATATGATAATTTCGTCCATTAATTATTTCAATCGCAGCAGGTCTATTATTACAAATCAACACCATATCACAACCCGCCTGTAACGCATTAAAAGCACGTTCACTATAATCGCTACTGATTGAAGATGCCGCTTCCATATTAAGATCGTCACTAAAAATCATCCCAGAAAAACCCAGACGTTCTCGTAACACTTCACGTAACCAAAATGGTGAAAAACCAGCAGCATTTGAATCGACATTTTCATAAATTACGTGAGCCGGCATAATAGCATTAATACCTTGATCGATTAAACGAGTAAATACCTGTATGTCCTCTTTGAATATTGTACTGTAATCACGTTGATCAATGGGAATATCGGTATGAGAGTCCAGTTCAACACCACCATGCCCCGGAAAATGTTTACCAGTAGCAGCCATCCCCGCATCATTCATTGCTCGCATAAAAACCGAGGCTAAATGCGCAACCACCTCTGGAGAACGATGAAAAGCTCGATCACCGATGACATTACTAATATTTCGATCAAGGTCTAATACAGGAGCAAAACTAAAATCAATATCAACAGCCCTTAATTCTGAAGCCAGAACCCAACCCGCAGCATAAGAACATTCTCTGGCTATATCAGGATTATTGTCATAAAGCAGTCCATAAGTTGCCGCACTTGGTAATTCAGTAAATCCTTCCCTAAAACGTTGCACCCGACCACCTTCATGATCAACAGCAACTAGTAATTTAGGACTACGCAAGTCGTGAATTTGTTTAACAAGTTTATTTAATTGTTCTTGAGATTGATAATTTCGAGAAAATAAAATAACACCACCCACAGATGGATGACACAAGATTTCACTATCTTCGTCCTCCAGCTCAACACCTGCAATATCTAGCATTATTGGTCCAAGCGACATATCCACCCTCAATCAGATTAATTTAGCGTTATAATAAATAAATAAAATATAAAAATCTCAAACAAATTCAATTCTTGGATGAAATCTAAAGTATTCTTAATATAATCGCCTATTGGTTTTATCTCATAGTAACACTAATTTTCAATAGTGACTAAAGTACCAACATTAACCATATCAAATAATGCCACAACGTCTTTATTTCGCATTTTAATACATCCATGAGAGCTTGGAATCCCCATTACATCATCATCAGGACAACCGTGAATATAAATATAACGTCTCATTGTATCGACTTTCCCCAATCTATTTTTATTTTTCTCTAAACCACTTAACCACATAATTCTGGTTAAGATCCAATCTCGATCTGGATATTGTTGTCTTAAATCTTGAGTATAAAATTCACCAGTACTTCGACGACCTATAAATACGGCATTATCAGCTTGGCCTGAACCAATTTTTGCTCTGATTATATGGCATCCTCGAGGAGTACACTCACTACCATATAATTCACCAACACCATTTTTAGCCGTTGAAATGCTAGTCTCAAAAATTACTCCACCAGTATTTTCAAGCCGTAATTTTTGTGTGACAACGTTTATTTTAATTTCAGAGTTATTTTTTATCTTTTTTACCACTTAATATAGGGACGTTCAACAAGGTTAACATTATAATATCGTGGATCATTCGACACTTCTTTATCTATAAAATCGGGCAATTCAAATTTTTCGTCCTCTGCTTGCAGTTCAATTTCTGCAACAATCAAACCAAAATTATCACCATCAAATACGTCTATTTCCCATTTTTTATTCTGATACATAACAATATATCTCATTTTAGAAATTAACGGTTTAACACATAAATTTTCAAGCATTTCATTTGCATCAGCGTTAGGTATTGCATATTCGTACTCACTTCGAACAACCCCCAAACTCATGCTTTTAATATTTAAAAATGCAGCATCACCTTCGAGCCGTACACGCACAGAAGCTAACTCAGACCCTAAAAGATATCCTTGTAGATATTTTTTTCCTTCTGAGCAAGTATTACGCCAAGAATCATTTTTTAGTAAATATTTACGTTCAATTTCTACAGCCATTAATCGTTACCTATTCGAAACCAAATCATTTTATAAAAAGCGCTATCGATTCAACATGAGCAGTATGAGGAAACATATCCATAACACCTGCAGTTTCGAGCTTATAACCACACTCATGAACTAGTATACCTGCATCTCTTGCCAACGTTGCAGGATTACAAGAAACATAAACAATTCGTTCTGCATCAAGTTTAGCAATATCCTTAACAATTAATTCAGCACCCGTTCGAGGAGGGTCAATAAGTATTTTTGTATATTTCTTATTTCGAAACCAAGACAGTTGAGTAAAATCATCCATTAAATTTGCAATATAAAACTCCGTATTTTTAATGTTATTTATTTGTGCATTATGGCCAGCCTGTTGTACTAATTTTAATTCGCCTTCTACGCCAACCACATTATTGCAAAACTTGGAAATAGGTAAACTAAAGTTACCTAAGCCACAAAACAAGTCTAAAACAGTATCTTTAGTACCTAAATCTAACAATTCAATAGCACTAGCAATCATCTTATGATTAATATCATAATTTACCTGAGTAAACATGCCTGGATCAAAATCATAGCGTAAATCATATTCAGCCAAAGAATAATCCAAAGTTGGAGATTTAGGATAAACGGGATATACAGTTTCAGGTCCACCAGGCTGACAATAAATATCAAACTTAAATTCTTTTGCAAAATTAACTAATTTTTCAGAATCATCATTAGACAATTCAACTAAATTTCTAAAAACAAGCGCGGTGTTAGAATCACCAACAGCAACTTCTATTTGAGCAATTTTATCAAACGCAGCTAATGATTGAATAAGCTTTGATAAATCGATTAAATGCTCACCAACTGATTGGTGCAATACTTCACATTTCGTTAAATCTGCAAGAAAACGGCCATTACGTTCTCTAAAACCAACTAATACCCGTTCTTTTTTTCGAACATAACGCACACCTAAACGAGCTTTACGACGATAACCCCACGAGTCACCAGATATTATTGGCAAGACATTATTTAATTCTAATTTTGAAATATTTTTAAATTGCTCAACAAGTATCTCTTGTTTTTGTTGAATCTGATATTCCGCTGACATATGTTGCAATTGGCAACCACCACACATTTCAAAATGTTCACATTTAGGATTAATGCGATATTTTGATGGTGAAATAACCTCTATAGTTTTAGCAACGTCATAACGTGAATTTTTTTTTGTATATTCAAATATAACTTCTTCGCCCGGAAGTGATTGAGTTACAAAAGTCACTTTATCATGAACTCGAGTGACACCCTGACATTCAGTATTTAGTGATTCAATTTTAGCTTGTACTGGTGCACTACTCTTTCTTTTTCTACGTCTTGACATTGTTATTCTACTGGCAACTTTATTTTAAAATTCAATATTAATCCAAATTTTATTCTGGAAAAATTCCTGTTGATAAATAGCGATCACCTCGATCACAGATAATCACCACAATTGTAGCGTTTGTTACTTTTGTTGATAACTTTAAAGCTGCAGCTACTGCACCGCCTGATGATATTCCACAAAATATTCCCTCATATTGGGCTAACGCACGAGTGGTTTTTTCAGCATCTAACTGACTAACATCAATTGTATGATCAACTCGAGAAGCATTAAATATTTTAGGTAAATATTCTTTCGACCAACGGCGAATCCCCGGAATACTGGCACCTTCTTCAGGTTGTACACCCACAATTTCTATTTTTGAACTTTGCTCTTTTAAAAACTTAGAGGTACCCATAATTGTTCCGGTAGTTCCCATCGCGCTGACAAAATGCGTGATAGTACCTTGAGTATCATTCCAAATTTCAGGGCCTGTTGTTTTATAATGAGCCAGAGGATTGTCAAAATTAGAGAATTGATCTAAAACAATGCCTTTGCCTTGTTTTTGCATTTTGTCCGCTAAATCTCTGGCACCCTCCATACTTTGTTCTTTGGAAACTAAGACGATTTCTGCACCGTATGCTTTCATAATAGCACGACGTTCAAGACTCATATTGTCAGGCATTATAAGAATTAAATGATAGCCTTTTATAGCCGCAACCATGGCTAAAGCAATACCGGTATTGCCACTAGTCGCTTCAATTAATGTATCTCCCGGCTTAATCGAACGACGATTTTCTGCTTCCTGAATCATACCCAAAGCCGGACGATCTTTGACAGAACCAGCAGGATTATTACCTTCAAGCTTCACTAGAATGACATTACCGGTACCTTGCGTAAGTCTCTGTAAGCGCACTAAAGGTGTTTTACCAATAAATTTTTCTATTGTTGGATAATTCATATATTTCAATTACTATTTACGATATATTATATTTGCATTTTAACACTACACTAACATCTTAGTATTAAATTAACCTCAAATTTCAGTATATGATCATTGACACAAAGCTCTCAATCAAAAAATCAAACGGTAATGTAGAATTAGCAAAAGAATTATTATTGATGTTAATCAATGAATTACCAAAATCATTAGAAAAAATCAAACTGGCTTACCAGTCGGGTTCTACTAAAGAGCTACTTGAACAAAGCCACCGCTTACATGGTGCTACTGCTTATTGTGGGGTCCCCGCCCTCAAATCAACAACTCAAAAATTAGAAAGTAGCATAAAAAATGCTAACAATGACGAAATTCAATTGAATTTAGATAATGTCGAAATAGCAATAAAAACGCTAATTAAACAAGCCCCAAAAATACTAGATAACGATTGGCTAGAATAAAGTTGTTTCAACATTCAAGCGTCACAAAGGCTACAGCATGATCCAATTCATCAGCAATACTTAAATAACTTTGTTTAATTTCATTTTCAACAACAAACTCAGTAGCACGACCATAATAAACTAAATATGGTTTCCCCAGTTCAGTATGTTCAACTGATATGTCGGAAAGTTTTAAACCAGAAATAAATCCCGTCCCCATGGCTTTTGCAGTTGCTTCCTTTGCCGCAAATCGTTTTGCTAAAAAATGAGCCTTATTATTTTTATTAATAAACTCACCATATTCATGTTCGGATAAAATTTTACGCGCAAATTTATCGCCATGTTTACTTAAATTTTCAGCCATACGCTGCACACGAACAATGTCTGTGCCAATACCATAAATCAATTTATTTTACCCTATAATTTAATTCTGCAAACTAACTTAAACTTTAAAATAACATTGTTATTAATAATAAAAAATTTAAGTATTATACTTCCATTTAAGTTGATGGGTTTTTAACGGTTTACCCGCTAAATAATAATTAATAATATAGCGCATCAATTTCTTTGATTCAGTTAGTGTTGTTTTATCTACAAAATCAAAGCTCTCTAACGACAATAAAGTTTGACCAGCAACTTGCACGTTATTTTCCGATAATGGTTCCAATACCGGACCTTGCTCAACTTCAAAATAATACACTTTAGCTGGATCTACTTTATCACCAGTTTTACAGTCTATAGTTAAATTAAGTCCATAACCTAATTCTTTAAATAACAGACATTCAAATTGACGTAAAACCGGTTCAATTTTCTTATTTACTCGTAAATTTAAAATAACTTGGCTATAAGCATTATAGAGTTCGTGGTAGGGATCATCTTTTTGTAAAAAACGTAATACCAACTCATTTAAGTAATAACCACAGAGTAAATTTGTACCATAAAGATATTTAAAAACACCATTTAACTCGACACCAGTTAATGTCCGCAATTCACCTTTACCTAACCATGAAACCAAAATTGGAGTAAAAGGTTGTAAAACACCAAATAAAGAGCGCTTTCTTTTTTTGACCCCCTTCGCTATTACAGAAACTCGACCAGAGTCCCGAGTAAACAATTCAATAATTAAGCTGCTTTCTTTATAAGACCTACTATGTAATATATATGCATCATGAAGTGTATAACGACTTTTGTCAGTCATCGACATAACCTAAGCTTTTTAGTGCTCGATCATCATCAGCCCAACCTTCTTTTACTTTAACCCATAATTCAAGAAAAACTTTACTGTTTATTAGTTTTTGAATATCGATTCTAGCTTTTTGTCCAATACTTTTTAAACGGATACCTTTTTTTCCAATAACGATAGCTTTTTGTGAACTTCGCGATACCCATATTAACGCAGCAATTTTAGTTATTTTTTCGTTAACTTCAAATTTTTCTATTTCAACGGTAATATCGTATGGAAGCTCTTGACCTAATTCGCGCATTAATTTTTCACGTACAATCTCTGCTACCATAAACCGTTCACTTTTATCGGTTACCTGATCTTTAGGAAAATAGGGCTCTGATACCTTTAAATATTGAGAAATTGATTTTTGTAGCTCTTTAACATTAATGCCTTTTGTTGCCGATATTGGAATTATTTCTTTATAATCCATTTTTTTAGACAATGCGTCAATCAAAGGCAAAATATTTTCTTTATTTTGAATTTTATCAATTTTATTCAAAAGTACAATAACAGGAACAGTCGAACTTTTTAGTGTTAACAATACATTGTCATCTTCTTCAGTCCATTTATCTGCATCTAACAGAAATAAAATTAAATCGACATCATGTAAAATACTACTAGCTGATTTATTCATATATCGATTCATCGCACGTTCTGATATATGGATGCCAGGAGTATCAACATAAATAACTTGTTCGCTATCTGTAGTTTTTACTCCTAAAATTCGATGACGAGTGGTTTGTGGTTTTCTCGAGGTAATACTAATTTTTTGTCGTAAAATATGATTCATCAAAGTAGACTTTCCTACATTAGGACGGCCAATTAATGCAACATAACCACAACGATATAAATTATCTGTTTTCATTTGTCTAAATATTTTAATGCCACGCTTGCGGCTTGTTGTTCAGCTTTACGTCGGCTAGTGCCATCACCAGTAAATGTCTTATCCATATCATCAATAAAACACTCAACTGAAAATTTCTGTTGATGTGATTTTCCGGTGATACTTGTTACATCATAATTTGGTACCGATTGTCCTTTAGCCTGAAGGTATTCTTGCAATCGAGTTTTAGGATCTTTTAACTCATCACCGTGTGTGCAATTATCCAATTGTTTTGAATATAGACTTAATACAAAATTAGACACTGTTTTATAATCAGAATCTAAAAATACTGCCCCAATTATCGCTTCAAGAGCATCGGCTAATATTGAGCTACGTCGAAACCCACCGCTCTTCAATTCACCTGAACCCAACTTAATATAATCACCAATTGAATATTCAACTGCAATTTTTGCCAAGGTTTCGCCTTTAACCAAACTTGCTCGTAATCGACTTAAGTCACCTTCTGGAATATTCGGAAAGCGATGATAAATATCAATACTGATAATATTATTCAGAATTGAATCACCTAAAAACTCCATTCGTTCATTATTAGTTTTTGAATAACTTCGATGTGTTAAAGCTAAATCAAGTAATTGTGAATTAGAAAACTTATATCGTATAAGTTTTGATAAATCATTCATCTCTTGCAGGGACTTCCTCAACGGATTTAAATTTAATCAGTAAATCAATATTACCTAAAAATGATTCTCGCACCTCATACTCAATCTCAACTAAAAACACATCAGCATCACGTGAAATTGTTATATCAGCGGAACTAACAGATGTTGCCATATTAATATCCAACCGTTTATTTATGACACTTCTAAGATCTTTAACAGAAGAGTAAGATTCTGTGCCATCCGCCAAATCATTGATAACAGATTTAACACTACTATTTTCTAAATAAATTGGTAACAACAACATAACTGTATAAGCAAAAAACAAGATTAATGCAATTACAATCATCCAACCTATTCCGGTCATGCCACGTTGCGATTTTATAGTCTTCATATTTAGATGCACCATCAGTAGTAAAGTATGTAATTAGATTATTGATCCTATTCTATTTAATTCGCCCCAATGAAAAAAGATAAAAAAAGCTTTACCAACTAAATTTTCTTCAGGTACAAATCCCCAAAATCGACTATCGTTACTATTATCCCTATTATCACCCATCGCAAAATAATGTCCTGCTGGAACAATCCATTTATTATTACGAGCCGGGTTATGTTGCATAATTAACATTTCATGCTCTATATCACCTAACTGCTCTGTTAGCCTTTGAGCTATTCCGATATCATCAATTCTATAGCTATTTTGATAGGCCTGAGGTATTGATTTACCATTGATATATAAAATTTTATCGTAGTATTCTATTTTATCGCCAGGTAGACCTATTACTCTTTTAATATAGTTCAAAGATGGATCTTTTGGGTAGCGAAATACAAATATTTCGCCTCTTTTTGGCTCACTTAATTCAATTATTTTGGTATGTAAGACCGGTAAACGCACACCATAAGCGAATTTGTTTACTAAAATATAATCCCCAATGGTTAATGTTGGAAGCATTGAGCCTGAAGGTATTTTAAATGGTTCAGCTACAAAACTTCGCAACACCAATACAACAAAAACCACAGGGAATAAAAACTTTCCAAACTCAACAATATTATCGTAACCTTTTAAAACAAATCCACGTCTTTTAATATCTGAATCTATCGACTCTGAAGTGTTTTCACTTGAACTGTTTTTTTTGAATAAAAACTTCGATGCAATAATATCAACTAACCAAACAAACCCAGAAGCTAAAGCTAAAACGCTTAATAGTAATTCAAAATCAAAATTCATTTTTCTTTCCCCACATGTAATACAGCAAGAAAAGCTTCTTGTGGAATTTCAACACTACCAATTTGCTTCATTCGCTTCTTCCCTGCTTTCTGTTTTTCAAGTAATTTTTTCTTACGAGATATATCTCCACCGTAACATTTTGCGGTGACATTTTTACGCAAAGCTTTTACATTTGTGCGTGCAATAACTTTAGCACCAATCGCAGCCTGAATAGCAACATCAAACATTTGACGAGGAATAAATTCCTTCATTTTAGCAGCCAATTCACGGCCTTTAAATTCAGATTGAGCTCGATGAACAATAAGTGCCAAAGCATCGACGCCTTCACCGTTAATTAAAATATCCATTTTAATTAAATCTGCTTCTCTAAAACATAAAAACTCATAATCAAGTGACGCATAACCACGGCTGACAGATTTTAATTTATCAAAAAAATCCATCACCACTTCGTTTAAAGGCAATTCATACTGAATCGAAACCTGGCTACCGGCATAATGGATATTTTTTTGAACACCACGTTTTTCAATACAAAGGGTAATAACATTGCCAACATAATCATGTGGCACTAAAATATTTGCGGTAATAATTGGCTCGCGAATCTCTTCGATTAAGCTCGCATCGGGTAAATCTGCAGGATTATCAACTTTAAGTATTTCACCTTTTTTTGTTAATATCTCAAATATAACAGTTGGTGAGGTGGTAATTAGATTTAAATCATATTCACGCTCTAAACGTTCTTGGATAATCTCCATATGCAACATGCCTAAAAAACCACACCGAAAGCCAAACCCAAGTGCGGTAGACGTTTCAGGCTCGAAAAAAAGAGCCGCATCATTTATACGTAATTTCGCTAACGCGTCTCTAAAATCTTCATAATCACTACCATCAACAGGAAACAAACCCGCAAAAACTTGCGCTTGCACCTTTTTAAAGCCAGACAGTACCTCTTGAGCGGGATTATTTGCTAGTGTAATTGTATCTCCGACTGGCGCGCCCTCAATATCTTTAATTCCAGCAATAATATATCCAACATCACCAGTAGAAAGCTGTTCTAAATCGTGTCGTTTTGGAGTAAATACACCAACAAAATCTGTAATAAACTCTCTACCGGTAGACATGATTTTAATTTTTTGTTTTTTTCTTAATGTGCCATTTTTAATTCGTACCAGTGATACAACACCTAAAAAATTATCGAACCATGAATCAATAATTAATGCTTGCAATGGTGCATCTGGATCGCCCTCCGGTGCAGGAATTATTTGAACCAACTGTTCTAGTAATTCATTAATACCTTCACCTGATTTAGCACTCACTCTAAGTGCATTACTGGCATCCAGCCCAATAATTTCTTCAATTTCATTACACACTCGCTCAGGTTCGGCTGCAGGCAAATCAATTTTATTTAAAACCGGAATGACTTCCAACTCTTGTTCAATTGCGGTGTAACAATTTGCAACACTTTGAGCCTCAACTCCTTGCGAGGCATCCACAATCAATAATGCGCCTTCACATGCGGCTAAAGAACGAGATACCTCATAAGAGAAGTCAACGTGCCCGGGCGTATCGATAAAATTCAGTTGATAAGAATTACCATCTTTTGATTTAAACGCGAGAGAGACACTTTGAGCTTTAATGGTAATACCACGCTCACGTTCAATGTCCATTGAATCGAGTACTTGCGTATCCATTTCACGCTCAGTTAAACCACCGCAGATTTGAATAAATCGATCAGCAATTGTTGATTTGCCATGGTCGATATGAGCAATAATAGAGAAATTTCGTATAAGGGATTGATTGCCCACTCTAGCACCATTTATTACAAGATAATTTGTATTACTTATCTCGGGTTACACAAAAAAAGGCGCTGAAAATGCGCCTTAAGAATTAATATATTACATAATAATCAATAGCTTATATAAATAGTACACAACTTAAAGCTAATTATACTAATTATACATAGGTATCAGGCTATTCTACGCTAAATTTAGGACTAACTGAAATACTCATGCCACTGATTGGCGTCAAAAAAATAATGACATATCTCATTTCCCGATTCGTGCAATACAGGCACGAGTTGACCAAATTTTGCTTCAAGTTCAACATCGTTAGCAATGTCAACAATATTCAAATTATAAGGTACTAAATGAGATTTTAAATACTCATTTAGTACCGTCAACATATCATCACACAAGTGACAAGAGTGTCTAATATAAACAGTAAACTGGTGTTTATCTTTAGTCATTCTCTGGTAGTGTAAAGGCCAAAAATGTTGGTGATGTTCCCCGTTGAATTAGTACCGGTAACGATTTACCAACTGGCAAGGATTTTAATAATTTATCAAATTGTGAAACACTAGTTACATTTTGATTGTTCATCATTAATATAACATCACCTTTACGAATACCGGCTAAAAATGCAGGCCCTTTACTTTGTATGGCTTTAACTAACAAACCGCGTTCATCAAGATCCAATCGCTTACGTTGTTCATTCGTTAGTTCAGCAACAGCTATCCCCATACGATTCAATTTCTTTGAAGCATGTTTAACAGATTTTTTATCCGCAGTATTTTCCGATGGTAACACCCCAATTTTAACTTCAATGATTTTTTCTTTACCTTCTCGGATAATTTTCACATCAACTTCTTTATCAATTTCAGTTCGTCCTACAACCACGGGCAAATCTGAAGAATATATAATCTCATTATTATTAAAATTGATAACAACATCACCAATTTTAAAACCCGCTTCTTCTGCAGGGCTGCCAGGTAACACTCTTAACACAATGGCACCTTGAGGTTTATCCATATTAAAAGATTCAGCAAGCTTTCGGTTAACATCTTGAATAAGTATTCCTAAGTATCCACGAGAAACCTTACCATTTTCTTTTAATTGTTTTACAACGTTCATTACTATATCCATAGGAATAGCAAAGGATAACCCCATAAAACCACCAGTACGACTGTAAATTTGTGAATTCACACCAACCACTTCACCTTTTAAATTAAACAGTGGACCACCGGAATTACCAGGATTAATCGCAACATCAGTTTGTATAAAAGGTACATAAGTTTCATTTGGTAACTTACGTCCCATGGCACTAACAACACCAACCGATACGGAGTGATCAAAACCAAACGGTGAACCGATGGCCATCACCCACTCGCCAACCTTTAATGGCTTAGATGATCCAATTTTTACCACCGGTAGGTTTTTAGCTTCAATTTTCAATAAAGCGATATCGCTTTTTTTATCTGTTCCAATAACTTCAGCATTAAGCTCACGTCGGTCACTTAACCTAACAATAATTTCATCTGCATTTTTCACTACATGGTAATTTGTTAGCACAAAGCCATCACCATCAATAATAAACCCCGATCCAAGTGATTGAGCATCGCGTTCAGGTATTTCAATGCCCTGCCCACCAAAAAATTTCTCAAATAATTCACCCCATTGATTATCTTTTCCATGGGGAGAACGAGGCATATTTTTATTATTAAAAGGGGAAATTGCTTGTTTAATTTTTTGCTTAGTACTGATGTTAACTACAGCTGGTGAGTTATCTTTAACAAGTTCGGTAAAATCAGGCAATTGAGCTAATGCCACATTATTGGTTAACGAAAATAAGATAAATACACTAAAGCTCAGTTCCCGAAGCCATTTAAATTGATTGTTAATCATTTAATATAATTCCCTTAGATAAAATTCAGATAAAATTTGGATAAATTTAGATTATATATTACTAATTTGATTTTTTTCAAATAAAAATATTGACATATACTTTATATTTTTCGGATTAATTCAGGATTAAACTGCAACAAATTAAGCTTATTTTTTAATAAATAACGCATAAAGACAATGCTTAAAATAAAACCAAGCCCAGACATCAAAATAACCCATAACTCAGAATCAATAAGAGCAGCCTGCTTAGCAACATAATCACCAATTAAAGCAAAACATAATATAAATAACAACGGTAAAATATACATCAAAAATGAACCAAATAAAAATATACGTTCATTAATACCAACAACGATTTGATCTCCAATCTGTGCATTAATGGTATTCTTAATATTAAAAGTAACCGTTTTAGGTTTTAAATAATTAGCTACAATGCCAGTACCACATGCTTTATTTGCACTACATGAACCACAACTGGATTTTTTTTGAGTTTCAATCACTATATTATCATCGCGAATTGAAACTACAATGGCCTTTTCTTCAATCATTTCGCTTTTTTAAATTGTGCCGATTCACAAATCATTCGAACAGTAACCATTGGAACTTCACCAACAGCAGTGACATGAAACTTACCTAAATCCTTTCCATAAGCACTTATCGCACCCATCGAGGTGCCACCAACCAAATCAGACTCTTCACCTAAATGATTTTCAATATAAACTGAAACTGTTGCTAAACCATCAGAAACTACAAAGTGTTTTAGGGGTTTTTTTCCTCTTGGCATCGTATGTCCACGTCTAATGCTAACTTTAAAACCTGGTGGTAGCTTAGCGAAACTCCATTCATCAAATGAACTGGCATTAACAGGTGTTACTTTTTTAGCTTGATGCCATGTGTATTTTTTGCCTTCAGTACTGGGTTGAAATAATTTATCATCTAATTTTTTATGGTACTTTAAATTAGTGAACAAAAATTGTTCAACCATTTTATTATTTTCACCCATCAAATTTGATTTTAATAACAATCCAGTTTTAACATCTAGCCATAATGAATACCCAAACCGATAAGCATCTTTGGGAACAACTGCAATCTTTTGAGCCAAATGACCCGCAATATTAACTTGTTGTTGTAATGAAAAAGAATAATAATTGAGCTTGTCTATTTGAGTCGGAAAAGACGGCGGAAACTTTGACAATGGCCGACTTTTCTCAACCATAACAGAGTTTCTATCAGGCAACACACAAGTTACTAGATCATTACTGCGAATAACTTCCCGACCACTGCCATCCATTGATATCAGTTTTTCAATTTCACCAAACTTATCAGCTCGATGAAATATATTCATTACAGTTAAATCAGTATTTTTGCCATAAATAAATGTACCACTAAACGTTTGCATATGACCAGCGTGCGCCATTTTTTCTAACCAAGCTTGAATAGTTTGTTGATTCTTTGTGTTTGCATTTGCAAGAAATGTCCAAAAGAAAATAACAATAATTAAAGCTAATTTATTTTGCATTTATTGACCGTGATATTTTAACAGTTGGGTTAAAGTTCACCACTCGAGAGTAAGGTAATGCACCTTGCATTCCCGATGAAATTGCGTACTCGTTATGGTTTACCAAATAGCTATTTAATTTTGCTGCAACGGCCTTATTTAATTCAATATTGCGAGTAGACGCAGTTTGAATGCTTTGCTGTTGAATTGGTTTAATCGCAACTTGAGTTGACTGATTATTGTTTATTTCAGGCTTTTGTTGCACCACTAATATTGCCACCGCAGTCACAGTTGCAGCAATTGCCATACTACCAAGTTGTTTAAGAAAGGTCTTTTGAACCAGTTTCTTTGCCTTGAACTGAGCCGGTGCTATTACAGTCGGTTCATTTAATATCGCTTGTTGTATATTAAGTGAAATATCATGAGTATCAACTTTGGATACTTGATTTCGCATAACATCCCGAATTAAATGATAGCGCTGCCAACGCGTACGCACCTCGTCCAGCTGCATGTTATTCAGAACTAAATTAATATCAGATTCTTCACCATCCATTAATGCGGATAATTGTTCATCAATATTATTCATAATTTTCTCTCTATCGGTATCAAAGTTAACTTAGTCATTTAGTAATGGATCTAATAATTTATCGATTGCTTCTCGCGCTCTAAATATTCTTGAACGAACGGTACCTATTGGACAAGACATCGCTTCAGAAATTTCATCATAGCTCATACCTTCTAGCTCTCTTAGTGTAATAGCTGTTTTTAGATCCTCGGGTAAATCATCAATCGCCTTTAGTACTACTCCAGCAATTTCATCTTTTAGGGCAAGTCGTTCAGGAGATGCAAATTCCTTTAATGAACCAGCACTATCATATTGCTCAGCTTCACTCGCATCGATATCCGATCCTGGTGGCCGTCTCTTTTGAGCAACCAGAAAGTTTTTTGCTGTGTTAATTGCAATACGATACAACCAAGTATAAAAGGCGCTATCACCCCTAAACCCAGGTATGGCTCGATAAGCTTTTATAAATGCTTCCTGAGTTAAATCCAGCACTTCGGCATGATCGCGTACATATCGGGATATTAAATTAATTATCTTTTGCTGATATTTTAATACCAATATATCAAAAGCTTTCTTATCGCCTTTCTGTACTCGTTCAATTAAAGCTTGGTCAACATTCTGTTCACCCATCCGGGCCGCCCTGATTTCGATTAAAATTCGATTAAGTTAATAAATACGATGCCGGATGTATTATAAAGTACGACAGTCGTTATGCGTTGTAGTTCGATAATCTTATAATATATTTGTTTATATTCAGACTATCGTTTAAATTAATTACATTAAATTAATATGACATTATCTTACGACAATGATCGTTACACAATGGTATGTTGTAAAAAAACTACTTATTCGAAATAGAGTACTTTTTAATCAAATATAAAACAACGAGAAATTAAGCTAAAAACAAATCATGACAACATTAAAAAGTGACGTACTCATTATCGGTGCTGGTGCCGCAGGCTTATCAGCAGCACTGCGCTTGGCTGAAAAAAAGCATATCTTCTTGATTTCTAAGGTTAATTTACTTGAAAGCAATACCTTGTATGCCCAAGGAGGAATTGCTGCAGTGCTGGATGAAAAGGATTCCATCAAATCCCACATAACCGACACAATAAAAGCCGGCGCTGGCTTATGTGACGAAGCAATCGTTAAATTTGTAGTCGAAAAAAGTAAAGAAAATATTCAATGGTTAATTGATCAAGGCGTACAATTTACCAAACACCAATCAAATAAGCAGAGCTACCCTTACCACTTAACTAAGGAAGGTGGTCATAGCTTTCGACGAGTCATTCATGCCGCTGATAAGACCGGACATGCGATACAAACCTGTTTGTTGGAACGCGTATTGGCGCACCCCAATATCACTGTTTATGAGCACCACAATGTAGTGGATCTAATAACCATTAAAAAAACAGGTGATAATGCTAGCAGTTGTGTTGGAGCCTATATTTTAAATAGAAAAACCGAACAAGTTGAAATGTTCATCGCACCTACGGTAATACTCGCAACCGGTGGCGTGAGCAAGGTTTACCTCTATACCAGTAACCCGGATACCGCCTCTGGAGATGGTATCGCATTAGCGTGGCGTACCGGATGCCGGGTTGCCAATATGGAATTCAATCAATTTCACCCTACCTGTCTTTATCACCCGGATGCCAAATCATTTCTGGTGACTGAGGCAGTACGTGGTGAAGGTGGAATTTTACGATTGCCAAATGGTAAAACATTTATGAAGCGATACCACCAAGCCGCAGAATTAGCGCCCCGTGATATTGTTGCCCGAGCAATTGATAATGAAATGAAACGCCAAGGTATTGAATGTGTTTATTTGGACATCTCTCATAAACCTGCGGCTTTCATAAAAGAACACTTTCCGACGGTCTATAAACGCTGTAAAAGTTACGGTATCGATATTACCACTGATCCAATTCCCGTTGTACCTGCCGCCCATTACACTTGCGGCGGTGTAATGACGGATATCAATGGTCAAACAGATGTTAAAGGCTTGTATGCTATTGGAGAAGTGGCTTTTACGGGATTGCATGGCGCAAACCGCATGGCAAGTAATTCGTTGTTAGAATGTTTAGTGTTTGCTCAATCAGCGAGTCAGCATATTTTACAAAATACCACCCAAAATATCATTAATCTGAAAGTCCCAGATTGGGATGAAAGCAGAGTAACCGACTCGGATGAAGAAGTTGTAGTGACCCATAACTGGGATGAATTACGACGTTTCATGTGGGATTATGTTGGTATCGTGCGAACCACCAAACGATTACAGCGAGCAGCAAGCCGCGTGCAATTATTATTACATGAAATTGAAGATTATTATGGCAACTTTCGTATCACTAATGATTTATTAGAGCTTCGTAATCTTACGGTGGTCGCTGATATTATTATTCGCTCAGCATTACGCCGCAAGGAAAGCCGTGGTTTACATTTCATTCTCGATTTCCAACACAAAGATGATGCACATCAAATTCAAAATACAATTATAACACCCGATAGTGAGGTTGATATTATAGAGAGCTATTCTTATCCGTAATTTATATGCACAAAATACAAATAGGTAATTGAGTTATTTTAATGATCTCAGATGTAATTTTAATTGACGCAAGGCATTTTTGTTAAGCATATCCGGTAATATGATAATCGATTTATTTTTAGCGCCATCAATTTTAAAATATAAAATAACTAAATACGGCAACTCAAACCAATTCTGTTTAAGTTCAGCTTTATAAGTCTGCTTATCCGAACAAAACAAGCTGTATTGCATGTTTTTTAAAAATTGAATGTTACTAATATAACGTTTAAATCCAATTGAGCTAGTTTGTTCTAAACTAAAATACAGGCTTACCCCTATTAAAATTATTAAAAATAAGACAAGTACAAAATGAAACTCGAGATTCATACTAAGAACACTCAACGCTAACAAATGAATCAATATTACAAAAGCAAATAAAATTTTAGAGGGTTTTAAATCAAGACTATCAAGCGTCAACGGCTTCTTGTATTTGTTTGATGACATATGCAACATCCTTGTCGGCAGGTATCGTATTGCCCATTAAATAATCTAACAATAATGGATCAGAGTTAGTTAGTATCGTTTCAAACACTAATTGGTAATGATGATCTAAGCCACTATATTTACTATCCATGAAACCAATTAACAAAGTATCAAGCTCTAACATTCCACGTCGACACTGCCAATATAAACGTGATTTGGAGGATTTTTCAAGTAACATTAAATTAAATTCTTTAACATCATTTTTTTAATATTATTAATAGCAGCAGTAGGATTTAAACCTTTTGGACAGACATTAACGCAATTCATAATAGTGTGGCAACGAAACAGACGGTATGGTCCTTGCAATTCGGAAAGACGTTCAGACGTTGCTTGATCGCGACTATCGGCTAAAAACCGATAGGACTGTAATAAAGCCGCCGGCCCTCTAAATTTATCCGGATTCCACCAAAAAGAAGGACAAGCCGTCGTGCAGCAACCGCATAATATACACTCATATAATCCATCAAGCTTATCACGTTGTTCCGGAGTTTGTTGATATTCAACTTCAGGCTCAGGATCATGTACCACTAAATAAGGCTTAACTGCACGATAGTGATGAAAGAACTGACTCATATCCACCACCAAATCACGAATAACCGGCATTCCCGGAACCGGTCGAACTAAGATTGGTTCTTTTAATTCATTTAACGGCGTAATACACGCCAAACCATTTTTGCCATTAATATTAATTGCATCAGAACCACAGACGCCTTCACCACAGGAATGTCTAAAACTCAAACTGGCATCTTGCTCTTTAATTAATAGCAATGCATCTCGCAACATTAGGCTGCTATCAATATCCTTTAATACAAAATCCTGCATGTATGGTTTTTTGTCTGACTCTGGATTATATCGATAAATAGAAAAACGCATATTAATACTCTCAATGACATAAAGTTTGTTAGTCTTACTTTAATTACTCGTTCAATTTAATATAAACTTTAAAATATAAATTAGTAAACACGTTTCTTAGGTGGAAATGAATCTACTGTCATTGGTTTCATTCTCACCGGTTTATACTCCAGTCGTCTATCTTGTTTGTAATATAAAGTATGACGCATCCAGTTTTTATCATCGCGTTCAGGATAATCAATTCGAGAATGTGCTCCACGGCTTTCTTTTCTCGCTAATGCACCTGTTACCGTTGCCACGGCAAGATCAACTAAATTTTCAAGTTCTAACGCTTCAATTCTCGCAGTATTAAATACTTTACTGTGATCTTGTAAGCACACATCTGCTAAGCGCTTTTCAATGTCGAGTACCTTGGTTAAGCATTCTGCTAAGACTTCTTCAGTTCTAAAGACGCTACAATTTTGTTCCATAACGACTTGTAACTCTTGACGTAATACCGGAACAGATTCACTTTCGCCTTTTTTATCCCAACGTGATAAATGTGCCATTGCACTGGCAACGCTATCTTCATCGATAGGAATATGATAACGATTATCTTTTAAATATTTAATAACGTGTTTACCTGCCGCACGACCAAAAACGACAATATCCAACAATGAATTACCGCCTAAACGGTTTGCACCATGAACCGATACACAAGCACATTCACCAACAGCATAAAGCCCTGGGATAACATCTTCACCTGTTGATACTGGTGCCACTACTTGACCATGCCGGTTAGTCGGAATACCGCCCATAGTATAATGCGCTGTTGGAAATACTGGAATTGGTGTTTCAACCGGATCGGTTCGCAAAAAGGTTTTTACCATATCACGAATACCCGGCAAGCGTTTTGAAATAACATCTTCACCCAAGTGATCAACTTTTAACATCACATGATCACCATTTGGTCCACAACCACGACCTTCACGAACTTCCGTTGCAATTGCCCGGCTAACAACATCCCGGCTCGCTAAATCTTTTGCATGAGGTGCATAACGCTCCATAAATCTTTCATTGTGTTTATTCAACAGGTAGCCGCCTTCGCCTCGAACTCCTTCCGTTATCAACATGCCTTTACCTGCAATACCGGTAGGATGGAATTGAAAAAACTCCATATCTTGTAACGGTATGCCAGCACGTAAAGTCATGCCCATACCATCACCGGTGTTGATATGAGCATTGGTATTGGTTCTAAATAATTGACCAACACCACCGGTTGCAATTAGTGTGCTCTTAGCTTCAATAATTAATGGCTCGCCGGTTTCAATTTCTAAAACAAGTGCCCCAGCAATATCGCCATTGATATTTTTTATTAAATCAATCGCAAAAAATTCATCAAAGAAATGGGTTTTGGCTCGAATATTTTGTTGGTATAAAGTATGAAGTATAGCGTGCCCGGTTCGATCTGCTGCAGCACAGGTTCGTGCAGCTTGATCACCACCAAAATTTTGACTTTGACCGCCAAAAGGTCGTTGATAGATTTTGCCATTATCCAATCGCGTAAACGGCACACCCGAATGTTCTAACTCAACAACTAACTTTGATGCAGAACGGCACATGTATTCTATCGCATCTTGATCACCTAAATAATCACTGCCTTTAACCGTATCATACATATGCCAATGCCAACTATCGGGTAACACATTTGCCAGCGCGGCATTCATGCCACCTTGAGCCGCGACAGTATGAGAACGTGTTGGAAATACTTTTGAAACCACGGCAACATTAGCATCGGCTTGAGCTAATTGCAGCGCTGAACGTAAACCGCCGCCGCCAGCACCAATAACAAGAGAATCAAATCGTCGAATGTTTATCGTCATTGAACATAAACCGAAGCTAGAATAACCACGACCCAACCCCCCAAGGCAAATAAAACTAATAAAATAAAAGCCAATAATGTCAGCCTGATTATATAATGATTCACATAATCAATAATAATATCTCGAATTCCCACCCAGGCATGAACAAAAATGGCAACAAAAAATAAAGCAACAAGCACAATAATGAGCGGTGAATGAAATGTTGCAATCCATTCTTCATAGTTAATCGTTGGTTCATTAATAAACCAAACAATACTAATAACGCTAAAGAGTAACAAATACAGTGCAGACAAGCGTTGAACTATCCAAGCACGAAAGCCGTGTGCATATTGGCTCATGTTAATAACCTCAGTGCGAACAATAAGGTTATTAGTAATGCCGCAATATTAGCTACCCAAGCAGTAAATTTAGCCGCGGGAAGTAATACACCTAATTCAATATCAATTAATAAATATCGAATTCCAGCAAATATATGGTGCGAGACCACCCACACAACAGCAATTAAGATAATTTGAAACGGTAACGAGTCGAAGTAGTTTACCAATTCTACAAAATGGGCTTTGCTTTTAATTGAAACATAAAAGCCATAAATAATGACAGGCAAAATTAACACCAATAACAACCCCGATAGGCGGTGTAAAATAGACACTAACGCTGTCACCGGCATGCTGATTTGAAGTAAATTAAGAAACTTTGGTTTTTGTTGTTTTTCTAACATTATCAAATAGTTTAGTCCACATCTGTGATACGTCCAATGATATAATATGTCTAGTAATGTTTAAAGAAATCTTTTATAAAAAGCAAGGGTAATTTAGATGGAATCAAGTTGGAAATCGCACCTAGAATCAATCGGCGCAATAATCGAAAATACGACCGTCCGCCATTATGGCAATGCCCAGCAAGAATTAGCAAGCATTGCTCTTAAAGAGAAAACCGTCATTAGCACATTATGCGATGATGGCATAATCAAAATCTCAGGTTCAGAAACGCAAAGTTTTTTACAGTCTCAATTTAGTAATGATGTTAATTTGGTTACGACCAAACAAGCACAACTCAATAGCTACTGCAGCCCTAAAGGTCGAGTTTTAACTCTCTTTACATTATTCCAAATTGCCGATGATTATTATCTACAACTTCCAAAAAGCCTGCTCGATTCTACATTAAAACGTTTGACCATGTTTAAAATGCGAGCCGATGTTCATTTAGAAGATATCAGTGACAATTTGCCCTGTATTGGATTAGCGGGCACATCAGCAGAATCAGTTTTGAGTCAATATTTAACCAATATTCCCAAAAGTAATTATGACTGCTGCACAGAAAATGGATTAACCATAATACGATTAACAAACGAAACAACAGCAATAACACAACCTCGGTTTTTAATTTACGGTAATAGCGATACTTTAGCGAATTTATGGACTAAAAATAGCGAACAACTAACCGCTATCGCAAATCAAGCTTGGTCGATTCTCGATATTCAATCGGGTATACCCAGTATCAGTAACGAAACGGTAGATGCTTTTGTGCCACAGATGCTTAATTTGCAATTACTCAACGCGGTTAACTTCAAAAAAGGTTGCTACCCCGGACAAGAAATTGTAGCCCGCACCCAATACCTCGGTAAACTCAAAAAACGTATGTATTTATTAAAAAGTGATAGTGAGGAATTATTTAGCGCTGGTACCGATCTAAGTACTGAAAATGCAGATGATGATCAAAGCAAAGGTAAAATAGTAAACTGTCAATTGAGTCCAACATCTGGAACTGAGGCTCTTGCTGTGTTACAAATTAACAGTATTAATAAGGGAAAAATAGTCATTAAACAAGCACCTCACATTAAATTTACAGTGCATGATTTGCCTTATGCTTTTGAAGATTTAAAGCAAAATTAATTCAAATATTTCCATAAGCTTTTAACGGTAATGCATTATAGTATTAATCTATTTATTTTAACTTGAACATTTAACTTCTATTAACCAGTGCCGATATACCTGCTTATAACAAACTTCGATCGATGTCGAAACATGCAAAAACAGGACAACTGGGATGAGCGAAATAATTGAACAAGAATTTCTGAATACTTTATTAACTGATCTCGAAAATGATAAATTAGTTTTACCAACATTACCAGAAGTTGCATTAAAAGTTCGAGATACATTGGAGGATGATGCAGTCTCAATGAACAAAGTTAGCGAGGTGATCTCTTCTGACGCAGCACTTTCAGCCAGACTCATCCAAGTCTCAAACAGCCCCTTATTACGTGCAGCACAACCCATCGATACCTTGCTGGGTGCTATTTCACGAATGGGTTTTACCATGGTAAAAAATCTTGTTACCAGTATGGTGATGGAACAAATGTTTCAAGCAACGTCTGATACTACCGATTCGAGATTGCGTGCCACATGGGAACACAGCACACAAGTAGCCGCTATTAGTCATGCACTTTGTGCCGAAATGACAAAGTTACCCGCCGATCAAGCAATGCTTGCAGGTTTAGTGCATGACATAGGTGTTTTGCCAATACTCAGTAGAGCAGAAGATGTCCCGGAAATTTTAGAAGACGAAGCAAAATTAGACTCAATCATTCGAAAAGCACATGGTACTATTGGAGCCGCTATTTTAAAAAAATGGCACTTCTCTGAGCAATTAATTACTGTCGCAGCGGAACATGAAAATCTCGCGCGAGACCACGATGGGCCAGCGGATTATACCGACATTATCACTGTCGCTAACTTACAAAGCCACTTTGGAACCGAGCATTATCTTACCAAAGAAGATTGGACTAAAATACCAGCATTTGCCAAATTAGGTTTAGAATCTGAAATGAGTATCGTTGATTTAGAACACGCAGAAGAAAAAATGGATGCAGTAAAAGCAGCATTAAGTGCTTAATCTGTTAATCTCGGCCATAAGCCCATCGAAAAGGTGTTTTAAATAAATTACTGCCACCCAATCGAACACCACCGTACATTGTTTCAGCCATACCCGTTGATTTTAACAAAGTTGCGACATCAATCATTAATTCGGCATCAGCAATAAGTCTATCGACATCTTCATCCACATAACCCGACCAATACTTAATATCATGCAAAACACATGCTGGGTAAATACTCGTTCCATTCCAACTATCCAACCACATTGAGCAACCATCACTGACAAAACTTTTTACCGGCGGATTTTTTTTTATTTTTCGCCATAATTTATCATAACCAAAATGCAGACATAGTTTTTTTACTTGAGATAGCGCTAATTTACTGCCTTGTTTTGGAAACTCAATAGTTTGAAATAAATCATAACGGCTGCTTATCTTTTTTTTTCAGAAACATTTTTCAAGCGCGCAAGACCACGATTAAACATTGTTTCAATCATTCCCCCCACCAACATCGAAAAATAACCACCTAATACCGGTATTTCCATATTACCGGACATTTTCCAAGTTACCATAGTATTCGCGCCATCATCAATATAAGAAATGGATGCTATTGACTTTTGATCGCCACCATCAAAATAAAGATCATACACAATCCCCTTATCAGCAGATGATTCGGTAAATTCCAACTTACCTTCACCACTATCACCTTTCCACGATTGACTTGCACCAACTCCTTTTGATTTTGCACCTTTATAAATAGTGATTGAAGGATCGTCGAGTTTCCAGGTCGTCCACTGTTCCCAATTATCCAAGTCACCAACAAAATTATGAATCGTCGCTTTACTCGCATTAATAGTTACAGAACTTATTATAGAGTAATCTTTTGGTAGAAAGATTCCGACAACGCCAGCGATAAAGACTAAAACAGCAACTGTAATAGCCGATAGTTTTAAAAAACGCATAATAATTCCTTATTCTAGGATGCTTCTGGTTTCATGTGAGGGAATAATAAAACATCACGTATTGATGCTGAATCCGTAAATAACATCACCAGACGATCAATACCGATACCTTCGCCAGCAGTTGGCGGCAAACCATGTTCTAATGCAACAATATAATCTTCATCATAAAACATTGCCTCATCATCACCGGCATCTTTTTCATTAACTTGTTGTTTAAATCGCTCAGCTTGATCTTCTGAATCGTTTAATTCTGAAAAACCATTGCCAATTTCACGCCCACCAATAAAAAATTCAAATCGATCAGTAACAAAATGATCATCGTCATTACGTCTAGCCAATGGCGATACTTCGGTTGGGTAGGCGGTAATAAAAGTTGGATTCATTAATTTATGTTCAACTGTTTTTTCAAATATTTCAATTTGAATTTTACCCAAACCATAAGAATCTTTTAACGGAATTCCCAATCCTTGTGCAATTTTGCTCGCCAATTCTACGGACTCTAAATCAGAGGCGCTGATATTGGGATTAAAATGTAAAATAGACTCTTTTATTGTCATTCGCGCAAATGGTTTACCAAAATCAAACTCATCCCCCTGATAAGTTACTGTGGTTTTTCCTAAAACCGACAGTGCCATTTCGCGCAACATATCTTCAGTTAAATCCATTAGCATTTTATAATCAGCAAAAGCCTCATAAAACTCTAACATGGTAAACTCAGGATTGTGTCGAGTTGACAGACCTTCATTTCTAAAATTTCTATTTATTTCAAAAACACGCTCAAAACCACCCACTACCAATCTTTTTAAATAAAGCTCGGGGGCTATTCGCAAATACATATCCATGCTCATAGCATTATGGTGTGTTATAAATGGACGGGCAGTTGCACCACCGGGAATAACCTGCATCATCGGGGTTTCAACTTCCATAAAACTTTTTTTATTTAAATAATTACGAATAAAATTAATCATTTCGGTTCGTATACGAAAAGTCTCACGGGACGATTCATTCATTATCAAATCAATATAACGTTGTCGATAACGAATTTCTTGATCCGACAAACCATGAAATTTTTCAGGCAAAGGTCTAAGTGACTTTGTTAACAAACGAATAGTGTCAACTTTCACAGTTAACTCACCTTTATCGGTTTTTGACAATAATCCCTCGGCACCAATAATGTCACCAATATCCCATTTTTTAAATTGACTATTATAAAAACCTTCAGGTAATTTATCACGACTAACAAACAATTGAATCCGACCCGACATATCTTGCAGTGGCGCAAAACTGTTTTTACCCATAACACGTTTAGCCATTAATCGTCCGGCTACCGAAACATGTAATGCCAAAGCCTCAATAGTTTCTTTATCTTTATCACCATGAGCAGCGTGCAAATCATCGGCCATATGACTTCGTCGAAAATCATTAGGAAAAGCATTACCATCCTCTCTTAAAGCAGACAACTTGCTTCGACGTTGCGCTATTAATGTATTTTCATCAACTTCATTACTCATATTTATTCTTCGCTCTGTTAATCTCGTTAATTTTGATAAATGTCATCACTGCTGTCCCGTTAATTTAAAGAAATAACGATAAACAGTATTTACGTATTGAGTCATTTTAAAACCATCGGACATGAAATCGATACAGCCTAATAAAGACTCGCTATTCGCCATCCTTGGCCGCTCGACTGCTTCATCCATGAAGCAGACGGTCATTATTGGGCTGTATCGATTCCATGTCCTTACTTTTATTCTCGCTAAAAAGTTAACGGAATAGCAGTGAAATGTCATAACTTATTATTTATATACCGTATAATTTTTCACAGCTAAGCCACGCTATAAACCTTTTTTTAAACTAGCTTCAATAAAATCATTTAAGTCACCATCAAGCACCGCTTGAGTATTGGTTTTTTCGACACCCGTCCGTAAATCTTTTATTCGTGATTGATCTAAGACATACGATCGTATTTGGCTGCCCCATCCAATATCCGATTTAGAATCTTCCAATACTTGCTTTTCTTCATTTTGTTTTAACATTTCCAGCTCATACAATTTTGCTTTGAGTTGATTCATTGCATTGGCTTTATTTTGGTGTTGCGAACGTTCACTTTGACATTGCACAACAGAATTAGTCGGTAGGTGTGTAATACGTACCGCTGAATCGGTTCTATTAACATGCTGGCCACCAGCACCGCTGGCACGATAAGTATCAATTCGAAGATCGGCTGGATTAATTTCAATTTCGATAGAGTCATCAACTTCAGGATATGCAAAAACAGATGCAAAGGAAGTATGTCGGCGGCTACCTGAATCAAAAGGTGATTTTCTGACTAAGCGATGGACCCCCGTTTCAGTACGTAACCAACCAAAAGCGTAATCACCGGAAAATTTTATTGTGCCACTTTTAATTCCGGCAACATCTCCTGGAGAAACTTCAATGATATCGGTTTTAAAACCATTGTGTTCACCCCAACGTAAAAACATCCGAAAAATCATTTCAGCCCAATCTTGAGCTTCGGTGCCACCGGAACCCGATTGTATGTCTAAAAAAGCATTATTACTATCAAGTTTGCCTGAGAACATCCTTTGAAATTCTAATGTTGCTAGTTTTTTTTCAAACGATTCTAAATCAAGGGTGATAGCATCAATAGAATCTTGATCGTCCTCTTCTGCTGCTAAGGCAATATATTCACTTGCATCAACTAATTCTAAATCAAGATCTTTTATGACCTGTACAACTTGTTCCAGCTGTACACGTTCTTTACCCAATTGTTGTGCATATTCAGGATTATCCCAAATATCGGGTGATTCTAATTCGCGAGTAACTTCAACAAGTCGCTCTTCTTTAACCTCAACATCAAAGATACCCCCTAAGAACATCGGTACGTCCTTGCATATCTTTTATTTGTGCGTAAAGAGGATTAACTTCTAACATTGTTTTTTATCATTCCCAAAATTTCTAAGGTTACACTAAAGCAATATAATACACTATCAACGAAATAACGTGAAACATCATTAACCGTTATTCGTGAAATATATGCTCTACCATCAACTGCAATGATTCACGTCCCAGATATTCATTAACATCAAGGCGATAGGCAATTGAAATAACATCATTTATTTGCAATTCATTATTTTCACTTTGATTAAAGGCAATAGCATCATATTCGGTATCCGACTCAGCACCGCGTAACACCAATTTTAAGTGTTTCTGACCCACAATTCTAGAATTGACTACCTCAAATTCACCATCAAACACTGGCTCGGGAAACCCCTGCCCCCACGGTATCGCGTAGCGCAAACTTGTAGCGGTTTTTAATGTTAGGTGTTCGTCTTCTAACTCGCCATCACTGTAAATTATATTTTGTAATAACTCTTTATCCAGAGTGTTATTCAGCTCATTACAAAATGCAGTGTTAAATTTTTTAAAATCAGTTTCAAGCAGACTTAACCCCGCCGCCATTGCATGCCCGCCAAATTTTAGTATTAATTTTGGATATGCTGCCGATACCGATTCAAGAACATCACGAATATGCAGACCCGGAATCGATCGCGCCGATCCTTTTATTTCACCGTTGGTACTTTTTGCAAATGCAATAACCGGTCGGTGTGCCCGTTCTTTAATACGAGAAGCCAGAATGCCAATAACACCTTGATGCCATGTTGGATCATATAAACACAATCCCAATGGCATATCCTCTAAATTTGAGCCCGATAAATTAAGCGCGGCTAAATGCTGTTCGGCCGATTCACGCATATCCGACTCAATGTTTTTTCTATCCCGATTCAGTTGATCCAGTTGCTGTGCATACTGCATCGCGATAGTATTATCATCGGTTAACAAACATTCAATACCAATGGTAATATCATCCAACCTGCCGGCAGCGTTTAAACGCGGGCCAATAGTAAAACCAATATCACTAGCAACACAACGTTGATAATCTTTACCCGCTACTTTTAACAGCGCTAAAATTCCGGGGCAACATTTCCCTGCTCGAATCCGAGCCAATCCTTGAGCCACTAAAATTCGGTTATTGTGATCTAACGGTACCACATCGGCAATTGTTCCAAGTGCAACAATATCAAGCCATTTAGCTAACTGAGGTTCGGTTTGATTGTTTAATTTAAACCAATCTTGACGACGTAACGCTGCTCGAAGCGCCATCAATAAATAAAACATAACACCAACCCCAGCCAACATTTTGCTAGGAAATTCATCATTGGGTTGATTTGGGTTCACGATGGCATCGGCTGCTGGTAATTCCAAACCGGGTAAATGATGATCCGTCACAATAACATCGATACCAAGGTGTTTTGCAACAGCAACACCATCCACACTTGAGATACCATTATCCACGGTAATAATTAAATCCGGTTTATTAACTGAATCAGCTGCAATGTAATTGACAATTTCCGGAGTAAGGCCATAACCAAAATCAAACCGATTTGGTACTTGATACGATACGTGTTTATAACCTAATGCCGTTAAACCGCGTAATGCCAAAGCACAACTTGTCGCACCATCGGCATCAAAGTCGCCAACGATACAAATTTTTTGCTGAGACTTTAAACTGTCAATCAATATTGCAACGGCAGTATCAAGCCCTTTTAATAATTTATAGTCATGCAGCTTTGCCAATGAAATATCCAATTGCGCTTTATCGGTAATATTTCGTTGTTGATAGATACGATCTAAAATTGACGAATCACTATCAAATTGAATACTCGATTTATCGTCAACACGATGTTTAATAATCATAATTTACTCGATAACGTGGTTAAAGGTTTAACCGGTTTCCACCAGCGATTCGAATGTCGACGATTAATGACAAACGTTTCATTTTTATTTTGATATAAACTTAAACTATCGATAAAGCCTTTACGTAAACGGTTAACAATAGGAACAAACAATTCCGATTCTAATTGCTTTAAAACCGTGATCCAGGAATAAATATCACGTTGTTGCCAACACAATGATAACTGGGTATTAACAACAATAATATTCTTATACGACTCAAAAATCGACGAATTATTTAAGGAAGTTTTACTTAACGGTTTATAAGGAATACTCAATAATTGTGATATTGACTGTAAAAAATTATTATCACCCAAAATAAGGTCTAAATTCGTATTTTTTGGGATTACTTCAGGTATTTTTCCACCACCCCACAACCATAAACTGCTTACGGTTGCTTTATTATTAGCAATACGTTTTGCATTTACCTCACTGGCAAACAGTAACATCTCAATTTCATTAATTATTTTTCGCCAATAACGAACATCATCCCCTTGCGGTAAAAAGTCTTGTGTATTTTTAAATAAAACGCTTGAAATCGTTGTTGTAAGTAAAGAATAATTTACTTTACTGTTTAAATACCATGCGCCAGCTTCACTCAAATGCAGTGTCCACGGCTCATCGGCAAAATATTGATTTATTTCAGTGATTAATTGTATGCTTTCATCTTTACTTAAATTTGTAGTCACTTGAGATGGCGTTAACGATATATCAGACTGTAGACTAGCAACTAACACAACACTATCTCTATCCGCCTGCATCACAACAGGCTCGGCAAACATATAAAAATCCGAATTAATATCACTAGTTAATTTTTTTTCTGATGCGATGGCAATGCCTGCTAGTGGAACATCGTATTTTTTTGATACTGAAATACCAGCGAACTCACAAGTCGTTAAATAATAATTATCAAAACCATCTTGCTGTGTTGTCGCGCGAGATAATAATAACTGCAAAGCCGGAAGATTAGGGACATCTTGTGTGGGGATATTGTTTAAAAACCGCAACCCAGACAATAGCTCAGGAACGAATAAAGCCAAATGCCGTGTTCCTGAGCTACTCCGAATAGCACTGTTAGACATAGTGTTGAAAACTAGTCCATATTACTCATAATCGCTTTTTCTACTTCGGATAAATTAGCATCAATCGTGATCAAAGGACGGCTACTTTGTTTAATAGCCGTATCAGGATCTTTTAGACCGTGCCCGGTTAAAGTACAAACCACTTTACTGCCCTCCGCTATTTTACCGGACTTAATATCATTGATTGCACCAGCAAGCGATGTCGCTGAAGCAGGCTCACAAAATACGCCTTCTTTCTCGGCAAGCAACTTTTGAGTGGCTAAAATATTTTCATCAGTGCATTCATCAAACCAGCCATTACATTCCTCTTTAACAACCCAAGCTTTATCCCAACTTTGAGGATGACCAATTCGGATGGCAGTTGCCACTGTTTCAGGATTATCAACCATTGCACCACGCATAAATGGCGCACTACCTGCTGCTTGATAACCACACATCACCGGTCGATTATTCACAATACCATTTTCATGATATTCAGAATATCCCATCCAATGAGCCGTTATGTTGCCAGCATTTCCTACTGGAATACAATGATAATCTGGCGCACAACCCAGTTCTTCAATAATTTCAAACGCAGCCGTTTTTTGTCCTTGAAGTCGAAAAGGGTTAATTGAATTTACAATCGTCACCGGCGCTGTTGCACCAACATCTTTAACCAACTGCATACCAACATCAAAATTTCCTTTAATTTGTATTACCACCGCACCGTGCATCATTGCTTGTGCCAGCTTGCCTAATGCAATTTTGCCATCCGGTATTAATACAAAAGCAGTGATACCCGCACGCGAAGCATATGCCGCAGCCGCCGCAGAGGTGTTACCAGTTGAAGCACAAATAATGGCCTTACTACCGTCTTCTACTGCTTTTGTCACCGCCATGGTCATACCACGATCTTTAAATGAACCAGTAGGGTTTAGACCTTCATACTTAACGTAAATATCAACATCTTTGCCGATGATATCGGGAATATTACTTAATCGGATCAATGGGGTATTGCCTTCACCCAAACTAATAATACGTGTATCGTCATGAACTGGCAGACGATCTCGATACTTATCTATTAACCCAGTATATCGTGGTCTAAATGGCATAAATTTCTCCTAACTACTTTTTAATCTTAATATTGGCTCTTAATATTATTAGCACTTAATTTTGACTTAATGTTTCCATACGAATTTGCACTACCGAACCACTAATAACACTTAAAGATTCAATTTTATTCAGTGCTGTTTTCATTGCTTTTTCATTAACAACATAGGTTAATAAGATTATTTCAGCTTTAGACTCACCTGGCTTTGGTTCTTTTTGGATCATGGCTTCAATGCTAATGCCCTGCTCACCTAAGATCGTCGTCACTTCAGCTAAAACCCCCGGTTTATCTTCTGCCAACATACGCAGATAATATGCAGTTTCAACATCATCCATTGATAAAATTGGGATATTGTGTAATTCATCGGGTTGAAAGGCTAAATGGGGCACGCGATTTTCAGGATCAGACGTTAGCACACGAACCACATCAACCACATCCGCTACTACGGCTGAAGCCGTTGGTTCAGCACCGGCTCCTGCACCATAATAAAGCGTTGGCCCGACAGCATCCCCCATAACCAATACCGCATTCATAACACCATCGACATTGGCTATTAATCTTTTTTCAGGTATCAATGTTGGATGCACACGTAATTCAATGCCTTTTTTTGTTCGACGAGTAATACCAAGATGTTTAATACGATAACCTAATTCTTCAGCATATAACACGTCATCACGAGTAATTTTTCCAATACCTTCAGTATAGGCTTTTTCAAATTGCAGCGGTACACCAAACGCAATCGATGCCAAAATTGTTAATTTATGCGCCGCATCAATACCTTCAACATCAAAAGTTGGATCGGCTTCGGCATAACCTAATTCCTGTGCTTCTGTTAACACATCATTAAAATCACGGCCTTTATCACGCATTTCAGTTAAAATAAAATTACCCGTACCGTTAATTATTCCCGCCAACCATTGAATCTGATTACCGGCTAAACCTTCACGTAATGCTTTAATAATGGGAATACCACCAGCAACAGCCGCTTCAAATGCAACCATAACACCCTTGTCTTGCGCAGCTTGAAAAATTTTATTACCGTGCTTTGCGATTAACGCTTTATTCGCCGTAACAACATGCTTGCCTTGCTCAATCGCAGCCAAAACCAAATCAAGCGCTAAACTATCACCACCAATAAGCTCAACGACGATATCGATAGTCGGATCATTAATAACATCCGTAGGATTTGATGTTAAAGTCGCTTTGCTTAAATCACAATCACGGGGTTTATTCAGATCACGTGATGCCGCATGAGTTACCACGATACCGCGTCCAGCGCGACGTGCAATTTCTTCAGCGTTGCGTTGCAATACTTTTACGGTGCCGCAACCAACAGTACCCAGTCCTAAGACACCTACATTAACGGGTTTCACTCATCTTCCTCCGAATTAAATACTTTATCATTGCGAAACATATCTCTGATGCCTCTAACAGCTTGTCGGGTTCTATGTTCGTTTTCAATTAAACCAAATCGTACAAATTTATCGCCATAAGATCCAAACCCGATACCCGGTGAAACCGCAACTTTGGCATCTTTTAGTAATTTTTTACTAAACTCTAACGACCCCATTTCAACATAGGCTTCTGGAATGGGAGCCCAAACAAACATCGTTGCTTTGGGCTTTTCAACGGTCCAACCAATAGCACTCAGTCCTTCGCATAATACATCACGTCGAGTTTGATACATACCACAAATTTCTGAGACACAATCTTGAGGCCCTTCCAACGCTGCAATCGCAGCGACTTGAATCGGAGTAAACATGCCATAATCCAAATACGATTTCATGCGCGCTAATGCCGCAACTAAACTTTTATTGCCACACATAAATCCAACACGCCAGCCCGGCATATTATAACTTTTCGATAATGAATAAAATTCCACGGCAATATCTTTCGCACCGGGAATTTGTAGAATCGATGGTGCAACATAACCATCAAATACAATATCGGCATAGGCTAAATCATGCACTACCCATATTTCATGTTCACGGGCAATATCAATGACGCGTTGAAAAAATGCTAAATCAACCGTTTCAGTGGTTGGATTACTCGGATAATTTAACACTAACATTTTTGGTCGAGGCCAAATATCTTGAATCGCTGTTTCTAATTCAGTAAAAAAATCATCCGTCATGGGCACATGACGAATCTCGGCACCAGCAATAATAAAACCGTATGGATGAATTGGGTATGCCGGATTAGGTACTAATACCGCATCACCCGGACCAACCGTGGCTAATGCTAAGTGTGCTAAACCTTCTTTTGAACCAATAGTAACAATGGCTTCAGATTCAGAATCTAAATCAACATCATAGCGTTTTTTATACCACTGACAGATAGCTCGCCGTAAACGAGGAATACCGCGAGATAAAGAATAACGATGGGTATCTTGTCGTTGGGCAACTTCAACCAATTTATCAACAATATGCTGGGGAGTTGGTTGGTCTGGATTTCCCATACCAAAGTCAATAATATCTTCACCACGAGAACGTGCCTGCGCCTTTAATTCATTGACGATATTAAACACATAAGGTGGTAATCGATTTATTCTGGGGAAATCGTCTTTCAATCAACTTTTCTCTTTTCTTAGCGGATACTGAGTAGTATCAGTCCGTGAATTTTCTCTTTAATGCTTTATTCGCAAGCAACTAGTTAATCTGGGATCATACACTGTTTCAATAATAATCGGTGTAGAGTAAGCTATTAAATATCTCAATAAAAACGAAAAATACTGAAAAATCATGGCATTTACAAGAGAAAATAGCATTGGTAATGCCATTCACTCCTACGCAGACAGTGAAATTCAAATTATACAAAATAAACAAACAAATGGTGTTATGACGGCCACTCTGAATAGCATCACCAGCAACTTTATTATTAATCCGGATACAGTGATTCTTGATTGGGCAGTAACAAAGCTGGGTGATATAAACGAAGAAGTAATAAGCCCGATTATTGCATTAGAGCCTGAAATCGTGATTTTGGGTGTAGGTCAAAAAATGACCTTACCACTAATAACAATAAACATGATGTTTCAAAAACACAATATCGGTTTAGAAATGATGGACACAGCGGCAGCTTGCAGGACTTATAATTTTTTACTGACTGAAGGACGAAATGTTGCTGCGGCTTTAATTCAAATCTCAAAATAATGCGGTAGTATCTTGGTAATCCAGATATTATCGACAAAATTCCCGCTAATAAATGTGAAAGCATTTATTAGCGGGAAATTAACGGTATTGAGCAATAATTATCTACTCAAGAGTTTACTTAAACAACGCGTCACCCGAAAAACCTTCATTTTCGAGGATTTCACGTAGTTTTCGTAAGGCTTCAATTTGAATTTGACGCACACGTTCACGAGTGACACCAATATTGTTACCGACTTCTTCCAAAGTTGAGACTTCATGACCGTGCAGACCAAAACGACGCTCAACCACCTCACGTTGCTTTTCACTCAACTGACCTAACCATTGCTCGATATTGGCTCGAACATCGTCATCTTGTAATAAAACTACCGGATCGATATTATTTTCATCCGGAATAGCATCCAATAACGATTTATCAGCTTCACGATTTAATGGCGTGTCCACCGAAGTAACGCGTTCATTTAAGCCCAGCATGCGTTTAACATCAGATATTGGCTTATCTAAAATATCCGCTATTTCTTCAGGACTTGGCTCATGATCCAGGGTTTGAGCTAAATGACGTGCAGCACGCAAATAAATATTTATTTCTTTCACAACATGAATTGGCAGACGAATTGTGCGTGTTTGGTTCATGATTGCACGTTCAATCGTTTGCCGAATCCACCATGTCGCGTAAGTTGAAAACCGAAACCCACGTTCAGGATCGAATTTTTCAACTGCTCTAATTAATCCTAAATTCCCCTCTTCAATTAAATCCAACAAAGCTAAACCGCGGTTTAAATAGCGCCGAGCTATCTTAACAACCAAGCGTAAATTGCATTCAATCATTTTCTTTCGAGATGCTTCATCGCCCTTTAATGACTTTCGAGAATAAAATACTTCCTCTTCTGCGGTTAATAATGGCGAAAAACCAATTTCACTTAAATAGAGTCGGGTCGCATCCATCTGACCGTCGGTGAAATCACGTTCAGTCGCTTTTGAAGTTTTCGTTATTTTTTTTATTTCATCATCCGAATCAGTCTCAGTATCAATTTCATCTAGTATTGTTTCTTTATCAATCGAATCCATAGTTTGAGCCCTATCGTCAATTTCCTGTGTCTCCATCATATTCTTCCTGCCTTTAAATGTTTTAATTTCTAAATTATGGTTATTTTGGTAGAAATTTAATTGGGTTTAGCGGAGTTCCGTTCTTTCGAATCTCGAAATGCAGCATGTTCCTTTCTGCATCCGTACTACCCATATCGGCTATATGCTGCCCGATCTTTACTTTTTGTTTTTCTTTTGTGTAAATTTTGTGATTGTGTGCATATGCACTGAAATACTCCTCATTATGTTTAATTATGATGAGATTTCCGTATCCGCGAAGTCCTTGACCACTATAAACAACCGTTCCAGAAGCAGCAGCATTAATAGACTGACCCTTACGACCAGCAATATTGATGCCTTTTCTTCCTGGGTTGGATAATGAAAATGTGGTGATTACTTTGCCACGAGTTGGCCATTTCCAGACTAGTTTCTGAGTTAAAGCCAATTTGCGTTTTTTCTCTCGCCATCGAAGCTGCGCGGGGGTTAACTTAGGCTTCGATGTAGTTTGAGAAGTTTTGGAAGGTAACGGACGAGATGTGTGATGTCTTGAAGAATTTGAAGAAGAGAGCGTTGATTTATTCGGTGTAGATTTTATTTCTTTATTTTCTTTGGGGGGGAGTAAACGTAATTTTTGACCGGGGTAGATAATGAACGGCGCTTTGATATTATTCCAACGCGCGACTTGTTTAAAATCTTCCCCATATTGCCAAGCAACTGAATACAATGTGTCACCACTTCTTACAGTATAAAATCCCGCGTGCCAACGAGCATTACTACTTTTGAAGAAACCATTATTGTAGCTTCCATGTCTGGCACAACTGTTAAGCAACAATAACATGCAACAAATAAAAACTCTTAATGTACCTTTTAACACATTTAGCTTCGAAAAAGAAAGTAAAATATAATTATAGTGGCTAGTACCACAATTCCTATAACATCCATATATTTTTTTAAGACACTTTCCATTTTTTTACCGCCCCATTTAATCAATCCGGCGACTAAAAAATAACGTGCGCCACGACCAATAAAAGAAGCGATAACAAAAGGAATAAAAGCCATACCAATAACACCCGCTGCTATAGTAAAAACTTTATATGGTATAGGGGAAAACCCTGCTATAAATATTACCCAGATACCATCTTTAGCAAACCATTTTTGCGTTAACTCAAATTTTTCCCAATAACCAACTTGATGAATATAAGGTTCGATGTATTCAAACGCATACATTCCAATTAAGTAGCCCACAGCTCCACCCAACACAGAAAACACCGTGCTAATAAATGCAAACCACCATGCTTTATTTAATTTAGCTAACACCATTGGTGCTAACATGACATCAGTTGGTATTGGAAAAAACGATGCTTCGGCAAAGCTCAGCAATGCTAAATAATACACTGCAAACTTATGTTCAGCCCAACGAATAACCTTATCGTAAACCTTAACTAAAACTGCCACTAATTCTTACCCATTATTTTTCGCCATTGAGTAACGGCACAAAAGAAACTGCATCTAATACTTGTTGATGAAACTCATCCTGCTTACGTGTTATTACTTGTAAACGTTGTCCAGCGCTGCCTCCAACGGGAATTATCAGCCGCCCCTCAAGCTTTAACTGCATTAATAATTCCTGCGGTACAACTTCTGGTGCTGCAGTCACTAAGATAGCATCGTATGGCGCATGGCGCTCCCAACCCCAATGGCCATCAGTATGAGTTAATGTAACATTATGATGTTGTAAACGATGTAAGCGTACTTTCGCCTGATTACTCAACACCCGCAATCGTTCAACACTGTAAACCTTATCCACCAACTGTGCTAATACTGCTGTTTGATAGCCTGAGCCAGTGCCAACTTCCAATACTGATTTAATATTATCTCCAAGAAGCACTAATTCCGTCATTCGAGCCACAATGAAAGGCTGAGAAATTGTTTGACCATGACCAATCGGTAAAGCGGTATCTTCATAGGCACGGCTGGCTAAAGCCTCATCCATAAATAAATGCCGAGGAGTATTACTCATCACACTTAGCACTCGTTCATCCTTAATTCCTTTTTGACGTAAGCGTTCAACTAAACGATTACGAGTACGTTGGGAAGTCATTCCGATGCCATTAATACTACTCATACTTAACGTCATTTTAATTGGACTCCCGATAACCAATCCTCAAGCACAGCCATACTGTCATAACGAGTTAAATCTACCTGCAGTGGTGTAATCGAGACAAAGCCATTTCGAACCGCATGAAAATCCGTACCGGGCCCAGCATCTTGTTCCGGTCCTGGAGGCCCTACCCAATAAATAGGTTTACCCCGAGGATCCGTCATCGAAACCACGGGCTCCGATTTATGACGTTGTCCCAAACGAGTGGCTTGAATACCTTTAATTTGATCAAATGGTATGTCGGGTACATTTATATTTAAAATTGAATCCATTGGTATTGAATTAATTTGCAAATTAGACACTAATTCAGTTATTACCTTTGCTGCCGTATCAAAGTGCTTTGGTTCATGTCCTGCCAATGACACTGCAATAGATGGATAACCCAAATGACGTCCTTCAAATGCCGCTGCAACCGTTCCAGAATAAAGCACATCATCACCCATATTGGCGCCATCATTAATTCCTGAAATAACCATATCCGGTTCTTCAAGAAATAACCCTGTAATCGCAAGGTGCACACAGTCGGTAGGAGTACCATCAACACGATAAAAGCCATTATCTTGAATGGTCGCTCGAATAGGATATTCAATGGTTAAAGAGTTACTTGCGGCACTTCGATTGCGATCCGGTGCAACTACCGTGGTTTCAGCCAGCGCAGACAAAGCCTTAGCTAGGCTTATGATACCAGGTGCCTGATACCCATCATCATTACTTATCAAAATACGCATATCGGTAAGGAGTTTTTAAGAAATTAGTCATTATTATCGTTTTTTTATTGATTAACTATACGCGATTATCCAGCAATCAGGAACAAAAATTGATAAAATTCATCATATTAACGACTACCATTAAATCAGTACCACAAAATATTAACGAGATTATAAATGGACGATAACAACAAGAACGACGACAAAGGCGCATTTTTAGACGCAATGAAAGACGTGCGTCGGTTAAAGAAATTACATCATAATCGCTTACTGCCCCGTATTAAACGCCCGGCTGCTCGCCCAATACAAAGGATAAAAGATCAGCAACAAGTACTAAATGATATGATGTCCGATCCCATTGACGAAGCTGATATCGCCACTGGCGATGAATTATTTTTTTCTCGTACTGGACTACAAAATAATGTATTACGAAAATTAAAACGAGGACAATATACCATAGAGAGTGAACTCGATTTACACGGTAAAACCTCAGCTCAAGCTAAAGTTCTCGTAGCAGAATTTTTACTCTATTGTACTCAAACGGATTTAAGAGTCGTTCGAATAATTCACGGTAAAGGACGCGGTTCATTCAACAAACAACCCGTGTTAAAAATTAAAGTAAATCATTGGTTACAACAGCGAGATGAAGTCTTGGCCTTTTGTTCCGCTCGACAAGTCGATGGTGGTACTGGAGCGATATATGTTTTGCTCAAACGAAAAAAACACAACTAAATTTCACATTAATTTATCAAAGACATATCCAAAACAAGCATATATAGCTTAAAACCACAAATTTCCTAGTATATAGCAAATATAAAGTATAAAACGAATAAGCCGTTATATACTAAATATGTTTATATTCAACAAATTAATACACCAGTTTACACAGACAAGCCTAAAATCTCGCCTAATGTTACTTACGGTGTTGATCAGCATCATTGTATTTAGTCTGGCTTTTTACGCACAAAATATCAATTCACAATCATCAAATAAAAATATTACAAAATCACAAAACATTTTAAATTTAAGCCAGTCATTAGCAAAAATTAACATCATTCTACAAACATTAGATAAGGAACTCTATGATCAAGTGATAAACGTCGATCAAGATTATGTCGAATCAATAGAATTAACCTATATATTATTATCAAATGAAACCACATTAATGGCTAACAATACCATATTAAACAAAACCAACTCAGACATAAAAGAGTTGAATTCACAAATTGTTACTCACACAGAAAACCTTAAACCGTTAATTGCGTTATTTAATGAAACTACAATAAATTTGAATAAGCGATATCCTGCCATGCAGATTATCGTAGAACAACTGCGTCCATTAAATAAAAAAATACATTCTCAATTATCCCTTGCCATTTTAGATTTTAACAACACCAGCACCCCATCAAAAAAACAAAGCCGTGCATTACGTTTATTCAGGGAAATACAACATACTTGGTCTGAACAAATCCAATCAGTGCGGTTATTTTTTTCAAGTAGATCGGGAGCCTATGGCGATGTAAGAGAAACAGCCAAATTAAGCTTAAATAACCGGGACATCTATTTATCAAAAATATACTCACTTTTAATTGATTTGAAAAAAATTGATAAAAACAACAACTTAGATTTAGTGCAAACAGAAAGTATAAAAGCCATTTCATCTCTAATAAAAAACTATGACGACCATTTTAACAAAGCACAAAAAATCCATTCTTCAGAAAACTGGCGTCAAGATGTAATATTATTAAAAGAAAAAATACAGCCTGAATTAGATTTCATTTGGGAAGAAATTGTCAATATACAAATAATTATAGGGAAAGAATCTAACAAAACACTTACCGACTCGCAAAACATTTCAAATAAAATTTCCAACATTATTTGGTTTACTGCTTTATTAACTTTATTCGTTTTAGCCGTTATCTATTTTTCATTTGAAATAAGCCTACGACGACCCATCGTAAAAGTAGCCGAAGCATTAAATGCGGAAGCCAAAGGGGAATTTGTAGAATCAATAGGCAATTTTTATGGATCAGAAATCAATCAATTATTAACGGCATTTAGCAATATGCGCGAGCAAGTGTATATTCGTCAAACACGATTACAATCAATATTAGATAATGCTTTAGAAGGAATAATCATTACTAACGAAAACGGAATAATTCAAAGTTTTAACAATGCAATTCAAATACTATCCGGATACACATCCGAAGAGATGCTAGGCAAAAATATTTCATTATTACTACCTTGGCCTCAAATAAATCTTAACTCAAAAAACACATCAAAATCATTAATTTCCAATGAAACATATATAATTGATAAAAAAATGGAAATGGACATTATCAAAAAAGATAGCTCAAAACAGCCTATATCATTAAAAGTTAACGAAATGATAATAAAAGAAAAAAAATATTTCACAGCCGTAATTGAAGACATTAGCGAACGAATATCATTAATTAAAAATTTACAACATCAAGCAAATCACGACTCATTAACGGGATTATATAACCGTCATTATTTTAATCTAGCATTAGAAAAAATGGTAAATCAACATACACGTGGTGATTCAAACAAAAATGCTCTTATCTATCTTGATTTAGATAATTTTAAATATGTCAATGATACAATGGGACACCTTGCCGGAGACCAGCTAATTAAAGAAGTTTCATCTTTACTGCAAGCAAGAATACGAAAAACGGATACCTTAGGTCGAATCGGCGGTGATGAATTTTCAATTTTACTATACCACGAAAACGATGTTCAACTTGAATTAGTTGCAAATAGCTATTGTCATGTAATAGGCAGTTACATATTTAAATATGAAGGTCATGTTGTTGATATAACTTGTTCAATTGGTGCCGCCTACTTAGATAAAAGTATTAAAACAAAAGAACACTTACTGGCACGAGCCGATTTTTCCTGTCATGAAGCAAAAAGACTGGGGCGAAACCAAGTCTATATCTATTCTGAAAAAGATGAAGAATTTTTATCAGATATGTCAAAAGATATTGGCTGGACTCGACGCATTAAAGAAGCATTAAAAAACAATAATTTTTTATTGGCTTGTCAACCTATATACAATACTGAAAAAAATAATATCAGTTACTACGAAGTTTTACTACGTATGACAGATGAAGATGGAAAAGTCATCATGCCTTTTGGATTTATTCCCGCCGCTGAACGTTTTGGTTTAATGCTAGACATTGACACATGGGTTTTGCGTAACTCATTAAAATTAATTTCTGAACAACATAAATTTAATCCTGACTTAAAATTATCAATCAACTTATCAGCTCATTCTATCGATAATAGCTTTACATTTAATTTAATAAAAAGTGAAATAAAAAAACATAATATCAATCCACATAAATTATTATTTGAAGTAACGGAAACAATCGCTATTGCAAATATGAATACCGCTAGTGATCTTCTAAAAAACATACAATCCCTTGGTTGTAAAACTGCTTTAGATGATTTTGGTGTTGGATATTCATCATTTGCCTATTTAGCAGATTTACCAGTAGATATCGTTAAAATCGACGGATTTTTTGTAAAAGACATGGCTACAAAATCACTAAACAAGACCATGGTACATGCGATTAACGATATAGCTCATGAATTAGGAAAAACCACAGTAGCTGAATTTGTGGAAAATGCTGAAATATATACACTATTAAAAGAGATGAAAGTAGATTACTCGCAAGGTTATCACCTAGGAAAACCCAAAATAATATATGACTTCACTCAAAATATCTGTGATTTATTTAATACCAAATAAATTAATCAAAAAACACCACTTAAATCACACTTCAAATTCAGGTAACATTTCATCTAATATATGTAATACAGATTTTTCTCGCATATCAAAACTGTACAATACAATAACAGTCAAATTTTCACGAACCTTAACTAACGTCCAATTCATGTCATCTACTATTCCTGTTTTGTTTATCCAATGTATAGGACGAACACCTTGGTGAAAAAAAACATTCATTACCCCTTGATTGTAACCCACAATTCGCAAGTGAGTTGTTAATACCGAATCCAGCCGACAAAACTTACTCATCTTAACAGGAAACTTCTGTGGCACACGCGCTATATTATTTTCTTGTAACCATTGCAATATAGCAACCTGCATGCCGTTATTTAATGTTGAATCTTTATAAATATCTGCGTATGCAGATGAAATAATATCCGGTGTATGTAAATAGCTAAAAATTGAAAATAACAATACAAAAGACACAACAAATCCCCCAGCCCATTTAAATGACTTTAATAAAAAATTTTTATTGCTATAACATTGTTTTTTTAACATCGACGATCTTAGCTTTTCATTCAAGCAATTCAGTTGTGACTCAGAAAGTGTTTTCGCTATATAAAATTCTTTAACACTCGATTTAACTGGTTTTTTTCCACTATTCATACTGGCTTACTCTTACATTTAATTTATGTTCTTCACGGATACGTTTTTTTAGCCTATGCAATTTTGAAAGCATAGTACCTTTAGGTTTCTGATAAAAAATAGCTATTTCTTCAACGGTATGTTCTTCTACAGCCCATAGAAATAATAACTCATTCTCCTCTGATGACAAATTTTTAAGCAACAACTGAACTTCTTGTTGATTAATAAGCACATCGGTTAAAGCAGTATCATCTACCGGTTCAATGTGTGAAATATCATCATTTTCAATGGATAACATTGGTATCACTTTATTATGACGTTCAATATCAAAGTATAAGTGGCGTATGGTTATTTTTAAATAAGCCAGAGGCTTCTCTATTTCAACTGAAGAAGACACCGATTTATCAAGATAACGTTCTACAGCTGATTGAACAAGATCATAAGCCATATCATCTTGTTTAGCTAAAGACAGCGCATAGCGAAATAATTGATTTAATTCATCTTTAGTAAACATACTGATTAAAACTATATACCTTCATGTAGTTATACCTAGTTAAGACGTTTAAGTAGCATATTTGATTGCTAAAAAACCATGAAATTAACATAAAAATGCAATCAAATTTGAACTTCAATCGTTATAGCCATGAAAACAAAAAATTGACTACATATTTTAAACATTAAAAAGGAAATTTAAATGAAATCTAAATTTATTACTGCGGTACTATTTTTATCAACGGCTATATTAAGCCAACCATTAATCGCCGAACAAACTGTTAAACCATCACCTAATGGCATACATCTTCCTGAAGCATACAAGGATTGGAAGGTTATCTCAATTTCTCACCGTATAGATAACAAAACTTTACGTACAATATTAGGTAACGATATTGCAATTAAAGCAGCACGCGCAGGCAAAACAAACCCTTGGCCAAATGGAACAATATTGGGTAAATTAGTCTGGAAACAACAAGCAAAAAAAAATTGGCCTAAAGCAATAGCACCCGACAAATTTGTACATGCCGAATTTATGATTAAAGATAGTAAGAAGTATAAAAGCACCGGTGGCTGGGGTTATGCCCGTTGGAAAGATCTAGACCAAAAACCTTATGGTAAAGACAAAAACTTTGCTCAAGAATGTGTAAGCTGCCATACCCCCGTTAAAGATAATGATTGGGTTTTTACTATTCCCGCAATTATGCCCTAACACTAGATTATCGTTAAATATAGTAGAGTTGAAGTAACTGCCATGTTACTTCAACTTTAAATCCCTTCTTTAGTTAATGAGATAAAATTAAAATTAATTGTAATATCTTGCTTATTATATCGACTAATCATTAGCTCACAAAAAATTTAAGACATTAAACCTAAGATATTCTATTAGAATGTTAATGTTTCGTTTTTCATATTTTTAAATGTTACTACTTGGATTTTAAAGACAAAAAATGCATGGACGTGTTAGTTCACTGTAATACATTTTTTAACTTAGAAACAGATCTTGATTAACTGATTTCTAACACTATCATTTAGAGGCAACATATGAAACACCAGAAAAAATGTATCAAATCAAACCGTTTTTTAAGCTTCACTTCAACTTTTCTAGCAATAATATTGGTTAATAGTATTATCATTCCGCCAGCAAATGCATTATTACCATCACCACGTGAAGGTGAATGTGACGCAGCTATATTTCCTCCCTTTCCAGATCGAAACATAGGTCCAGGTTCGTTAAAATCAACCATTATTTCGGAAGATCCAAAACTAAAGCATTATATTAAAAATAAAAAAAATGCCATCATATTAGGCAAAGCCCTATTTTGGGATATGCAAATTGGAAGTGATGGTAAACAAGCCTGCGGTACATGTCATTTTCGCGCAGGAGCTGATAGTAGAAGTAAAAATCAACTATCTCCCGGTGGCGTAAACAACAATAGTGGTAAAATAGATTTAGGCGGTCCAAATTTAACGTTAACAGCCGAACACTTTCCATTACTCTTATTCGCAGATAGAACAGATCGTAACTCTACAATAATTCGCCAAACTGATGACACAGTAGCATCAATGGGGATCCATGCACGTACATTTAAAAGCGCTAAACGTGGCAAACATCATGACAAAGGTGATAGTTTTATTGATCCAATTTTTAATATTAATGGGATTAATTTGCGTCGAGTCGAACCAAGAAACACCCCAACAATAATTAACGCAGCACTCTATAACAAAAATTTTTGGGATGGTCGTGCCAATAATTTATTTAATGGTGTAAACGAATTTGGTGCGGGTGATTCAAAAGCACGAGTACTTAAAGCCGTTAATGGTAAACTAATTCCTGTAAAGGTTCGCCTCGATTTTTCATCATTAGCATCTCAAGCAGTTGGTCCTATTGTTAGTAATTTTGAAATGTCCTATTTTAACCGTACACAACGTGACGTAGGTAAACGAGCCTTACATTTAAGACCTCTTGATAAACAAAAAGTACACCCTCAAGATAGTGTTCTAGGGGTATTTGCTAAAAAAAATCGATCAGGTTTAACAATTAGGAATTACGCCACATTAGTTCGTCAAGCTTTTCATAAACAATGGTGGGACTCAAACACCATAATACGTATTGATGAATATGGTAATGAAAGTTTTGTCATAGCCGACAGAAATCATAAAATTAAAAAAAATGAATATACTTTAATGGAAAACAATTTCAGTTTATTCTTTGGTCTAGCCATTCAAGAATATGAAAAAACACTAATTTCAGATGATGCCAAAATTGACCAACACTTCGAAAATTTAAATGCAGGAGGCTCTGGTTTGCTAAATGAACAAGAACTTCGAGGCGAAATGCTATTTAGTGCTGCCGCTTGTGCTGCTTGCCATAGTGGTCCTGAGCTTACCAGTGCATCAGTTCGTACTTCGCGACAAGGATTTGAAAACCCTAAATTTACGCCATCATTTCAACCACCAGAATGGTTTGAGCGAATGTACAATGGTAACTGTGATGTTGTCGTATACGAACAAGGTTTTTACAATATAGGAGTACGACCTACAATTGAAGATCTTGGCGCAGGTGCAAAAGATCCCTTTGGAAACCCATTAAGTGTTGCAGACATAGTAACAAGTGATCCAGCCGACATTCCAAGCCAAGAGTTATTAACCTATGAATATGCCAACATTGCCGATCCTGCAATTGGTCCAGGAACCGATCGTGCTATTATGAAAGGTGCGTTTAAAATTCCAAGTTTACGTAATGTAGAGTTAACAGCGCCCTATTTTCACAATGGTGGCCAACACACTTTGCGCCAAGTAATAGAATTCTACAATCGCGGCGGTGATTTCCATGACTTAAATAGTGATAACATGGATTTTGAAATAGGTAAACTTGGATTAACTGAAAATGAGATTACGGATCTAATTAGCTTTATAAAAACCTTCACCGATGAACGAGTCAGAAAACAGCAGGCTCCGTTTGATCATCCTGAACTCTTTGTCCCAAATGGCAGTCAGGGTGATACCCTCAGTGTTGAATCAGAAAATGGAATTGAAGCCGATGATGAAATATTATATATTCCCGCTGTTGGAAAAAATGGTGGTCCATTAGCACCAGCTTTTTTACAATAAACACCTTTACTTAGGGGCTGCAACAAATGCAGCCACCTTACATAAAATTTAATCTAACCAAATAATAGATAATAACTCAACAAACAACTTAATTTAATTTTCGTCATTCAGACAATATTGTTAAAAAAATTTTTAAACGAAAAAATTATAACCCAATAATTTTATTATGCATTAATGGTTATCCAATACATCTAACTTACCTTTTTTATAAATATACCTACTGCAAAAACACATAATATTAATTTCATTTTGCATTACATAACCTGAACTCGGGATAAGAAAAATATTTATTGCTGTTCAAAAATGCTATGCG
>CAZEPW010000009.1:0-40941 GCA_964514215.1 uncultured Thioalkalispiraceae bacterium
TGTATAAGGATAACGATTATTTTAAAAACTCAAATTTAAAAATAACCGTCATTCCGGTAGTCTTTTGAGCCGGAATCTAAAGTTAAAATCTCAAAATTATGAGTTTACACTTATTTTTTTACAGATCTGAGATTAACTAGTTTTTTTTCAAGTCGCGTTTTTGAAAAACGTTGTTGAAGTAGCTTTATTTTCACCATTTCTTGACAATCTTACGTTAACGTTAGATAATGATGTTTCGATTTAGAAGGAGGCTAGGGTGGATCATAATTTTTTTATCGATATTAAAAACATGTGTTGCTCTGCCCCCGTTATTCATTTAACAAAAGAATTTAAGTCTATGCAATCAGGTGATATCGCATTAGTCGAATCCAATAAAGTATCGATGTTAAATGATATTCCAGCTTATTGTGTTGCAACAAAAAATGAGTTGCTGAATCAAGAAAAAAAAGACGGTCTTTATTACTTCTGGATAGAAATAAAATAATGTCATTATATTATTACAAAATAGGTGAAGTAGCTGATTTATTACATATTACAGTACGCACCATTCGATATTATGAAGAAGAAGGATTACTTGAACCAGATAGAACCAAAGGTGGTACTCGATTATATACTGAGCAACATCTAGCTCGTTTAAGGGCAATTGTTCACTTGGTTGAAAATGGTTTTACTCTTGAGGTTATTAGGTTGATTAGTGAAACTAGAAAATCATGTTTAACCGGTAATGAAGGCAGTGAAAAATTATCAGAAGTAATAAATAGTTCAGTAAATAATATTGAAAATAATATAAATAAGTTAACGATGTTAAAAAAAGAATTATCTGCTGCAAAAAATTTAATCATTCAATGTCGTGGTTGCAACAATAAACCTTCCCGTAAGGGCTGTCCATCGTGCCCGGTGAATAAAAATTTAAAAAAAATTGAAATTCTTAATTTAGTTTGGGAATGAGACGAGTTCATTTTGGAATGTTATAATATACTGCCTAGTGAACGTATTATTTCTATTTCTAAAAAAAAAAATGTTAACGGTTTACTATTTTTTTAATTAACATCAGCATTATTATTAAGCATCTTACTTATACTTAATCTAATTTTTTACTTGAATGATTGCTTCAGGTTACCTAATAAAAATAATTTGTGACGAAAGCCACAATTTTTGTTTTATTTACACTTGGATTTGTGTATGCTTAAAATAAGTAGGGATGAAACGAATAAAAAAAATTAATCACTCGTGCTATTAACTTGTCATTATAAAAATTATTTAATTTGACAGCCGTTTCAATTTAATCAGCAAGCTTACATAAGTAATCACTCACTTATATAATTGCCAAACTAAAACTCCATACTACCTCGCATTTGAGTAAGGGAATTTACCACAATGCTAATTTAAACGGGAACTGATTATTTAATTTTGCCAGCATCCTGTCATTTGTAATTTCCTAAATTTGCGCGAGAAATTTATAAGCTGCTTATGCTCTATGCATAAACAAAGTCACTGTGTGGCATTTTACGGATTAGAAGGCGATATACTATGAAATATCAAACAATTCCAAGTATGGCGATAGTTATTTTGACTACTTTTATACTTAGTGCATGCAGTGGTGAGACTGACTCATCAAGCCAAACAACTACCACGCCTACTGCGACAGTCGCAGCGTGTGATTCGTATTTACCGGTTTTCTTAAATGATGTTTGGCCTATATTAGAAAGCCAGTGTTATTCGTGTCATGGGGTTAATGCGGCAAATGTCAGTAGTGATTTAAATCTGGTTAATAGCCAAGTCGCTGCGACTGATTTTAATGAAATAAATTTTTCTGAATTTAAAACGATAGCCGGAAAAACGGATATTAATAATTTGTCTTGGATGTTATCGAAACCGTCTAATAGCAATAATGATCATGGTGGTGGTCAACTATTCGCGGCTAATTCAGCGCAATATACTACTTTTCAAGGTTTGGTAGCAAAACTTAGTGTCTGTACCGACACGGTTATTAATACCGCCGGTGTTGTTCAAAACACGGCTTATGAGCAATTGCGTAAATCAACCTTGGGTTTGGCGGGTCGTCTGCCTACATTGGCTGAGGAAAATAATCTTGTCGCAGCCGGTGATGACAGTGTCGCAAAACAGTTCGTTCTTGATAACGTGCTTGATCAATTAATGACTGAAGCGATTTTTTATACGCGCTTAAAAGAAATTTTTAACGATTCGTTATTGTTGGATGCGTTTCCAACAACTCAATTGTTAAATGTATCCAGATTAAGTAATTTTTCTAATAACATGTATTTTAGCCGGGCTAATCTTGATGCACAGCTTTATACACCACAACGTCGTAATGAAATACGTTTTAATGCTAACCGTGGTATTGCGGATGCGCCATTGGAACTCATTGCGCATGTTGTTAAAAATAATCGACCTTTTACTGAAATACTCACGGCAAACTACACTTTGGTTAATCCTTATTCAGCAACCATTTTTGGTGACACCAGCAATGGTTTGGGATTTCAATTTAAATACGGCGATGGTTTGAATAATACTGCGTTGCCCGATCCAAATGATTTTCGGGAAGCGGTGATTACCGATAAAAATTCAAATCAATATCCCCATGCTGGTATTTTATCAACCTTAACGTATCTCTCGCGTTATCCATCAACCACTACCAATCGCAATCGAGCGCGCTCACGCGTTACCTATTTGTATTTCCTTGGTATTGATGTGCAAGGTTTGGCGGATCGTGCCGGTTTAAATCTGGATAATATTATTGGAGCGGAACCAACCTTGGAAGATCCGCAATGTACTGCGTGTCACATAACGATTGATCCGTTGGCCGGTCTGTTTAAAAACTGGAGAAACAATGGTCAGTTTGGCGGTGATAATACCCGATGGTTTGGCCCGACTCGAATGTTGCCACCGGGTTATTCCAATACGTTATTACCCGCGGCAGAAAGTGGCGCAGCATTGCAGTGGCTAGCTGGACAAATTGTTAATGATAAACGATTTGCGACCACGATAGTGAAAACAGTATTTAAGGGCTTAACCGGGCAGGATTTACCGAAACAAACTGCACAAGATATTGCATTTGAAGAAACATTGACGACTAATTTTATTAATAGTAATTTTGAAATCCGAGTTTTGATAAAAGAAATTGTCAACAGCTTGTATTTTACCGCTAAAAACTTGGGCAGCACTGAAAATCCGGCTGACTTTGCGCAGTTAGGCATGGCGCATTTATTAACACCAGAACAGTTGCATCGAAAAATTCAGGCGGTAACGGCCGGCTATTCATGGCGTTCACCATCGAGTGTCAATCGAAATCTGAATGACCGTAATACCTATCGATTATTGTATGGTGGTATTGATTCCATCTCGGTTACTGAAAGAACCAGTGATCCAACCGCGTTAATTAATGGCATTCAACAACGCATTGCATTGCAAGTGGCGTGTCAATCGGTGCCAGTGGATTTTAGTAAACCAATAGCGCAACGGGCATTGTTTCCCGCGGTTGAAATCACTGACTTACCTGTCGCTGGCGGCCAAATAAAGATTAAACAAAACATCAAGCATCTATACAAACAAATATTGGGCGAACAGTATTCAATTAGCAATAGTGAAATTGAACGGGCTTATAATTTATTTGTTAATGCACGCACAAGCTTGTTGTCTGGTGAAATCCCTCAAGATTGTCGTGCTGGTTTGGGTGCTAATGATAAAACCGTTGAATCATGGATGGCGGTTGTTGCGTATTTATTCTCTGACTATAAGTTTTTTTATGAATAGCGATATAACGAATAAAGTGGAGTGCTAAAGACAATGAAACGTCGTGAATTTTTGAAGTATGCAGGGTTAATGGGCGCAGGCAGTGTTTTACCGTTGGCTCCGTCAATGCAATTGTTTGCTGCGCAGGATAATTATACTGGACCATTATGGATCACCGTTGAAGCTCGAGGCGGTTGGGATCCAACTAGCTTTTGCGATCCGAAAGGGTATGTTGACCCGACTGCTTCGGCACGTTTAAATAATTATCCCGCTAATGCAATTCGCACGGTGGGTAATTTTAAGGTAGCACCGCCACCCGATCGATTTTTGCCTCAAGGCGATTTATATACTAAATATATCTCCAATCCCAGCGCTGCGCTTAAACCACTAAAAAATAGCGCTGAAGATTTTTTTATTGCACACCAACAAGATTTATTGGTGATTAATGGTATCGATGTTAAAACGTTGGCACATGGTGATGGTCAGCGACATACTTGGAGTGGTGAACTGGGGCGGGGAGGGTTTCCTAATTTTGGTGCGCTAGTGTCTGGTGCTTTGGCTGGGGATAAACCGATTCCATTTTTAACCAATGGCGGTTATTCTGATGGTGGTGGGCTGGTTACACCGGTGCGTATTAATGGTGGCGGCAAAGATGTATTAGCTGAAATTGCATATCCAAATCGCAGCACACGTGGTATTAATTCACGAAAATATTTTTCCACTGAGGTGCTTAATTTAATTCAACAGGCCGGTGCAAGCCGTTTGAATGATTTGGGTGCTAGCCAAAACTTGCCCCGAATAAAAGCGGCATTAGCCAAATTAAACGCATCACGTGTTAATAATACTATTTTGCAAGGTTTTGTCGATGATTTGGAATTAATAACTTTTTTAAAGCCTAGTGATTTTAGATCAAACCGGGTTTATCAAATGTATTATCAGGGCAGTGTGGCTTTATCGGCTTATGCTTCTGGTGCAACCGCAGCCGCGCATATTTCACTGGGTGGTTTTGATACTCATAGCTCTCACGATGAAAATCATTATATGCGATTAATGGATTTATTCGAAGGAATTGATGCGATCATTACAGCGGCTGCCGCTCGAGGTTTGCAAAATGATGTGGTGGTGGTGGTGGGTTCCGAGTTTGGTCGAACCAATAAATATAATGCAACTGGCAATAATGCCGGCAAAAACCATTGGCCAATTACCAGTATGATGTTTATTGACAAAAGTCTACCGGGTAATAAGAGAATAGTTGGTAACCGCGTTATTGGTTCAACTACTGCCAAACATGAGGCAAATACGATAGATCCAATCACTTTAACCCCTTTAGCAGCCGATGCTGGCGGCGTACGAATTACACCAGCGCACATTCATCGCGCCTTACGAAAAGTGGCGGGTGTTGAAAATACCGTTGCTGCCAGTAGTGATTTTTTTATTCCCAGTAGTGAGGATATAAATTTATTCACATAAATTTTAAACAAATGTAGCTTGGGGTGAGTGTATTTCGAATCCCAAGCGGGTGTTGTTTAAAGTGTGATGTTGGGGTTCGTAGTGTCACCCCAACCTACGTAAAATTTAAGTACGTATTGTATTTATTCATCTAAATTTTCATCAGTATCAATAGCTTGAAATAAAGCCTGCATTTCTGCTGAGTTGGGTAGGTTTCCTTTCCCTGCACCTTCAAATAAATTATCAGCGAGGGCTTTTTTACGTGCCTGCATATCCTGAATGCGATCTTCAACGGTGCCGGCAGTATACAATTTGTAAACAAAGACCGGTTTATCTTGCCCGATGCGATGCGCTCGATCGGTTGCTTGTTGTTCTACTGCCGGGTTCCACCAAGGATCATAGTGGATCACGGTATCGGCGGCGGTTAAGTTGAGTCCGGTGCCACCGGCTTTTAGGCTAATTAAAAATAACGGGATATCACCTTCTTGAAATTCGGTGATTGGGGTTTCGCGATCTTTGGTGCGTCCGGTTAATTTCACGTATTTTATTTTGCGCTGTTTAATTTCATCTTCAATTAAGCTGAGCATGCTGGTGAATTGTGAAAATAATAATATTTTGCGGCCTTCTTCTAATAATTCGGGAATTAATTCCAATAATAATTCGAGTTTAGCCGAGGTATTAACACCTTGGGCTTCGGGCAATTTAACTAAGCGCGGATCGCAACATACTTGTCGTAGTTTTAATAGTGCATCTAATACAATGATGTGGCTTTTGTTGGCACCCTGTTCGGTGATTGCTTTGCTGACTTTGGCGTTCATTAGCACACGAATTTTTTCGTATAATTCGAATTGTTCGCCTTCGAGTGGTACGGTTCTAATGATTTCAGTTTTTGGCGGTAGATCGCTGGCAACTACTTCTTTGGTTCGACGTAATAAAAATGGTGAAACACGTTTGGCGAGTTGTTTTGCTCGACGATTATTACCAAATTTTTCAATGGTGGTTCTAAATAAACGTTTGAATTGGGCATCGTGTCCGAGTAGACCGGGCATTAAGTAATTATAAATTGACCATAATTCACCAAGATGATTTTCGAGTGGTGTGCCTGTTAAGCATAAGCGATGTTTGGTGTTGAGCTTAGCGACAGCTTGGGTTGCTTTTGATTTAGGGTTTTTAATGTATTGTGCTTCATCCAAAATCACCATGTGATAGGGGATTGGCATAATAATTTCTTCATCTCGAGTTAATAATGGATAGGTGGTTAACACGATATCGTAATTTTTTATGCTATTGTAATGTTTTTTACGATCGGAACCGTGCAAGGTTAAAACGCTTAACTCGGGTGTGAAGCGCTGCGCTTCTTTGCGCCAGTTTATCATTAAGGTTGTTGGTGCAACAACTAATACCGGGTCGAGTAAGCGACCTTGTTGTTTTTCAATTAAAATATGTGCGAGTGTTTGCACTGTTTTACCCAAACCCATGTCATCGGCTAGGATGCCATTAAATTCAAATTCGCGTAAAAATTGTAGCCAAGCTAAGCCGTGTTCTTGGTAGGGACGTAATTCGGCATTGAAATTTTCCGGGGCCGATATCGGATTAATGTCTGAAAAGTTTTTAACGCGTAATGCATATTCGCGTAAGCGTTCACTACCGGCCCAACGCATAATTGGAAATTGACCGTATTCAGAATCGAGTTCTAATAATTCAGCGGCGCGCCAATTAGGTAAATGTACTCGATTCTTTTTAATATTTCCTTCTTCAAACATATCAACAATAATATCAAGCAATGCTTGCAAGCGTTTATACGCTAGCGGAAGGATTCGGCCATCTTTTAAGTTAATTAATAAATGGTGTGCGCTGGTGTGTGTGGTTAAGTCGCCACTTTGTGCCAGCTCGGGATAGTGGCTGATCATTTTAATCAGCACGGGTAATAGATTTAAGTATTCATCATCAACTGTGATGCCAATTTCAAGTTCAAAGGATTGTTGATCTTTGCTATCGTCAAAGGTCATTACCCAATCTTCGGAAATCGCGAGTTTGAACGGGAAGATAGGGTCTTTCGTTATAACCCAGCCATTTTTTTCTAAAATTGGTAATTCTTCTAAAATGAAATCAACCCAGCGTTCGGCTTCTTTGTCGGCAGAACACGGTAATACATAGGTGTCGGCTTCGATATCAACTTTGCCGTATTCTTCTGTGAACAATACCGCACCGAACGAACGTAATAGGCCAACCATTTTTTTTTCGGTTTTTAAATCGCGGCTCTGTTGCTTCAGGGTGTTGCCTTTGCGCTCGATAAACTTTGTTGCTTCATCACTGGGGTGAATGATGTTGCCTTGGTAGTCGAGTTTGAGTTTCAGAATGGGTTCAATATCAGAACGTTTTTTCACGGCGACGTCGGATAAATAGCTGGACATTGATTCGTTGTGACACGTTAACGTTAATAGTGCTGTCGGCGGGATAATTTTTTCATTTTTAACAGTTAGTTTATCTGGTGGCGGTAGCTTGATGTTTAATGCCTCCAGTTTTTTAATAACGCTATCGATATCTTCGGGGGCTATTGGTGGTGTTTTTAACAAAACCTCTAACACTGTCGAGGGAATAGTGACTTGGGTATTGCCGCAAACGTGTTTGTCCATATCAAGGTAAAGTGGTGGAGTGGTGGGCAACACAATTGATGCAGCCGGGTTGGTTTTTAATACTAAATTTTGGCAGCCGTTTTCGCCAACCTGCCACGATAGTTTGCCGTTTCGGTTTTTGCCCAGTGCTAGTGGTGCTGATTCGACATTTTTCCACAAGCAACGACCGGTGTTGATGATGGTGTTTAATAATTCACCACTACCTTTGCCAACTAGCTCGATATCCGGTAATTTACTGAGCATATTTGATGTGCGTAATTGGTGGATAACTTGTATATCCACATCCAGCATATAATCTTTAGGGCCATGTAAGAAAAAATTAGACGGGTTATAGCGTTTTTCATCACTGTAAAAGCCGTCTTTTTGTTGTCTGGCCGTTTGAATATGGAGTTGAAATTTGGGAATGCTGGTGGTTTTGTGCAGGGTTAGCACGTAAATTAATTTTTGTGGATTTTTTTCAGCGACCGACTCAACTGGCGCATTAAATGCCTGTTGTGCTTTATCAATTTCTTTTTGCCATTGATTGGCGGTCTTAGAAACCGTGAGTTTATCACTGGAATTGGTACTTAATTCAGTGAAAATATTGGCCATTAATACTGCTGCGACATGCTTACAATTGTAATTCACCTTACACGAGCAATCACCATCGATGAGTAAGTCTTCATCAACTGAAATGGAAATTTTATAGGGAGCTTTTTTCTTTCCCTTAACATGAGCGGTTAGTGATTGTTGTTCTTCATCACGGGTTATTTCACTCACTTTGTGAGAACGAAAATAATCTAGCCCTTGCTCTAAAAAAGAAGCTTCGAGTTGATCAATTAAATCATCAAATTCTAGTAATTTTGGCACGTGAAGCGTTTGTCCTGATAAAATTGCACAGTTCTGTATTATAACGCTATCTTGCCGTGTTTCTATTTATATCTACGTTTAGATTTAAAATAATTGGCACTAATCACTAAAATTTAAAAATAACCCGATTGTCGTTGCCAATAGTGGTAATTATTTCAAGATGACACTGATATTATCGATTATGACTTGCCATGAAGTCTAAATCGGGGCCAACTGGCACAATTCGTGTCGGATTAATTGATTGATGGCTGGCATAGTAATGATACTTAATGTGATCCAGGTTTACTGTCGCTGCAACCCTCGGAATTTGATAAAGTTGTTTGGTGTATTGCCATAAATTTGGAAAATCAACAATACGTTTTTTATTACACTTAAAGTGACCAACATAAACCGAGTCAAAGCGAACCAAGGTGACAAAAAGTCGCCAATCAGCTTCGGTGATGATATCGCCAGCTAAAAATTTCTGTGTTGCTAAACGTTGCTCCATGTTTTCAAGGCAGTCAAATAAATCAAAATAAGCCTGCTCATAGGCTGCTTGGCTAGAAGCAAATCCGGTGCGATAAACACCATTGTTTATATTGTTATAAACTTGAGTATTGATGTTATTAATATCATTACGGAGTGTCTCCGGATAAAAATCCAAGTCGCTATTAATGTCATCATCGTCCAAGTTATTAAATGCTGAATTAAACATTCGTATTATTTCAGAAGATTCATTATTAACGATTGTGTTTTGCTTTTTATCCCAGAGAATTGGCACGGTTACAACACCATTGAAATTTGTATCGGCTAATTTATATACCTCTGCTAACGTGCTTTTGCCATTAACAGTATCGGCAGTTGCGCCCGGGTAATCATCAAACACCCAGCTGATGTCTGGCATGAGTGGGTGCACTACGGAGACACTGATTATATGGTTCAAGCCTTTTAATGCACGAAATATTAATGTGCGATGTGCCCATGGGCAGGCCAATGAGACATATAAGTGGTATCGATTTGCTTCTGCTTTGAAACCACCGATGCCACTTGGTCCGGCATTGCCATCGCTTGTGACCCAATTTCGAAAAAATGACTCCCATCGGACGAATTCACCAAGATCATTATTTTTCATGAAGTTTCCATTTATTTGTTAAGGTTCAAATCTGTGTGGTTTTAAATTAAACGCCCGGTAGGTATGTACCGTGCATTGTTTTTGCTTTGCGTGTTTTTCATCAGTAGTGAAAATCCGACTAAGCCAATATTTTAGTGCAAAATTATGGATGGCTGGTGTGTAGTAACTTATGATCCAAACTGATGCTTTTGTTAACCGGTAAACCGGCTATGGCTAATAATCCACCAACCATTGCAATATTTTTCATAAAAAGGATCATTTGCATTTGATCCGCAAAATTATTGTGGAATAGTAATGCTGCTAATAATGTGAAAGCTGCTAGTGCATAGGCGTTATAGCGTACTTTCCATCCGATAATTAAAGAGATTGCAGTGCCAACTTCAAGGATGATTACTAAGGGTAACATGATGCTAGGTACGCCCATGGCATCCATATAACCTTGAGTTGCTTCGAATCCACTAATTTTACTCAGGCCGGAGGTTAAAAAGATAAGTGACATTAATACTCGTGCGACTAGATTGCTATATTTTTCCATGATGTGCCCACTTTGTTTGGTAAAGTTGTTAAGTTTAGAAAATATTATAGATTGAATAATTTAATTAAAAAGCGCAAAATATTGACCTAATATATCAATTAATTCGATAGGTTGGTGTAATATGCAATCACCCCGAGTCAGTCTTGATCAATGGCGCGCACTACAAGCAGTTGTTGATTTTGGTGGATTTGCCCAAGCCGCAAATCAACTGCATCGCAGCCAATCAGCTATCAGCTACACCGTTGCTAAATTGCAACAACAGCTCGGTGTCACGTTATTAAAAATCGAAGGTCGAAAAGCATTACTCACTGAAACTGGTGAAGTATTATTACGGCATTCGCGGCAGTTATTGCGTCAAGCAATTGAGTTAGAGCAGTTTGCCGATAGTCTCGAACAAGGTTGGGAAGCCAGTATTCATATCGTGGTCGATAATATTTTTCCGAGTGAAATTATTATGCAGGCACTGCGTGAATTTAAACCTCAGAGTCATCGTTGTGAAGTTAATTTAACTGAAGCGATATTAGCCGGTGCAGAAGATATGATGCTGGAAAATAAAGCCGATATAATAATTACCGGGTTAGTTCCTAATGATGTGTTAGCCGATCAAATTTTAGAAATTAAATTTATAGCCGTTTCCAGTAGTAACCACTCACTACAATTGCTCGATAGAAATATTACCGTGTCTGATTTGGAACGCGAGCTGCAAGTGGTCATTAGTGATTCCGGTAATCGAAAGCGGCTTGATGCTGGTTGGCTAGGTGCTGAAAATCGTTGGACAGTGAGCAGTTTAGAAACTTCGATTAGTGCCGTTTCTAATGGCTTAGGATTTGCTTGGCTACCACAACATCGTATACAAACTTTATTAGATAATAATATATTAGCTCCACTCGCTTTAGCCGAAGGTGCAGAATTTAATGTAAATTTATTTCTAACTCGAAATCAAAACCCCGGCCCAGCTGTGCGCTTATTTTCAGATATTTTACGCAACACCATAGCATCAACAAAATAATATTTAAGTAGAGAATATTTTTGACGATGAGGTCATATCCAGTTTATTCTATGGAGCTTAACTTTATAGTAATTTTAAGCAAAAATAATTATTAATTAATAAAATGGAGATTGGATTATGAGCACTGAAAAACCTAAAATCGCCTGTTTACCAAACGGGCCATATTATTTACTTCACGACCAAACTCCAAAAGAAATTCCTAATATAGTAAAGTCCAATGGCGATGCTTGTAGCACCATAACGGGGGTTGCGTTATGTCGTTGTGGCGGCTCAAACAATAAACCTTTTTGTGATGGCACACATGGTACGAATGGTTTTAGTGATAACAATGAAACCGATGGTAAACTTAATAAACGAATTAATTATGTTGGGAAAAAAATAACAATACATGATAATCGAGGAATTTGTGCTCATGCTGGTCACTGCACGGATAATCTAAGTGAAGTTTTTAAAATGAAACAAGAGCCGTGGATTGATGCGGATGCTGCGCCGGCCTATGATATTATTAAAACAATTTCGAAGTGTCCATCTGGTGCACTTAGTTATACCGTAGATGATGTTGAATATCGTGATCACCAGCGAATGCCCAATGTTATTGTTACTAAAGATGGCCCCTATGCCGTAACCGGAGGTATCGAATTGATCGAACAATCAAAAGGGGATGGTGCCTCTAGTGAACATTATACATTATGCCGTTGCGGCGCCTCCAAAAACAAACCGTTTTGTGATGGCACTCATTGGCATATTGAATTTAAGGATGAAAAAAATTAATGCACAAGGGTGAGCTTGAATTTAATACTCAAATACAGGATTATGTTTTAAAAAATTCACTACGCGAGTCCGATATTCTTTTTCAGTTACGACAAGAAACTGAAAAAGATCCCGATGCCATCATGCAAATCCCTCCCGAACAGGGTCAGTTTATGTCGATGTTGGTTAAGCTTATCGCCGCAAAACGCACGATTGAAATTGGGGTGTACACTGGATATAGCAGTTTATGCGTTGCTCAGGCAATGCCCGATGATAGTTATACTGTTGCATGTGATATTAGTGAAAAATGGACAACTATTGCATCACGTTATTGGGCAAAAGCTTCTGTGGCCAATAAAATTGATCTTAGGTTGGCACCGGCAATAGAGACGTTAAATGCACTACTGACTGATGGTCAAGCCGAATCATATGATTTTATTTTTATCGATGCAGATAAAGATAATTATGATAATTACTATGAATTATCGCTACAGCTATTAAAACCCGGTGGTTTAATCGCAATTGATAATGTTTTGCTTTTTGGTTCGGTAATCGATTCAAATGCTCTTGATATCTCGCTACGCGATTCAATTACCGAAAAAAGCATTCAAGTTGTGAGAGATTTAAATCAAAAAATTAAACTGGATAAACGCGTTGAAATTAGCATGTTAAAACTTGCCGATGGATTAAGCTTGGTTAGAAAAATATAATATTAACTTTTAAACATTAAGCATGGAAGGTCGTTAAATAATATGAGTAAGCCAATTATTGCTGATATAAAACCACAGAAAGTAACATTAAAAAAAGCTCAAGAATATTATTTTTGTACTTGCGGTTTATCAAAAAAACAACCGTTTTGTGATGGTTCGCACGCAGCAACATCATTTAAACCATTAGCATTTATAGCCGAACAAGATGGCGAGTCTTACTTATGTGCTTGTAAACATTCTGCTAACGCGCCATTTTGTGATGGAACACATAAGCAATTTAATGAACACGATATTGCTAAAGAAGGGCCTGGTATTGATATTACATCATCTGCTGGATTACCCGTTGCCATTGCAACACCTGAAGAGCCAACAGTAACGATGATTCATCGGCTTGCACAAGAGGGCTTGAGCAAACTAGGACACCATGGCCAAATGACGTCAATGGGAGTGCCTCGTCATAAGTTACCTCATTGGGATGATATACAAATTATGGCAGCTCAAATGGCCACTAAACCTTTGATGGAAGATCGCGTTGTTAGTACTGAATTGATTATTGGACCTCAGGCAAATAAACCACTGAAATTAACTATCCCATTATTTGTTTCAGACATGAGTTTTGGAGCATTATCAGAAGAAGCTAAAGTTTCTTTAGCTAGAGGCGCAGAATTAGCGGGCACCGGAATTTGTTCTGGTGAAGGAGGTATGTTACCTGAAGAGCAGTTAGCCAATTCACGTTATTTCTATGAATATGCCAGTGCTGGATTTGGTTTTAAAGAAGAGTTGCTATCTAAAATACAAGCGTTTCACTTTAAAGGTGGGCAAGGTGCAAAGACAGGTACCGGAGGACATCTTCCGGGAAATAAAAATCAGGGAAAAATTTCTCAAGTTCGTGGTATTCCTCAAGGTGAGCCGGCGATTTCACCACCCACGTTTAACGATCTTACGTCAACATCCGACTTTAAACATTTTGCTGATCGCATTCGAGAAATAACCGGAGGAATTCCAATAGGTTTTAAGCTGAGTGCCAACCATATTGAACAAGATATTCAATTCGCATTGGATGCCAGTGCTGATTATATTATTTTAGATGGACGTGGTGGTGGCACTGGAGCAGCACCTGAAATGTTTCGGGATCATATTAGTGTACCAACAATTCCTGCACTGGCACGTGCTCGTCGATACCTTGATGAACAAGGAGCCAGTGCTCGTGTCACTTTGATTATTACGGGTGGTTTGCGAATGCCGATAGATTTTGTTAAAGCGTTGGCATTAGGTGCGGATGGCGTTGCCATTTCTACTAGTGCGATGCAAGCTATTGGCTGTGTTGCTGCAAGAATGTGTAATAGTAATAATTGCCCTGCAGGAATTGCGACACAAAATCCAGAGCTTCGAAACAAATTAAATGTGCAACAGTCAGCAAAAAAATTGCATAATTTTTTCTCTGCATCAATAGAGTTAATGCGGGTAATGGCACGAGCATGTGGTCATGATGATTTAAATAAATTTAATCAAAATGATTTAGCCACCTGGCATAAAGAAATGGCTCAGTTATCTGGAGTAAATTACTCTGGTTTTAATAAGTTGTAATGTAAACAACGATTTATAACTTTAACCTACTTAAATTATTGTTTATAAAGTATTATAAATGTGATGGTATCTACGATTTAAACCTTTATAAAGCTACAGTTTCGGAACCATCAGACGCTATATAATAGTACTAATCTATTATAGATAATATAATTATGGCGTGTAATTCTAATCGCTGTGTGAGCAGCGACAGTAAAAATAAAAGAAAATTACCTTATATCGAACCGTCGATACGCGTCATTGCAGGTTTTTTTCTGTCGCTAATTGGAGTGTTATTGTATTTTTTTAATGACTTAATATTAATACTCATCGGTTCGTTATTATTCATCAGCTTAAATTTGTTTCAATCGGGTCTTACCCATTACTGTATCATGGAAAAAGGTCTTAAACTGTTTGGTTTTAGAAGTGAGCTGGATGAAATTAAAGATTTAAGTGCAAAAGCAGAACTCTCTGCGTCTATTCAAAAAAATTATATTAAAACTTTAAACCTGCTTAACGAAGCGATAGTCGAAATTTCACAAGATGGCACTATATTAACCGCATCAGATGGTTGGTCAAAGCTAATAAGTCATAACACCTTAGATCCCCAAGAAAATGCTAATTCTATTTTGTCTTATATTCATGAATCGGATAAATCGCTCGTTATTGATATGTTTAAAAAAGTATTTAATTCAGATGAGTCCGTCCATCGAGTGCGCTTTCGGTTAAAGCACAGCCATAAAACTGAGCATTGGATTGGCGGTAAATTCATGCTTGAAGTTTTGAGTGATAGTGATATCCGTATTAGAGGAGTGTTGCGTGATATAACCGATTCATATCTGCAAGAAAAACAAATCAAACACATGGCAATGCACGATGCGTTAACAGGGCTACCGAATCGAATTTTATTGGATGAAAAAATGGATTTGGCACTAGAAGGAGCCAAAAAAAATAACTCATTGCTAGGTTTGTTGTTTATCGATTTAGATAACTTTAAACAAGTTAATGATATTCATGGACATAAAATGGGTGATCATCTTTTGGTTTCGGTTAGTAGAATCATGCAAAAAAGATTACGTGATCATGATACTTTAGCTCGTTGGGGTGGTGATGAGTTTGTTGTGGTTTTGCCTGAATTAAAACATGTTTCGGATGTGCGTAGAGTGGCAGAATCGTTAATGGGTATTTTAGAAACCGAGTTAGTTGAAGAAGGTTTTGATGCAATAGTAACGTTAAGTATTGGTGGTGCAACTTATCCGGCCGATGCCAATAGTACCGAAACTTTATTAGTTCAGGCGGATAAAGCACTTTATTGCGCTAAAGATCAAGGTCGAAATAATGTGCAAATTTATACTGAATTGCGAGAAAGTAATTTAGGATATTATGACTTCGAAATGACGAATCGATTTAGTCAGGCCATAAAAGATAATCGAATTCAAGTTTATTATCAAGTTATTGTCAGTGCAAAAAATAAAGAAACTTGTGGTTTTGAAGCGCTTGCGCGTTGGCATGATGACAAATATGGCTGGGTTAGTCCTGGTATATTTATTCCGATGGCTGAAAATTTAGGTTTAATTCAAGATTTGGGGAAACAGGTTTTAGCTAAGGCTCTCGAAGATTTTTCTTCTGTTGGTGGTAATAGTGATTTAGTGTTATCGGTTAATATATCAAACAGACAAATAATGCATGGTGATTTTACCGGTTGGATTGAAAACTTTATAAAAAACTATGATGTCCGACCGGAACAAATTAAACTTGAAATCACCGAAAGTTTAGCCCAAATGGATATTAAAAAGGCCAAAGCAATTCTTGAATCGTTGCGAGAAACCGGTTTTAAATTATCACTCGATGACTTTGGCACGGGTTTTTCATCGTTATCCAATTTACATAATTTACCGGTTGATGAACTTAAAATTGACATGTCATTCGTACAACGCTGTGAGGATGCTGATGGTAAAATAATGCTTGAAACTATTGTTGCTATGGGACATGCACTAGGCTTAGAATTAGTAGCCGAAGGTGTCGATTCACCTGAATGTGTGACGATTATGCAAAATCTTGGTGTTGCCAAATTACAGGGATATTATTTTAGTAAACCTATCCCTTGGGGCGAGGTTACTGAACTATTTATCTCAAATCATGTTGTTACGCGATTATCAAATAAGGCATAAAGTATATTTAGTTTGAGATTTTTAGTAATTAATTTATTTTTCGATCTATAGTAGATGTTTGTCCTTGTAGTAATGATATAAAATCATCTTTGTTAACCGGTTTACTAAAAAGATAACCTTGATACGCTTCACATCCCAGTTGTGTCAGAATTTTTAATTGTTCTTTTGTTTCGACACCTTCAGCAATCACCTCAATATTTAAATTTTCAGCCATTGTCATAATGGTTTTAACGATAGCAAGATCATTTTGGTTCTCGCAAATATGAATAATAAACGATCGATCAATTTTAATCATATCAATTGGTAGTTGCTGCAAATAACGTAATGATGCGTAACCTGTGCCAAAATCATCAATTGATATTTTAAGTCCGAGTTCTTTAAGTGTTTGCAGTTTTTCACAAACTTTTTGAGTGTCTTCAATTAAAATATTTTCGGTTACTTCCAGTTCCAAACAGCATGGATTTGTTTGGTATTTTTCCATTGTTTGTTGAATTTTAGAAATAAAATTATCGTGCAAAAATTGACGTGGGCTAACATTAACGGACAAGCTACTTATTTCTTCGCAACTATCATTATTGCACCATAATTCACTGGCTTGTATACAGGCTTGCTGAAATATGAAATCACCCAATTGAATAATTTGCCCGGTCTCATTGGCCACCGGGATAAATCTATCTGGTGAAATATAACCAAGTTCGGGATGATTCCAGCGCAATAAAATTTCAGCTCCTAAAATTTTATTATCTTTTACCGCCACCTTGGGTTGATAAGCAACTTCAAATTGTTGCTTGGTGATAGCTTGATGGATTGCAGACTCCATTTCGAGTCGTTCCATTGCAGAGATATTCATTTCACTGGAAAAAAATTGGTAATTATCACGGCCATTCTCTTTAACACTATACATTGCAGTATCAGCATGTTTAATTAATAATTCTGCTGTTTCACCATCATCGGGGTATATTGAGATGCCACAACTACTGGTTATCATCAGGTTATGCTCCGATATATAATAATGTTCTTTGACTTTTTGGTTGAGTAAAGTAGCTATATGACTTATGTAGTTGATAGCGGTTTCATTTGAATCAAATCCTGCTAGTAATAATACAAATTCATCGCCGCCTAATCTTGCTACGGTATCTTCTTTGCGCAGGCATTGCTGTAAACGTTTGGCCACTTCTTTTAATAAACCATCACCAATTTGATGACCTAATGAATCATTTATTTTTTTAAAATGGTCGATATCTAAAATAATAACGGCTAGCTGGCTTTTTTGGCGTTTAGAGTAGCCGATGGCTTGTTGCAAGCGATCCATTAAATAGGCGCGATTGGGTAGTTGCGTTAAATCATCATAATAAGCCATGTGTTTAATTTTTTCTTCAGTTTGGCTACGTTCAATTTCAGCAACCGTTCTAGCAGCAAAAATACGCATAACTGATTCATTAAAGCTAATATCTTCGATAGGAGAACGAAACATTGCAAATAATAACCCTAAGGGATTATCATGAGAATCGAATAACGGGATACCAACGTAACTTTCCATGTTTGTTTCACATAAATGAATATCCTGTGGAAAAATATTTTGCACATTACTAACATAACTTCGAGTCTGTTGACCTATTATGGTTTCGCAAGGGGTGCCATTAAGCGGGTATTGGGTATTATCAATTACTGCACCATCATAATAATAGGCAAGTGTTTCTACGAGTTCAGAGTTTTCAGTTATCATTGACACAACTCCGCAGGAATCTGCTTGTAATATTTCAGCCATGCGTACTGTCATGGCTTTAAAAAAGTCGGTTCCTGTTGTGGTTGATACTGCCTCCATAATTTGCGTTATTGCTGTTTCTGCTTTGCGGCGAAGTTTTAATTCTTTAAAGAATGTTTGAATAACGGCAGCTTCCTGCGCGAATGCCTGTAGGATTTTAATTTCGTGATCATCGTAATGGTGGAACTGTTGTGAATTTGCTATTTGCAACACGCCAATAATTTTTTCATCAGTGATAAGCGGTACTGCCGCTGATGATTTTAAATTAAAGGCTTTTTTTAGTTTAGTATGATGATGTGAGCTATTGGGTATATCATCAATAATACTGGGTTTTGATGATTTAAAAACATCAACATTAATTGAATCTTCTTCAAGTGAAATTTCAAAATGTCCGCTGGCCTTATAGCCCGTGTCACTGTTTGCAACACAGACTAGTTTATTATTTTGTGGTTCATACAAATTTAAAAAACAAATATCACCTTTAAGTGTTTTCCGTGTTCTGTTTACTATAGTTTCGAGCAATCGAGCTAAGCTTTCATGGCTATGTGATGCTTTTAATAATTCATTGCTAAAACTTAAACGTTCTTGGTGTAGTTGTTGTTCATCGAGTAGTTTTATTAATTGGTTTGCAAATATACCTAATTCATCTGTTGAATTAGATTGAATTTTATGTCCTGGTGTTATTGTTGATAAATTAATTAAACTTTTTAAGGGCGTGAGAGATTGCATAAAACTACGCACAAACAATAATGCGCCAGCAATAGCCAAGCATTCCAGTAATAGCCAGATAATGAATGTTTCAAAAGTAAAATAACCTGTACGAGTCCAATAATATTGTACTAACATGGTATCAATTAATAATGGAGTTAGTGCGCCAATTAAAAAGACTTTAGTTTTTATTGTTATAAATGGTCTCTGCAACTGAATTTGACCAAAAGCCTTACCAAATAAATCATAAATACTGATAAAAATTGGTAATCCAACAATAATGGAAACTATTAATGCGACTAATGATATACGAAACCAGTCAACAGGTTGCGCAATGTAATCAGATGATAACTCTAAACTTATAATTGCAGCGGCTGGCGCTAACATTAAGAATACAATAAACGTGCTCCAGTAATGCTTCGGAAATTTTCTTAATGCGGTTTCGGTAATTTCTTTAGACTGTTCATCTTGGGTGTTTAAATAAGCGGTGAGCAATTTAGAATAACGACGAAAATAAACTAATGCTAAGATTATACCCCCCAATAAAAAAACTGGCTTGAGAGGTGTTGACATCATACTTATAATTTCATCTATCGAAAAAACTTCGATATAAAGTAAAAATGATATTCCAACTAATGGTGGTAGCAGCCAGGTGAGAGCAATTAAACGTAAAAACCGTATTTGAAATTCTTTAGCAGTTAATTGCATTTTTGGTTCAATATTATAGTGAGTTAAATCTTAGTATAATAGTATAAACTTATTTTAATAGTGTATTTAAACTAGGTTTACACTAAATTTGTGAAAGTTTTAGTTAGTGAATACTGCGTTTATGCTTAATAATCTTCATTTTTGTCACCGTGTTATGTTAAGAGGGTAGTGGTGATTTTATTATTTTTTCGATTAAAATTAAATGCTGTTGTAAGTTCTAGTTTACTGCTTCTGCGTCGTTATGTAACCGATGATTTACATGTTATATTTAATTGTGAACCAGTACTGAATTTAATTCATTTTAAAGAAAAATAGTGTGGTTATTTTAGCGGAAAATATTTAATTGGTATGAAAGGTATTGTTATATGTTAAATAATGGTTTAGATTTTAATTTTTAATGATGAGCTGATTGACGAATTTAGGCTGTCCACTGCAGTAAAGTTTTAAGTTCGTTTGGTTTTTGTTGTAAATCAGCAATGGTGTATTGATCTAATACCGATAAAAATGCAGTACTTGCTTCTTTTAAAATGGATTTTAATTGGCAGTTTAGTTTAATCGGGCAGGGAGTGGGTGAATTGCAATCAATGATGTCAAGTCGAGCTTCTAAATGCCGCACAACATCACCAACTCGAATAGTGTGTGTTGATTGGGCAAGCCGAATTCCACCGTTTTTACCTCGGGTGGTATGAATATATTTGAGTTTTCCTAGTTGATGTACCACTTTAACTAAGTGATTGCGTGGAATCTTAAAATTCTCAGCGATATCCGATATTGTGATCCGTTGTTTATCTTCTTGAAATGATAAAAAAATAAGAACACGTAAACCAAAATCTGTGTGAAGTGTTAGTTGCATGATTGAACTATAGCGCAACTGTTTCGATAAGGTAACTATTTCTATAATTTAATGATTTTTAAGGTATAGAATTTAGTATCATTTGACGCTTTAGTGAAAAAGCCTCAGCATATATTATTCATGCTTAACACTGAAAAAAGTATGCTTTTTCGATAGTATGCAATTTTTTTAGCTGCAAGATAAATCCGTCCGTTTTAAATGATTCGTAATTTTGATAATGTGCTGCTCAATATTTTATTTGTTGCTGACATTATGTGTTTGATGAGAGTGGCATGATAATGAAAATTTTTGTATCGCATATCATTTAACTAATACCTGCAGTTCTGATACCCGTTCTAAAAAATAATTTTTGGTTAGTATAACAACGCCACTGGTCGGACACTTAAATTTCAGTTTGAGACGGATATGCAACTAACATTTTCGAAAAGATGTAAAATTTAATTTGGTTAATAGGAATGGTGTATATGGTTTTAGAAGTTGCAATATTAGATATAAAGCATGGAATGGAAGCAGAATTTGAAACTGCATTTAGTGCCGCTCAAATTATTATTAGCGCACAAGATGGATACCTATCTCATGAATTACAAAAATGTATCGAGAAAACAAATCGCTACATATTACTTGTTAAGTGGCAAAAATTAACTGATCACACTCAGGGGTTTCGTGCTTCAAAGGATTATTTGCAATGGAAAAAATTACTGCATCATTTTTACCAGCCATTTCCCGATGTTGAACATTACCAATTACTACAAAGCAATGATTCAAAATAAAACCAATAAAATAAATTTAGCTGATTTCTTATTAGAATTGGCATCATCGAATCAGGTTAGTGAAATATGCGAGCTTATCAATTTAGCTTATCGAGGTGAAGATGGTTGGACACGTGAAACTAAGTTAATCAGTGGCAATCGTTCGACGCCAAACGAAGTTAATGGTTATTTGTTGGATCAAAATGCGTATTTATTTATAGCAAAAGATCAACATGAAATTGTATCGTGTATTTGTATTGAATTAAATGAAAATGATGCGCACATAGGATTCTTTGCGGTACACCCCAAATTGCAAGGCCATGGTGTTGGTAAAATTATTTTGGCTCAAGCTGAAAACTATGCAATTAGTCGCTTAAACGCAAAAAAACTCATGATGACTGTAGTCTCACAGCGAAGTGAATTAATTGCCTATTATGAACGTCGTGGCTATCAACGAACGGGTGTCATTAAAAACTTTCCGGTGCATCGTGATGTTGGTCAGCCATTAGACAATAGTTTAACGGTAGAATATATGAGTAAAAAGATTTAATTTTTATTTAAGAGAGAATAGGAATGTATCAAAATAAAATGATTGCTAAAAATGTAACTACTCGAGTTCTCGCGTTATCTGGTAGCTTACGATATGGCTCGTATAATACCGCGTTGATTCATGCTGCTGCAAAATTAGCACCAATAGCAATGGAGTTGGTCTGTTTTAGTGAGTTAGATTTGATGCCGTTATTTAATCCCGATAGAGAACATGAAAATATACCTGTTTTGCAAAGACTTAAACAAGAAATAAAAAAATCGGATGGAATACTAATATCGAGCCCAGAGTATGCTCATGGAATTTCCGGTGTTTTAAAAAATACATTAGATTGGTTAGTGAGTGGTGATGAGTTTCCTTATATGCCACTGGCATTGGCAAATACTTCACCACGAGCGAGCCATGGGCAATTAGCGTTAAGAGAGGTATTAAAAACCATGTCGGGAACCATTATTGATGCAGCTACTATCACAGTACCTTTACTTGGCACCGATTTAAATGCTGAAAAAATAATAGCTCACGATAAAATGGCGCAATATATTAGGGGTAAATTAATGGTGTTTCGAGATAGTATCATTGCGCACCATAAGTTAAATGCGATGGATGCGGCAACTTAGTTGCTACTAAATTCTAGATAAGCCTATCGGACTAGGCGTGGTTAATTTCCTTTGGTGTTAAATTTAATGCGTTATTGATTCTGAATAATGCATATATTTAATAAAAACAATGATTTATCTTAGATATCATATAGTGTTGTAATATTACTTGATATTTAATGCGACCGGTCGTATAATTACTTTACTAACACGATAACTGCAAATTAAATGAAAAGTAAAAATCGGTAATGACTGCGATGAGAAATAAGTCCGAGAAAAAAGAATTACTGCTTGATGCTGGTATTCAATTTATGATCCGCCAGGGTTATAACGGCACGGGTATTAAGGAAATCTTGGATGAAGTTAACGTGCCGAAAGGTTCATTTTATAATTACTTCAAAAGCAAAGAAGATTTTGCAGCACAAGTCATAACGCGTTATGTCGATTTTTTTAATCAGATATTGCTTGGTTTTATCGCAAGACCTAAAGAAAATGCAATTGAAACATTACGCAGTTTCTTTTTAGAGGTTATGCGACAGTTTAAAGCAAAGGATTATACCGAGGGCTGTTTACTTGGTAATCTTGGTGCGGAAGTTAGTGATAATAATGAATTGTGTCGTTTATCATTAATAAAAGGTGTTAAAGATATTCAAGATAATTTTCTTGAGTTGATCAATCTAGGGCAACAGCAAGCTGTCATTCGAAAGGACATCAGGAGTGAAGATTTAGCTGAGTTCTTATTTAATGCATGGGAAGGTAGTTTGATGAGAATGAAAATTGAGAAGTCAGAACAGCCATTGAGTAAGACACTTAGCTTGTTGCTCGATACATTTTACAAACAATAATGAACATTGGCGCGCTAAGTTGCTAGCGCGCATTTTTTTGGCTGGTATGTAATACGACCGGTCTATTATTTAAAGTTTACACAATCAGCCATAAGGCCATAATAACAAGGAGTACCAAATGATAAATTTATACACAAACCCAGCAAGTCCAAATGCTCAGAAGATTGCAATTATGTTAGCGGAAACAGCGCTTCCTGCAAAATTAGTTAGTATTGATTTAACCGGTGAAGTTGCACAACCGATTGAGTTCACGACATTAAGTCCAAAGGGGTCAGTTCCTGCAATTGTGGATACTGAAACAGGCAGTAAATTGTTTGAATCGACAGCGATACTTTTATATTTAGCCAAAAAATCAGGTATGTTATTACCTCAGGAAACGGATAAACAAGCCGAGGTGATGGAATGGTTGATGTTTGAGGCATCCCGTATTGCTCCTAGTGCAGGTGCGTGGTTTAACTTCAAAGTGATTGCACCAAATGATAATGGCGATGGTCTACAATATCACACTAATGAACTTGAGCAAGCTGCAACAATTGTAGAGCAACGGTTGGAAAATAGAGAGTATATCTGTGATGTGTTTTCAATTGTGGATATCGCATATTATCCTTGGTTGTATTTTTTAACTGAGTTTGTTGGTTTGCCTACAGCACATTATCCTAATTTAATGCGTTGGGGAGCAACCATGGCACAACGACATTCGGTGGTAATCGGTTGTGAGAATAATCTCAACGCTAAAGCTGCTTAATTATATTTTAACAATAGTGAGAATGAAACATGACTACAAACACACTGGAATTAATCAGCTTCAAAATTTGTCCGTTTGTACAACGATCGGTTATTGCATTAAATGAAAAGGGAGTTGAATTTGATGTGACTTATATTGATTTAGCCAATACGCCAGATTGGTTTCAAGCAATTTCACCCATGGGGAAAGTTCCTGTATTAAAAACCAATGGAACTGCGATATTTGAATCAATGGTCATTGCTGAATATTTAGATGAAGTATATTTACCGCGCTTGCATCCAGATGATGTCGTTGAAAAAGCCCGTCATCGATCGTGGATAGAATATTCATCTGAATTAATCATGAAGCAATATAATTTGTTTATTGCGCCAGATGAAGCTACGTTTATGAAACATAAAGAAGAATTTGCTGTTCAACTTGATGTTTTAAATAACGAATTATCTGAGCAAGGGCCAATGTTTTCGGGGAATGATTTTAAATTAATTGATGCGGCTTATGCACCTATTTTTATGCGCATTGAGTTGTTGCAAGAATTCTATGATTTAAAATTATATGAAACAGATAGCCGTTTGGATCGATGGAGCAAAGCATTAATGCAAAAAAAATCAATACAAGAATCTGTAAGTGACGATTTTTCAAGTGCATTTATGGAATACTTTAATGTTGAAGAATATTTTATTCATCACTTATTAGAAAAAAAAGTAACAACATAAACTATTCGTGCACATGAAATTAATGCCGCCTAATAAAGACCGTCTGCTTCAAGGATGAAGCAGGCGAGCGACCAAGAATGGCGAATAGCGAGTATTCATTGGGCTGTGCCGATTTTATGTCTGGCGGTTTTAAAGTGATTCACTACGTCGAGTACTGTTTATCTTTTTGCTCTATCCTGTTAAGTTAACAGGACAGTAGTGATTGTGTTTAGGTAATATTATTTAAATACATAAGTATTTTATGGATATTATTTAGCTAAGAAAATACGGTGCTGTAGTTCTTATCCGTAACATATAAAACCGATTATTTCGATTCAATCATACTGACTCCAGTTATTTAGATAGATGTCTGATATAGAACTATTCTATAATTTGTAGTCAAATATTTTAATAATGTCATATCTTCAGTTAGTGAGCGATACGCTTCAAGCCTTCGATTAAATTTTAAAGTAAGAATAGACGTCATTAATGAAGTAGTAGTCTATGGTTTGATTGTTGAAAATTAAATGGTTTTTACCTAAATTAAATGTATAAGGTGCAATTTACCTTGAATATCGGAAAGAAAGTTTTTTTATTTTTTATCATTTTATTTTCATTAATTGCATCGTTATCTATTTGTTTGTGGCTAATGCTGGATAATGCAAATTTATTGACTCAAACACAAGTTCGCCGGTATGAATCACATAACCTCGCTGAAGAGCTTCGACGTAGTTCCGATGATTTAACTCGTATGGCCAGAACCTATACTGTTACTGCTGATATCCGATTCAAAAAATATTTTGAGTTTATTGCAGAAATACGTGATGGTAAAAAAAGGCGTCCTAAAAACTACCACAATATTTATTGGGATTTTATTACCGCTAATCATAATCGACCTCAAAGCGAAGGTCGAAAAATATCGATTATTGATTTGATGAAAGAACTTAAATTTTCACAAGATGAGTTATCTGCATTATTAGAAGCAAAAAAATTATCTGACGATTTAATGAATATGGAAATTCAGGCATTTAATGCTATGGCAGGCCGTTTTATTGATGAGATCGGCCAGTACAGTATCCAAGGTAAGCCAGATCAAAAAATGGCTATAAAAATTGTTCATGGCCAGAAATACCATCAAGCTAAATCCAAAATTATGGCAAAGGTAAATACATTTTTTGAATTACTTGAATTGCGCACTTTAAATGAAGTTAACATTCAAGAGGTTAAACAAGAACGAGTATTTTTTATAGCCGTTATGTTAGTTGTTTTACTGATTGGTGTTAGTATTTTTGGGTATTTTTATTTTAATAATAATATTGTGCATCCCCTTAATGATATGCGTCAAAAAGTAAAGAAAATGCAAAATGGAACTTATGAGTTTAATAATATTAAAAGAAAAGATGAAATTGGATTATTAATGAGTAGTTTTTCAGATATGGCTACAATAGTTTCAACAACAATTAATGATCTTGAGCAAATATCGCGTACTGATCAGCTAACTAAAATAAAAAATAGAATTGCATTAGATGATTTTTTAAGTAAAGAAAAATATAAGTTTGATCGTTATTATACTGAATGTTCAGTTATTTTGGTCGATGTTGATCATTTTAAAATTGTAAATGATCAGTTTGGTCATCTTGTTGGAGATAAAGTGTTAATAGAAATAGCCGGTTTACTTAAAGATAATATTCGTAAATCAGATGTTGTGGGCCGATGGGGTGGCGAGGAATTTTTAATAATCTGTCCTAACACTAATATTGAACAAGCAAAAACTGTTGCAGAATCAATTCGTAACAAAATTAGCAATTATGTATTCCTTATGGTTGGCCATCAAACGGCTAGCTTTGGGGTTAGTACGTTAGAAAAAAATTCGGATTTGGCTGTGGTGTTAGATGCCGCTGATAAAGCGCTTTACAAAGCAAAAGCCCTCGGTCGAAACAGAGTTTGTTAGTTACCATTAGACATTATTTTAATTTTCTGAAAAAAATTCGTTTAATACTAGTTACGCCTGAGCATTATCCTTAAAAATAAATACAATTTCTGTCGATTCGAACCGTTTATAATTTTTTATTATGTTTAATTTTTTAAAAAAAATGAATTGAGCATTATGTATGAAAAGGTACAGTGAAAACTAAAAATATAAAGTAGTATCATTTTGGTTTTTGTAATCTGCTCATGTCAAAAAAACTGAATTTATTTTTTTCTTGAACCAATAAACTCTTTAAAGAAAATAGCGTTGACATAGATTATTGGCTATTGTTATCTTTGCTGCCAATTTCTGATGGATAACTAATTTTGTAAATAATTATTGTCCTAAAGAATAAAACTGATTGGGTTGAATAGCTTAATGTAGTGTTCAATATAATTCAAAAAACTCAAGGAATGTCGAAATGAAAAAAATTGTAAAGTTGTTTGGTATTTTAATGTTAGGAGTGATGTCGAGTTCATTTATAACACAAAGTGCAGTTGCTTTAGATCAAGAAAAGTGGCTCAAGTTACCGGTAGACAAAGTAACTGCTGATTTTGCTGTGATGGTTTTAGGTTCTGGTGGTCCAGTGGCGACAGAAAATGGCCGTGCCGGATCAAGTTTATTAATTTTTGTAGAAGGAAAAGCGGTAGCAGTTGTTGATACTGGCAGCGGTTCATTTAAATCATTGGCATTAAGTGGTGCGCGTTTAACGGATGCACATCATTTCCTTTATACACACTTGCATATTGATCACACATCCGATATGTCAGCAATGGTTAAGTCTTTATTCTTTCACCGTTTAGGTGCTGGTTTATTATTACCAAATGCAATTAATTTTTACGGCCCTGATTCAGTTGTTCCTGCATATGATTCAATGGCTAATTACATTTCAGGTCACTATGATGCTTCTACCGGTGTAGAGCGTTATTTACACGGTTTTGCTAATGCCTTTTTTGCTGGTGCATCACCATTTGTTCCTGTTGGCAATAATTTACCTTATGATGTCGCATCATCAACCATGACAACAGTATTAGATGCTCACAATGGTTTAACTGTTAAATCAATTCCAGTATTTCATGGTGGTACACCAAGTGTTGCATACCGTTTTGAATACAAAGGTAAGAGCATTGTATGGAGTGGTGATACTAACTCAAGCACTGATAATATGATTAAAATATCCACTGGTGCCGATGTATTAATTTATGACACAGCAATTTTAGAAAATCCAACACCTGATTTTCTGTTAATGTTCCACACAACACCAACTCGTATCGGTGAAGTATCTGCCGCTGCAACACCTGCCAAATTAGTATTGTCACATTTGTCTACCGTAACAGAAAGTAATCTTCCGTTAATCGTTAGCACAATTAGAACGCAAGGCTATCGTGGCAAAATAGTAGCAGCAAAAGATTTACAAGTTATTAATGTTCCATAAGTAGAGTTAAACATTAGTTTTTTTGTATTGTTATTTTGATTTGAATACTAAGGGCCATATACTTATATGGCCTTTTTTTTGGTAGCACGGTTGTTGGGTGTGATATTAATTTCTGCAACAATGGTTTAGTTAACGCCCCTTATTTGGGTTCAAAAAATAGTCAGGTTGAGCTATATTAAAATATTCTTACTTTAATTATGGTATATCTAAATTTGTCCTATAAATTGCTCAAATAATATAAATAAATCCCCCTATGTTTGTACAAAATTTCCATTGTGGGTATGATAAATTTGTATGGAGATTGATGTTGGTAGGAGGTAATTTGAACAACAGGCTTTGTAATATGATTAGTGGTAGTAACGGTCTATTGCCAAATTGCAAATATGCTATCTATTTGGTTATATTGGGTTTATCTCAAATTCCAACTATGGCTCAATCCCATGGATTAGTTTTTGTCGATTTAATCGGTTTGGATCGCATTGGCCAAGAAAATTCCCCAGAATTGAAACACATCGAGTTATTAACGCGTGCTACGCTGTTTTATTCTCGGGATTTTGATAAAACCAAGGTATTAGCCGAATTCATAGCGAATAATAAACAAAGCCATTTTGGACGCGTTAAAATCGGTTGGAAACCCGATCCATCAAACTTAATTTGGTTTGGACGCGATCATAATCCAGCGAGTTTCTGGCGCGACTTATTTCATCACGGCGGTTGGCTTCAACCAACAATTAGCCGACCAAGTATTGCTGAGTTTGAAGTACCGGGTGGCATTTTGCCATCACATTCTACTGGGCTTAGTTATGAGGCTGGTGGTTTAGTTAACAACAATGCGGGGTTTTCTTCTGTCGCTAGTTTGGGCTACACCTCGGTTATAGATTCAGGTGGATTGCAAGTCCCTGAGTTGGTTGATGCGAGTCGCGGAACACACAGTTCATCAACTGCATTTCGATTATCATATCGGTTTGAGCCATTTACGGGTGGCAATGAGGTTGGTATTTTGGGATCTTATAACCATATATTAAGTGACCTGAGTAAACCAAAAGAAATAGAACAGGACGTTGTTGGTCTATTTGTCAATTGGAATTTTTCTGATTTAAGAATAACATCAGAATTCACAATCGTGAGAAATAAAATAATAGATTCTGGTACAGCGATAACATCGAATGAAAACTTTCTAAACGCCTATATTTTGGCAGATTATAATTTAGTAAATGATTGGAATATGTTTGCTCGATGGGAAGACACCAATAATGAACAATCTAGTCAGTACTTACGCAGTTTTCCAAAATTTATTATAAAACGAAATTTATTAGGAGTGCGTTATAGCATTACACGTAATCAAATTTTTAAATTTGAAATGAGTGATAACCAATTGTTTACCGGCACACAATACCGCCAATTAGCGGTACAGTGGAGTTACGTCTACCCGTGAAAACGTTTGTAATAATAAAGCTATTAGTTCTGCTTGTTATGCATTGCTGCATTGCAACATCAGCCAATGCAGAAGAGCGGCGCTTATTATTAATTACCAAACCAGATTATAAGCCTTTGCCATTAGACAAAAATGAATTAAGGCGGTTATTTTTAGGTATTCCAGTTTATCGAAAAGGTGAGCGCTTAGTTCCCCTTGTTAATAAAAGTGGCGACTTGTGTTATCAGGTATTTTTACAATCCATTTTAGGAATGTCCCAAAAACGTTATGAACGTGTATTAGTTTCCGGGTTTTATCGACAGGGTGTTCGTTCTCCCAGCATTTATGCCGATCAACAAAATTTACTGTTTGATTTAAAAGATAAAGAACTTGGAATTAGTTTTTTGTTTGATAACGGTACAGGCGAAGAAAAGCAATTTAATGTGGTGCAGGAAATATGGATCTCAGACACACCATAACATCTTGGGCGCGCAGCCTTAGCGGCAGAGTTTTAATTTCCATTGTACTAATCCACGTAGTATTAATGACAGGCTTATTTCATTCCGTTCTTAGGTTAGTTGAAAATAATTACACTGAACAATTTATCGATGATATTCGTACTGATAGTCAAAGGGTCTCTCAATTAATAACCTATGAAATAGTTAATAATGATTTTGATAAGTTAAAGCAATTTGCAGAAAATTTATTGTTAGGCGGCGATCTTGTTTCAATTGTTATAAAAAATCAACTAGGTAAAATAATTTATCCTGATACGGTTAAATTTGAAAATAAATTTTACGAAGATTTTTTCTTTGGTGATAATGACGATGATTTATATTTTATTAAAAGTCGCTTAGTTGCTAGTGATGGCAAGGTCGTTGGTAATCTACAATTAGCCTATGATGAAACATCCACAATAGAAGAAGTTGATGTGCTTTATCAAAACGGTTTGGTTATAGCAGCAATTTACTTGTTTATTGTTATTGTTTTTATGGGGGCCATTGATACCTATCTAACGCAACCGTTGCGTAATTTAACCCACGGAGCTAATCGAATAGCGTCGGGTAAATACAATCAATCCTTTTTGATTTCAACTAATGTAAATGAAGTTAAAATTTTAGCCGATAGCTTAGAAGTTATGCGTAGTGAGCTAGTAAGCCGGGGTGAAAAATTATCAGATAGAGAGCGTCGTATTCGAGCCTTGGTTAATAGCATCACTGATGCCGTTATTGTGTGTGACTTACACGGTAATATGGAGTCAGTGAATCGTGCTGCAACAACATTAACATCTTATAGCATTGAGTTTTTAGCAAAAAATAATATTGGACAATTAATTAGTTTTACTCAAGTATTTAACTGCATTAAAAATCCTAAAGCGGATAAAATTTATGAAACATTACTTATTGATAAAAATGGTGATGAAATTCCTGTTGAGGTGAATGTTAGCGAGTTAACACAAAGGCAGGGAGTATTGTTAATTGTACTATTACGTGATATCCGAGATCGTAAACGCAATGAAATGGAACGCTACCAATATTATAATGATATGGCTCATGCCGGGCGTTTAGGTATTATGGGTGAGATGGCTGCAGGAATTGCGCACGAATTAAATCAACCCTTAGGTGCCATTAGTTTATATTTGCAAGGTTGCATGAGGAGTTTTGATTCTAGCTCAGTTGATCTACAAGAAATAATGTATGCCATAAAAGCCGCCGATGAACAAGCAACACGTGCAGCAGGAATCATTCGAAGAATAAAAGGATTTGTTCGTAAGGATACAGAAAATGAAAATCTCGAAGTAGTTGATGCGAATCTATTAATTAAGCGTTCAGTGGAGTTTGTGCTACTTGATACTAAATATTCAATCATTCAACCTGAGTTGGTATTAACATCCAGAATACTTGAGGTGAAAGTTGATAGTTTACAGATTGAACAAGTATTGGTGAATTTAATTCGTAATGCCATTGAAGCAATATTAAACCAAGCTGAAAAGCCCTTTTATTTAAAAATAAGTTCCGATATTGATACTGATGGTAATATAAAAATTTGTGTTATCGATTCTGGTAGTGGCGTAGAAAGTAAAAATATAGATAAAATTTTCGACACTTATTTTTCCACTAAAGAAGATGGCTTAGGCATGGGGCTAGCAATTTGTCGTTCAATTATTGAAGAACATGATGGAGTTTTGCAATATACGCCACGAATGGATTGTGGTTCGGAATTTTATTTTACATTGCCTCTCTATGAGGCTAAATCTGCTTAATTTTTTATATAAGTAGAAGTCGTTAATTTACTTTAGTCTGTAATAAAATAATAATTTTACAATTTTTAGCGCATGCTGAGGTTGTTGGGATAGTCAGTTGAAAAAAATTAATAGTTTTCTTATACCGAATAGTTTGATTGGACGTTATGTCTATGTTGCAGCAACAATTTTTTTTGTACTAGTTTTTATCGCTGTATTAGGTTGGTATACCGTACAACGAGGAGTGCAACAACATCATGTTAATATGAAAGTTTTAGGCGATTTGGAATTATCTATTCATGATTATATTGTTAATTATCAAAGTGCGAAATATGCTGCTCTGGAATTTTTAATTCAACCCGACGAACTGCATTATAAATTATATCAATATCATGCTAAAACATTTAAGAAGAGTTTTATAAAATTAGATTTATCGCAACAAAAACGTATGGGTGCTGATTTTAATAAAGATTTTTCTAATTTAAAATTATCTAATGATAGTTTACACATTGAATTATCAAAATTAATTGCAATACGACAAGATGCTGAAAAAACTTTTCCATTTACCAGTAATATGTTGCTGCTGGCAAATGAAAATGCTGCGATATTGGCATTAATTGATAGAGTACTATCGTCTAATAAGAATAATGATGAAAAATTACCTCATGACTTAATATTGTTATTTACTGATACGCGTTATGCTTGGTCGCGTTTGATGGCTGAATACCGCTTATTGGTTTCAGTACGTCTTGGTATCTTTACTGGCGAATGGGTTAAAGCTTATGATGAACGAGTTTATAATATCACTTTAATCGGTGAGAAAATAAAAACAAACTTAGAAAACTTACGCAAGTACAAATCAAGTTCATTACCCTTTGTTGTTTCTGATGAGCTCGATCAGTTAAATGTTTTAACAACTAAAGCGCTAAAAAATTATGAATATTCAGTAAAGTTATTAGGTTCATCAAACTGGCGGCAAGACTTAGTGTTATTACGTAATAATTTACGTCCTGCATTTTCTCGTTTAGATAAATCAATTAAATTACTACAAGAAAAAGAAGAGCGAGTTTGGATTAGTTCAATGGGAGAATTAACCACTATAGCTCATAAATTATCCTATTCTCTATGGTTTTTATTAGCAGTTTGTTCTTTGCTGGTGATACTGGGGTATTTTATTTTCTCTAATGCCGTGTTAAATCCCATACGTAATATTGCACAAGCATTAAAAAATGAAGCTGCTGGCCGGGATACTGAAATTAAAGGGGGTAGCTCGGCAACTGAAATTAAAAACCTATCGGATGCTTTTTATAAAATGCGTAAGCAGGTTAACTCAAGACAACAGCGTTTGGTTAATATTTTAGATAATGCTGCTGAAGCGATTATCACCATTGATAATATAGGTCAAGTTGAGACTTTCAATGCAGCAGCTGAACATTTATTTGGCTATATGGCATCTGAAATATTGGGTAAAAATATTTTGATGTTAATTAAAGTTGATGAACGAAAATATTATCATAAATTATTTCTTGAATATCAAAATATAAAACATGAGAAACAAGAGCTTGGTGCAGGTAAAAGTTATGAGATTGAAATTTTATGCCGTTGTGAAAAATTATTGCCTGTATCGGTTAAATTTAGCAAAACTATCATCAATGGTAATGCTTTATATACCGCTTTAGTCAGTGATATTAGCGAACGGCGTGAGCTTGAATTAGAGCGTCAAGAACATTTATCTGAAATGGCGCATATCGGCCGATTGAGTATTATGGGGGAAATGGCAGCTGGCATGGCACACGAATTGAATCAACCGCTTGCCGCAATGTCGTTATACCTGCAAGGTAGTTTACGCAGTTGTGATCCAGAAGCGGATACTTGCAAGGACATTATTACTGCCGTTCATTCCGCTATTGACCAAGTGGATCGCGCTAGCGTTATTATTCGTACTATGCGTGGTTTTGTTCATAGAGAATCATTTCATCTTGAAGTTATCGATATTAATGAACTAATAAAACGCTCGGTGGAGTTTGTGTTATTTAGCCATCAAAAAGTTAATCCTCAACCAATATTTTTGTTGAGCAAAGAACCCATTATGGTGAAGGTTGACGCACTGCAAATAGAGCAAGTGATGGTTAACCTTATTCGTAACGCATTTGATGCTCAAGTTGATATTGCCATTGAAAACCGAGTTTTAAAAATTACGAGTGAACTCGATGACAAAGGGTTCATTAATGTATTTGTGATTGATGCCGGTGAAGGCGTTGCGGAAGAAAATGTTGATAAAATATTTAATACTTACTTTACGACCAAAACCGACGGTCTTGGGATGGGCTTGTCGATATGCCGTTCTATTATTGAAGAACACGATGGCATGTTATGGTATGAGCCCGGTATAGAGAGAGGATCGCAATTCTGTTTTATACTGCCTTCTACAGCGGTACAAACTTCATAAAAAAACAAATATACTTTACATAATGCATATAATATAGCTTTAGGTATTAAATTTAGGTAAAATAGTTGTATGTTGAATTCTACAATTTTTATCGTTGATGATGATCCTGCCATGCGGGATTCCTTGAGTTGGTTGCTAAAAAATATTGGCTACACCGTTGATGTTTTCTCCTCTGCCCAAGAGTTTCTTGAAAAGTATGAGCCCCAAGCGCCAGGCTGTATGGTATTAGATGTTCGTTTACCAGGCATGAGTGGCTTACAATTACAACAAAAGATGAAATCTGAAGGGATAAGTTTACCGGTTATTATTATTAGTGGCCATGGTGATGTGCCAATGGCGGTTAAGGCTATGCAGCAAGGTGCTTTAGTATTTCTCGAAAAACCATTTCGAGATCAAGAATTGCTTGATAATATTCAGGAAGCGCTGGTTATTGATACTAAATATCGCAAAAAAGATGCGGCATCAAAAATTGTTCGAGCCTATATAGAATCATTAACCCAGCGTGAAAAAGAAGTAATGGAATTAATGGTAAAAGGTGATTCGAGTAAAGAGATCGCAAAGTTGTGTGAAATTAGTGTAAAAACTGTCGAAATTCATCGAGCAAGAGTAATGGAAAAAATGCAAGCGGCATCCTTACCTGAATTAGTTCACATGACAATCAATTTACAAACGTAAGAAAACAGCTGGATCCGGTTTTATGTCTGGATTTAAGCCATTTACTTTTTTTATGCAAGACTCACGAGTTAAGTATTACTAGGCTATTTTGCTATCGGGTCGTGCTCTACCGTATGTATCTCCACTCTTGTGCGCTATCTTATTCAAATTTTACGGCTCAGTAATCCCGCCAACTCCCGTATAGCAATTTTTTGACATTAGCGCTTCTCAGCAAACTCTACTGTTAGTAGGGCAACATAGTATTAAATTCAATCAATTAGCTTACTTTTGTCAAGTTATGCTTTATTTTGTGAACTTGATCATGGAATTGCACCTATTTGTATAATATGTTTCAATAACTTTATAGGTACATACCCGTATACCTATAGCTTTTTAGTATGAGGCTATAAACAATAAAACAAATAGGGTAAGAAACGAAGTTACAACGCATTTAAACGCATTAATAAAAATAACGATTGGCATGTTAAGTACAGCAATGCAGTGCTAAGTGCAAAAAGTGGAGACATGATGAATAGTAAAGTTAAAACCGGATCTGAGCTTGAAGTGCAAAATTCTGAAATTTCAGAAGCTGAGCGAATATGCATGTCTCGGCGAAATTTTTTATTAACAGGTACCACCGCCATTGTAATGTCTTCAATGCCGGGTATTGCTGGTGCGGTAAAATTAGCAGCAAAAGATTATCCTGCGGTAAAAATTGCATCGCTTAAAAGTTTAAAGACTGATCAACCTCTTGATTTTTCCTATCCCCCTAATAATCCAGTTTCCAGTTTTTTTCTAGTAAAGCTTGGTGAGCAAGCGGGTGGTGGAATTGGACATCAAAAAGATATCGTGGCATTTAGCAATATGTGTAGCCACATGGGGGGACCATTAAATGGTAGTTATAAAGCAGCCCATAAAGCCATTGGTCCTTGCCCGCTACATTTAACAACATTCGATTTAACGCGTCACGGTATGGTTATCTCGGGTCATGCTACCGAAGCACTGCCACAGGCGAAGCTTGAAATTATACGAGGCAATATTTATGCAACCGGTGTCACCGGTTTAATTTACGGTCAACACGATAATCTAGCTTAATCAGGGGATATTAAATCAATGAGCAAAAAAATAAAAATGGATGATGATGTAACCGCAGAACGTGTTCCATTGCCGCCAAAAGATGCTGAAATTTTTACAACCGCCTGTGATTATTGTATTACCGGTTGTGGTTATAAAGTTTATCGCTGGCCTGTTGGCAAAGATGGTTCAGCCGCTGCTGATAAAAATGCCTATGGTGAACAGTTTCCAGTAGGAATTTTAAGTGGCATGTGGGCAAGTCCAAACCAACACAATATTGTGTCAGTTAATGGTAAGCCACATCACATCACAATTATCGGTGACCGTGATAATAAAGGGCCGAACCTTGGTGGTGATCACAGTATTCGTGGTGGCACCATCGCTAAAAAATGTTACAACCCCAATACACCAACTAGAGATCGTTTGAAATATCCTATGATTCGAATTGGTGGGAAGTTAGTTCGAGTGCCATGGGATTTTGCCATTGATGTGATGGCTGAAGTTTCAAAACACGTTATTAAAAAACACGGTAAAAGTGCTTGGGCGATGAAAATGTATTCCTATCAATTTTGGGAAAACACGCATGCATTAACTAAATTAGCTTTTCAAGGTGTTGAAACACCTGCGTGGGCTGTGCACGATCAACCAACTGGACATGGCCCTGATACTCCGGGAATGGCGGATGCGGGTATTGATAATTTTAGTCCGGCTTATGAAGATTGGGGCATGGCTGATGTATTACTTATCGCTGGAACCGATCCGTTTGAATCAAAAACAATTATTTTTAATGAACGCATTTTGCCTGCCATTCGTGGTGGTATGAAAGTTATATCGGTAGTGCCACGTAAAACCACCGGTGTTGCATTTGCAGAACAAAATGGCGGTCTTTATCTCGAAATTATTCCTGGAACGGATACTTTATTGTTACATGCTATGTCACGCATCATTGTTGAAAATGGCTGGGAAGACAAAGAGTTTGTTAGCAAGTGGATTAATAACAGAACAGAAGAAGATAAAGAAGTTTTTCAGGCCGATGGTTTTGATGATTATAAAGAATGGATTATGCAATATAAGTTTGCAGATTTAGCTTATGCGTCCAAGAAAACCGGCATTCCAGCAGAGAAAATTCGTTTAGCCGCTGAGTGGATGGCAAAACCCAATGCCGATGGTAGTCGTAAAAAAACCTCTATTGGATTTGAAAAAGGACTTTACTGGTCTAATAACTATTTAAATACTGCTGCGATTACTGCGCTGGGTTTAATTTGTGGTGCGGGTAATCGGCCTGGACAAGTTATTGGTCGATTCGGTGGGCACCAACGTGGCATGATGCCGGGTGGTAAATATCCTGAGCATGCAGCGCCTGAAAAATTTCCTGGTTGGAGAAAACAGGGCATTGATTTAGATCGTTGGGTAGAAGATGGTCGTGCAAAATTTGTTTGGGTTGTAGGAACAACCTGGACACATGCAGGTTTGGCTAGTAGTTACATGATTAAGTTATTTAAAAAATTAATCACCGACAATCCGCATCAACCAACCAAGCTCGATAAGCAACACATCATCGACACTTATATTAAACGTGGTGATAGTGGTGGCATGGTTATGGTGGATCAAGATATCTATCCAGTTAAACCGATCAACACTGAATTTGCCGATATTATTTTACCGGCAGCTACTTGGGGTGAAGAAGATTTTTCTCGAGCCAATGGTGAACGCCGGATTCGTTTATATTCTAAGTTTTATGATTCTCCCGGTGATGCATTACCGGATTGGAGAATTGTGCAAAAATTTGCACAACGTATGGGGTATTCTGGTTTTGATTGGAAAGATAGTAATGCCGTGTTTGAAGATGCTGCATTTATTAATAAGGGGCGACGTACCAGTTATGTTGCATTAGTTGAATATGCTCGTGCTCATGGCCGAAAAGGACATGAAGTTTTACGCGAAATGGGTACTTCTGGTATCCAAGCGCCAGTTCGTTGGGAAGATGGTAAGCTGGTTGGCACTAAACGTTTGCACGATACAACGTTAAGGACCGGAACACCAAATGGCCTTACTGCTATCAACCCCAGTTACCTACGTAAATTCAAAACAAAAACCGGGCGTGCAAATTTATTAAAAGCACCTTGGGAATTGTTTGCAGATTACTTTGATTTCATGGAACCAAAAGGCAATGAGCTTTGGGTTACTACTGCACGTATTAATGAGTTTTGGCAATCCGGTTTTGATGATCAAATGCGTCGTCCTTATTTACGTCAACGCTGGCCAGATAATTTTCTTGAAATTCATCCAGACGATGCTAAAGCGCGTGGTATTGAAAGTGGCGATAAAGTGCGAATTTCAAATGATAACATACCAATAGAAACTGGTGGTTATAGCACGAATGCACAAGATACGAAAGTACGTGGGGTCATTCCGTTATATGCCAATGCTGAGTTAGAAACGCCGGATTTATTACAGCAAAATGTTGATAAGGACTATAGCAGTAATAAAGGCATATCATCACGCCGAATGGGTGACGATTCTTTAGAGATGGAAGATGAAATGTTACAGTTTAATGATAGCTCAGAAAAACCAGCTTCAGGCAATGCTAATGATAGCAAATCAAACAATCCTGATTTAGAAGAGAGTGATCCAATCATGAATAATTTGGATTCAGCAATTGGTTTAAGTTGGGAAGACGTTAAACCAATGACATTCACCGAAATGCAAAAAAATGGTTACGTACAATATGATAGTGCTAGTTTTGAAGCGGTTGCAATTGTTACTGACGCTATTAAAAAAGGTGTTACTTGCAGCTATTTTAATTTGCCATCGGCAAAAGGTGCCGCAAACTCTTTAGCGGGTCGAATACTCGATCCAATTAGTCAACGGCCACGCTATAAACTGGCTAGAGGTATTATTGAAAAAATTGGAGAATCTGAATTTAAGCATTCATTTAAAGCTATGACGTTTAAATCTAGAGCCATTATTTAATAAGTTAATAATAATATAAAAAAAGAAAACGATAAAAATAATAACTCAAATTAAAATTACCATTACTGTAGCGCAGCTACAGTAATGGTAATAATTAATAAGTCATTTAAATTAAATTTAAAACTCCGAGTAAAATTTTTAATCAAATTCTTAATGATATAAGGATTATTATGAATAATAAAAATTACATTTATTTTTCTATAGCTATATTTTTTTCGGTGATGCCAGTTACGGTTAGCGCTAATGATGAGACCATGTTAAGTGATGATCTTGAATTACCTGATCCATTGTTACAAACAGCTGACCCTGATAAAAAAGCCACAAGTTATGGCGAAGAGGATATCGTTATTTCTGGTGACGGAGATAAAAATAATGATCTCACTAAACCTGATCCAATATTAAATACAGTTGAAGATACCAAAAAATCGACAACGAAAGATATCAATCTTAAATCAGTTATTGTTACCGAACAAGATCAGGCCATTGAGCATGACGATCAATTATTAAAAAATACTAAATCCAACAAACAGGATGAACTGGAAATGCCAGATCCTTTATTGGATAACATGAATTAATTCTAGTTGACAAAAAATACCATCACCCAAACATTGGGTGCTTTTGAAACATAACATTATATAAATAAGAATTTTATTGCTAAATCATTGAGGTTAAATTATGAAAAAACTTAATATTCCATTGGCCTTTGGCCTGTTACTGTGTATATCAAGCACATCTGTTATGGCTAAATCAACTATTGGAGGTATTGTATTTTTAAATACTTATCTTAGTTCGCTCGATGATAATGTTAATTCAACAAATGATACCTTTAACTTTAATTTATCCAAAGCCAATAATTCACGATTACGAATTAAATGGAGTAATGAAGATAATGTCAGTATGTATTATGAAGTTGCACTAAAAAGTTCTACTTTAAGTGTGCGCCATGCCTATGGTAAATGGGATTTTAGTGAAACCGGTCAATTACTTGCGGGGGATACTTCAACGCCGTTTGCGCCTTTAAACCCAAGTGTTGCAATGGTGAATAACTCTGGTCAAGGTTATGGTCGGGTTTCTCCTGGACGGCCTTCACAAATACGTTATACCTATAAATTTTTGAATCGTAATGGCGCTGCTGCGATTGCGTTAGTTGATCCAAATAAAGGTACTACCGGCGGCCCAACTGGAACCACTAGAGAGCAATCAATTCCGCGTGTGGATGTTGGTGTAGCTTTTCGAACATTTAACTGGCAAATTTTTCCTAGTGCGTTTTATCATGAAATTAATAACTCAAATAGCGTCACAACAATAACAAGTCAAGGCATCGCTCTTGGTGTTAAATTAGGAGCTGGGCCGTTAATTATTTCAGCGGAAGCTGGTTCGGGTAAAAACTGGGGTAATACCAGTGGATCTTATTCTGGTTCAGTAGCAGGTGATAATGCGAGTGCGTTGTATGATGGAGCAAATCCTGGCGTTAAAACTTCTGATAATACCAATGCAGGTTACTGGATAGATTTAGGATTTCGTTTTACCGGCACTGAATCAAAAGGTGTGGTTCATTTTGTTTATGGCTCGATGAGCAGTAAGGCTAATTCTGGGAATTCATCAATTAATGCAACGAGTACAATGTTAGGACTTAGTGTGCCAATCGATCTACCGTATGTGGCTCGTGGTTTACGGATTCGTCCTGAAGCATTTGTATTTACCGATAAAGACACTGGTACTACAGCTGTTGACAAGAAAACTACCATTGTTGGTGTGCAGTTACAATATACCTTTTAATTCATTTATTTGTTGATATCAAAACCTCCTTCGCGTCAGAAGGAGGTTATAAAATCGTAGTTAGTTATATCGGTTGCATGCCCTGTGGTTTTAAAGTGACTCGGATATGCAAGCGTTGTTTTATGGTTTAGCTATATTGTTATGGTTAATGGCAAAGCAATGCATCGTTGTATTTCCAAGAAATTTTTTACAACTAGTTTGCTGC
>CAZEPW010000009.1:41041-42908 GCA_964514215.1 uncultured Thioalkalispiraceae bacterium
GGCAAAGCAATGCATCGTTGTATTTCCAAGAAATTTTTTACAACTAGTTTGCTGCATTTGAGTAAAAAATTAATGGTTAGCGCATGTCACTACTTTAAGTTTGATGTTGATGGCAGGATTGCCTTTAAAATCTATTTTCCATAACATCTGTTATTGTTAACTTGATACACACTTTTGTGATGAATAATGTGAGTTAGTGCACACTATCAAAAAAAACATGGTGAAGTGTGACTTTTATCACAAATATAATGCGTATGCCCAGATATAGTTATTTACTAGTAAGGGGTTTTCCTTACGTGTATACATACTTACTAATATAGAGGGGATGTAAGAGTGAAGAAAGATACTAAAGATAAGAAAAAAAGTTCAATTACTGAACGACGGAAGTTTCTAAAAACGGTTGCAGTTGGCTCTGCACTTGCAGTTCCTGGTGCAGCTGTTGCAATGGGCGGCGGCGGCGGCGGTGGCGGTGGCGGTGGTGGTGCTGGCGGCGGTGGTGGCGGCGGTGGTGGTGCTGGCGGCGGTGGTGGCGGTTCGGGCACAGCATTTGCTTCACCGTTATCAATCCCACCTGTGCTGCAACCAGTTGCATCCGATAGTACTACTGATTATTATGAAATGACTCAAATGGAAGCTTCGGTTGAGATTGTTCCAGGAACAACAACTGCTATTTATGGTTATAACGGTATTACTCCAGGACCAACCATTCGAGCAAAACAAGGCCGTGCAGTTCAAGTCATTCAAAATAATTCACTTCCAGTTGAAGTTAGTACGCATCTACATGGTGGCGAAATTGAAGCGATAAGTGATGGTCATCCAACAGATTTAATACCGGTTGGTAGTTCAAAAACTTATAATTATTCCAATATCCAAAAAGCTTGTACATTGTGGTATCACGATCATGCCGTTGATGAAACTGCGCAACACGTTTATCGTGGTTTAGCAGGTTTTTATTTATTAGATGACGACGAGGAGCAAAGTTTAAATTTACCAAGTGGTGATTATGAAGTGCCAATGGTAATACAAGATCGTTCATTTAATGCGGATGGTTCTTTTGCTTATACAGGAAACCAAGCGGGTGAATTAGGTGATACTATTTTAGTTAATGGTGTTATCCAGCCTTTCTTTGAAGTGAGCAATAGAAAATATCGCTTTAGGGTTTTAAATGGTTCTAATCGCCGTGAATATATTTTAGCATTAAGTAATGGTCAGCAATTTACACAAATTGGTACCGATGGCGGTTTATTAGAAGCACCAGTTGATTTAACTGAAATCTTTATGTCACCGGCTTATCGTTGTGATATTGTTATCGATTTCTCACAAGTGCCAGTTGGTACCAGTGTGGTATTACAAAACTTAGATGGTTCTGGTTCAACAGCAGAAATTATGCGTTTTGATGTTGTAAGAGCTGAAGCAGATCCAAGTGTTGTGCCTGCACAATTAACAACTAACCCCGTGCTTAACCCTGCTGATGCAGTAGTGACACGACAGTTTACATTTAGTCGTCGTGCCGGTGACTGGGTCATTAATGGTAATCCTTATGATCCAAATCGTATTGATGCGAACCCTAAATTAGATTCTATTGAAATTTGGGAATTGACTAATCGCTCTAACATGAATCATCCTGTGCATATTCATTTAGCACAATTTCAAGTTCTAGATGCAGCAGGAAGTCAACCCGAGTATATGGGACAGAAAGATACGTTTGTTGTTCGGCCAATGTCAACGATACGGGTTATTGGTAAATTTTCTACTTATACTGGAAAATATGTATTCCATTGTCACAACCTAGAGCACGAAGATTTTGCTATGATGGCAAATTTTGAAGTAATACCGTAATAGTAAAGATGTAAAGATGTAAAGATGT
>CAZEPW010000009.1:43008-75208 GCA_964514215.1 uncultured Thioalkalispiraceae bacterium
GTAAAGATGTAAAGATGTAAAGATGTTATTTTGTTGTATTTGTTATGCCAGTTTTGTGCTGGCATAACATTTTTTTAAAATGTGAATTATGAATAAAAACTCAATATTAATTATAGTTTTTTCGGCTGTTAGTTTTGTAGCTGGTAATTTTTTATCGGACTGGAAAAACCCGGCTATTGCAAATACAGTATCGAAACTACCAGACAATAACGAACAACATAGCAAAAATTCAGAGTTTTATACTTGCCCAATGCATTCTCATGTGAATCAAACGCAAGCAGGGCAGTGTCCGATTTGTAATATGTCTCTGGTGAAAAAATTAACAACTAATTCTGGCTCTACGATATTAATTAATCCTAGTGTGTTGCATAATTTCAGTATAAAAACTGCAACGGTTAAAAGAGGCACTATGTATCGAGAGTTGTTAACTTATGGTTATGTCAATAAAGTTGAAACTGTCGCAGAAAAAAAATTTACCGCACCCGTGTCTGGTAAAATCACGTTTCTAACCGAAAAATCAAATGATCGTGAAACCAATCAAAATGAGTTACTCGTTACTATTGATTCTAGTCATTGGAAAAAATTACAGCAATCCTATTTGGATGCTTTGGACAACAAAAAAGTTAGAGAACTACGCAACATTACTCGAGAGCTATCGGCTTTAAATTTTCGAATAAAAGAAATTCAAGAGTTGAAACATACTCGAACAGCAAGTAGCTTATTTAATATCTATTCTGATAAACGCGGCCTTATTAAAAACTTAAAGATTAAACTTGGTCAACAAGTTGAAAAAAAATCCACTTTGTTTTCACTTGCCCCGGTTTATCCCATTATTGGCTATGCTGAAGTATTCGAAGGTCAATGGCGGTGGTTAGAAAAGGGACACCGGGCACAAATGATCATTCATAGTGTTCCAAACATAGCATGGCAAGGTGAAGTGCTCGAAGTTGATGATATTTTAATGAATCGTTCACGAACAATAAAAACCAAATTAGGCTTTAAAGTGCAAGACAATGTTTTATTAAAAGCCGGTATGCAGGCAAATTTTACTATATTTGCAGCACCAAAAACCCAAGTGCTTTTTGTACCACAAGATGCAGTAATTCGTACTGCCAATAAAGCTCGAGTGATGCTGTCACTGGGTAATGGTCAATTTAAAGCCGTGGATGTAAAAATTGGTTTAGAAGATGGCCGTCGAATTGAAATTCTTGACGGAGTAACTCAAGGCATGCAAGTCGTGTCATCAGGTCAATTTTTATTGGATTCAGAGAGTCAGTTACGCGCTGAACTACAACGGATGCAACCGTAATAGGATTCTCCCTTGATTAAAAATAGTATTCTTTGGTCGATAAACAATCGACCGTTAATTTTACTAATTAGTTTATTATTAGTTATTTGGGGCGTGCAATCGCTTAAAAAAATTCCACTCGATGCCATTCCCGACTTATCTGATGTGCAAGTTATTATTAAAACCAGTTATCCCGGTCAAGCGCCTCAAGTTGTTGAAGATCAAATAACATATCCACTTACAACTGCAATGTTAGGTGTTCCGGGTGCGAAGACGGTTCGAGGATTTTCGTATTTTGGAGATTCCTTTGTATATATTTTATTTGATGAAGATACTGATCCATACTGGGCTCGTTCCCGTGTATTAGAATATTTGAGTGAAGCTCAGGCAGACTTGCCTGCAGGTGCAAAATCGTCATTAGGACCAGATGCTAGTGGTGTTGGTTGGGTATATGAATATGCACTGGTTGATAAAACGGGTAAGCATAATCTATCTGAATTACGCAGTATTCAAGATTGGTTTTTGCGTTATGAACTTGAAACAATTCCCGGAGTATCAGAAGTTGCCGCAATTGGTGGTATGGTTAAACAATACCAAGTGGTAATCGATCCGGTATTGCTGCGCCGTGAATTATTGCCGTTATCTAAAGTTCTTGAAGCGATACGAAAAGGCAATCAAGAAACCGGTGCTTCGGTAATAGAAATGTCCGAAGCGGAATATATGATTCGTGTGCACGGTTATGTTTCAGGGATAAAAGATTTAGAACAATTAGGGCCTATTGGTTTAAGCCCAGCAGGAACCTCGCTTTATTTAAAAGATATCGCCGAGATTCGAGAAGGTCCAGCTATGCGTCGTGGTATTGCTGACCTTAATGGTGATGGTGAAGTGGTTGGTGGTATTGTTATTATGCGTTGGCAAGAAAATGCATTAGACACAATATCGGCAGTTAAAAAACGTATAGCAGAATTAAAATTAAGTTTACCCGAAGGTGTTGAACTTGTTGAAACTTATGATCGCTCAAAATTAATTAAACAATCTATATCAACCTTAACTGAACGTTTAATCGAAGAAATTATTGTGGTTGTGATTGTTTGTTTAGTATTTTTAATGCATTTGCGTTCATCATTAATTATTATACTAAGTTTACCTGTTGGTATTTTGGTTGCATTTATTGTTATGCGCTATCAAGGTGTTAATGCCAATATAATGTCTTTAGGTGGCATTGCTATTGCCATTGGTGCAATGTTAGATGCGACAATTGTTATGGTTGAAAATGGCCACCGTGCATTGGCCAATGGTGACTTTACAGAAAAACAACGTGTGCGTGCTTTAACGCAGGCAGCAATTGAAGTTGGGCCACCATTGTTTTTCTCGTTATTAATTATTACGCTCAGTTTTATTCCAGTATTTGCATTAGAGGCACAAGAGGGACGGTTGTTTTCACCTTTAGCATTTACCAAAACGTATGCTATGGCTGCGTCGGCTGGGTTATCAATAACATTGGTTCCAGTGTTAATGATGTATTTTATAAAAGGCAAAATACAGTCTGAAAATAGTAACCCTATCAATCGTTATATCGTGTCGCTATATGCTCCGTTTATTATTAAAGCACTTAATAATCCGAAAAAAGTCATTATTATTATGTTATTGGTTTTTGTCACTGCCATATGGCCTTGGTCAAAAACGGGGTCTGAATTTATGCCGACTTTAAATGAAGGTGATTTATTGTATATGCCAACTTTGTTCCCCGGTATTTCAATAGGCAAGGCGCGTGAGTTATTGCAACAAACTGATCGATTAATTAAAACCGTGCATGAAGTTGATCTGGTGTTTGGTAAAATTGGTCGAGCTGATAGCGCGACTGATCCTGCACCGTTAACGATGATAGAAACAACCATAAATTTAAAGCCTCAAGATCAGTGGCGTGATGGTATGACTATTAATAAAATTAAACAAGAGTTAGATAACGTTGTTAATGTCCCCGGTGTTGCTAATGCCTGGTTAATGCCGATAGGAGCGAGAATCGATATGCTTAGCACCGGCGTTAAAACTCCAGTGGGTATCCGAATTTCTGGTTCCGAGTTACGTGGTTTAGAAGCACTAGCATTGCAAGTTGAAAAACAAGTTCGATTAGTGCCAGGAACAAGTTCGGTCGTTGCTGAACGTGTTGCTGCTGGACGTTATATTGATATAACCGTTGATCGATATAATGCCGGACAGCATTGGTTGAATATTGCTGGAATACAAGAAATTATCGCAAGTGCCGTAGGTGGCATAACAATAGGTGAATCTATTGAAGGGCGAGAGCGTTATCCGATTAATGTGCGTTATCCGCGTGAATTACGTGATTCATTGCACGATATTCGAAATTTACCGGTGATCACCGAACGTGGAGAACATATTTCACTAAGTGAAGTGGCTGATATTAATTTGGTTGATGGCCCGAGTATGATTAAAAGTGAAAATGGTCGGTTGAGCACTTGGATTTATATCGACATGCGTGATCGCGATTTAGGCTCGTATGTTGAAGAGCTAAAGCACGTTATAGCAACAAATGTGAAAATACCAACAGGTTATAGTTTAGATTGGACAGGTGAATACGAATATTATGAGCGAGCCAAAGAACAGTTATTTTTTATAATTCCATTGGCACTTATTATTATTTTTATTTTATTGTATTTAAGCTTTCATAGTGTCGTTGAGCCATTACTTGTTATGATTTCAGTTCCTTTTGCTTTACTCGGTGGAATCTGGTTATTGTATTGGTATGAGTTAAACTTATCCATTGCTGTTGGTATCGGTTTCATTGCGCTCGCGGGTATCGCTACTGAGTTTGGTATTGTTATGTTGGTTTATCTCAATCAGGCTAACAATAAATTAAAACCAAAAAATATAAATGAATTGAAAAAAACTGTTATTCGAGGTGCGGTGCAACGGGTTAGACCAAAAACCATGACCGTGGCAGTTATTATCGGTGGTTTGCTTCCAATTGTACTGGGTTATGGGGTGGGCTTGGAAGTGATGCAACCGATTGCAATTCCATTGATAGGCGGTATGTTAACAGCACCATTAGTGTCGATGATTTTGATTCCAGTATTGTATTACTTGTGGAAAAAACATCAGTTACAAAAGAATTAAATCAAATTTGAATTTAGAAGCGTTATTATTTTAATGAAATTTACAGGTACTTAAACCGAGTAGTTTGTATATTGGGCAATATGCAAATAAACCGGTTACTAATGGCAAAGCACCTAACCAACCAAAGATATTTTGTGGCCCAACAAATACCAACGAAATTGATATTAATCCAATAATAATTCGGCCTGCTCTATCGATACCTCCAATGTTTCCCATCATATCCTCCATTAAATAAAGCACTATTATCAAGTTAAGTAGTATTACGTATTTCACTAATAATATCAGTGACGCAGTTTTATCTTCTAGTGCAAGACATAAATAATTTAATAGCCTTAAAGGTTACATAATTTATCATAAAACGCAATTAATGTGATCCATTGTTTAGTTTTACTTTCATCATTTTTATATTCCACATAAAAAACATGCTTTTATAAAAACAGCAGCATTCGTCCTAATTCATTGAATTATAAATTGTATTTGTTATGTCAGGGTAATTGAGTATTGTTCCTTTGGTTTGCACTTATAGATATTACTCATACTGGAAACTAACTTTATTTAGTACATAAAGTTAGTTTAAAACTATAAGGACTTAAAAATGCGACCAGTATCGTTTTTAAAAATATTAAGTTTATTGTTAGTTATTAGCCCACTATCAAATACCATTTTTGCAACACATAATTTAAAATTACAAATAAAAAATATCAATATTAAATACACACAATGCATGGCAAAATCTCCATCTGCTTCGGGTGTTAATTTATGTGGTATGGATTCAGTCTGTCGAGTGACTAACTTGATACGCTATTTCAAAAAAGAATCTCATGATTTAACGTGTATGAATAAATTTGGAGGCCCTGAACTTATCTATTTCTATGCCGATGATGAGCCGGAACCCTAGAGCAATAAACTGTTTATTGCTCTATGTTTGTTAAATTACAATTTTTTAAGTGCAGCCAAAATAGCTTTTGGCTCCATACGCTTGGTGTAGTCTGTTCGAGCATAGGCAGCACGAATGATACCCTTATTATCAATAATATAGGTAGCTGGCACCGGTAAACCGTAGCGGCCTTTACCGTTATACTGTGCCACGTCAATATTGAATTTTTCTTTGTATAATTTAGTTAAATATTGTGGTACTTCGAAATAGAGATTATAATTTTTTAATACAGAATAATCCAAATCACTGAGAACTTCAAAAGGATAACCATCTTTTTTAATTTGCTCTTTTGATCGATCTGGCTTTTGAGGTGTTATTGCTAATAATTGCGCACCGTATTTTTTAAACGTTGGCAAACTGCTGTTTAAGGCATGCAATTGAATATTACAAATAGTGCACCAAGCGCCGCGATAAAAAACCAAAATGACCGGTCCTTTTTTCGTTAATGATGACAAGCTAACATTTTTACCAAAAGCATTTTTAAGTGTAAAGTCAGGAGCCTTATCACCCACTTTTAAGCCCGGGTTAGGCATTTTGGCGGCTAACTCTTTTTTATCTTTTTCAAATATTGCCCAATCCTCTTTGTCCAAGGTTTTTGCTGCATCACTTTTCATAAATTCGGTAAAAAATGCTTGAACTTGATCATTAATATTGGTTTTAGCTGGTAGTTCTTCAGCTTGAAGCGTTTGGCTTGCAATTAGTGCCGCAAAGATAATAAGGTATCCTTTCAACATCATTTTATATTCTCCTTTATAAAAATATTAAGCACACAAGATAATTAAGTATTAGCCATCTTGCAATAGTTGAATGTTTCAGTTTGTATCCATGGAAAGTTAAAACCTTAGGAACAGTGAGTTAAAGCTAAACGTTGGTTAAATTAAGTTAAAAAATATTATTTTATTCATTGCATAACTATACTCATTAAATAGATAAACTCAGGAGTTGAAGTATGCCTTGTGAAAAAGCCGTATCAGATCATTATTACCACGGTGATTTATTAAATGCAATTAAAGATTCAATTGAAAAACTTGGCAAAACGACTGAAACAGTTACTATTGATGATTTGGCCGCTGTAGATGAATTTCACATTGGAGGTCGTGAAGCAACTGAACATTTTTTTGGACAAATCAAAGTTTCAAAGCAAGATCACATGCTTGATATCGGTTGTGGTCTTGGTGGTACTTCGCGTTATATTGCAAATAAATACAAAAATAAAATTACTGGTATCGATTTAACTCAAGAGTATATTGATACTGGAAATACTATTTGTTCATGGTTAAATTTAAATAACCAAGTAAGCTTGCAACAGGGTAGTGCACTATCAATGCCATTTGAAGAAGGCACTTTTGATGTTGGTTTTATGATGCACGTAGCCATGAATATTGAAGACAAAGATAAATTGTTTAAAGAAATATTTAGAGTACTTCGACCTGGTTCAACATTTGGGATTTACGATGTTATGCAAATAAATTCTGGTGAAATAATTTATCCAGTACCATGGGCTACAACGGTAAGCACTAGTTTTGTCTCAAGTCCAGAACACTATAAAAAAGCATTAGCTAATGCAGGGTTTGAAGTTACGGTTGAAAATAATCGTCGTGATTATTCGTTAAAATATTTTAAACAGTTGCAAGAAAAAAATAGAGAAAATGGTGAGCCGACTGCATTAGGTCTTCATACATTAATGCAAGAAACAACCAGCGAAAAAATAAAAAATATGATTGATAATATTACCTCGGAAATTTTGGCTCCAATCGAGTTAATTGTTAAAAAATATTAATGATGAAAAAAACACAGTTTAATGTACAGCAACAAACTAAAAGTCAAGTTGTGTTGAAAAAGTTAAACTGTATTGAAGCAGAGATGAAGCGAATAAACTATTGGTCGTCAGAACCGCCAGATCTTTTAGCTGAGGTAAAATCAGGTAAAATAAAATCCTATCTCGATGCGCCTTCCTTCGAATTATGGTTACAGTGTATTTTTATTCCAAATGTAATTGATTGTGCTAAATCAGCCCAATTTCCCAGTATTAGTCACGTTGGATTTATGGCTCTACATTATTATAAAAATCAAACCGTTATTAACGATGCCCAAGATTTGTTAACAATGTTGATGGACTTTGACAAAATTATAGAAGAAAAATAATAATCATTTTTTCATAATGAACTTTGCATGATTTAACCTGTCACAGTATAAACCAATATAATGACGAGAACAGGAAAATCAATGCTATATCAAAGAGTTGGATATTTCTTTATTTTATTATTGCTCCTTGCATTCATTGGTTTTTGGGCATCGTATTTTTCAAAATTATTTAGTGACATTAATCCGTATGTTCATCTGCATGCGATTACGATGTTATTATGGGTTTTTATGTTGATTTCTCAAGCATTTTTAATTCAATATAAGCAATATCAATGGCACAAATTTATTGGAAAGTTTTCTTATGGTTTGGTTCCGATATTAGTGGTCTCTCTGATTTTATTAGCTCACAGTCAAATAACAATTAATGAGTATGGTGTATCATATTCACGCTTATACATATTATTCTTACAACTATCATTACTTGTTCTTTTTATTATCGCTTATAGTCTTGCTATCTTTTATCGAAAGTCCGCTAGTCATCATGCACGATATATGATTTGTACGTCATTAACGTTAATTGATCCGGCTGTTGCCCGAATTCCGTTAAATATTCCTGAGCTACCCTTTAGTTACCAGATATTAACCTTTGGACTTGTCGATATAATTTTACTAATATTTATTGTTATGGATCGTAAGCAATCAAAAGCGCGTGAAGTTTTTCCGATAATGTTAGTTCTATTTTTAATATTTCAATATTTCAATCTTACTTGGACAGACAGTTCCACTTGGGATAATTTTGGATTATGGTTTGCTAAATTACCGTTAAGCTAAAAATAACACTAAAGGATAAAATTATAAATGAAATATCATCATCTGGGTATTCCTACGAATGAAAAATTAAAAGACGAAATTCACCTTAAGCATTTGAAAATGTTTGTTAGTGGTTATGGCAAAAATCGCTATGGTGTCGAGTGGGTTCGCTATGAAGACGATGCTACATATCCTGATATTGTGAAAACTATACCTCATGTTGCTTTTGAAGTAGATGATATTGAACATGCCATAAAAAATAAAAATGTCATAATCAAACCGAATTCGCCAAGTCCTGGTGTTATTGTGGCATTTATTGAAGATAATGGTGCGCCAATTGAGTTTCTTCAAATCGACCGTTCCATTGCTGAGCCTGGAATTTAATTGTATGTCATTTGATTGGAAATACGATCTACTTGATATCGACTGGTTTGAATTATCCGATTTATATAAAGCTGCGCCTTTAGGTAATAAACAAGCACAAGCGTTAGAAACGGTATTTTCAAATAGTCGGTATAAATGTTTTATTTTAGACGAGGGACGCTTAATTGGCGTTGGTCGAGCATTAGCTGATGGCGTGGATTGCTCCTATATTTGTGATGTTGCGGTATTACCCGATTATCAGGGCATGGGGTTAGGCAAGAAAATTGTGGAACAATTAGTTACTTTATCTACGGGCCATAATAAAATTATCTTATATACTATTCCGGGTAGTGAATCGTTTTATGAAAAAATTGGTTTTAAGCACATGACTACCGCGATGGCAATTTTTGGAGATCACTCAAAAGCATTAGCGTTAGGGCTGATATCCAATGAATAAGCATCGCGTTCGTCGTAGCTTCATTTGGAATTGCTCGTAAGTAAAAATAATGTTTTTTTAGCAACTGCGTTATTTATTGCGATTTGCTCGGCGACATTTTGCTATGTATCGAGCAGATTCAGTATCACAGGGATTTGATGTAAAGTTATTATCAACTGTTTGTTGTTCGATAACTTCTTGTTGTGCTGAAGTGTCAGTGGTTGAGTTCGTTTGGTTTTCATCATTATCAAGTCCTAAATCAAAATTTGTATCGGGTCGTTGTTCATTCAGATTTGGTGCGCGTCTGGCTTCTAATCTGGTTTTCTTAGTCTTTTTCTTACGTTTGCTCAAACGTTTGGTTTTTTTATATTTGGTTTTAAGCGTTTTTTTCTTGAGTGCTAAGGCTAATTTTTTAGCTTTGGCAAGTGCCTTCGCTTTAGCTATTTTCCTTGCTTTTAGTTTTTCCTTTTTCTTTGCGATTGCTTTGGCTTTTTTTCGCGCTTTTTTACGGGCTAGGCGTTTAGCTTTTTTCTTTTTTGCAGCAATTGCTTTGGCTTTTTTTAATGCTTTTTCTTTTGCTTCTGCAATTTCTTTGGATTTTTTTAAAATTTCTTTTTCGGATTTTTTGATTTCAGCTATGGCTTTAGTAATTTTTTGAACGTTTTGTTTTTTTTGTTGTGGTTTTGTTTTTGAGGTTAAGTTGTCTCGTAATTTAAATTGTCGTGTTGTTGTTGATTCGCCAGATTTAATTAATTTTTTATTTAACGTTGTATCCTCACTGACAAGGATATTACTAAAAGTACTTTTTTTGTAGGGGACGTATTTTATATTATTATTTTTTACAGTTGAATTATTTTGAGAGGGAGCAGTAATGATTTCAGATTCAACAGGTATTGTTGCTTCATTTTCAAGATTTGTTTCTGAATCGATGCTTTCACTAGTTTCTATATAGCCTATATTATTAATATCAATATCAATGCTAATATCTGAGTCAGTAAAGTCTTCGTCAGTTTTGGCGTTATTACTGTAAGATGGATTTATTTCATCAAGGTATTGATTATAGTTAATGGCTTTTTTAAATAGCTCTTTGGCTTTTACTAAATCTTTTTTAACACCTTCACCTTTTTCATACATCTCGCCTAATTTGACTAACGAGCTAATACTGCCAGATTTAATCATTTTGGTATGGTATTTCACCATATTGCTTAAGTATGTTTTACGTTTCTCAACAGTATAAAAATAAGCGACAGAGACGAGTATACTGATGGTGACCAGTATAAATATCGCGATAGTATGATTTTTGTATTTAGATTTTATCATGCCATTACTTAACCTATTAACAGATTAAAATAAAATATCAACGGACATTGAAACCACAGTGGGATCTTTGTCCGCAACTAATGTTTTATCAAACAATCCATAACGTCCGGTATTACCATCAGAGTAATCGGGTTCAATTTTGCTTGCTTGAAATTTTATAGCCATTTTAGGGTTTACATCATAACGAAGTCCTATGGTACTTGACTGCTGTACGAGTGAATATTTACTATCAGTTTTTCCCTTACCGATAGTAGCGTAAGTTATGTATGGCATGTATTTCGATATTCTATAACCGATAGTTATGTATTTAGAGCTTTGATCTGGAAATATGGGTTGTAAGGAAGCATCTGAATCACGGTGGGTTAATTCTGAGTATAAAATAAATTGACCATAATCAAGAATTAATCCGAAGCTACCTAATGAAACACGAGATTTATCGATGTTAAGTTCGTGTGCTGTTATCACTGCCTGATTATGAGTCACTTGAAATGTGATATTATCAGTAGATATGTTTAGCGCCGCTCCAAATAATTCATGAGATTCATATTTAATTTTATCACCGGTAACATACTTATTCGAGATGTTGACTGTCGTGTCATCAATAAAAGAGGGTGCTAAATATTGTTTTGATCTATCACTACCAATATAAGTATTAAAGGTAAGTATGCTACTGTAAAAATCTGTTTCATAAATAAACTCAATTCCTTCTGGTGAGTTAATAATATTAGTATTATAAACTTCTTCCGGAGGTGTAACCCAAGGATAAGCATGACCAATATCAATATAATTAGAAACCAAGTAAAATGGTAGTTTTAAACGTCCAAATCGGAATGAGACATCTCTGTTGATGGCATAAGTTGCATAAAACCAAGCGGCTCGTGTTTGATAATCTTCTTTTCCTTCGCTCAATAAAGTTAACGATAATTCTAGTTTTTTTATAATTTCAGTGTTGAATTGTAATCCGATATGACTGTGATGTGTGAAATCGACATAGTTCTGAGCAAACTCATTTAGATAAGTGATATCTTTTTCGTCGGTGTATCCTCCGATTAATGAGGCGTAGCCGGTCATTTCTATTTCTCTAGCATTGGCATTGATTACTAAAATAAAAAAAACAGCTGATATAATAAAACGTGTGATCCAGTACATTGCAACTCCCTTATTATATAAAAAATTTATAGTTATAATTATTGTAAAAATTAATACTCAATTATTTTTCAAAAATAAAATATAACTATATATCAATTATTTCATTTTTCTATTTTTTTTAGACATATTTTAAAAATATATCTCTAAATATATTAGATAAAATTTTTTACTCTGTTTTAAATTTGATATTTAAAATGATGAGAATGTGATGCAGGTTTGTGATTGAATAATATATTTATTATTAATCTGTAATTAGTGTCGTAAGTTAGTACTTACAATGTAGAGCCTTTATTTATAGTGTTAAGTGTGATTTTTTTCTCACATATAAATTATAAAAGTGAATAGTTTAGTGTGATGTATGTTTATTAAATTTTATTAATAATACTTTTTACATGCATTTTTAATTTTTTATAATAATACTTTTTATATACATTTTTAATTTAACGTTTTATTGATTTCAATCAACCAAAGTTTAACATTTTCAACTTCACGTGAAATTAAATTTTTGTCGTTATAAGTTTGAGACATAATAACAATACCTTGTGTACGAACCAATAAACGCATTGTTAGGTGTTCTGCATTTTCATTTGGTAACATTAGTTTCATTTGTTTTTTTAACCATTTCTTAAAAACATCAAATTGTTGTTTACTAATTTTTTGTAATTTCGGTTGTGATTTTGCCAGTTCGGTATTTAGGCTGCCCATTGGGCAGCCATAATGTATGACATTAGCAGCTTCATTATTGGCTATTTGTACATAGCGCTGTAAGCGCTCAAGTGGAGTTGCCAGAGTTGTTTCCCAATTATCTAACATTGACTTCATCGCATTAATTCTATATCCAATAACAGCCTGTAATACATCCTCTTTGGTTTTGAAGTAATAATAGAGGTTTCCTTTACTTAAACCCGTGGCTGTTGAAATATCGCTGAAAGACATATTATTAAATCCTTTTTGATATAGTAAAGTATCAATTGCACTTATCATTTTGGAGCGTTGTTGTTCAGCTGTTTCGCGTATGGTCATAATTGTTTCTGTTGTTAAATTAAAGTTAAGTAATTGATTTTTTCATCTTCATTGCTTGTTTCTGGCGAATAGACATTTCTGACATTTGCGCCTTTATAGTATCCTTCCAATTATATTGAGGTTTGTAACCCAGTGCTTGTGATATTTTATTATTATTGACATGCGTTTCCTCTAAAAGAAAAATGATGCTGCGCACAATTAATGGTTCCCAAGGAACGATACGATCCAATTTTTCCATTAACCAAGCGAAAGGGTAGGCTATACTAAAGGGGACACCAAAATGTGGTTTGGGTAGTTGGTATTCAGTGCTGATAAACTCAATAACCGTTTTAACTTTTGGTATTGCTGGACCAACAACATTAAAACTCTGATAATGCGATAATGTTTCATTTGTTGCAGCTAGCGTCATCGCTTGTGCTATATCTCGTCCATCAATAATTGGCATACCGGTTTGTCCAGCAGCAACCCAGGGGACTAGATGCGTTTTTAAGCGAGGCACCAAAATGGGTAATAAGCCCAGAGCATAGTTTTCACCTGCAAATATTCCAAAACGTAGATTTATTATTGTCTTTTTGTCACTTGCTAATTGACGTAGATATTCTTCAATTTTGATAACATTAGCAAAATGCGGCCAAAACAGTGGCGGCTTACCAGCAGTCAATGCATCGTTTGAACCATTTGTTGCTGATATCGATGTGCTGCTAATATTAATAAATTTTTGTGCTGAGCTTTGCATAAAGCTATCAATAAATTTGATACTGGGCTGGAGAAACAATGTATCTGAATCATTAGCGTTTCCCCATAATGATGACCATGAGGCCGCATTAATTACAACATCAATATTCTTAAATAAGCTATCGAGGTAGGTTTGATCCCGAATATCACCTTGCCTCACTTCACCATTAAATGTTTTGTGTAGCTTATTAGGATCTCTACAGGCCGCAATTAAATTAATATCAGAAATTTTAGCTAATTGGGTTAAAGCATGTGACCCCACAAAACCTGTTGCACCGGTGATGAGTATTGTTTTCATTTGTCGCTCCTGTTATTGGACGTATGTCCCAGTATATTGGTCAATCGTCCAAATATCAAGAAAGGGATAGAATTTGTTCCGGTATTCGATTAAATAAGGTTAGTTACGTTTGACATGAGATGTTAAACCTCAACAAAAATGGTGGTTTAAACAAATAGTGTTGGGGTTCGATAGACACTTACCCCAACCTACAAAAATTATAATAACCCAGTAGGTTGGGGTAAGCATAGCGCAACAGCGATGGAGGTTTAAACCGATAGCGTGGGGTTCGGAAGACATTCACCCCAACCTACATAAAATTACAATGGCATAATAATAACCCAGTAGGTTGGGGTAAGCGCAGCGCAACAGCGATAGTTGTTTAAACAAGTTTGTTGGGGTTTGAAAAGCATTCCCCCCAACCTACGGAGGAATATTTTATTTTAATGTTGTTACCAAGTTAAATCATCCGGAATTTGATATTCGGCATAGGGATCGTTTTCATCAGTTTGGTGTTGTTCATCTACAAAAATTATTATACGTTTTTCATTTCGTTGTTGAATTTTTTTGGCTATTGTTAAAGGAACGAGTTCATAACGACCTTCGATGCGAGCTATTCCAAGTTTGCCATTAATTAATTGTTGTTTCATATCGTTATTGATATAAATATGTTTAATTTTATTTTGGTGTTCAAAGTTATAAATTATTTCGCATGTGTTATCACGTTTGATAAAATTATTTTCAATCAATTGATTAATTTCTGAGGAAATAGCTTTTTGTCGGGCTTGCAGTTCTTTTTTCTTATTAAGCTCACTATCGCGCTTTGATTTTTGTTCGGCAATTTTTTGTAACTTTAATTTTGCCTCGTCAACAGTTTTATCTTTTTTTGATAATTGTTTTTTCTTTTTATGTTTACTTTTATTGGCTTTTTGCACTTGTTGCTTAGTGACTAAGCCAGCTTTAAGTAGTTGTTCTTGGAATGGGTTTCCCATGTGTTTTAATCTCGCTATTCGAGGTTGTGTCAGTTGTTGGGTTGTTATTTTATCGTGTTATCGCTATTGAGCCAATCAAAAAACTTCGATAAATGAACTAATCCGCATTTTTTGAGATAGAACTTTTAATTAGCCACGAAATAATTAATATAATGGCCAGTAATATTGAATATATCACAAACTGATTGGAATATTGTTCGATTACGGTTACTTTACTGGCGATTGCGGTATATACAATTGTTGCTGGTAACATTCCGATGAAAGTTGCCAGTAAAAAATGTGAGGTTTTTATGGTGCTCGCACCTGCTGCATAGCTGATTAAATCAAATGAAATTATTGGTATTAGTCTAGCGATTAATATTACTTTAAAGCCATGTTTACTACTAATTTTTTCAATATAATCATGAGTTTTTGATTCTTTTAATTTATTTCGCGCATAGTTATTATAAAACCATCGGGTGATGGAAAATGACACTAAAGCACCTAACATTGCACCTATTGATGAGATAACAACTCCCCAAAATAAACCAAATATGATGCCATTGGCAGCAGTAATTAAATAAGCCGGTAGCGGTGCGATTACCGCTTGGAGAATCATAAGTAATACGCTAATCAGGGGGGCGGCTAGCCCCCACGATCGTATGATAGTTAGAATATCGGTTGTGTTATTGCTAATTAGTATTTCACATGTTTTTTCTATTTGATGGTGAAATAGAAAAAACAGGCTTAGATAACTAATTAGTAGTAGTAAGAAAATTAAATTATTTTTTAGTGTTTTTATTTTAATGCGAAAATATATAAACGCTAAAATTAAAATACCAAAAATTAAAATTGAAAAACTATAAAGCCCCATTTAGAAATAAAACCTTATTTATTTTTTAACTGATCTCGTTGATGATTAAATTCGTCATCATTTATTTCTCCATTGGCATAACGCTTTTCTAATATCTCCATCGCTGTTTCAGTTTTATTTATCTTAGAGTCATCAGGGTTGTTAGTAAAAACATTTTTGAAGAGGTAGATTATTATGATTAAAAGTATAATCCAAAAAAACCACATATAACCTCCACTGAATATCATCGAACCATTGCCCATCATAGCTTAGCCTTTTTTAATCTCAATGCGTTGGTAATAACCGATACTGAACTAAAGCTCATCGCTGCTGCTGCAATTATGGGTGACAATAACACACCAAACACGGGGTATAATACTCCTGCGGCAACTGGCACACCGGCGCTATTGTAGATAAATGCAAAGAATAAATTTTGACGAATATTACGCATGGTTGCTCTACTTAAACGCCTTGCTCGAACGATGCCGCGAAGATCACCTTTAATGAGTGTGACACTGGCACTTTCCATTGCAACATCGGTTCCAGTTCCCATCGCAATACCAACTTGTGCTTGTGCTAAAGCGGGGGCATCATTAATGCCATCACCGGCCATTGCAACAATTTTTCCGGCGGCTTGTAATTCTTTAACGATAGCGGCTTTTTGGTCAGGCAACACTTCGGCCTCTACTCGATCAATATTAAGTTTGCTGGCAACCGCTTGAGCTGTTTTATTGCTATCACCGGTTAACATCACAATGGTAATGCCTTCTGCGTGTAAACTGGCAATGGCTTCTGGTGTTGAGTCTTTAATGGGATCAGCTACACCGATTAATCCTGCTGCAATATTGTCAATAGCTATGAGCATGACGGTTTGGCCTTCACTGCGGTAGTTATCTGCCTGTGAGGGAAGATCGCCTGCGTCTATATTGAGGCTTTCGAGTAGTTTTAAATTTCCGAGTGCAATTTGTTTATTATTAACGATGCCGGTAACGCCTTTTCCGGTGATTGATTGGAAGTCTGTAATATCGGACATTGCTATGTCTTTATCTTGTGCGCCTTTGACTATGGCTTCGGCTAGGGGATGTTCACTTGAGCGCTCGATACTTGCGGCTAAGCTCAATACTTCATCCTCGTTAAAACCATTGTTAACTTGTACATTCACTAATTTTGGTTTGCCTTCGGTTAGTGTTCCGGTTTTATCGACTACGAGAGTATCGACTTTTTCCATTAACTCTAAGGCTTCAGCATTTTTTATTAATACACCAGCAGCCGCACCTCGGCCGGTTCCTACCATAATCGATATTGGTGTTGCGAGGCCAAGGGCACAAGGGCAGGCAATGATTAAAACTGCAACTGCGTTTACGATGGCATGTGCAAGTCTTGGTTCTGGCCCGTATAATCCCCAAACAGTAAATGATATTGCGGCAATCAGCACCACCACGGGTACAAAAAATCCTGCTACCGTGTCGGCTAATTTTTGGATGGGGGCGCGTGAGCGTTGTGCATCGGCAACCATTTGTACTATTTGTGATAATAAAGTATCGCTACCAATTTTTTCGGCGGTCATTAATAGGCTGCCTGTGCCGTTTACTGTGGCTCCTATTAGTCGTTCACCTTGTTCTTTTGTGACGGGTATTGGTTCACCGGTGACCATTGATTCGTCCACATTACTTTCACCATCTACTACGATGCCATCAACTGGAATTTTTTCTCCGGGACGAACTCGAAGCTTGTCGCCAACCACAACTTTCTCTAAAGAAATATCTTCTTCAGTGCCGTCTTCTCGAACGATACGTGCAGTATTAGGTGCAAGGCCAAGTAGCAGTTGTATTGCGGCATTGGTTTTTGAACGTGCGCGTAATTCTAAAACTTGCCCAAGTAAAACCAGAGTTGTAATAACGGCTGCCGCTTCAAAATAAACATCAACCAAGCCGCCTTCCATTTGCATAACCGGTGGAAATAATCCGGGATAGAGTAATGCGACGACGCTGTAGATGTAGGCTACGGATACACCAAGCCCAATCAAGGTAAACATATTTAAGTTCCAAGTTTTAATGGATAACCAGAAACGCACGTAAAACGGCCAGCCGCCCCATAGTACTACAGGTGATGCTAATACAAATTGTATCCACTGTACTTTATCCATTGTTAAGGCGCTGGGTAATAGTGTTGGCATTAAGTCCGCTACCATTGCTAATATGAAAACTGGGATGGATAAAATAGTGCCAATCCAAAAGCGACGGCTCATATCATTGAGTTCTTCATTCTCTTCTTCAACGGCAACACTGGTTGCTTCGAGTGCCATGCCGCATTTGGGACAAATACCGGGTTCGTCTTGTAATATCTCTGGATGCATGGGACAGGTATATTGTGTTTTGCTGGCAACACTTGGGATACCCATTGGTTCTAATGCCATACCACATTTGGGACAAATTCCTGGACCTTGTTGAATGATTTCAGGATCCATTGGGCAGGTGTATGTTGTCTCAGTATCTTGCTCTGATACAACCTGATTATCGGATTCTTTTTTATCTAGATAGTGTTGTGGTTGTTTTTCGAATTTATGCAGACAATTTTCACTGCAGAAATGGTAGTCGTTATTGTTATAATTAAATTGATGTTGGTTTTGTGCATCAACGACCATACCACAGACAGGATCTTTTATGTCGAGATACTGTTGCGGCTGTTCTTCGAATTTATGTAAGCAATGTTCACTACAGAAATGATAATCGTTATTGTTATAATTAAATTGATGTTGGCTTTGTTCATCAACGTCCATGCCGCATACAGGATCTTTTTTCATTTTATTCTCACTTTTATTATTTTACTTATACACATAATTTATGACAATAGGAGGTGGTTTTCGTGTCAAATAATGATTTACTAATTAATCTGGATCAGACAAGCAAAACTACTATGAATTGCATTAAAACGCGAATCCTCCTTATTTTATTGAGTCTTATTCGAGTTTTTGCTGATGAATTCTTCAATTAATGTTGTTGGAACGGCACCAGACTGTTCTGCTTTTAATTCACCGGATGGCGCATAAAGTAGAAATGATGGTGTTCCAACTAAATTTTTCCCCGTTTGCAATTCGTAAAAATGGTCAATCACGACTGGGGCTGCAATTAAGTTTGTAAAATTGACTTTGTGCTTACGAATGAACTCAAGTGCATCGGCTTTATATTGCCAGCCGTCAACTGAAATGCCTAACACTGTTAAGTCTTTGTTTTTATGTTTATTATTGAGTTCGATATAATTTTTTATTTCGGCATTACAGATGTGGCAACTCGATGCCCATATCATAACCAGTAACCATTTTCCTTTGCCAGTGTATTCTTCTATGCTGCGGTTTTTGCCACTAAAGTCTTGTAATAATACATCTTTATTATAGAGTAAATGTTGGCTTTCACCTGATTTTGTTATTTCTGCTGTTTGGGCAGCATTAATGGTTAGTGATGTGATTAAAATAGACAAAAGTAAGGTGTTAAATTTTATTGCACGTATCATAGTCTCACCACTAAGGTATTCTGGGGAATTAAATTTATTTTCAATACGTATAGTTGGACAGCTTAATAGTGCTTTGGTGCCCTATAATTTGAATTTTTTTGTCTCTATTTAGAGGTTGCGGATGGGGCTTTGAAACGCCTACCATCCGTCAACAATAAAATATTACATATATTTAAGGTAGAATAAATATAATTTTTCGAATGTATTTTTAACAGCAACTAATTTTTTAGAACGCCTTGGAAATATGTTCCAAAATGGTGGTTTGTTATCACTGGACATGTGCATCCACATGGCATCGTTTTCCATATTTAAAATACACGATAATTCATAACGGTAAGTATCACTAGCTTGGTTATTTTGTAATGATGCTTTAAGATTTTTAGCTACAGTTTGTGCACGTAGTTGTGCCATGTGCGCTTGATGAGGTACCCATGGTGGTGGGTTTTCATGACTAGCACAATCGCCCGCGGAGTATACATTGGTTAAACCTTTAACTTGGCCAAACTTATTTGCATCAATATGGCCACCAGGGGAAACGGGAATACACGTTTGTTGTAACCATTTAGCACCGGTGATGCCGGGAGAGTAAAGCACCAGATCTGCTTTTCGAATGCTGCCGTCTTCATCTTTTAATCCGCCGGCAACAAACTCGGCAGGCTCGTAACCATAATCTAATATGATGCCTCGTTCGGCTAATCTATCGGTGATGGCACCGGTTTCGCCTTTTTGAATATTGGAAGAGAAAAAATGAATTTCAAATTTATCGCGAATGCCTTTTTCTTTTAACATGAAATCAAGTAAACACGCGCATTCATAAATTTGTCCTGCACGTCCTGCTACGAAACCATCCTGTTTATTAATTTTATATCCTATATATAAAACTCCTGAACTTAATGCGGTCAATTTTTCCATGTATTGATCCATATTGTCCGGACCAAGGCAGGGTGAAAAAGTATATTCTTTGGTGCCGGGAATATCTTCCTCTAAAAATGCTGGCCCAATTCCAAGAAACAATGCGTCATTTTGATAACTGCCATCTTTGGTTATGACTGTTCGTCCACCATCTTGAATGTCGGTGACGATGCTATTGATAAAACGAATATTACGTCGTTTTAAAAAGGGTTTTATATCGATGAGTACATTTTTTCGAGTTTTTTTGCCGGTGATAAATTCGGGAATGGATGGAAAGTAGGTGAACATACCATTACCGATTAAAGTAATGTCGTATTTAGAATAAATACGCCGAGTGAAAAACGCAAAGAATGGGAAGATCGGCATAAATAAAAAATATTGAATTAAAAATAAAGATGCAAACCCATTGCCGACAATAATAATTTTTTTCACTTGGTTCTCCGGTTTCAACAGTTAATGTGCTATGAGTATAAATTAATTTAATTTATAACATTAATCAATTTTTTTAAGCTCAATGATGAAACTAAAGCTTAACATTTTTAGTCAATTTATTTTACATAAATGAACAAATAATATTAGTTTATCGGAATAAGCTGTTTATTGAAACTTAATATAATCAATAGTGTCAAATAACTACTTTAATAATAAGGAGGAAATAAAATGTTGGATAATTATAAAAATAAATGTTCCATTTCTATTCAGTCAATAATAGCTGTTACTGTGCTTAGCTTATATAGTCAAGCAAGTATCGCGGCTTCAGATGCAACTGTTATTAAACATAATCCTGCAACGCTAGCAGGTGGCAGCGTTGAAGTTGAGATGGAAGGTGGCGGTGATGTACGTTGGATTCTACCGGGACAACGAAAGCTTGATCCTAAATTATTTGGGACACCTGAAAAACCATTGGGTTTTGAACCTGATGTTGGTGTACCGCTCGCCATGAGATTAAAAAATGCCGATGCTAGTGCGTGGACGATGACTGCGATGCCAACGCCGTTTTCAGATAACTATAAACCTAGCAGTGGTGAATATGAATTAAAATTAAAAGATAAGACGATATATGATCATCCATTATCCGAAGATGAAGTAAAGTTTAGTACGACATTCACTAGTCCTGATGGTTTGAATAATTATAAATTAATGGTGGACAAAGTTATTCCGATTGGTTTACAGCATCCAATTATGGGTGGTGTTGGAACTAATTTTTTACAGCACGGTATGACCGGTATAGGTACAAAATTAATGCCAACGGCTTTTACCTATGTTGCGTTTTGGGGGGTAGGTACATTAGAAGTTAATGGCGTTGAAGTTGCCAATAATCGCGTAGTACATTTAATGACTACCTGTTCGGTACGTGATGCAGACTATAAATTGGTTTTTGATGATGGTGTTGATTGTAGTAAGCTACAAACGCATTTATTAATGCCAAACGAAATTTTTACTGCTAACGGACCTGAGCGATCACCTGTACCAACAGGTTTTATTTTACCTAATGGTATGGAGCAACCCTTCATTCATTTAATGTTTGGTAGTAATAAAGTGTCAGGAGTTGAAACTGTAGAATAATTTTGTTTGATGTTCACGAGTCATTTAACGTAGTTGCTTAATTTTAGTTAAATGACTCGATGAATACTATTAATGCCCGCCAGTATGGCCGTGAGTACCTGATTTGACAGCGGTAAATTTTTTGTAATCAGCGGCTGACATTTCATTTAATCCATTAATAAAAGCCACTAACGACCAAATTTCATCATCGGTGTGTGAGCCACCCCAAGCGGGCATTCCTGTTAATTTTATGCCGTTTTTAATAACCCAAAAATTATCTTTATTGTCATGTGCGCCGTGAGCTGCTTTTGAAAATACCGGTGGTTTAGGATATAAGCCATCATTTAATTCACTGGTGTTAACGCCTGGAGCAAGATGACATGCAGCGCACATTTCTTGATAATTGGCTGCCGCTTTGATTATACGTGTTGGGTCGGATAGATTTTTTGGTTCTACAATATCTTCTGCTCGAACTTCAATAGAGCGCTCTCTAAATATTTCGATTAATTCATTGGTAATATCCCAATGCTTATCGTTTGCTGCAATGTTGTATACTCCAAACCAAATAAATGCTGAACCACCGATTAACACTGTGAACAAAAGAATAATTAAAGTTTTTATCATTGTTTATCCTATTTAAAATATTATTACTGGTAATAACTACTTCTTACTGACTGTAGTTGAGATTAATAAGTCTGCTGAAATATCATAAGCATATATTACCTTGTACTATTTTTATACTGTTAAATACTAATTATCAGATAAATTATTAGGCAAATAGTTCATTTAAAATCTTTTTGTTAAAAATGCATCACACTTTGCTATTGAAATCCAACCAAAAAGACATATTGTATAGCTATTAATAAGCAGTTAATAACTTAATGTAATGTTTCAATATTTAAAATCCTACTATCAACAGTGGTTTGTCGCTAAACGAATTCCAGATGCCTTATGGCAACGAGTGATATTATCAACACCGGTATTACAAAATTTATCGACCTCTGAAAAAATTAAGTTGCGTTATTTAACGCGACTTTTTTTACACAAAAAAACCATCAGTGCAACTGGGGATATTGATTTAACCGACTATATGAAGCTGTTAATTGCAGCACAAGCTTGTTTGTTAATATTAAATTTAAGCCTCGATTATTACAATGGCTGGGTGCAGGTTATCGTTTACCCTGATGTTTTTAAGGTTAAGCACGAATACACCGATGCTGCGGGTGTACTCCATAAAACCGATCGTATTTTAAGTGGTGAGTCATGGTCGCATGGACCGGTGATATTATCGTGGAAAGATGTGGTGCAGGATGTTGAATATCCAAGAGAAGGTCACAATGTTGTCTTGCATGAGTTTGCTCATAAGCTGGATATGTTAACGGGTAGTGCTAATGGAATGCCTCCACTTCACGCCTCGATGCAGCGTCAGCAATGGACTGATATTTTGAGCGATGCCTATCAACAATTAAACAAGCAATTATATGAAGTTGGACATGGCTATATCAATAGTTATGCCGCAACCGATCCGGCAGAATTTTTTTCTGTTTTAACCGAATATTTTTTTACAGCGCCTAAAATATTAGAATCAAAATGTCCGGAAGTATTTCAGCAATTTAATAAATTCTATCGACAAAATATTTTTCCAGTGTCACGTACGTAACCATTTTAAAATATCATCATCATTGCAGTGCTGTTATTTTTATTGTATCGCTTTGAGGGGATCGTGTGAGATTCCCGCTAAGAGATTGCGGGAATGACGGTGCCGTTTTGGGTTTGTTGGACGGCCTAGTTAATGCATTAATATTATCAGCTTACATTTATTTCATTAAAGTCGCGAATATGGATAAATTCTTCAACAGGCAATATTGCTATAACACCATCAGACTTCAAGCCGTGGCTTACCGAGCTAGCAATGGCATTAACAATATTTTGGGCTTGTTCTTTTTCGGTAAAAACTTCAACACGAGTGCAGTCGTTCATTTTATCTTTAGCATAAAAATTACGGTATTCACCATAACCGTGGGCTGTTGACACTGTAATACCGGGTACACCAATGGCGGATAATGCTTCTTCTACTGCTGCTAATGAAGAGTCTGGGATTATTGCTGTTACTTTTCGATAGTCCATAATGTTTTCTCCAATTTATTACACTTGCTTCATGTTACTTTCACCTATCTTAATTATTGTATCGGACATAAAATGGTAAGGTGGTATCACTAAGTTAGTAGGAGCAGGCACACCTTTAAAGACACGTCCGGCTAAATCAAATTTTGAGCCATGGCAAGGGCAAAAGTAGCCGCCAGGCCATTGCACGCCAAGATCTGCTGGTGCTAGCTCAGGTCTAAATGTTGGGACACAGCCAAGATGGGTGCAGATGCCAACAACCACTAAATATTCAGATTTTATTGCACGAAATTCATTTTTTGCATAATCAGGTTGTTGCTTTACTGTTGAGTTTGGGTCGCGTAATCGATCCAGTAATGACTTTTGCTTTAAACGTTTTATCATGTCTTCACTGCGTCGTAAAATCCATACTGGTTGTCCACGCCATTCAACCGTAATTTGTTGATTAAATGCCAGTTTGCTAATATCGACTATAACCGGAGCGCCAGCCGAACGTGCTCGTGCGCTTGGTGACATTGAAGCAATAAAAGGTATGCTAATAACACCAGTACCAATAGCGCCAACCACGGTAGTGGAAGTAATCAAAAACCGTCGACGTTTGTTATCTATTGTATTTTTTGTGGATGACATTGTATAAGCCTAATAATTTTTATTTGTTATATTAACTACGACAACTAAATTTGAACTACGTGCCACTTTATTGCAAAAAAAAATGATCTAGATCATTAGCTCCATAATTCCAGTTCAAAGTTTTTCATGATGGCACTGAGTAAATCACTTCGAGATATTATTCCCGTTATAGTGCCATCGATAACAATAGGCATTGCACCAACACGTTGTTCTACAATTAAACGAGCTATGTAGCGCACATCAGTATCTTCGCTAGCAGTTAATACGTTGCTGCTCATTATAGTTTTTAAATTATTTTTATAATTGATGGCGGTGTTTTGTTTATTGTAATTTTTAGACATACCACTTAAATAACGGAGTAAATCGCGATCAGAGATAATTCCTTGAACAGTATTTGAATTATTAACAACGGGGATATGGCGTAATTGGTGCTTTTTGAAAAAGGACAATGCAGTTGCTATTGTATCTTGAGATTTAAGCGTGATGACTGGTGATGTCATTATTTGGTTTGCAATGAGAACATCCGTGTTTTGTCTTAAACCAGCCACTTGTTGATAGGAATTTATTGCGGTTTCTGATTGCCAATCTTGCTGTCGGTCTTCATGTTCTTTTATGTTGTCGGTAGTAACGATGTTATGGGTTTTTGTAATAGTATGCTGCTTAAATAATTGCATAAGAGGCATTACCTCGTGGCTATTCAAACCTTGTACATAAAAAGTCATGAAGACTCCGACAGTTAGTTTAATATGGTATTGCTATTATTTAGCGCCAAATGTTTTTCTAATATACAATAAAGATTTTTTAACATCACTCGCGGATAAATTTGGGTTACCGCCTTTTGGCGGCATCGCCATCGCAGAACCGGGAGTCCTAAAACCTTTAGTGATGTGCTGTATTAAAACATCATCTGCTTTGGCTAACGGGCCATTTTTGTTTGTAAAGTTAGGTACTCCGGGTAAGCCACCTGTACCATCAGCTCCATGACAAGCAATGCAGGTTTGCGTATAGATTTCTTTTCCCGTTAAATTGCTGGCCTTGTTACTTGCATTTGTTGTGATTGCTGTATTGACAATATTGGTATTTGAGCCTTGTAAAAAAGTTAATACATCGCGTGATTCTTGTCCGGTTAAACCGGCGCGAACTCGCATGTGAAAAACAGTGGTTATCCATTGATCATCACGTAATTCATTGGCTGAACGAATATTATGACAGCGTCCACAATTTTCTGCCCAAAGTTTTGCTCCTTGTTGAAAGTCACCTTTTTCAGGAAAATCAGAAGCAATACTTAGTTGGGTTGTTAAACTGGCAAAAAATAGTACGATAATTTTATTTTTAATTTTCATGCTGTGCTCTCCTAAAATCCATACGCTAATTGTAATAACAGTCTATCATCGTCTGCGATAGTAGATTTTGTGCCATCATTTAATTCATAGGCTATTTTACCAATGACGTTATTAGCGAATAAATAATTAACACCTAATGCCCATTGTTTTTGATCCTTGGCTAGGCCAACGCTATCAAAATCAGTATAGCGAATAACGGTTTCAATTTTACTTGGAAAAAATTGATAGGCTGCCTGAGTATACCAGGTGGTCCATTCAGCGCCATCTGAGGCCGATGTGCCAACGTTAGTTGACCCTACTTTACTGTGGACGTACTCACCACGAAGATAAAAACTGTTAAGCTGCCAAGCAAAATCGAGACCGGTGACGGTGTAATCACGTGCTTGCTCATTGGCCAAGGCGGGTGGTGTTGTACCTTCGGTACTGGTTACAGTTGATTTACCGCTAGCAGCGGAAATGGCTATTTCTAAACTCGGGATGGGTAATATACCAAAGCGACCACCAATGACTTTTTTGTTATCAATATCGGCATTTTTGCCTTCCGCGACGATACCATCTAATTCAAAATTTGCGCCATCATATTCGGTTATCAATTCCGGACCGTTGCTGATGTAAATTGAATAATTGCTGCGAACGTTGGCAATCGGAAAACCACCTCGTAGTTGTACTCCCATATCCGACAGTGGTGCTGCGCCATCATGGCCAAAGCCCGGTGGCGCTGATGGTAGTTTATTTATCCATGATGGGTGTAAGTTTTGTCGAAACTGACCGATGGGGCTAAGAAATTTTCCAGCAATAAATGTTACGTAGTCATTAACAAATAAATCGATAGTGAGATAATCTAAAGAGGTTTTGGTTGTGCCATCGGCTTCAACTTCAAGCTCTAACTCCGATTCTAGCATGACGATATCGCGATATTGGTAATGAAAAATAGGTGAAAATGAGCCTATATTATAGCTATTGTTGGCATTTTTAGCGTCAACAAATCCAACATCAGCATAACCTGATAAATGCACCAAGGTATTCGGTTCTTTCCACTCGATGGCTTTTTGCACTTCAACTTTGAGTTTTTCTATTTCAACTTTAAGCTTTTCAATTTCTGCTGTTGTGTCTGAATAAACAGAAGTTGAAAATGTAATAGCTAGCAAGCACGATAACGACATTATCTTTTTTTTCATTTTTTTTCCTTGTTTATATTTCCTCTCTTGATGTCGTAATCTACCTTAATTATTTGGTATTTTATAGATGTTTAAAATTTGGGGTTATTTATTATTTAATAAAGTAGCGGATATAAACCTGTTTACTGAAATTGAAGCAGATGAAACCATGCCATCCTTGGCCGTTTGGTTTATTGCTAGGTTAATTAACAATAGCCATTTGGTGTGCTTCACCGCCTGCTAATTTTATGGTGTTGATTATGGTTAAGTTTTTTTGATCAACCACCCAAATAAGAGGTTTGCTACGGCTGGAAATATATATTTTACCGGTGCCTCGAATGCTATTTAAATGATAAGGAGCAGGTGATAATGCCAAGCTTTGTTTCTTGCCATTATTGGTATCAATGGCAACTAATTTATTGTCTTTTTTACTGCTAACAAACAGTGTTTTGCCATCGTCGCCAATATCCAGACCGTGAACGCTATTGCCAATTTTAAAGTTATTGACAACTTTGCCGGAGTTGATATCAACTGCTGATACGGTACCAACTTTGGGGTTGGTGACAAACAAGATGGATTGATCAGCAGAGAAAGCCATGTGCTCGGGAGCAGGACCGGATTCTAGCGTTCTTATGACGTTCCAATTTGTTAAATCAATTTCACTAATGGTATTATTGCCGGTGTTACTGACAAAGGCGCGTTTGCCATTTTTTGTTATTAATGTGAAATTCGGTACTGGGCCGGTTTTAATTGTCTTAAAAACGGTATTGGTTTTTAAGTCGACAACACTTACCGAGCCGCGTAAAGCATGGGTTGATATGACATAACGGCCGTTTGGCGTAATTGCTTGATGGTGTGTCCAGCCTGTTACCGCAATGGTTGACATAACATGGCCGTGTTCGGGGTGAATAAAAAATAATTTACTTTTTTTCGTGTCGGGTGCTTCAACTAAGCTGCCGGTAATAACATATTCACCATTGGGAGTTGCAACTAAACCATGAGGGTTTTCAACTCCGGTGTATGTGGCAGTAATTTTATCGGTAGCAGCATCTACTTTTATAACTTTATTGGCTGAACCTAAAGGAATGTATACGCTTGGAGCAGCAAAACTTATGGATGCTATTAGTGCCAGACCCGTGCTTAATATTATTTTGGATTTAAAGGTTTTCATTGTGTGATCTCCGTTTTGTTTTGCAATGATTTTGAGCTTCATTAGCTGTGACTGTAATATTAAAATTTAGTTACATCTAAATAGTTGCTAGTTGATTTAAATCAAATTAAGATTATTATGCTACTGTCGTTGGAGTGATTGAACTTATTAATGAATTGACACTCTGAAATATGCGATGAAAAAATATTGAGAATTTTAATTAGCACATTTAAATTGCATGAAAATTATTTACTCAAACTAATATTTTTTTAATTCCTCTATTTATCGTCCTCCAATTTTTTTGTTCTTATATTTATAGTTTGCTTTAATTGTTGTTTAGCGGTTTGTTGATTATTCTAAGGGGTTCGAAATGAACAAAATTATATTACCGGGTGTCCAACCCATATCATTATCTCGTCGTCGATTTGTGCAGGGAATTGCAGTTGGTGGTGCAATGATTAGCCTTGGTTTTAGTGCCAATGCCCAATCTAAAGGTTCGATGAAAAGAAGCTTTAGTGATACAAATGTTTTAACGGGCTCACGCTTTGATTTAAATTATTCCCCAACTAAGGTTAATTTTACCGGTGCAGAACGTTATGCTACGGCAATAAATGGCTCAGTGCCGGCACCAATATTACACTGGAAAGAGGGTGATACTATTACGCTCAACGTAACCAACAATATGGTAGATGATACCTCGATTCACTGGCATGGTATTATTTTACCCAGTGGCCAAGACGGTGTGCCCAATATCAGCGATGGTTTTAGTGGCATAAAACCCGGTGAAACCTATCGTTATCAATTCCCGGTAATACAAAACGGCACCTATTGGTATCACAGCCATTCGGGTTTTCAGGAGCAAACAGGTGCTTATGGTGCCATTGTCATTGAACCAAAAAATCCGGCTCCCTATCATTATGATCGAGAGCATGTGGTGTTACTGTCAGATTGGAGTGATGAAGATCCAAATGATATCTATTATAAACTTAAAAAACTCAGCCATTATTATAACTTTCGTGAACGTACCATCAGTGAAGCGTTGAATGAAATCAGTCAAGACGGTTGGGATAACTTCTGGACTAAACGTGGTATGTGGAATCAAATGCGAATGTCGGATCGCGATATTTCAGATGTTACTGGTTATACCTATACATTTTTAACAAACGGACATACTCCCGCGGACACTTGGACAGGATTATTTAAAAAAGGTGAAAAGATATTATTACGATTCATTAATTCAGCTGCTATGACTTTTTTTGATGTGCGGATTCCGGGGTTAAAAATGACGGTAGTGGCAGCCGACGGACAATACATTCAACCTGTCTCTGTTGATGAAATTAGAATCGGTGTTGCAGAAACCTACGATGTTATTGTTGAGCCCCGCGACGAACGTGCGTATAGCATTTTTTCACAAGCAATTGATCGCAGTGGTTATGCGCTGGGGCGTTTAACTCCTGATGCATCATTAACCAGCGACGTACCCAGTCTGGATCCGGCGCCATTGTTAACACACGGTGATATGGGCATGGACATGGGTTCAATGTCGGGAATGGATCATTCGACAATGTCAAAACCGAAAATTGGTTCTGGTGTTGCAGGTTACGGTAGTAAACATAAAGTGCTTCATGCCAAAACAGAATATGGGCCGCAAGTTGATATGCGTGCCGATGCTGCAAAATACCGACTTGACGATCCGGGCACGGGCTTACGCGATAATGGTCGCAGGGTATTAACCTATGCCGATTTACGCAATCTTTATAAAACGCCAGACTCACGTGAACCTGGTCGTGAAATTGATTTACATCTCACCGGGAATATGAGTCGTTATATGTGGTCGATGAATGGCATCAAATTTGCGGATGCACAACCGCTAAAATTAAAGTTTGGTGAACGTGTTCGAATTAATTTAATTAACGATACCATGATGAATCATCCTATACATTTGCATGGCATGTGGAGTGACTTAGAAACCGGGGATGCGAATTATATTCCACGTAAGCATACTGCCATCGTGCAACCGGGCGCGAAAATTAGTTATCTGGTAACAGCCGATGCAATGGGTGGTTGGGCGTATCACTGCCATTTGTTGTATCACATGCTGGGTATGTTTCGAAAAATTGAAGTTAGTTAAGGAGAAAAAAATGAAAAATTTATTTTATGCCGCCTTAACCGGCTGGTTGTTTTCGTCTAATATTTTTGCGGGAGGCATGGAAGATGATCCCATTATTACTAAAGTAATGATAAACCAGCTTGAAACTCGTGTGACCGATGGCAATGATCCATTGGTGTTAGAAGGCCAAGCTTGGATAGGAAAAGATTTAAACAAATTTTGGTTAAAAGTTGAAGCCGAACAAGTTAATAGCGAGACAGAGGAGTTTGAAGTTCAAGCGCTTTATAGTCGAGCTATTGCACCCTTTTGGGATTTGCAATTTGGTATACGTAGTGATATTAACCCAAAACCCGAGAAACAATGGTTGGTTGTTGGTTTTCAAGGTTTAGCGCCTTATTTTTACGAAATTGATACCGCGTTATTTATTGCAGAAGCTGGACAAGTAGGTTTGCGGCTTCAAGCTGAATATGAAATTTTGTTTACTCAAAAATTAATTTTAACACCTGAAATTGAAGTTAACTTTTATAGTAAAGACGATGCCAAGCTAAATACGGGATCAGGTTTAGCCGATTCACAAACGGGGTTACGTTTGCGTTATGAAATTAAACGAGAGTTTGCGCCCTACATTGGAATTAACGTTAACCATCGGTATGGTAATAGTGCTGATTTTGCTAGAGCAGCTAGGACAGCCGTGAGTGATACTCAATTAGTTTTGGGATTTCGAGCCTGGTTTTAAACTGCAACGCTAATAAAAAAGGCGTTTATCTATTTTAGGTAAAACGCCTTTTTTGCAAAACTATTGAGAATAAATTTAATAACTTGAAAATACTTCTTGTTTACCTTTATCGTCAAAAGATACCACATCGTAATTATCTTTTCGATTGCCCACTTCCATTCCCGGCGAACCAACTGGCATACCGGGAACGGCTAAACCACTTACTTTAGCTTTTTCTTTTAATAAGCGTAAAATATCTTTTGCAGGAACATGTCCTTCAATAGTGTAACCATTTATTTTCGCGGTATGGCACGAAGCAAGTTCGGGTGTGATTTTATTTTTTGTTTTATAGGGCTGGACACTTTGAACATCGTGCGCTGTTACTTTAAAGCCATTTTTCTCTAAATGCGAAATCCACTTTTTACAACACCCACAGGTAGGGCTTTTATAAACTGTCATCTCAGGTTGTGGAGCAGCAGCCTGAACGGTAGCGCTAATATTTAAAAGTCCAAAACCTAGCATAAGAGTCAGTGGAATATGGGTTATTCGAATAATCATGGTGTACCTCTAATTAATGTTATAGTAATTAATCCTGTGGTTGATATCCATAAAAGTTAGTGATGTTTCAATATACTTTCGAGATATCCTTGTGGGATAATTTAACGTTTAGTGAAACCGATTTATCTTTTTTAAGCAATTAGTTTATTGCTTTTATAGCATTAAATGTGATTGCTGTCTTATATTCTTGATTCGATATAATTCATAGCATAAGGTTCAATTTAGTGAGTTATTATTAAAATTTATAGTGGTATTTTAGTGCTTCACTAAGCAATACCGCATCGAATTTAAATTCCAAATAAACTGGCATTCCGGAAATGATTTAGCCTGAATCTAGACGAGCGAGCATTAATGAATTTTTGAATTCAGTCTCTTGTTAAGACGTTATTTTTTACAACCCAGTTTTAAAATAACGGTCATTTCGGTAGAGCCAATAAATGTTTGTCGCATTTATTGTTGCAAGCAAAAGCGTCAATATCGAGATTTAAAAAAACTAATATTGTTTCATTTCCTAGAGCCATTGTGTTTCGTACCCAGCCCTTAAATAACCACATATAAATTAGCTATTACTTAACATATTGATTAATTGGAGGTTTTTGAAGCAATTTTGTCTGTTCTAGATCAATTAATCCATTAATAGTTTTATTTTGTGTCTTACATCACTGTGTGTGGGAATATTACTCACCTATAATCAATCCCGATTAGAATATTCTAATAGAATAATATAAAAAGGAAAATAATTATGAAAAATACAACAAAATCAGTTTTGATCTCATCCGTTATTGCTTTAGCTGTTAGTACATCCGCTTTTGCTGGTTCGCATAATAATCCATTAGCGAATAACCTTAGCCAAGGTCAAAGTATGGGTGCACCTAGTTCATCAAACCAAAATTCAATGACTAACCAGAATTCGTCTTCGAATCAAAATTCAATGACTAACCAAAATTCTACTCCAAGTCAGACTTCTACTTCTAACCATGGTTCAGCTTCAAGCCAACCATCAACACCAAGTCAGACTTCTACTTCTAACCATGGTTCAGCTTCAAGCCAACCATCAACAC
>CAZEPW010000009.1:75308-88283 GCA_964514215.1 uncultured Thioalkalispiraceae bacterium
CCAAGTCAGACTTCTACTTCTAACCATGGTTCAGCTTCAAGCCAACCATCAACACCAAGCCAAGCTTCTACTTCTAACCATGGTTCAGCTTCAAGCCAGAATTCAAGTTCAGTAGAAATTGACGACTAATTTTAGTTAGTTGTTTTAAATCGGGTATTTACATACCCGGTTTAATTCCAAACGTTATTTTCAATAAAGCAATCAATTAATTTTTAAGTTAACTATAAATTTATATAAGAATATTGAAGGGAAAATCTAAGGAAGTAGTTTTAGCGGTATTTATCAGTTGATTGGATGTACCTCGGTTATTATAACCGAGATACTGATACTGCCTATTAAGGTGTTACAATTAATTCAGTTTTTACAATACTGGTTTTGATCTCATTGTTGTTAACATCAACAATATCATAAGTAGCATTAAAGCGTAAATCACCAAATTTAATTTGAGGATTGTACACCGCAGCTTTGTCCAGACTTATCATCACATCTTTTGTCTGACCCGGTGACAGTTCCACACTCTCTACAATACGTGGGCTGTTTAATGCAAAACCATCTAAATTATAAACCGTGAAAGGCACTAAATTAGTACCCGACATAATTTTAAATGTCGCGTTGGTTGAGTGCATGCCCATTAAACGAATGACCAAGTTTTTAGTTTGTCCATTAAGGCTAATGGTTTTACTCAGTGCAGGGTTAATCGCCGTATCATTACCTTCTTCGCCATTAATCAGAAAATATTTTGGATTATAATCTGCAAATACATCACTATCAAAACTTGCGCTGACTAAGTGATAGGCTGGATCAACCGTGCTGAGCATCATGATCCATTCATCGGTAAAACTAACCTTGCTTTTATTATTAATAAATTGCGGATCAATTTCACTGCGTACCACAAAAGCACCATACATACCCATTTCTAAATGTTTTACTGTGTGTACATGACAGTGGTACATGTGGCTACCAACAAAGCGGGTATCAACACGCAGGTTTCCGGGATCACTATTAATTTTATAATTAAAGCCGTCGCGTAACGGGATAGACGATTTTTCTGGGCCGCCAAAATCTTCCTGATAGGTTTCGGGAACGCCATCAAATTCAGACTCCATATCCAGTCCGTGTAAATGAATGGTGTGGCCAATATACGGTCTTGTGTAGTCTGTTCTACCGTTACTTAATGTTCCGTCTTCTTGTGGAGCCATCATCATATTTAAATTGACGCTGGTTTGAGTGCTGGCGGTCATGGTTAGTGTCGGGCTTGGTAATGTTTGAGTTGTTGAGCTACATGCGTTACCGCCGCGGCCACCACCGCCATTAGCACCACCTTCACAAAAAACCCAAAACTCGACGATATTACCATCACTCATGGTTTTATTGAGTTTTGTAACGGCCATGTCCAGTGCCGCACTGGGTGCTTCCGGTAAGGTTATCGCGGGCACCACTTTTTCAGCATAGCTGTTGCTGCTTAGCGTGATAGTTGCAGCAATTGCTGTTTGTATGATTGTTTTTTTAATTAAATTATTTTTCATTATTATTGTCCTTATTTCCCGATGATCATGGCTGCGGTGCCATTAAGATAAACACCATTACCGGTTTCCATTTGTGCCGTGTGAACGTGCATCGGGTAGTGACCGAGTTGATCGATGGTGTATAACACCATTGCGGTTTGGTTTGGTTTTATATTGATAGTATCAACCGATTCAAAATCATTTGTATTTAAACGAACGCCATTTCGACTAATAATTTTAAAGTGATTACCGTGGAAATGCAGTGATTGAGAATATTGTCCAGCATTTGCAATTCGAACTAATACGATTTTTCCAATAGCACCTTGAATTGTCGTGCTTGGATCGGCCATTGCTTGAAAACCGTTCATGCCATTCATTAAGAAATAATTTGGTTTGTAATTGGCGGTTATTATGTCCGAAGCTGTTGTTGTGGTATTAATTGCCACTTGATTATAATTTTTATAATCCAAGTCAGCGATGACCCAGGTTACTTCTTTATCAAAACTAGGCCCACCTTGCCATGCAACTTTGCCCAAACTGGTCGCCGGGCGCACAATCATCACACCATACAAGCCTAGAGATTGGTTGATGCCATTAAGTAAAGAATCCGAGTATAAATAAATTCCGGATTGTTGTGGTGTGAAGGTATAGCTATTGGTCACGCCAGATGGAATGAGATTGGTTGTTTTGGGTATGCCATTGGCAGAAAAATTCACAAAACTAAAATTATGATCGGCCGTTAAATTATTTTTAATGTTAATGGTAACAGCTTTGCCTTGTTCTACATTGATTGTTGTCCCCGGAACAATAGTGTTACCGGCAGGTAATGTTTCGACAGCACTAAACCCCCAGACGTTTAATGTCGTGGCACCATTGCTGGTGTCTGGACTTGCGGTGATATTCACAGTGCCTTGCTGGATGAATAATGAGTAATTACTTTTTGGCTCAATTGGTGGCTGTGTTTCGGGTGGCGTTGATGTTGGTGGTGTGGTTGTGACTGGGGTCGTACTGCTGTCACCGCCGCCGCATGATGTTAGTATCATGAGACTAAAACTCATGAAAATAATGGTTCGAATGGTAGAGCTGAAATTAAACATAGTGTGCATCCCTCGCTAATATTTTTAGTTCTTTTATTATGTTAAGTTGTGTTGCTTTGATATACTTAGATATATAAGCATATTAACATGCATTAATACGTGATTGGAGCTGGATGGACTGATGTTTGCTTGTTTGACATTAGAATAATTCTAAATAACGTCATTTAGCTGGATATCAGTATATCGGGTAATTGGTATGCAGTGACTAGATTTGCTATACTTCACGTCTTGATTTGATTAATTTCTTCATATAAACCAGTAATTTACAAATCCACACGTTTCACTAGCAAACACATTTAACATTGATGGAGCCCATTAAATGAGTACTTCTACTATGAGAGCGAATTTTCTCTCATTCTCCGGCCGTGCAAAAATCTTACACACTACCTGGATGGCGTTTTTCGTTACCTTTTTAGTTTGGTTTAATCATGCGCCATTGCTTGGTGTTATCCAAGAAACAATGGGCTTAACGGATCAGCAAATTAAAACGCTATTAATCCTCAATGTTGCATTAACCATTCCGGCTCGAATCATCACCGGCATGTTGGTTGATGTTTATGGCCCTCGGCGTACTTACTCCATTATGTTGCTCGTGACAGCGGCATTATGTTTCTTTTTTTCCACCGCGCAGAGCTTTGAAGTTTTGGCCTTATCCCGATTTTTAATGGGTTTTGTTGGCGCGGGTTTTGTTATTGGTATTCGGATGATTAGTGAATGGTATCCGGCAAAACAACTGGGTTTGGCCGAGGGTATCTATAAAGGTATGGGTAATGTTGGTTCGGCAGTTGCTGCTGTCACGTTACCAACCTTAGCGTTGATGTTCGGTGGTGATGATGGTTGGCGTTATGCCACGGCAATCACCGGTGTTATTGCTTTAATTTATGCTGTGATTTATTACGTTTCAGTATCCGACACGCCGGCTGGTTCAACGTATTTTAAACCCAATAAATCAGGTGGCCTCGAAGTCACCAGCCAACGGGATTTTTATTTTTATTTACTGATGAACATTCCAATGTATGGCGCAATGGCGGTGTTAACGTGGAAGGTGGCATTATTAGGTTTGCTGAGTAGTTCTGCGGCTAATATTGTTTATGTAACATTGGTCGTGATTTATTTATTTCAAGCAAAACAAATTCATGGTGTTAATAAAGAAATATTTGTAAAACCAGTAGAAAAAATGTTGCGTTATAATTTTAAACAAGTGGCTATTCTTAGTGTTGCTTATGCGGTGACGTTTGGTTCTGAATTGGCCGTGGTTTCGATGTTACCCTTATTTTTCAAAGATACCTTTTTAGTTCCTGCGGCACTGGCTGGAATATTGGGTGCAAGTTTTGCTGTTATCGATGTGTTGTCTTGTCCATCCGGTGGTTTTATCAGTGATAAATTTGGACGCAAGAAATCATTAGTGCTGTTATTGTCCGGCGCAGCCATTGGATTTTTTGCGATGGGGCAAATAACCGAGCAATGGCCAATAGCTTTTGCAGTATTAGTGATAATGATTAGCTCATTTTTTCTTGGTTCTGCTGCGGGTTGTGTTTTTGCCTTGGTGCCTTTAATTCGACGACGACTCACCGGGCAAATAGCGGGAATGGTTGGCGCTTATGGCAACATTGGCGCAGTATTATTTTTAACAGTATTTTCGTTTGTATCGCCTTCAGTATTTTTCATCACCATTGCCTGCGGCATCGCATTTGCTGCTTTGGTCTCATTGTTTTTAGACGAACCAAAAGATGCAATGGTCGAAGTATTGCCCGACGGTACGGTGCAAATGATTGAAGTGCATTAAGCATCAGTAACATCTTAATGTCATTAAATAAAGAGACTTAGGTCTCTTTTTTTATAGCTCCAAAACATTGAACTTTGAAAATTATTACGACTCAATATACTGTATAGTTCGGCTGGAACAGTCGTTATTACAGCATTAAAATAGCAACGATTATTTGTTTAGAACAATTTAATAAGGAGAAATGACCATGAATGATACAAGTCAAGCGAAAACCATACTGGTACTCGGTGGTGGTATTGGTGGCGTTGTGGTTGCAACTGAGTTGCGTAAAAAAATGTCATCCGAGCATCGTGTTATCTTGGTCGAACGAGAAGATAATTATGTCTTTTCACCTTCTCTACCGTGGTTAATGACTGGCACCCGTCGCCGAAAAGATATCACCCGCTCGCGTGCCAAGCTAACAAATTTAGGCGTTGAAATAATTAAAGGTAACATCGAAAAAATAAATGCCGAGCAACGTAGTGTGCAAGTGAATCAACAAACCTTAATCGGTGATTATTTAGTGATTGCCTTGGGTGTTGACTATGCTGACGATACTATTCCCGGCTTAGTTGAATCGGGTAATACGTTTTATAACATCGACGGCGCAGAGAAACTCAATGAAGCTCGCCTAAAGTTTAACGCTGGTCGAATTGCGGTATTAGTTACCTCACTGCCGTTTAAATGTCCGGCTGCGCCAGTTGAAGCAGCGCTATTATTAGAAAACGATTGTCGTAAACGTAATGTGCGCGATGCCGTGCAAGTTGATATGTATACGCCTGAGCCTGGCCCAATGTCATTATCCGGGCCTGAAAACTCACGCCAGCTACGTGCGATGGTTGAAGCTAAAAATATCGGCTATCATGCAGAGCACGTTGTGACTCACGTTGATGCCGACAATAAAAAAATAATCTTTGCTAATGGTGTTAGTGCTGACTTTGATTTATTGGTTTATGTGCCACCACATCGAGCGCCAAAAGTTGTTATTAATGCCGGCTTGGTTGGTGAAAGCGGCTGGATTCCGGTTGATAAATACAGTCTTAAAACCAAATTTGATCATGTTTATGCGATTGGTGATGTCACTGGAATTAAACTCAGTGTTGGTAAGCCCTTACCAAAAGCCGGTGTTATTGCACACGGTCAAGCGGAGGTTGTGGTGCATAATATAATTCATGAAATATCGGGGCAGGGCAGTAGTAAACAATTTGATGGCCACGGTGCTTGTTTTATCGAAACCGGTAGCGGTAAAGCCGGAATGGGTAATGGTAATTTTTACGCCGAACCTAAACCGCAAATGAAATTGCATAAGCCCGGATATTTAATGCACTTGGGTAAAGTTGCATTTGAAAAATATTGGTTGTTTAAATGGTTTTAACCTTTGAAATGTTGGGTCTGCGAATATTATTTTATTGAATCTTCGCTTAACATATTACTTAAAAAGAGACCTAGGTCTCTTTTTTTGTGTCATCCACCTTTTTTGTTAATTTTTAATAAACAAAAAATAGACGACTGCATCATATTTCAAAACTTTTCAGTATCGTATGTGATGGTATCACATACTGTTATACGTGTTTCTACCTATAATGATAGCGTTAATTGTAATAGTGACATTTAACTTTAATATCATAATGTCGCTTTAGCAAAGTTAAAATTTACTGTTGCAAATGGCCTTTATGTTTTATTAATTTAATCAAAATAGAAGAAGGTAAATTATTATGGTAAATAAGCTTAAAAAAATAGTCATCGGAATAGCGGCAAGTTGCGCATTAAGTGCAACCGCATATGCGGATTCCTCAACAATAACATATGAAATTTCAATAACCAATTTAACCAATGCACCATTTTTAAGTAAACCGGTTGTTGCAATTCATTCAGACAATTTCAAATTATTTGAATTGGGTAGCGTTAACACCAGTCCGGGTTTAGAAGTTATTGCTGAAACAGGTAAGCCGGGCGTTCTGGTCGATGAGCTTACTGTGAATCCTGAAATTTTAGAAGTGAGAGTACTCAATGGTTTAATGCCAAATGGTGGATTAGCTGCTGGCGAAACAGTAACCGCAACTTTCCAAGCATCAAAAGATTATTCATACGTTAGTGTTTATTCAATGATCGCTCCTTCAAATGATGGTTTTGTTGCTGCTAATAGTGTTAAAGGGCCATACAAAGAAAAATCAGTTGTTATTATGTCACCAGTCTATGATGCTGGTACTGAAGCAAATAATGAACTTTGTGATACCGCTGTACCAACAGACATCAATGATCCAGATAGCATTCCAGTGCCACCACCAATGCGTCCAATGATTTGTGTTTTTAATCCAACAATCCCAGCTCCACCGTTTGCTAGAGTTGGTGCTGGTGGTGAAGGACCTGTTTTAGTTCACCGTGGTTTCCAAGGTATCGGTGATTTAAATCCAGCAATGTTTGATTGGCGTAACCCGTCTGCAAAAATTATGATTAAACGTATTTCGTCTAATTAATTTTTTCAGTCTATAAATAAAGCCCGCATCAGTAATAATATGCGGGCTTTTTTTCGTTTGAGCATCGCTAAAAATCAATTTAAAAATAACCGTCATTATACACCATTAAGCTTATCAGCTCGAACTCTTACTTTTTACAGCACTTTGAACTAAATTATCATATTGTTGAATGGCTAAAAATAACGATAGCGATAATAATGAGTTAAAAACCCCCCTGACTTAAATCAATTAACAACAGGCATAATCTGTTAGTATCTAATCCTAGGTTGATAAGACAGTGTTTAGCGATTACATTTATTAATAACAATTAAGATAAGTGAGCAATTAATGGATGTATTACTATCAATGTCGGTATTTCGACGCGTTGCTGAAACAGGCAATTTTTCTGAGGTCGCGCGCGAGATGGATATATCACAACCTACAGTCAGTAAACACGTAGCCGCATTGGAAAGACACCTTAGTATCAAATTACTCAATCGCAGCACGCGGCAACTTAGTTTAACCGAAGTGGGTAAACAGTATTATGATCGCTGTATCCACATTCTCGATGAGTTAATCGAAACTGAATCACTATTACGAAATCAAGAATCAGTACCGACAGGCACATTACGCATCAATACCCCGGTAACATTCGGTGAAATTTGCATTGTGCCGCACTTATGGCAGTTTCTCGATAAATTTCCAGAACTCACCATCGACTTAATAATGGATGATCATTATGTCGATTTAGTTAAAGACGGTATTGATGTCGCAATTCGAATTGGACCAATGCCAGACTCGGCATTAGTTGCTAAAAAATTGGGTGATAGTCCCCGAGTTGTTTTTGCTAGCCCAAGTTATTTAAAGCAACGTGGTGAGCCAAAAAAATTACAAGATTTACAAAAACATAATTGCATTGTATATACATTACTAACAACACGTAATGAATGGCATTTTATCGGGCCCAATGGCGAAGAGACGGTACGCGTTAATGGCCGGTTTAGTGCTAATAATCCACGCACTATTTGTGATGCCGTTATTGATGGACAAGGTATTGCCGTTGCGCCATTGTGGTTGGTTAATAAATACATTGAAACCGGACAGGTCAAAGTTGTTCTTGAAAATTACGTGCCAACGCCATTAGAGATTCACGCAGTTTTTCCCGGACGACGTTATGTGCCTGCCAAGGTGCGTTGTTTTATAGAATATTTTAGTAAACAAATGAGCTAATTTAAATTAAGATAACCTCCAAAGTAGGAGGTTATCTTAAAGACTTAGATTAATCTTAAAAATCTAAATCGTTTTCTGCTTCAACAACAGCAACATCTTGTACTTCAACTTTAGCTGTTGCAGTGTCTACTTGATCTGCATCATACGAAGTTAAAGCAGTTGTTGTACCAACTAAGCTTAATAAAAATCCTAGAGTGATTGGGTCGATAAATCCGCGTGTTTTTTTCATGATAGTTTTCCTTATAGTTAAAGTTTGTGTTTAGACGATGACGTTAGTGTCATCGTCATAATTTGGTTTAATTAAAAATCGTAATCGTTTTCTGTTTCAACAACAGCAATGGCTTGAACATTAACTTGAGCAGCAGTTTGTGTAGGCTCAACTTGTTCCGCATCACGTGTGGTTAAAGCAGTTGTTGTTCCTACTAGGCTCAATAAAAATCCTAGAGTGATTGGGTCAACAAATCCGCGTGTTTTCTTCACTGTATTTTTCATAGTATTGCTCCTCTTTCGTTAATGTATTATCAGTAAACGGTGATAGTCAGTTATCTGTTGATTCCTGTGTTTCGTATCGTTTCCGTCATCTTGAGTTAATATTAGACTATGCTAATACGTTTGATAATATGGCAAATCGACATATGATTTATTACGAATTGGAATGAATCGCGCAATATTGGAATTTTTACCATTAAGCGTATTTTTGATAAAAACCATAAATAAAGCTAAGTTATTGTTTATTATGAGTTTAATTGAATATGAAATTTATAGTAGCCAGTAATTATATAGCCAGCAATAAAATAGTTGTCTGATTTCATTGATGTTGCGTTTAGAAAAAAAATAAAAAAGGCTATCTAAACTCATTAAATAAATGCTTTAGTCGCTAAAAAGCGTAATCGTAGGTTGGTGGTGAGAGTAACGAACCCCACAGTACTGACTCATTCAAAGCACCGATACTCTTTTTTAAATCTACTCACCACTCAATGCAGTGAAAAAAATTAATTAAAGTTTTAACAAAATTTTTAGACTTACTACTATTACTAATTTTGCACAAGCTAGTTTATGGATGTCTATTTTTTATTTGAATAGAGCGGGGTAACACCTCTGGTGTATTAGCCATGCGTTTGATTAAGACGTTTAAATAATTTTGTAGCTGATAAGAGTTAAAGGTATATTTTCTGTTTAAAATTAATATCATGATATAGAGGCGTTCTCACTCAGTGAGAGATAATGTCAATGCACATTTAGCGGTATTGTTTGTGTCGCAACCAGTTTTCCTATTGGTCAAAGTATTGCACCACACCTCGATCCGGTAGTAACCGTACTATTTCGGTTTATAATATCGATTATTTTAATGTTGCCTTTACTTTTTTTTACAAACAAAATAAAAATACCAACGCGTAAAAGGTTAATTCAATTTAGTTTGTTAGGAGCAACTCAATCAGTTTTTTTATATTGATGTTTCTTGCGCTAAGAGATACTACGTCTTTAAATGCTTCTGTTATTTATACCTTTCTACCGAGTTTGGCAGCGATTGCAAGTTTTTACATATTAAAATAAAAATTAAGAACACTTCATTTATATCTTTTACCAATTGGTATAGCAGCTACACTATGGGTTATCTTTGAAGGTAGTTTTGCAAAAATGCTAGCATTAAACTTAAACAACGGCGATCTTATCTTTAGCCTCGGATTAATCCTGTTGGCAATCTATACTACCTTGCTAAAAAAGTTTCATGAAGGAGGCTCTCCATTTGATGTGGTGTTTTGGTCGATGGTTTGTGCAGTGTTTCCGATGTCATTGTATTCTGCGTTTATTTCTTCTGAGATCAATTTGGAATGGATCCCCATTAACATTTACCTAATGATTATTTATCTGTCTGTAATGACGGTACTCTTAAAATAGGTGTGATGAAGACACTAAAAAGGTACAACTGAAACTAGTTACAGTGGCACAGGTAACTCTGTAATACGACTCTTTAATTTTGGTGATGTTTACCGAGTACGAAGCTGTTCAAATTACGGTTGTGGTAACTATTCACCATTAAAAATGGTTCGTTATTCTAATTCGTGTTCTTCTCGCGACATTGGACCAATACTGCGATAAGCAGAGTAGTACCAAAAAGGTTAATCTTATTGAATATAAGATTAACCTTCTTTTGATCAAGCAATTATTTAAGACATTAAGCCGTTCAGATAATATTGGTAAGCATCGGGATGAAATTGTTCAAGGCTTATATTCTTATAGCATAAAGAAACATGTGGTCTTTTTTCGAGAAACAAAACATGAATTTATGATTATCCGCGTTTTGCATAGCAGGATAGATATGGAAAAACAATGAGTATGGGTTATTTCACTTTTATAAAAATCGACTTCCTTTATTTTAGTTCTTCGATGATTTTCGAATTTCGCCTGGTGATGAACCCGTTAATTTTTTGAATGCTTTAGAAAAAGAAAATTCAGATTGATAACCAACTTTATCTGCTATTTGTTTGATGGGTAATACTGTGTCAATCAATAATGCGTGTGCTTTTAACATTCGCCAATGTGACAAATATAAAATAGGTGACTCACCAACTAATTTGTTAAACCTTTCAGAAAACACTGACTTCGACATTGTCGCGATGTTAGCAAGTTCAGCTAGATTCCAGTCATGGGTAATATTTTTGTGCATCGCAGTTAATGCTAAAGCAATATTTCTATCTTGAATTGCAGCTAGAAAACTGGATGAATTATCGAGTGTTTCTAAATACGCGACTAATGCTTGTATAAATAGTGATTCTGCCAATTTATTGATAATTGCATTTTTTCCCGCAGACTCTGGAGAAGATGAAATTTGTGCCGCTAATTCAGAGGCAGTTGAAAACCAATTTGGTTTACCTGATTCATTCTTCGAAATATGTATTAATGGTGGTAGCGTATCAAACAATGGGTGGCTTAGGTCATTTTGATATTCAAAGTGTCCACAAATCATAGTGGTTGTTTCCGCACCGTCGCCACCAAAAATAACTTCATTCTCATTATTAGTGCGAGGACTATTTAAAAGTTCGTCTGCCGAAATAATATTCGATTGCACTGAATCACTAAGGGTATGTGAATCTCCTTTAGGAAAAAGCACCATATCCCCTTTTTGAATATGGATAGGTGCTTCTTTATCATTGCATTGCAGCCAACACGAACCACCTGTCACAAGGTGGTAATTAGCATATCGTCCAGCCGGGATAGCCATCCCCCACGGTGGCTGAAATCGTGCGTGAAAATATACCGTTCCACGCAACTGCACAGCCTGTAGTATTTCTGAAAATAAATCCATTTTACTTTAATTTTTTCCAGTTACCTTCTGCTTTAGAGTATAATTTTTTTTCAGATGCGTTCCATGGAATTTTAGTATTGAATTTAGTGCCATCATGAAAATCATTAAAAAATACCATCAGCTCACCGTTATATAGTTTAAATGTATCTGCATTTGCTGGCACTCTAGCATTTTTGGCAGCCATTGCAAAAGCGCAATAACCGTTATATTTTGGAATATATTTTACTGCATTGTTAACAAATAATTTTTTATTTTTGTTGCTTGAAAAGTAAAATTTAACGCCATCATATTCAGCACTATATTTTGAAGAGCCTTTTACTGCTTTGTCTTGCGTTTGATACGAAACAACATCGTAACCATTTAGAACAACACCGTTTTTATTTGTATTCCAACTTCCTGCAAAAACTGAAAACGATGAGAAGAACATCAGGAACAATGAAATAAAAATTGTGAAACGTGATAATATTTTCATAATAATACCTTTATTTTAGTTTAGGAAAATAAAATAATAGCGTGAGATAAAATTTAAAAAAATGTTTGATCAAATGTTATTTTTGTCCAACCATCTATATTACGATATTATCGAACCAAGCCAAGTTATTACTCTTGGATGTCTCGAATTTGTGGAACATAGAAATTGATTTAGGAATTAAGGCAAAATCACGTGATATTCAACAGTGATAGTGGTTACTCTAATAAAAGAAGATATTCCGGCTTAGGGTATTGATTTTGGTGCTATAAAGCATCATTTAAGCCTTGATAGTGACTAGTTTTTGAAATTTTTGTTATATTTATTAGTTACTTGGCTTGGTTTGACCCTAGCGTCTCTAAAGAAGATACTCAGGCTTACGGGATTGATTTTGATGCTATAAAGCATTATTTAAGCCTTGATAATGACTAGTTATTGATGGTTTTTTTATGTTTATCAATTGCTTGGTTTGCCCCTTATGTTTTACGATTTATCAAAGATTGATAGCAATGTTTGACATTCGGTGGGGTGGCATCTACAATCTATTATAAGCTTTTTTAAAAAACGCAATGTGAGGTGAATTATGAATTTTAGTTTAACACCCCAATTAGAGATTTTTGTGCGTGAACGTGCGGAATCTGGTGATTACAATAATGCCAGTGAGGTGGTGCGTGAAGCCATTCGGTTATTTAAGCGTATCGAAGAGGAACATGCTTTTAAGTTAGAGCAGTTGCGTATTGCGATAGCAGAGGGTGACAAAGCGATTGAGCTTAATCAATCACACGTATTTAATTCTGAAGAAGAGTTGGATCGCTTTTTTGTCAAACTTTAAGTCGATACGTATTTCTGATCCTGCTGTACGAGATTTGCAGGCCATCGCAGAATACACACTGAGTGAATGGGGAGCCACGCAAAAAGAGAGTTACCTTCATTTGATCAAGCAATCATTTAAAACATTAAGCCGTTCAGGCAATATTGGCAAACATCGGGATGGGATTGTTCAAGGCTTATATTCTTACAGCATAAAGAAACATGTCGTCTTTTTTCGGGAAACAGAACATGAGTTTATAATTATTCGCGTTTTGCACGGTAGGATGGATATGGAAAAGCAATTGTTATGAGTAATTTTGCTTTTATAAAAACCGA
>CAZEPW010000010.1:0-87377 GCA_964514215.1 uncultured Thioalkalispiraceae bacterium
TTTTGATGTTGCTTCAGCGCACTATGCTAAACTCTGTACTAAACAACAGAGATTTTTGGAACACTTATTTACTTTATGCTGGTATTGCTTTGATGTTGATCGTTTCTATCTGGGATATATTTTCACCCGCTCACAAAGTTTGTAGTAGTTGTGACATTCCTGAGAAAACTACTGCAGGTTAATTAGAAAATTATTACCAACAGGTTATTTGTAATGACATTATTTGAAAATAATATAATGCAACTAAGTGATTTTTTCATTAAAGCATTTCCTGAAATGAATAAATTTGAGCAGCAAACAGCTTTATCATTGTACCGTCTATTGGCACGAGGAAAACCTGTTTCAAGTAATTTATTGGCAAAGTCAGTTAATTATGCTGAAGCTGATATTGAAAAACTAATTAAGTCTTGGTCTGGAGTTTTTTATGATGATGATAATAACGTAACTGGCTTTTTTGGGTTAACACTTGATGAAACGTCTCATCAAATGATCGTTGATGGTGTGACTGTTTATACTTGGTGTGCATGGGATGCATTATTTATTCCTGAATTACTTGATACGACAGTCAACGTTAACTCAATCTGTCCAGTAACAAGTGAGAATATTGAGTTAGAGGTATCCCCTACTTTCGCAAAAATGGTAAATAATAACGATATTGTTGTCTCCTTTTTAAAACCAAATTTAGAAAATCTAGATAATATCACTACCAGTTTTTGTCATTTTGTTCACTTTTTTTCCAACCCCACTGTTGCAGAACAATGGTGTTCTAAAAACAAAGATATATTTTTACTCTCACTTAATTATGTTTTTCTTGTAGGCAAAAAAACAAATGCCTCGCGATACAAACAAACACTACATTCAAAGGATAAATTTATATGAATACAATAAAAATCGAAATCAGTGGCATGACCTGTGACCATTGCGCCCATAGTGCAGAGGAAGCTTAAATGCTTTAGATGGTGTAGAAGCTTCAGTTTCATATGATGATGGTCAAGCTAAAGTTGTGTCCAAAGGAATAGTTGATGACTCGTAATTGTTAAAAGCAATTGAGTCTAGTGGACGTATTGTTGGTTGTCAGGTTTTAGCTAATGAAGGTGGCGAAATCATTCAGACGGCAACTTTAGCCATTAGTAATAACATGACAATTGATGCACTCGCAAATCAACTATTTCCGTATTTAACAATGGTTGAAGGACTTAAACTCACAGCACAAACGTTTAACAAAGATGTTAAACAACTCTCTTGTTGTGCAGGATAATATACATTGTGAATACCATTTATCAGCTTTGAAAACTGTGAAGTTCGTATGGCGATAACTCAAAAACGTATTTAAAAACAGTGAGTTGAAACCACCGCAGACATACAATTGGATTTCAGTGCGCATTTATATTAGAGGCTTAATGCAGGCTTATTTGACTGATAATGATCAAGTCAACAGATTTATAAAGCATATTGCACTCCAATGCTATTGAATCTATAATCAAAATGTTTATCCGAATTGAAACAATAACTATGCTCAATTACTTTCGACATCATTCACTACGCAAAAGTCTCTGGCTTATTATATTGCTAGGTAGTCTTTTCACCCAAACGCAGAATCTATTTGCATGTAATTTAATGGATAATGTGCCGCAAACAAGCTGTTGTTGTGACGAGGATATGGGCAATGGTTGTCCAATGGGCGGTGGTTGCGCTACATCTGATGATGGCGTGTTTTCAGGTTGTTGTGATACAAGCATTATTATTGAGGCTGGATTACAAGATTTAGCAATAGGTGATTCGAATCATAGCAAACAAGTGCAATCACTGGATGCACCACAACCTCCTCCGGTTTTTATTTTAACTACGCATCTTTTATTAGCTTTAATCCAAGTCAACAATAATATACCACTAAATTATTTCGCTCGACCTGAACCAACGTCAGGCACTTCAACTTACCAAATAACAAACCGTTTTCGTATTTAATCATCTCGCAATTATATCCATTTGATCGCAGCGATTAACTCGGCTGCGCATCCTATTTTTTTAATTGAAAAAGAGGTGAATTGTGATCCTGAAATTATCTATCCGAGCTTGGAATCGTATTTTTAGTATACTGTTTATAATCAGCTTATTGATTATGTTCTCTAACACAGCTAATGCAAGTCGAGATATTATATTTGGCAATCAAGATCAGCTGGCGATGAAACAATTGATTCAGGCTGTGTTAACACGCAATCCTTCGATTGAAGCAAAAACATTAGCATGGCAAGCATCTCAAAGCCGTATCAAACAAGTATCTGCATTCGACGATCCAATGTTGTCCTATTTTTTTGCACCTGAAACACAAAATTTAAAGAATCAAGATTTTGGCCAAAAAATACAACTATCACAAAAACTACCTTGGCCAGGAAAACGTGAGTTACGTGGCGATAGCGCACGTTACAAAGCTAAAGCCAATCAGAAAAATATTGAGTCACTGCGACTCCAATTAATCGTAAGCTCAGTGAGTGCCTTTGCAGATTGGTATTATATTCATGAGGCAATACGTATTAATAGCGTTAATCAGAATTTATGGCGTGAATTTCATATCATTGCTGAAGTGAAATACAGTTCTGGTCGAGCCAGTAAGCAAGATACTCTGCGTGCTGAAGTTGAGCAAGCTATGTTGGAACATCAAGCTATTGTATTACAGCGTAAGCAACGTAACATTCAAACTAAAATTAATACACTTTTAAACCGTATCCCTGATAAAACAATTCCCCCACCAGCTGATTTAAATAAAATAAACAAATTACCGGCAGTTGAACAGTTACGACAATTGGCTATTGAAAGTCATCCAGAGATAAAGTTCTTGCTTGCAAAAAAACAATCCATTAAAGCTCAACTCGAATTAGCTGAACGTGAATATTATCCTGACTTTAATATTAATGCTGGTTACAACAGTCTTTGGAGTCTGGATGAAAAACGCTTTACTATTGGAGTAAGTATTAATATTCCCATTGGTCAAAGTAAACGCGACGCCAAGGTTAGTGAAAAAAATGCCCAGACTTTGCAATTACAATGGCAAATTATTAATAAGCAAGCAATGATTGCTGGCGCGGTACAACGTGCCTACAATAATATAGAAGAAAATATTCACGTTTTAGCGCTTTATCAAAATAAATTATTGCCACTTGCAGAAGAGAACTTACAGACTTCCAAAGCCGATTATCAATCGGGTAAAGGGAATTTTCTAGATTTAGTTAGCGCTGAAAAAAATCTTATTCAAACTCAATTGAACCAAGTACAAGCACAGGCTGATTACCAACGGCATCTGGCTATGTTGGCTCATCGTGTGGGTGAACCCCGTTTACTGGAAGAAAATTTCAAATTAAAAAACAGCATAAATAATAGCATTAAAGGTGGGTCAAAATGAAACTGTTAATAATAAAACCTCAATTAATCGCACTAGCTGTAGTAAGTATCATTGTCTTTATTCTAGTTTGGTGGTTTTTATCCAGTCCATCAAACAACAACAACGATTTTGATGAAAGTAGTGCACACTATTCTGGTCCTTTCAAGCTACAAGTTATACTTGATCCAATACAACCTAAAGTTGGTAATAATAACCTGACAATCATTTTATATGATGAAAATAATCAACCAGTAATCGATGCACAAATCAAGGCCGTCGCCGAGATGCCTGCGATGGGTACTATGTCTGCCATGCCGGCTCCTGCAACTATGGGACATAACGGATCAGGTGTGTATCAGGGAACATTTGAATTATTGATGACCGGTGCCTGGCCGTTATCGTTAGATATAAATTCTAATTCAATAGGTAATGCACATCTTGAATTTGATTTGACTACTAGTCGTGCAGGATTACGGTTGAGTGCTGCAACGGATGCACAATTTTCACAAGATACATCCAGTTTTGAGGTGAAGTCAAATAATGAAATTATCGAAGCCGGTTTATATCGTGTTCAGGTAAAAATTGAACCCACCCCCCCTGTAGTTGGAAAAAATAATTTAATTATTATAGTGGAAGACAAATCGGGTCAAACTGTTGCAGGTGCAAAAATTCGAGCTATAGCACAAATGCCCGCGATGGGCAGTATGTCTGCACCAGTTGATATCCGTGAAACTGAACCTGGTATCTATAGTGGTGAACTTAAGCTGACAATGAAAGGTGAATGGCCACTGACAGTTGATATTGAATCCGAAAAATTGGGTCATGGTGATTTAATTTTTGATCTGACTACTGGCCGTAAAGATTTGAAATTAACAACGGCAACCCCTGGAGGTATATCGCATTACACTTGCTCGATGCATCCTTCGGTAAAATCAACTACTGCTGGTACCTGTCCTATCTGTGCGATGAACCTGGTACCGATTACCAAAAAAGAATTACAATCTGGCAGTATTAGCATGGATGCAAGACGTCGCCAGTTAATCGGTGTAACCACCGGCAAAGCGGAGCTAAAAAAATTAGTACAAACTATTCGCGCTGCGAGTCGGGTAACCTATAACCAAACCCAATTCACTGATATTACTCTCAAGTTCAACGGCTGGATTGGAAAGTTGCAAGCCAATTTTGTTGGGGTTTCGGTAATAAAAGGTAACCCCCTGTTTACAGTTTACAGTCCGGAATTACTTTCGGCACAACAAGAATATTTGGAAACCTTACGTCGTCGAAAAGGAAAACTAGACAGTTTATTACGAGCAGCGCGTTTACGCTTAACACTTTGGGATATTTCAAAAACTCAAATTAAGCAATTAGAAAAACGCAATGCGCCAATAGAATACCTCCCAATTATGTCACCAACTAATGGTATTGTTATTGAGAAAACAATTGTCTCGGGTAGTGCTGTTAAAGCTGGTCAAAAACTTTTACGTATTGCTGATCTCAGTAGCGTCTGGGTTGCAGGTGAAATTTATGAATATGAGATTCCGCTCGTAAAAGTTGGCATGGAGGTACGGGTAGTACTGCCTGAATTATCCGACAAAACTTTACCTGGAAAAATCAGTTATATTTCACCGTATTTAGAAAGTGATACCCGTACTGCAACAGTCCGTGTGGAACTGGATAATTCTGATGGCACATTAAAACCCGAGATGTATGCTCATCTCCATATAGAAGTTAATTTGGGTAAACGCTTGGTAGTACCTGAAGCTGCGGTATTGTATGCCGGTAATAGCCGGGTGGTATTTTTGGATTTAGGTAATGGTCAACTGCAACCCCGAAAAATTAAAACCGGGCTACGAAATGCCGATGATATTGAGGTGTTAGAAGGACTAGAGCCTGGCGACATCGTAGTCACCTCGGGAAATTTTTTGATTGCTGCTGAAAGTAAGCTTAAAGCGGGGATAGATCAATGGTAACGCAACAAAATAACCGTAAAGAAGGTGCAATTGAACGATTGATCCGTTACTGCGCTTGTAACCCTATGATGACTTTGTTGATTATTACAGCGGCTGCATTTTGGGGATATCGTTCTTTAATTAATACGCCATTGGATGCCATCCCGGATCTATCTGATGTTCAAGTCATTATTTATACTGAATGGTCAGGTCGTAGTCCTGATTTAGTTGAAGATCAAATTACCTACCCTTTAACAACTACCTTACTGGCTGCTCCCAATGTGGAATTTGTTCGAGGCCAAAGTTTTATGGGGCTGAGCTTTGTGTATGTGATATTCAAGGATGGTACGGATATTTACTGGGCACGCTCACGAGTGTTGGAATACCTAAATTCAGCAGCTGCTAAATTACCAAAAGGTGTACGGCCTACACTTGGACCTGATGCCACCGGAGTCGGTTGGGTATTTCAATATGCATTGGTTGATAAAACCGGAAATAAAAACTTAGCCGAATTGAGAAGTTTACAAGATTTTACCTTACGTTATTGGCTTGAGTCAGTTGAAGGTGTTGCCGAAGTAGCATCAGTTGGTGGTTTTGTTAAAGAATACCAGATTAATATCGATCCGAATAAACTCAGTGCCTATGATATCTCACTACAAAAAGTAGCACGACAAATTCGGCGTTCGAATAATGATGTGGGTGGTCGGGTCATAGAGATTGCCGGCCATGAAAATTTTATTCGTGGCCGAGGTTACATCAAAAATAAATATGACATTGAAAAAATTAGTTTAGGTGTCAATAAAAATGGTACACCGATCACCGTGCGTGATGTTGCTAAGGTTAGTTTGGGCCCCGCCATGCGTCGTGGTGTTGCAGAACTTGATGGTGAAGGCGAAACCGTCGGTGGTATTGTCATCATGCGTTATGGCGAAGATGCCTTGGCAGTAATTGAACGAGTTAAGCAACGCATTGAAATAGCGCGTGCCGGTTTACCTGAAGGTGTGGAAATTATTACAACATATGATCGTTCAAATCTAATAAATCGTGCTATCGATACACTCAAAGCAACGCTAGTTGAAGAAATGATTGTTGTGTCATTAGTAATTATGATTTTTCTGTTGCATTTTCGTTCAGCATTGATCGCCATTCTTACTATTCCAATTGCAATTTTAATGTCTTTTATTCCGATGTCAGAACAACATTTAACGGCTAACATTATGTCGTTGGGCGGTATTGCAGTAGCCATTGGTGCAATGGTCGATGCCAGTATTGTGATTATTGAAAATATTCATAAAAAACTCGAAGGAATTAACGAAGAAAAAAATAACAATGAAGCAAAAATAAAACGCCGTGAAGTTATTATCCAGGCGATGCAGGAAGTCGGACCAAGTATATTCTTTTCATTGTTGATTATCACAGTCTCATTCATGCCTGTTTTTGCTCTGGAAGGAACCGAAGGTCGCATGTTTAAACCACTGGCATTTACTAAAACTTATTCAATGGGTTTTTCTGCATTACTTGCTATTACTCTCACACCGGCGCTGGCAGTACTACTAATCAGAGGAAAAATACGGGGTGATAAGAGTCCGCTTAATATCTGGCTAGTAAAAATCTATTCTCCTATAGTTCATTTTGCAGTTCGTTTTCGCTACTGGGTGCTTGGTGTTGCGGTACTGGCAATGATTGTAACCATTCCGGTTTTTCTGAAACTCGGTAATGAGTTTATGCCTCCTCTGAACGAAGGTAGTATTTTATACATGCCCACAGCCCTGCCCGGCATGTCAATTACCGAGTCCGCCAAAATTCTACAATCCATGAATCGTCAATTAAAACAGTTTCCTGAAGTAGAACGTGTCTTTGGTAAGATTGGCCGCTCAACCAGTCCAACCGATCCTGCACCGTTATCCATGGTAGAAACTGTCGTGACACTTAAACCTAAAGATCAATGGCGTGAAGGTTTAACCTGGGATGATCTTATTGCCGAAATGGACGAAAAACTACGTTATCCTGGTATGCCTAATATTTGGTGGATGCCAATCCAAACCCGTACCGAAATGCTAGCTACTGGCATTCGATCAGGATTAGGTATTAAAGTGTTCGGAACGGATTTAGCCAGCATTGAAGCGACTGCAGTAGATATCGAAAAAGCGCTACAAAAAGATGAACGTACTAAAAAATATACTAGAAGCGCGTTTGCAGAACGTCTTACCGGTGGTTACTTTCTTGATTTTAATATCAAGCGCGAAAAAATTGCGCGTTATGGTTTAACTATCGCCGACGTGCAAGATGCCTTGCAAGCCGCCGTTGGTGGTTTAAAAGTATCAGAAACGATTGAAGGTCGTGAACGTTACGCAATTAATCTGCGTTATGCCCGAGAGTTTCGTGATAACCCACAAGCTTTAAAACGGGTACTGGTTTCAACACCCGGTGGAGCACAAATTCCTATCAGTCAGTTAGTTGATCTAAATTTCGTAACCGGTCCTCCTATGTTACGAAATGAAGATGGACAACTGGTTGCCTTTGTCTTTGTAGATGTAAAAGGAATTGGTATTGCAGACTATGTAGAATTGGCACGTGAAGTTGTCAAAAATAAAGTAACAATACCTTCCGGTCATCGTATTGCATGGGCTGGGCAGTTTAAATACTTTGAACGTGCCAAGGCAAAGTTTAAAATCTTAGTGCCGTTGACCTTGTTTATTGTCTTTTTTATGTTGTTCGTTAATCGCAAGTCCATCATTGAAGCACTGATTATATTAATAGCCATTCCGTTTTCATTGGTCGGTGCGATATGGCTATTATTTTTACTGGACTATAACCTCAGCGTTGCTGTGTGGGTTGGCATGATTGCTCTAGCCGGGCTAGATGCCGAAATGGGTATTTTAATGATGTTATATCTGGGGATTAGCTTTAAGCAAAAACAGGAGGCTGGGAAAATACAAAATTTTCAGGACTTGAGTCAGGTGATTGTTGATGGTGCGGGTCGTCGTATTCGCCCCATGTTAATGACAGGTATGGCCTTATTGATGGGATTGATACCAATCTTATGGAGTGATGGTACCGGTGCAGATGTTATGAAACGAATTGCTGCACCAATGGTGGGTGGTATTGCATCGGCTTTATTAATGGTGTTAGTTGTATTTCCGGCAGTTTTTGCTTTATGGAAAGAACATCATATTAAAACTAAAGGGACAAGTAATTAGATTTTAAATTTAGAAATTATAATAAATATATCACTTTTTAAGTGCTTTAATTCTCTTGTTAATATTTTCATCAAGTGAAAAAGGTGTCCTATTTACTTGTGTCACATTCACAACCTTTTTCATATAATTCGTCCCGACGTAATCCAATTGATAATGGTTCGCGATCGTGTCCGACTAAAACTTGGTATACGTTTATATTACCATCATCAAAGTGATAAGCTGAACCTGACATATACAGCCGCCATACTCGATATGCTGCTTCACCAACAAGATTAACGGCTTTTTTCTTATTTTCTTCTAAATATTTAATCCAGTGTCGTAATGTTAAAGCATAGTGGCGACGTAAGCTTTCTACATCGATAATTTCAAAACCCGCATCTTCCATTGCGACATTGACTTTGCTAATACGTGTTAATTCACCATCAGGAAAAACATAACTATTGATAAAACGTGTTATAGGAGTGTCCTGCCAACCATTATCAATAGTTATTCCATGATTTAAAAATAAACCGCCTGGTGCTAGTATATTTTTAATTGTGTCAAAATAAATTGGAAAATTGGCAACACCTATGTGTTCAAACATTCCAATACTCACAATACGATCGTAACGTTTATTTTTTGGCAGATCGACATAATTTAGTAATTCAACTGTCACTAAATTCTCCAAACCTTCTTTGTGAATTTTATTTTTAACATAAGAAAATTGCTGTTTACTTAGTGTGATGCCATGAGATTTTACATTATAATTTTTAGCGGCCCAACAAATTAATGCTCCCCACCCGCAACCAATGTCTAACAATGTTTGTTTTGGTGTTAAACGTAGCTTTTTACAAATATAATCCAGTTTATCTTGTTGGGCATTGTTGAGTGACTGGTTTATATTAGAAAAATATCCGCAAGAGTAAACCATTTCTTTGTCTAACCATAAATTATAAAAATCATTTCCTACATCATAGTGGTGGGCAATACTATTACTACTGTTAAGTTTCCTCGAACGGCCAGCACGTAGTGTGTGTACTTTAGTATTAGGTTGAAAACTTGGTAGTTTTAATGCTAAACGTAATATCTTCAACTTATTACGCCATGAAATATCTAAAGTTTCAAAATAACTTGTAAGATCAAATAAAGACTCGATATCACCATCAATGTCAATGTTTTTCATTAAATAGTTTTCGGCTAAATGAACGATATTACGATATAAAATAAGTTCACGTAATACACCAGGATGTTTAATCATAATTGTACAAGTGACATTAGATTGATCGATAACTAGTTCCCCATCCCATAATCGAATAGCAACGGTTCCCTTATAATTAGCAAGAATTATTTTTAAAATTTGGTGTCCTGCGGTGATACTTTGTAACTTAATTTCAGGCGGTTTTTTCATTGTAATACCCTCCGAGTAAACTACTCCCTTAATGTGTATTTTAATGTTAAAAGACAATATTTTTTAATTGTTGTATATTTTTAATTGATTTTTTAGTATTGACAAGATAAGTATATTTAAGTTCATCATCAGATAGTGGTATATAATATTGTATTTGATTATTTAAAACCTCATGATTAGCTTCAGAAGCATCATTGTTTAATAATTTTCGTTTTGATATTCGTTTATGTAATATTGAATCAGTAGCTTTGCAATCCAATATAATGAATTTTGCATTATTCTTTGAAGCCAGTTGTTGAGCTTGTAGACGATGTGACTTAGATAAAAATGAAGCGTCAATTAATACACTCCAATTATGTGTTAGCATCAAGCTGGCAAGTTCAAATAGATATTGATAGGTTTTTTCTGTTGCCTCCTTTGTATACAAGTTGCCATTAATAACAGAATGAGAATTAGTATGTATGTCTAAATTAAATAGTCGCTTTCTTTCAATATCTGAGCGTAAACGTATAATGGGAGTATTTTTAAGTATCTCTTCACTTAATGCTGTTTTACCTGAGCCTGATAAACCGTGCATAATAATCAAATATGATTTCTTTGGATTTATATAATTTAAAGCAAGTTTGATATAATCTGTGTATTTTTTGATAAAATTATCATTTGATGGATCGTGGCTATCTGATTGTATGAGATTTATTTTAGCTCGAACCATAGCCCTATAAACAAGATAAAAACGTAACAATGCCATACCTGAGTAATCACCAGTATATTCCAAATATGTATTTAAATAATTCCATGCAACGTTATATTGGTTTTTAACGTTTAAATCCATTATAGTAAAAGCAATTTCACTAATTACATCAATCCAGCGAAGCTTGTCGTTAAATTCCAGACAGTCAAAAATTAACAGTTTATTCTCAAAAATAGCAATATTCCCTAGGTGCATGTCACCATGGCATTCTCGAATATGATGGTTTTTTTTACGAGAAATAAATATCTGTTTATTTGATTTATAAAATTGATTACCCCATTGTTCTAATTTTGTTAGATCATCAAGATCTAAATTTTTATGTTGTCTTATTTCGTTGAAATTTTCATTTGCTGTTTTTATGATTAAACTTGGATTGCCATAATTAGATTGGATGTCGGCAATGTCACAATGTTCGTGAAAATTAGCAACAATTTTTGCTAGTGAATTAATATAAATTGGGTTTAGCTTATCTTGTTCTAATAATCTGTCTAACTGAGTTTGTTGCGAAAATTGTCGCATTTTTACTGCATATTCAACGATGAGTCCTTTAGCGTTTATTTTTGGAGTTTTTAAAGAACCTGTAATGGGTACAACAGCTAAATACAGTTGTGGTGCTAGTCGTGCATTTAGTCTAAGTTCTTCATTACAATAAAAATGACGTTTTTTAAGTGTTGAAAAATCGAGAAACCCAAATTTAAGTGGCTTTTTTATTTTATAAACATATTTACCTGTTAAAATGATCCATGAAATATGTGTTTCGTATAACTCAATTTTGGTCGTAAGATGTTCATACGCGTCACTTTGAAGTAATGCTGAAATTAGCTGATTATTTGGTTTGTTGGTCATGGGCATTGCTTTACCCTCTACCAAAGAATTAAATAACGATAGACTCTATTATTAATACTAGACCATAATTAATGTATTTAAACTTGATCTATCTCAATCCTATTAAAACAAAATATAATGATATTATAAAAAAATAAACTTCATTTATTATTTCAATATTAATTTATACCCTATACTTTATACACGGCTATAATTTAATACTAAACAATAGGTTAAAAAAATGACTACATGGCTAACAGGAAAAGTAGCTGAAACTAAACAATGGAGTCCTGAGCTGTTTTCACTTAAAATTCGCACGAAACAGCTGGACTTTCAAGCTGGCCAATTTGTTAATATTGGACTAGAAATCAAAGGTAAAATAATATCACGTCCCTATTCGCTGGTTAATTCACCGCAAGATTCATTATTGGAAATTCATTTTAATAATGTTACCAATGGAAATCTAAGCCCAAAATTAGCAGATTTAATCGTAAACGATGTTATACAAGTATCGGATCATGCAAATGGCTTGCTAATTTTGGATGAAGTTCCTGTTGTGTCAAATTTATGGTTATTAGCAACAGGAACCGGTATTGGGCCATTTTTGTCTATTCTCAAAACAACACAGCCGTGGTCACGTTTTAGAAAAATTGTGTTGCTTTATTCTGTTAAAACATTAAATATGTTTGCATATCACGCAGATATAGAAGCTTTAAAATTACAACACCCTGAACAATTTATTTTTGCATCGTTAATAACACGAGAAGAAATTACAAATACAATTAATGCGCGAATTACAAATAGTATAAAAAATGGAGTTATTGAAGAATATACTCAATTAATACTATCACCGGAGTCAAATCATATTATGTTGTGTGGCAACTCAAAAATGATAAGTGAGGTAAGCGCAGAATTAGAAAATCGTGGTTTTAGACGTCATACGCGTCGAGAGCCGGGGCAAATTGCTATCGAAAAGTATTATTAGCCTATATTTAATTAAATTTTTTTTTGATGATACCAACAATGATTAACAATATTGATGATGATAAAACACCTATTGAAATAGCGGGTGCAGGACCAGCAGGTTTGGCGGCAGCAATTACATTAGCACAAGCTGGTCGCAAAGTAGTAGTACATGAAGCTCATAAAGAAGTTGGCTACCGTTTTGCAAAAGATTTTCAAGGGTTGGAAAATTGGACAACAAAAGAAGATGTTTTATCAGTTTTAAAAAAATTGGGTTTAGATATTGATTTTAAAGCAATGGCATGTCGACAAGGAGTAGTTTTTGACTGTAACGACAAATCATACTCTTTCAACAGTGATGATCCCATATTTTATTTGGTCGAGCGTGGTTCAGGTTCTGATTCGTTGGATAGTGCTTTGTTGCGACAAGCATGCTCACTTGGTGTAGAAATTAGATTTAATAGCCGCTTAACTAAAATGACAGGTCAAGGTATTTTAGCTGCTGGGCCAAAAGCAGCTGATGCAATTGCTGTAGGCTTTCATTTTGAGACGTCAATGGAAAATGGCTTTTGGGTAATTTGTGATGATAGGCTTGCCCCAAAAGGCTATTCGTATTTGTTAATAATGGATGGTTTTGGTACTGTAAAAAGTTGTATGTTTAGCGGTTTTAAACAGGAAAAACACTATGTTAAACAAACAATTCTTGCTTTCGAGCGACTAATTGGGCTCGATATGAAAAATCCAAAGGCTCATGGTGGTACTGGTAATTTTAGGATACCCGATAGTGCTTATAGTGGCATTCATCCACTTGTTGGCGAACAAGCGGGGTTTCAAGATACTATGTGGGGATTTGGTATGCGGCTGGCTATAACATCAGGGGTCTTAGCCGCGCAAAGTATATTAACCAAAGATAATTATGATAAACTTTGGAAGCGTGAATTAAAGCCTCAACTTGAAACATCGGTCGTGAATCGTGCGCTTTTTAGTATGCTGGGTAATACTGGTTATCGTTGGTTTTTCCGTAGGTTATCACAACAAGCGGATATTCGATCAATATTGCGTCGACAATATTTACCCTCTTGGTATAAACAGTTACTGAAGCCGTGGGCAAAATTCCATTATATCAGTAAACGAAAAGATAAAACATGTGATCATTTAAACTGTGAATGTGTATGGTGCCGAAGTAAATGCTAGTTTCAAGTTTTTTTTCTTAGTTGATTTTAAGCTGCATGAAAATAAATAATACAAATTTTATGTTATTAGTTCGAGAAGTTAAATATATACTGGCTTAAAATTAAAATAAATAAACTAGGATGATTAAGTTATTTTATGACTATTATTTTGAAAGTCATTGCCTCAACGTTAATTGCCGGGTTAGCAATGCCGTTAGGTGCGACAATTGCCCATTATGAAAGCATTAAAACTGAATGGATCAAAGAAGATTTAGCACATCAAGTTATGGCTTTTGGCGCTGGTGCGTTATTATCAGCTGTTGCCTTGGTATTAGTTCCTGAAGGTACTGAGAACCTTAGCCCATCAATAGCTGCGATATGTTTTATTTTAGGTGGTTATGGTTTTATGATTTTTGATATCATTTTATATAAAATGAATACTCCTGCTAGTCAACTTGCAGCAATGCTTGCTGATTTTGTCCCTGAATCAATTGCACTTGGAGCAGCATTTGCTCTTGATAGCAATAATGCCTACTTACTCGCAGGTTTAATTGCATTACAAAATGTACCTGAAGGATATAATGCCTATCGAGAGTTACAGCAAACAGCAATATACAAACCGTTTAAAATTATATCACTATTCATAGCAATGGCTCTATTGGGGCCTATAGCCGGATTAACTGGATACTTCTGGTTATCAGAATTTCCAGAGATGGTATCGGCTATCATGCTTTTTGCTGCAGGAGGAATATTATACTCAATATTTCAAGATATTGCTCCACATGTTAAGAGTGAAAAACACTGGGGGCCTCCGATGGGTGCTGTTGCTGGGTTTGTTCTGGGGATAATTGGTTCGATGCTTACTTAATAATAAACACCGTTGTAATTACGATATATATATGAATACGTGTTATGGAGGGAAAATGAATAAATCCAATTTTGATTCTGGAGTCATTCAAGTGCTTTTGGAACGTCTTAATAAACAACGGCTGCCAAAATTATTGAGTTTAAAAGAACTCGTGGGACAAGGTAAGAAACTTACTGATTATGATGTGTCTTTTTTAGAAAAAGCTCTTTCGGATGCAAATAGATTATGGCCTTTATTAGAAAGGAATCCCGAATATAAACTATTAGTAACGCATGTTATACATCTGTATCATGATATTACAGAAATGGCACTGAAAATAGAAAAAGGCGATACAATATCATAAATATTTGCAAGCATACTATTTTATAGAACTACAACTAATACACGTAATTAATCATTTAAATGGGTAACTCTAAATTTTCCGTGTTCATTAGCACGAATAATCACTGTTCCAAACCAACCAGTTCCATAAATTGCTTTGCTGACTTTATAGGGGCGGAATTTTTTTGCTCCAATAGCTCCAGCGACTTCAACGGTATATGATCGTCTGCGTTTTATTTGTTTTCCCAATTCATTTAATACATCTATTCTAGGATGCCCATAAAACCAAGTAGAAAATTGTTTTGATGTATTACGACCAAAGTCCCACTTTCCCATTGATATAACAGCAATGTCAGGCGACATTTTTTCCAATAATTCTTTGGTTGTTGCATTATGCGAACCATGGTGCCCTACTTGATAGACATCAACATCCAATATATTTGTTTTATTGTAATAATCTAAAAGAGTCGCGATAGCATCTTGTTGTAAATCACCTGTAAACAAAAATGATGCCTCATCGAAATCTACCCGTATTACGATACTATGATTATTTTTGTTATCGAAACTAGTATGTGTCCAGCCAGGATTTACATCAAGCTTTGATGAAATTATTCTAATTACAGGGTCTATTGAGGCGCACGATACGGGATCTATCACACTAGATGTTAACCCGTTTTTGGTTTTTAAACTTGTTATATTATCATCAACTATGACTTTAATTGTTATTTTTTTATTAGTTGCAACCTTTCTAATCCATTTTGGATTTGAGGTCCCCGGTCCTTCTAATTGGCCGTTGTCGATATAATTATTAATGGTGAATTTATTAGCGATTTCACGAAGTGCTCTGGTATGATCTATATGTGTATGTGTAATTATTACGGTGTTAATTGTGTTGTTATATTGATTATTTTTATCAAAAAAAGAATCCAAATACGAAACTAATTTATTAACATGTTCTTTATCTTGTGCACCGGCATCAATTAACACCGTTCCACAGGGAAATTGTAAAAGTGTCGCATCACCCTGTCCAACATTAATGTAATGAGCATACATTACTTGTGATGCTGCAGTTGCATATTGAATTAAAAATAGTGATAAAAATAATAATTTAATACAGTAAACCATTAAATTATTGTCGGCACTAAAAAATAATAATTTAATAGTTATTTGTTATGGTTTTGTTTATTTAATTTTAGGGAATGAGGTCGCTCAAATTAAGTTTATGATAGTCTTATGTACTATATAAGCAATTTTTCAACTCGAAGTTAGGGTTCTTAGATTAAACGCTAGTGCAAACTAAATTTTCTTTCCTTCTAATGTAGGGATTTTGTCGGTGCGTGTTTCAATTTTTAAATAACTAATTAGACGAACACAACCTTGGCCATGTAAATATTGGTGTATTTCTTCTATTACAGATAAAATTTGTGATAATTCACCTTCGATATTACTACCGGATGCATGTGTTTCGAGAATAAAGTCTTTTTTGTTAATATGCTAATAATATCAATAACTTCTTTTCTGACAGAAACACCATTGCCTATTGGGATAACTTGTAATTCTGCTGTCGCTTTCATAAATTTTACCTATTGAATTAAATTAAGTCCTTAATCAGTTTTTTTAAAGCCACTATATCGCTTTGTGAGTGGTATTTTCCGTAATTAAAATTATTTAATAATTGACTTATTTTTTTTAGTGTTGTCTTTTGACTTTCATTAACAGTTATCGCCGAATATTCCCAGTTTGCGACAGTTAATATAGGTTGTTTAATAATCTTAGGGGTTAGCCGAAATAATATATCTTTAATTTCTTTTGGGTTGTTAGTATTGCTGATTGCAAGATAACATTTTCGATATTGAAACTTAATATAGGCATACTTAATTAGTTTAAATATTGGTTGAATTAAAATCAAAAAAAGTAAGGCTATTGAAAATATAAATTTCCCATTCTCTATAAAGTAGCTGGTAGCATTTATAAATATTTTTGTTGAATATGCATGCTCTAAAGCACCCGAAGCTGTATCGATATACGGGATATCTATTACTGGTAATGTATAATTTCCAGTTTTATAGAGCTTGAATGGTATTTTTACATCAATATTAAACTCTGAACCATTTAATGTTCGATTCATGTTATATTTTCGGGGGAAAAATCGGATATTTGAATTAGTGACTAATTGTCCACTTAATATTTTTTCCAAAATATTTTCATTTAAACCATTTCCCGTTATCGTTAATGTCCAAAAATAGACTTTATTTATCCAAATTTTTTCAGCTGTGATTTTATTATTGCTAATACGTTGCATGGATACTGGTGTATAAGCGGGCAATGTACTGGGCAGTGGTAAAATGTTTAGTTTAAGCTTCCCTGATGGATACATTCTTCTACCACCTGTTTTAATCATAGGTAATATTAATGTTTGTTTACCGCTAATTAGTGGTATCACAATCCATGAAAAACGTTCTACAGGTAGTTCAACGCCATTATCCTTGACTGTATACTCAGTTTTAATAGAGTCACTAATAATAAAATTTTCATTTTTAAGTTCTCCTATGCTTGACAGTATTTTTTTTTGCCTATAAAACACATCAACAAATAAGTTTATTGGTTCTCGTTGGTAGTAGGATTTTTTCACGTTCGTGGTACGTATTTGTATCGCGCTGTTAAAATCATTTATAATATTAAGAAGCACTGGTTTACTTTTTAATTTCCCTAGTTTGAATGCGGGTATTTTTAAATTACCAGCACGCCGCGCATATAACCTTACGACTAGATTTTCAACCCGTATAAAGTTACCAGCAACAAAGTCTTCAAATTTATCGACATTAAAATCGTGCACCACAAAATCTTTTTCTAACACATCTAGATTTAACAAACTTAATGAACGATTGAGATTTCGAGTTTCAAAAATTACGTCAATGGGATGACCAATGGCGTAAACACGCTCGCTAGTGGTTATTTCAAAAATAGTTAAACTTTTTTTAGCGATACTGTTTTGAGTCGTCAATAATAAAGTAAAAATAATTATAGTTTTTAAAAAAAAATTCATAAAGTCACTTTTTTTGTTCTAAAGCAATAATTGATTTTAATATTTCAGCAGGATGATCTTCTACGAACTCAAGTTTTTTAATGGCTCTGAGATAATTTTTTATTTGTTTTGCTTTTGCAATGAGTTTATTAACACTTCCACTTTTCTCTGCGATAGCATTTAATTCTCCCTCAGCTACGCGATCACCAATTATAGTACGCAAATAACCAATCTTTTCTATTTTAGTGATTTTTTCATCTTCCTCTAAATCTTCTTCATTACTAGTTTCTTGATAATTGAGACTTTCTTTATCTACGTATAACGTATTGTTTTTTATTTTATCAATCAACATAGATTGAGCAGACCATAAATTTCCTTGGGCTTGCTCAGAATCGGGAGTAAATACTAATAGGTACTTATACGTTTCTATCGCTTTTATGAACTCTGCATTTTTATAGTAGGAATTAGCTAAATTGTATATGGCTTTATGTTTATCAGAATTAGACTTTGCATTTAATAATGCCAATGTAAACTGCCTAATGGCATAGTCATAATCATTTAACTTGTAGGAGCTACTTCCCTCCCCCATTCTTGCTTGAAAACCATTTAATTTTGAATATAGTATTATTGCAGACTGATAATCTTTTTCTTGAAAATAACTATATGCTTGTTTTAGCCCTGAGCTAGAATATGCCTGACTAATCAGTATGCAGTTAAATGTAAAAGCTAACAGTAATTTAAGCCTCATTTGATATCCTAGCGGAACGTAACATTTGAGCAGGGATAAAGGACAGCAATAATAAAATCAAGCCTAATATTAAGGGATAACTGTAAAGTTGTTGATGACTGTGATCTTTACTCATATCGAATACCGTAGTTGAGTTTAAATCATCTAAATATTTATCATATAAATTTTGAAATGTTAAGTCTACAAATTTTGATGATGATTCTCCAAACATAGAATATATATCATTTGAGCTTATATCCGTTTCATTGCTATCATTCCAAATTGGAATAATCAAAATTTTATCTACCGCAATTTTTTCTAATAAAATTTTTATTTTCAATAATTGATTGTTGCTTAGTTTGTTTCTAGTGTAATCAGACCAATATATAATAACACTTGAAGTTGGCTTGTTATTTATAATTTCATTATGAGATATCGTTAAAGCTCGATATAAATCATTAGATGATGTCTTTATTTTTGTATTAGTAACGTTATACATTTGTTTTAGATAAAAATAACTAGCATTATAATCATTTGTTAGAGGGGAAATTAATGCACTGCTCGAATTTAAAGCGACAAAACCAATTTTCTCTCCATTTAATTTATCAACAAAGTCATTCAGCTGAATAAGATATGAATCAAATTCGCCTTCAGTCAAGCCATTAATATCTGCGATAACCATAATTGATACATCACTTTTCAAATTTTTATCGCTTTCAGCTAAAGTTTTATTTAAATTAGGTAACCTAAGTCCAGAAACCGCTATTGCAATTAAAATCCAAGCTAAAATACTTAGAACTTTTTGTGTTTTAAAATATTGTTCAGATATATTAATGCTCCAAGGCCACAAGGGCTTTTCAGAATATTTTGATAAAAGGTGCATTTTTATGCGTTTTAAAAATAAAAAAATTAAGGGTTGAAATGCAAGTAAAAGAAAATAAGGTCTCTCAAAGGAAAGTAGTTTTAAATAGCTGATAAACAAAAAATCACTCATTTTCGAGCCACCAGAAACTGTGACCACGAAATAAATAATATACTTAATAGTATTGGGATATAATACCATTCCTCTATTCTACGTTTGCTTGGTTTTGGAGTAATGGTTTTTTCTTGACTGTTAATATCATTTATTATTTTTTGTAGTGAAAAGCTGTCTTGTGCATGATAATATTTTCCAGAAGTTTGTAATGCTAAATTTTTAAACTCTAGCGCTGATGAATTGGAGTTTGGGATTTTTTTGCTTGTTATAGCAACGCTATAAATTTTAAATTTAAGTGTTTTAGCTAGTGCAAGTGCTTCGGTTGGATTGATGCCTCCGCCGGTATTATCGCCATCAGAAAAAATGATTAGCAGCGGTCTAACTTTATGGTTGTTTTTAAATTGTTTTATGGATAATGCCAGCGCATCTCCAATGGCTGTTTCTTCCCCTAATAAACCTAGCGTTAATCTATCCAACATTTTTCTGGTTAATTGGTTATCTTTAGTCATTGGTACTAGAGTTGCAGCTTTACTGGAAAAAACCACGATTGAAAAATGGTCGTTAGGTCTATCGGAGATAAAATTATTTACAATACCTTTTAAAACATCAAATCGTGTTATCTCTTTATTTTCGTATTTGTAATCACGAATACTCATGCTTTGAGAAATATCAATGAGTAAAACAACTTCATGGCCAATTGGTTGTTCAGGTATCCATTCGCTATAAGATTGTGGGCGAGATAATGCAGTAATAGCTAAGCTTAATCCAATTAAAAAAAATACGAAGTGTGTATTATTTTCTTTATATACAGCTTCAGTTGTTTTTGATAATAACGAAATACTTGTATGTTGATAGATAATATTATCTTGCAATATATTATTTTTATTGAAGTGCTTTACTAAAAATATTCCTGCAATCCAAATTATTGGTATGAGTGCAAACCAATAAGGGTGGAGGAAATTGATTTCGGTTAAGAGTATCGAAGCCATTCTAATGCTGTTTTATGTAAATTTTTGTATGATTGATTGGTTTGGTTTGTTTTTCCGTATCGTACTTCATTTAGTGTTTCTACGAGATCAAACCACAAATATTGTTTTTTCTTGGATCCTGTAATAGGAGGATGTTTTTTTGATATGTTAGTAAAATTATGCCTGTAACAGAGAATATTTGCTAATAAATAAGCAAAGTGTTTGTAAGAAATTTTTTCATTTTTTAACAGGGTGGTTATATAATGAAGACAAGTAATGGCAATAAAACGCCGATAATATAATGCAGTTAAGACACTAATAAATAATGATATTGTGATAATAAATAGGCTAATAAAATTATCATTTAGATTAATAGTGAATGAAGTACTAGGGGGATCTAAAATTATGTCATAGATATCCATGATAATTACAAATTCATCCCAGTACGAATAAAAAACTTCATGGTATTATCAATAGTAGAACAGTGTTCGATTTTTAAACCTATTTCCTGAGCTATAATTGTATGTGCTGTATCTCGTAATTCCATCCCTTTAAGTAATTCTTTTCTTAATTTAGAAGAGTTTGTATTAATTTTAAGATATTTATTACTCGCTATATCAAAAAAATTCATGTTACCAATTTTGGGTAATTTATATTCAGTAGGATCGGTAATTTTTATTAGCTTAATAATACCGGATGAAGCTAATCTAGCAATTGGTGGTATTGTAGTTCGAGTAAAATTTTTAAAATCACTTAGAATGTAAACATTTTCATAATTTTTAGGTAATACAGCAATTCCCTCTAATGACTTTGTGAATCCTATTTTAGATTCGATGACTTTATTTTTTAATGTTGATTTATTAATATTCGAAATTAGTTCAAGGATATGTTTTGAACCTGATTTTTTATTATAAAAATTTGTATGAATCCCATTGTATACAGCAATAGTGATTTCTATTTCTTGTTTTAAAGCTTTAGCTATTAATAAAACAGCCAGTCGCGCAGCTTGAGATGACTTTAGGCGCACCTGTGTGCCAAAATGCATAGAGTTGCTAAAATCTAAATAGATTAAAATAGAAGAATGTTGTTCTCTTTTATTAATTCGAACATAAGGTTTATCTAATCGAGCTGTTGTTTTCCAATCAATACTCCTAACATCATCACCCGGTTGATAAAGTCTTAATTCTTCAAACTCCAGTCCACTTCCACGCATTGACGATAAATATTCGCCTTGCATCTTAAGTGATTTTTGTTCCGGTGTGCGTATTGCAGCTGAAAAATATTCAGTCAATAATTCTTTAATTTCAGCACCATTCAACACTGTTGCATCAGAAGATATCGTTAACTTGTTTTGCAGCAAAGATATTAATTTATTTTTTTTATTACTATTGAATAAGGCCATATATAATAACTTATGGTATTGGCACAGCTTTTAATAAATTAGAAATCAATTCATTTTTATTAACTTTTGCCATCACGGCTTGAATGCTTAATATAATTCTATGTCTAAGACAATTATGAGCAACAGCCAAAATATCGTCTGGAGTAACGTAGTCACGGTTATTTAAATAGGCGTATGCAATAGCAGCTTTAGATATTGCCATACTCGCTCGTGGTGAGGCTCCAATTTCAATCCAGTCAGCAGCCTCTTTAACCCATTTCCCTGCATTTCGAGTCGACAGAACTATTGAGACTATATAACGTTGTAATTGTTCTTCAATATGTATTTCGGCTAAATCTTTTTTGGCCGATAAAATAATATCAACTGAAATTGGATTATATTGATCTTTTTTATTAGATACTTTATTTTTTTCTGCCTTTAAAATATCTAATTCTTCTTGCTCATTAGGATAATCTACAATAACGTGCATCAAAAACCGATCCATTTGGGCTTCTGGTAATGGGTATGTTCCTGATTGTTCTATTGGGTTTTGTGTTGCCATAACCATAAAACATTCTGGTAACTGGTGGGTTTTATTACCGATTGTAATTTGTTTTTCTTGCATAGCTTCTAATAAAGCCGATTGTACTTTGGCTGGCGCACGATTTATTTCATCAGCTAATACTATTTCATTAAAGAGAGGCCCTTTTTGAAAATCAAATTTACGTGTTTCAGGATTATAGATATCTGAACCAGTTAAGTCGCTCGGTAATAGATCGGGAGTAAACTGAATTCGATTAAAACCAGCATGCACACCATTAGCCAATGTTTTAATTGATGTGGTTTTTGCTAACCCGGGTAATCCTTCGACTAAAATATGGCCACCGGTAAGTAGACTTATAATTAAACTATCGAGAAGATGTTTTTGCCCAACAATATTATTGGAAAGGTATTGTCGCAGTAATTGGATGTCGTTTTGTTTTTTCATTTATCTTTGATTAAATTATTGGTTTTAGTATTCATTACATGCTAATTTATAAAAACAGCTATTATGTCAAGTTATTGATATAACTAGAATTAGTACTTTTTTTTAAGTAATAATACAGTGTTTTTACAAATCTTAAAATCGAAATAAAGAATGAATGATAACTTCTTACACACTATTCTGATATTACAATTTATCTAGATAATTTACCTTTTATTGTTAATATACAACTACACCACAAGAACTGAGTTTAAAATGTCAAATAATAGTCAAATTAAGCAATTAATTGAAAATGAATTTAACTTAAATAAAGATATACAGTATTTAAACCACGCTGCAGTATCACCTTGGCCGACACGTACGACATTAGCTATTGAAGAGTTTGCAAAAGAAAATAATACATTGGGATCATTAAATTACCTGCAATGGATGGAAAATGAGCAAGAACTTCGTGAATATCTAATGCGTTTAATTAATGCTAGCTCCATTAATGAGATAGCGCTTTTAAAAAACACATCAGAAGCATTATCGGTAGTTGCTCATGGAATAAAATGGCGTACTGGTGATAACATCGTTATTAGTGATCAAGAATTTCCATCGAATCGAATTGTGTGGCAATCATTGAAAAATCAAGGAGTTGAAGTACGGCTAGCTAATTTATACAGTGAGACAAGTCCTGAATTGGCTATAATTAAACAAATAGACTCTCGGACACGAATACTGTCTATTAGCTCAGTACAGTACTCAACCGGCTTAAAGCTTGATCTTGTCGAATTAGGAAAAGCCTGTAAATCACATGGTTGTTTATTTTGTGTTGATGCCATTCAAACTGTTGGTGCCGTTGATATTGATGTTCAACAATGTGAGATTGATTTTTTAATGGCTGATGGTCATAAATGGATGTTGGCACCTGAAGGATTAGCATTATTTTATTGTCGGTATAGTCGTATAGAGCAACTTGAATTGCACCAATTTGGGTGGCGGATGATCGAGGATCCGAATAACTTTCAACAAGAAAATTGGACTTGTGCAAAAAGTGCACGTCGTTTTGAATGCGGTAGTCCGAATATGTTAGGTATTCATGCCCTTAGGGCGAGTTTATCTTTGATTCTAGAAATTGGTATAACTCAAATACAACAAAAATTATTATCTAACGTACGTTTTTTGTTCGATTTATTGGACGGTATTTCTGATATTGAACTAATTACCGACACCACTGAAAATCGGTATGCTGGAATTGTAACGTTTAAATCAAAAACGAAAGATCACGAATTACTTTATCAATATTTAATGAAAAATAAAGTTATGTGTGCATACCGCGGTGGCGGTATTCGTTTTTCACCCCACTTTTATACCAGTAAAAATAGTATGCAATCCGCTGTTACAATACTCGAATCTTTCTAGATTAAACTGCTAAGTTATTAATAATAGTCTATTATTATATAGAAACTAAAAAAAACACCTTAAAATCTATTCTTTTAATAAAATGAAATTATTTTCAAATTAAGTGTCATAGTAAATATACGAGAAGAAAAAGCGCTGTTAAATACCTAATGTATGAATTTCAGGAGTTTTGAATGAAAACATCAAATGCCACAGATTCAAATTCTAATCCCCGTGATAGCTGGCGTATTAAATGGATAAGCCAGCCAGTATTTAAATTATTTAAAAAAATAACACCTCCAATGTCTGATACTGAAAAAGAGGCTATCGATGCTGGTACAGTTTGGTGGGATGGTGAATTATTTAGTGGCAAACCTAATTGGAAGAAAATTCGTCAATCAAAACCTGGGCACTTATCAGAAGAGGAGCAAGCCTTTGTTGATGGCCCGGTTAATACCTTGTGTGAAATGTTAAACGATTGGGAGTTAAATCAAAGAGACTATGATTTACCAGAAGATGTGTGGCGATTTATTAAAGATGAAGGTTTCCTCAGTTTAATTATTCCCAAACAGTATGGTGGTAAGGAATTTTCAGCACTTGCCCACTCTGAAATCGTAATGAAAATTTCAACTCGAAGTGTTGCTGCTGCGGTTACTGTGATGGTTCCTAATTCACTTGGTCCAGGCAAACTTATTTTGGAATACGGTACTAAAGAACAAAAAAATTATTACTTACCTCGTTTAGCTAAAGGTGACGATATTCCCTGTTTTGCATTAACCAGTCCCGATGCAGGAAGTGATGCTGGTGCTATTCCAGACTTTGGTATCGTTTGCAAACAAGATTATAATGGCGAAAAAGATGTTTTAGGTGTTCGAGTTACATGGGAAAAACGTTATATCACTCTAGGTCCTATTGCGACTTTACTTGGCCTTGCTTTTAAATTATATGATCCAGGTCATTTGATTGGAGAACAAGAGTCCTTGGGAATAACTTGTGCTTTAATTCCAACCAATACCCCAGGAGTTAATATAGGACGACGCCACCTCCCTTTAAATGTTATGTTTATGAATGGTCCAAACAGTGGTAAAGATGTTTTTATTCCGATGGATTGGTTAATTGGCGGCGTTGAACGTGCGGGACAAGGCTGGAGAATGTTAATGGAATGTCTGGCCGATGGGCGCTCAATTTCGCTGCCTGCTTTATCAACTGGAGCTGGTAAATTAGCAAGCCGAACTGTTGGCGGTTATTCTCGAATACGACGACAATTTAAATTACCCATTGGCCGTTTTGAAGGCGTGCAAGAAGCACTAGCACGAATTGCCGGATCAACATATAAAATGGATGCAGCAAGAACCTTAACTGCAACTGCGTTAGATAAAGGTGAAAAACCATCTGTAATTTCAGCCATAGTAAAATATAATTTGACCGAAAGTATGAGGGAAACGATTAATGATGCTATGGATGTTTTAGGCGGTGCAGGAATTTGTCTCGGTCCACAAAATGTTATGGGGCGAGCATATCAAGCAATTCCAATTAGCATTACAGTCGAAGGTGCTAATATATTAACACGTTCGATGATAATTTTTGGTCAGGGTGCAGTTCGTTCACACCCTTATATTTTTCAAGAAATGGATGCTATAAATTCTACAGATCCAGAAGAATCTATTAAAAAATTTGATCGCGCTTTATTTGGCCATATCCGATATTTTATTAGTAATGCTTACCGTTCGTTTTATCATGCTCTAACAAGTTCGTTTTTTGTTTTTGTCGGCGCTACCGGAAAAACCAGACGGTATTATCAACATACTACTAGGCTAAGTGCTGCATTCGCCTTGCTTGCGGATATATCCATTATGATGTTTGGTAGTTCTTTAAAACGAAAAGAAAAAATTTCTGGACGACTTGCTGATATTTTAAGTCAACTATATCTTTTAACTGCGGTAATGAAACGGTTTGAAGATCAAGGTTCACATAAAGACGACATACCTTTACTCAAATGGGTATGTGAAGATACATTATTTACAATTCAAGAAAAAATGGATGGCTTATTATCGAACTTACCAATTAGACCTGCAGCATGGATTATACGTTTGATAATATTCCCTCTCGGAAGACAATTTTCGAGACCATCGGATAAATTGGGAACAACTATTGCAGAAATTTTACTCTCACCTTCGGATAGCCGAAACCGTTTAACGAAAGGAATGTTTATTCCGGGTGACACTAATCAACAAGTTGCTAGAATTGATGATGCATTAATCAAAATAATTACAGCAGAACACATTGAAAGAAAAGTCTACCGTGAACTTCGCGATGTTGATGAAAGTTTTAATGACATGAATAGCATGATTTATGCTGCTGTTGAGAAAAATATCATCACTCAAGAAGAAGCCGACATATTACAAACTGCAGAAAAAGCCCGGAGTGACGTTATTAAAGTAGATGACTTTCCAGGTGACTTTAAAATATAAAATTATAAATAAATTGTTGAGGAACAAATGGCTGCTATAAAGAAAAAAACTGCTAACAAAAAAGTTGTCGCAGCAACAAAAAAAACGAGTACAAAAAAGACTAAACAACTTCGTGAAGTATATGTAGTTGATGGCAGTCGCACACCATTTCTTAAAGCTCGCGGCCGGCCAGGTCCATTTAAGGCGATTGATTTGGCACTTGGCTGTGCCCGCCCGTTAATGGCTAGACAAAAGTTTAATGCCGATACTATCGATGAAGTCATTGTTGGTTGTGTCATGCCTGGACCTGATGAAGCTAATATAGCGCGTATATTAGCATTGCGTTTAGGTTGTGGTAAGCACGTACCTGCTTGGACTGTGCAAAGAAACTGTGCATCAGGACTACAAGCATTGGATTGTGCCATGAAAGATATTGGAACAGGTAAGGCTGAAATTGTGTTAGCTGGTGGCGTTGAAGCCATGAGCCATGCGCCAATATTATTTAATGATACTATGGTGAATTGGTTAAGTGATTTGTATTCCAGTAAAACCTTCATGGATAAACTGAAAACCATAAGTCAATTACGATTAAAACATTTAAAACCCATTATTGCATTAATTAGAGGCTTAACTGATCCAGTCGTCGGTCTATCGATGGGACAAACAGCAGAAAACCTTGCTTATAAATTTAATATCGATAGAGCAACTATGGATAATTATGCAACACAAAGTCATCACCGCCTTTCTGCAGCTCAAGATAATAATTTTTTAGATGAAATTGATACCATATATAGCACCCAAGGAAAATTTTACAATCAAGATGATGGTGTGCGTAAAGATTCTAATGTTGAGGGTTTGGCTAAATTAAAACCCGTGTTTGATCGTCATTTTGGAAAAGTAACAGCAGGAAATAGTGCTCAAATAACTGATGGCGCATCAATGTTAATATTGGCTAGTGAAAAAGCGGTTAAAAAATATGATTTGCCTATTTTAGGTAAGTTGCTTGACACCGAATGGGCTGGATTAGAGCCTGCTCAAATGGGGCTAGGGCCAGTACATGCCATGACACCGTTATTAAAACGAAATAAATTAGAAATATCGGATATTGACTACTGGGAAATTAATGAAGCTTTTGCAACACAAGTGCTCGCTAATGTAGAAGCATGGAAAGATAAAGATTACTGCAAAACACATTTAGGGTTAAAAGCACCTTTGGGTGAAATTCCGTCTGATAAATTAAATATAGATGGTGGTGGTGTTAGCTTGGGTCATCCTGTTGGCGCATCAGGGGCTAGAATTGTATTGCATTTATTTACTATATTAAAACGCATGAACTCTAAACAAGGCATAGCAAGTCTGTGCATTGGTGGTGGACAAGGTGGTGCCATTTTAATAGAAAGAGTTGAGGAACTTTAAGCAATGACTACAAATAATTATAAAAACTGGAATGTTCGTCGAGATGATAATGACATATTGTGGTTAGAAATAGATAAAGAAAATACCAATACTAACGTGTTATCAAAAGATGTTTTATTGGAGCTAGAAGAAGAGTTAAATTTAATTAAAAAAGACCTTCCTCGAGGTGTTGTGTTTTTGTCAGGCAAGAAAAATGGTTTTATTGCTGGCGCGGATATCAATGAATTCACCACATTTGAGTCTAAAGAAGATGCTCTTATTGCAATACAGCGTGGACATAAAATAATGAATGCTATTGAAGCATTAAAGTGTACTACTGTTGCGCTAATTCATGGTCATTGTTTTGGGGGAGGTTTAGAACTTGCGCTTGCCTGTAATTATAGAGTTGCTGAAGATGATCCAAAAACTAAGCTTGGCTTACCAGAGGTTTTATTAGGTATTCATCCGGGATTTGGTGGTAGCTTTCGTATGATTAGAGCGGCAGGACCAATGTCAGGAATGACTGCGATGTTAACCGGTAAAAGTTATATTGCCAAAGTAGCTAAAAAAATGGGGTTTGTGGATTATGTCGTACCACGTCGGCATTTTATTAATGCCGCTGAAAGTATAATCTTAAAACCAAGAACACCTCAAAAAAAATATCAAACTAAAAATACTATAAATAAAATATTAAATCATAAATTTATTCGACCTCTAGTAGCAAAGCTTTTAACTAAAAATGTTGCAAAAAAAGCCAGTCGAGTTCACTACCCTGCTCCCTATGCCTTAATCGATTTATGGGTTAGTTATTATGATAACCCAAAGAAAATGCTAGAAGAAGAAGCTAATTCAATTGCAAAATTATTAGTTGGTAAAACGGCGCAAAACTTAGTTCGAGTGTTTAAATTAAAAGAGCAATTAAAGAATACTGGTTCTAAAGTTAACTATGAACCAAAACATATTCATGTGATTGGCGGTGGAATAATGGGCGGCGATATTGCTATTTGGTGTGCATTAAAAGGCTTTAATGTAACTATACAAGATCAAAATCATGAGGTTTTAGCTAAGGTAATTCAACGTGCTTATAAACTTTATAAAAAACGTTTGAAAGCACCCAGATTAATTCAACAAGCACTCGATAGATTGGTGCCCGATGATAAGGGTATCAGTTTACCTCAAGCTGATATAGTTATTGAAGCCATTTTTGAAGATATTGAAGCGAAGCAAAATTTATATAAAGACATAGAACCTAAATTAAAAGATGGTGCTATTTTAGCAACTAATACTTCTAGCATCCCTCTTCAAAAATTAAGTAGTGTGCTAAAATCACCAAATCGGTTAGTTGGTTTGCATTTTTTTAATCCTGTTGCAATGATGCCTCTCGTTGAAATTGTAAAAACCCCTGACACAGAAGATGATATTTATAATAAAGCTGCCAGTTTTACCAAACAAATTGATAGACTACCGTTATTAGTAAACAGTACTCCAGGATTTTTAGTTAACAGAATATTAATGCCCTATTTAATGGAAGCCGTTATTATGGTTGATGAGGGCATTCCTGCTCAATTAATTGATAAAGCGGCATTAGAATTTGGTATGCCAATGGGGCCAATTGAATTAGCAGATACCGTTGGTCTTGATATTTGTCTACACGTAGCCGAAATTTTATCTGAATCAATGACTATTTCTGTACCTTCAAGTTTAACTAATTTAGTCGCTCAAAAAAAGCTTGGTAAAAAAACCGGTCAAGGATTTTATACGTTCCAAAAAGGTAAGCCCGTTAAAAGTAAGCAAGAAAAATCAACAGTAATCCCAAGTAATATTAGTGAACGGCTTATCTTAATTTTGGTAAACGAAGCAGTCTCTTGTTTAAGAGAGGGGGTTGTAGAATCAGAAGATATGGTTGATGCGGGAATAATTTTTGGAACGGGTTTTGCTCCTTTTAGGGGTGGCCCACTTCACTACACAAACACGAGAGGTGGTGATCAGTTGTTAAAAAAATTAGAACAATTACAACATACATTCGGTGATCGATTTAAACCCGATGATGGTTGGTCAAAAATTTTTGCTTAAAGGACTGATGTCTTGAATAAAATAACAGATTATATACCTTATCAAAGATTAAATAGTCTTCATCATTTATTTTTAACTCGAGTTGAACGCAGCCCTGATGATGTAGCCTACACACAATACAATATCGAAAAATTAAGTTGGGAAAATTTTACATGGAGTGAAGTGTCATTATTAGTTGCGAAATGGTCAAATATAATGAGACAAGATGGCCTTAGTAAAGGTGATCGAGTTGCAATCATGTTACCCAATTGTATTGAATGGATAATTTGTGATCAAGCTGCATTCAACTTAGGTTTGATTGTTGTACCGCTTTATATAAATGATCGAGCAGAAAATACGGGTTACATTATTAAAGAAACACAAGCTAAGTTAATTGTGTTTAAAACAGATGAACAGTGGATGATCCTTAACGAAGCGATGATGCATTTATCAAGCGTCACTCGTTTTGTATCAATTGAATCTGTAACTGATACTGCTGATGAACGCTATATAAAACTTGATGAATGGATTTCTGAGTCATCAGATAATTTACCAGAACCTGTGGATATCGATCAGAATTCCTTAGCTACAATCGTTTTTACATCAGGAACTACGGGAAGACCTAAGGGCGTTATGTTAAGCCACAAAAATATTTTGTGGAATACCCATGCTTGCTCGGCAACTGAAGATTTTTGTCCCGATGATGTTTTTTTATCATTTTTACCACTTTCTCATATGTTTGAAAGAACAGTCGGCTATTACTTACCCATTATGTGTGGTTCGAAGGTTGCTTACGCTCGTTCCATTGAACAACTTGGCGAAGATTTACAATCGATAAAACCGACTGTCCTTGTTACTGTACCTCGAATTTTTGAGCGTGTTTATAATAAAATACAATTAGGATTAAATGAAAAATCAAAACTAGCTAAATTTTTATTTAACCAATCTGTCAATATTGGTTGGCAACGATTTTTGATTAATCAAAATAAAGCATCAAAAAGCATAACGCAAATTTTTTGGCCTATATTAAATTTTCTTGTTGCAAGTAAAATTATGGCTAAATTAGGCGGTAATTTACGTTTAGCTATTAGCGGTGGCGCTCCCTTGTCACTTGATATAGCTAAGACTTTTATTGGCTTAGGGTTAACTTTGTCACAAGGTTATGGTATGACAGAAGCTAGTCCTGTTGTTTGCACAAATGAGTTAGACGACAATGAACCCGGTAGTGTTGGACAAACTTTAATTGATGTTGAAGTTACTTTAGGTGATAAGGATGAATTACTCGTGAGAAGCCCAGGAATTATGATGGGCTATTGGAATAATGATGAAGCTACGCAAAAAGTGATTGATGGCGATAATTGGTTACATACCGGTGATAAGGCAAAAATAGTTAATCGTCATATTTACATAACAGGAAGGTTGAAAGAAATTTTAGTATTATCCAATGGAGAGAAAGTGCCGCCGTCTGATATTGAGCTTGCAATTTCCAGTGATCCTATAATTGATCAAGCCATGTTAGTGGGTGAAGGAAAACCATTTTTATCCGCAATACTTGTTTTGAATTCTGTTCTTTGGGGAAATTTACTCACCGAGCACTATATCAGTCTTTCTGCAATAGAGAGTTTAAAAGATCCTAGAGCAATTGAAATAATATTGAATCTGATTGCTAATAAATTAATAAATTTCCCTGGATATACTGATATTTACCGTATAATTTTAACTTTAGAACCTTGGACAGTTGAAGCAGGTCTAATAACCCCAACACTGAAATTAAAACGTTCCAATATTATAAAATTATATCAAAATGATATTGATGAATTATATAAAGGACATTAGTTATATCCCAACATACTGACCAATATCCAAATCACTTAGAAGCACTAATCCGTGTATTAGCGATGCCTGCTGACACCAATGCTGCGGGTGATATTTTTGGTGGTTGGTTAATGTCGCAAGTTGACATTGCGGGAAGTATCGCGGCATATCGTTATGCTGGTGGACGTGTTGTTACCGTTTCTGTTAATGATTTTGTTTTTCTAAAGCCAGTTTATATAGGTGATTTGGTTAGTATTTTTGCCAATGTTGAATCTGTAGGTAATACCTCAATGAAAGTTTCAATTGTTGCATATGCTCAACGAAAGAGAGGTGAAGATGAGTGTGATCAGGTAGCTACTGCAACATTAACATTTGTTGCATTAGATGAAAATCGAAAACCAAGGAAAGTGATCTCAAAAAATAAATTAGATTGTTAGTAAATTAAATCTTAAATTGTGCCACAAGTTGATGTAATTCACCCGATAAACGAGCAAGCTCATTGCTCGCACGTTCAGTTTCTCCTGCACCTTCAGAAGTTTGGGAAGATATCTCGCTGATATTGGTTATATTACGATTCATTTCTTCAGTAACTGCATTTTGTTCTTCAGCTGCACTTGCAATTTGTGTATTCATATCATTAATAATACTTACGGCTGATGTAATTGCTTGTAAAGAAGCAACGGCTTCTCCAGCTTGTTGCGCACCTTCTTGCGCTTTTACACGACCTTTTTCCATGACTTGCACTGCTGATTTTGCACCCGATTGTAATTTTTCAATCATATCATGTATTTCTTGAGTTGACTCTTGAGTCCTGCTTGCTAATGTTCGAACTTCATCAGCAACAACAGCAAAACCTCGGCCTTGCTCTCCTGCTCGAGCCGCTTCAATTGCAGCATTCAGTGCTAACAAATTTGTCTGCTCAGCTATTCCTCGTATAACATCTAACACGGTTCCTATACTATCGCTATGTTCATCCAGCTCTCTAATGACTACGGCTGCATTTTCAACATCGCTTGCTAATTCTTTAATTGTTTTAGTTGCATGTTGAACAACATCCCTACCACTGGTTGCTTCGGAATCAGCATTTCCTGCCGCAGCAGCAGCATCAGTTGCATTACGAGCAACCTCTTGTACAGTTGCCGACATTTGATTCATCGCTGTAGCAACTTGATCAGTTTCAGTTAATTGATTTAGAACTTGCGTGCTACTTTGATTTGCAATTGTAGAAACTTGCTCAGCAGCTGTAGTGAGTTGTGCCGATGAACTATTAACTTGTTGTACAAAAGCTTGAAACTTATCCAGCATATTATTAAATGCATATGCTGTTTCACCAATTTCATCACTTGAATTAAATTCAATTCTACGACTTAGATCAGAGTTTGATTCTATCTCATTTATGACTTTATTTAGATTGTTAATAGGATTTAATATCGAACGAATAATGATTAATCCGATTACAATGGAAATAATAATTACTGTGCCGACAGCTATATAGAAATTCATGCTATCGGGTTTTAAAGCAGTCACCTGCAATGACATACTTAAACTTATTATACTAATAAAACCAAAAATCAATTTATTTTTTAAGGTAATAAATTTTTTCATGCTCAATTTTCTCCGGCAACTATAGAGATACCTTTAATAAAGTCTTAATCGGCAGTTAATGAAGCATTCTTTAATTTTAAGTAGCTTAAATCAGGGATAAGGTAATAAATTAAGAATCAAATAAAATATGGTAATTTTGGGAGCTAATTTCAGCAATATGTTCGATCGTAGTATTTCTTAAATCAGCAATAAACTCAGCAACATGAATAACATTTTTAGGATGGTTACTTTTTCCTCTATGAGGAATCGGTGCTAAATAAGGTGAATCTGTTTCAATTAATATTTTATCATCAGGCATTTTTCGAGCAACTTCTTGTATTTGAGCCGCATTTTTAAAGGTGACGATACCTGAAAAAGAGATATAAAAATTTAAATCCATTGATTTTTGAGCTATTTCCCAATCTTCTACAAAGCAATGCATCACACCACCAACTTCACTTGCGGATTCTTCCGTTAAAATAGTAATGGTATCGTCTTTTGCATCTCGGCTATGAATGATAAGAGGTTTTTTAGTGATTTTTGCTGCGTTAATGTGATTTCTAAAACGATCACGTTGCCAGCTTAAATCGCCTTTATTATAAAAATAATCTAAACCTGTTTCACCAATGGCAACAACTTTTTCAGACTTTGATAACGTCACCAAATCGTCAATTGTTGGTTCTTTGCCTTTGGTATCACAAGGATGCACTCCTACAGAAGCAGAGACATCAGGATATTTTTTTGCGATAGTGATGACATCCTGAAAATGTTCAAGATCAATACAAACACATAAAAAATGATTCACCCCATTTTGACGAGCCAAATCTAATGCATGCGATAAATTTCCTTCAAACTCATCAAGATTAAGTCGATCAAGATGGCAATGTGAATCTATATACATAATATAGCTAACCTAAAATTAGTGAATTAGAATAAAACGTTGGAATGATAACAAGATAAAACGTATAAAAAATAATGATTTAAAGTGTATGAGTTTGTCTATCAGACTTCAATGCACCGGCAAGATAGGTTTCTATTTTTGTACGAGCGGCACCACCATCTTGTTCACTAAACTGCACGCCGATTCCAGCTGCGCGATTTCCCTGAGCCCCTTTTGGTGTAAACCAGATTATTTTACCGGCGACTGGTATTTTTTCCTTCTCATCCATAAGTGTTAATAACATGAATACTTCATCACCAATATTATATTGTTTATTTGTAGGAATAAATAAACCACCGTGTTTTACAAACGGCATATAGGCAGCATATAAAGCACTTTTATCTTTAATTGTTAATGATAGTATTCCTTGTCTACCACCTGGTGCTGCTGCCATTTAACGTTTTCCCATGCTGTTGGTTAATTTTTGCCATAAATTAAGGATATCTTCATATATTCCTAATATTGCTACATTTGACTGTATTTGATGTTTCGCTAATATAATCTTATCCAAGATAACATATAAACCAGTGAAACTGACATTATTTGCTATATTTTGCAAACTATCACGATGAATATTATTAATTATTTTGGGGCTATTTTGCATGCTTTTTAATAAAATTAAATCACTTAAACAACTATATAAAGCATGTAACGGCACATTAATATCTATCTTTAACCAAGAATTAGCAACAATCATCGGATCTTCTGCCTTGTCTACTATTGCTAACAAACTATTGATTAACTTTTCATGCAGCTCGATATAATTTGTATCCGCCAACATCTTTGCTGTTAAAGGCGCATTATATGCAAACTCCAAATAAGAGCTTACTCTATTTTCACTAATATTTTGTGAATTTAACCACTGCTTCGAAGTTTCGATGTCCGGTAGTGCCATATTTATTAATTGGCAGCGGCTACGTATAGTGGCAGATAACTGTTGGATCTGATTACTAATTAATACAAAATAAGTATCCTGAGGCGGTTCTTCTAAAATTTTTAATAAAGCATTTGAAGCATTGATATTCATTGCCTCCGCAGGATGAATTAGAATGACTTTAGCGATACCAAAATGTGTATGTAACATTGAAAAATCAATTAATTTACGAATTTGATCAATTTTAATAGCATTACTTTTTTTATCTGTACGCTCATCAACTTCTAGAGTCACTTCACAAAAGTCAGGATGGCGTTCTATTTTACAATAACGACATTTACCACAAGCTAAACCATTAGCAGTGGTATCTGAACATAACATTGCATTTTTAAATGCTACCGCAAATTGATATTTGCCGACACCTTTTGGACCAGATATTAATAATGCATGAGCAACTCGGTTATTTTTAGCGCCTTCACTTAACCTATTCCAAACATCTAATTGCCAAGGATATATTGTTTGATGTGTAGTTGAACCTTGAATATCCATTTAGAAAGAATCCAAAACAGTTGAAATTTGAATTTGCACGTCTTTTAAATTCTTACTTGCATCAATAATTTTGTATTGGGAAGTATTTTCTAATGCAATCGTTCGATATGTTGCACGAACACGTTCGAAAAAATCTAATTTTTCTTGTTCAAAACGATCTGGCTTGCTTCTTGATGCTGCACGAGCCATTCCTAACTCAACAGGCATATCAAATAAAATAGTTAAATCTGGGCGTAATTGACCTTGAACCCAATTTTCTAAGATCTCTATTCGAGATATATCAATACCACGACCACCGCCTTGATAAGCATAGGTAGCATCTGTAAAACGATCACATATTACCCAGCAACCATCATCTAATGCGGGTATAATTTTTTGCTGTAAATGCTGTGCTCTAGCTGCAAACATTAATAGTAATTCAGAGTCGGAACATATTTTAGCTTGCTTTGGGTCCAGCATAATTTCACGCAGCATCTCACCTAAATCAGTGCCACCCGGTTCTCTTGTAACAATATGCTTAATTTTTTTGTTTACCAGATAGTTTTTAATAAAGTCGATATTAGTGGTTTTGCCGACACCCTCACCACCTTCAATAGTAATAAATTTACCACGCATTTTATTTGCCTTTATTTGCATCATACGAAGAAAAACTTTTTTTCTTACCTTTTAATTGGTACTTTATAACAGCATTATTGTGTTCTTTTAAATTAGATGAAAAATAATGACTACCATCGCCTCGAGCAACAAAATACAAACTATCGCTATCATCTGGGTGTAATGTTGAAAAAATAGCGTCTCGACCCGGCATCGCTATTGGAGTTGGCGGTAAGCCATGACGACGATAAGTATTATAAGGTGTTTTTTGTTTTAGATCTGTACGCCGAATATTACCTTTGTATCTCTCCCCCATGCCATAAATAACAGTAGGGTCACTTTGTAAGCGCATATTCGTTTGTAACCTGCGAACAAATACTCCTGCTATTTTTTTTCGTTCACTAACTTTTCCTGTTTCTTTTTCCACGATAGATGCCAAAGTTAAAGCCTCATAAGGCGATGAAAGAGGCAAACCAACCTTACGATTTGGCCATTCCTTTTCTAAGTAGGTTAACATTGAAGAATAGGCTCGTTTTAAAAACGCAATATCAGTAGTACCTCGAGGAAAAAAATAGGTATCTGGAAGAAAACGTCCTTCATAATGCACACCAGTTAAACCTAATTTAGACATTATTTCAGCTTTACTCAAATCTTCGATGGTATGCTTGAGTATTTTATTATCATTTACGGCTTTAATCAGTTGAGAAAAATCCCAACCTTCAATAATAGTAAAACTATAAGAAATAACTTTATGGCTTACTAATATGGCTAAAAGTTGCTTAGGAGTACTGTCAAATGGGATATTATATTCACCAACGCGAATTTTATCTGCGGTACCGGAAAATCGTGCATGCCATAATAGATACTGTGTATTGCTTATAATATTTTTATTCTTTAAGTCATTAGCAATTCGAATTAAAGTCATACCAGATTTGATATTGTAAGTTAAACCTTGTTTAGAAATATTAATTGGAGTATTTAAAAAACTATTATAGTTCCAAACTTGCCACACAATGACAACGCCAATTAAGCTAATAATAAATAAAATTAATTTAACTATTTTAGTTTTTATACTACTCATTATATTCAACATTTAACAATTTCATGATTTTTCTAGTTATAGGGAAATTCGTGTATATTCTCTCATTTAATTTCGAGACTGGCCATATTCCTATAATGCTATTCGTTAAAAATATTTCATCTGCATTTAATAATATCTTATATGGCACTAACTGAATATTAATTTTTAATTGAGTATCCAAAGCGCGTTTAATGACTTGCTCTCGCATAACACCCGAAACACCACATAACTCTAAACTTGGAGTGAAAATTTGTTTATCTTTCACTATAAATACATTACTGCTGGTCGCTTCAATCACATTATTATCTGAGTCACATAAGATTCCTTCGATAAACTCACTACTTATCAACTCCATTTTAGCGATTATATTTTCTAATCGGTTTAAATGCTTCATTCCTGCTAAACAAGGTTGTTGAGCTAAAACAAGGTCACATTTCTTAACAAAAACACCATTTTTCCAGTTAGAATTACTGTAATTCGGCCAAGGATATTGTAGGATTAAATATGTTGCTTTCATGTTATCGGGTATTGAATAACCTCTGCCACCACTCCCTCGTGTAACAATTAGTTTAATAATGCCTTTATTAATTTTTTTAGCTTCGTTAATTATCTCTTGTGTTATGTTAGAAAAATCCACATTAATGAATTTTAATTTATTACAACTTTCTTTTAGACGATTAATATGCTCGGTTAATAGCTCAGCTTGCCCCGATTTAATGGCTATGGTTTCAAATAGACCATCACCATAGTGTAAGCCACGATCTAATTGTAATTGAGATGTTGTTAAAGAATTAATCATAAATAGCCAGTAATAATCCTTTTGCTTTATTTCGAGTTTCTTCTAACTCATTGTCTGGAACAGAATCATTCACGATTCCGGCACCAGTTCTAAAGCTTAGGTTAGCGTTTTTTTGTTCGATAGTTCTAATTAATATATTTAAATCCATATCGCCATTATTATTTAAATATCCCATCGAGCCAGTATAAGCGTTACGGGCTTTATCTTCTAGCTCATGGATAATTTCCATACATCGAACTTTTGGACAACCCGTTATACTACCGCCGGGAAAGACCGATTTAATAATTTGTCCAGGGGTCACATTCGTTTTTAACTCACCTTTTATATTCGATATAATATGGTGTACGTGTGCCAATGATTCCAATGCCATTAACTCAGTTAATCTTATTGAGCCAGGCTTGCAAATTTTTCCCAAATCATTACGCTCCATATCAACCAGCATAATATGTTCTGCTTTTTCTTTGGGGTGGTTTAATAAATTAAGGGCTAATTCAGCATCTTTATACTTATCGGTAACACGTTTAGAAGTGCCGGCTATTGGCCTTGTTTGTATTTTTCGATTTTTGATTTGTATCAATCGCTCAGGTGAAGAGCTTATGATGTTTAACGCTTCAAACGCAATAATGCCTGAAAATGCAGATGGATTTTTTATTGTTAAATTTCGATATAACTCGGCAGGTTCAAGTTCTTTTTTTAGTGATATATTCCATTCTCTAGACAAATTAGCTTGAAAAATATCACCATTATAAATATATTTTTTCACTTGTTTTATTTTTTCTAAAAAAATATCAGATGGTTCTTCTATAGCAGAATCAATGATACTTTTAAATTTAGCTTGAAATGGTAATGTATCACTATGCACGCTGAAAAAATCACTTTTCAAATCTAATATATTATTTTTAAAACTATTTTCAGATATCAGGTAGCTTATATTTTTTTTTCGATCATAAATAATAGCTGATGGAATCCGTACAGCCACAGCGATATCCTGTCCATTTAATACAATATGTGTTTTAACTTTATCTTCTATTTGTCCCAATAATTCATAGCTTAAGTATAAAAACCAGCCACCGGAAAAAGGCAACTCTAAATCATTTTTAGTCGTTTGATTATTTAAAAATACTTGATCCAGTTGCTCTAAAAAATTATCATTTTCACATTGCTTACCATCAAAATATAGTTTGAAATTGTTTTTTAAAACTAAAGCATTTTGCGGAAAAGCAAATAATATATCGAAGCGGGAATTTTTATTTTGATTTGAAGTGCTTTGAAGAAGAAAGGGATAGCGTTTTTTATTGCTTGTGTGCAAAGCTAATAAATCAGTGCATCCTTTATAAGTGACTACTGATAATTTATTAGTAGTGGAAGTAGTTACACTTCCACTATTGTCACGATTTTTTGAAACCATAACGACATCAATCAGTAAATTTCTCTAAAATTATTGTTCCATTTGTTCCACCAAAGCCAAATGAATTAGATAAAGCGATATCAATTTTCATTTCTCGTGCACCATCAGTTATAAAATCAAGATCACAAGCCGGATCTTGGTTTTCAATATTAATGGTTGGCGGAGCAACTTGATTTTGAATTGCTAATGCGGTAAAAATTGCCTCTATGCCGCCAGCTGCACCTAATAAGTGGCCTGTCATTGATTTGGTGGAACTAATAGCTAGTTTTTTTGCATGCCCACCAAATGCATTTTTCATTGCACTCACTTCCGCAATATCACCTGCAGGCGTAGAAGTTCCGTGTGCATTGATATAGTCTACCGCATTAGATGGTTGTTTGGCATTATATAAAGCTAGCTCCATGCAGCGTTTAGCACCATCACCATCTTTTGTTGGTGAAGTCATGTGATAAGCATCGCCACTCATACCATAACCTGTAACCTCGGCATAAATTGTAGCGCCTCGTGCTTTTGCATGCTCTAGTTCTTCAATGACAACAACACCGGCACCATCACTCAAAACAAAACCATCACGATCAACATCCCAAGGACGACTTGCTGTTTGTGGATCGTCGTTTCGAGTTGATAACGCTCTAGCAGCGCTAAAACCACCAAGCCCCGTTGGTGAAGTGGCCATCTCTGCGCCACCAGCAAGCATAACATCAGCGTCGCCATATTCTATAATTCGTGCTGCATCACCAATACTGTGTGTTGCGGTGGCACATGCTGTTGACAAAGCTATATTTGGTCCTTTAAGACCAAACATGATAGAGACATTACCTGAAACCATATTAATAATATTCGCTGGGACAAAAAATGGTGAAATTTTTCGAGGGCCTGATTTAAGAAAGATTTGATTGCCTTTTTCTATTCCGGGTAAGCCGCCAATACCTGAACCAATTGCAACACCAATACGATGAGCATTCTTTTCAGTAACTTCTATACCAGAATCAGTTAAAGCTTCTTTACTTGCAGCAATCCCATAATGAATAAAAGTATCCATTCGGCGTGCTTCTTTAACAGATAAAACAGTAGCGACATCAAAATCTTTAATCGAACCACCAAAGGTTGTGTTAAAACCCGTGGTATCAAAATGCGTTATTTGATTTATTCCACTTTTTCCTGCAAGAATATTTTCCCAACTGGATTTTACATCCAAACCTACTGGTGAAACCATGCCCATTCCAGTTATTACAACACGCCTTTTACTCAAAATGTGATCCTCAATACTTAAATTTTTGAATTAAATTTTAAACGCTAGCAACGTAAAAAGCCGCGAAACACAATTATGTTTGCGGCTAATTTACTCAAGTTTTTATTAGAAACTAGAAACTTAGAAACTAATATACTGATATTCAAATTCAGAACTACTAAGAAAAAACTTAGCTCGAGTGATTATTAATGAAGTTTACAGCTTCTTTAACAGTCGTTATTTTCTCAGCTTCTTCATCAGGAATTTCAGTTTCAAATTCTTCTTCCAATGCCATCACCAATTCGACGGTATCTAGTGAATCAGCACCTAAATCATCAACAAATGATGCTTCATTAGTTACTTCTTCTTCTTTAACACCAAGTTGTTCTATCACTATTTTCTTGACTCGTTCTTCGATACTGCTCATGTCAGTATATTCCTCCGGTAATCATTTGGGTCGGTATTGTATTGAAAACTAGAATGAAATTCTACTATCAAAACAAACTTTACCTATAATTTTCTTAGTTAAAATAAAATCCAATAAAATCAATACTATATAATATTGTATTATATCAGAATTGTTTAGTTCATGTACATCCCACCGTTCACATGAATCGTTTCACCTGTTATGTAGTTTGCATCGGCTGAGGCTAAAAAAGCGACTGTTTTTGCTACTTCCTCTGTTGCGCCAAGACGAACAAGTGGTATTTGCTGTAATAATGCCGTACGCTGCTCTTCTGGCAACTCTCGCGTCATATCGGTATCAATAAAGCCAGGAGCGACGACATTTATTGTAATGCCCCGACTACCGACTTCCCTTGCTAATGACTTGCTAAAACCTATTACACCCGCTTTTGCTGCTGAGTAATTTGTTTGCCCCGGGTTTCCAGAAACGCCTACTACAGATGCAATACTGATAATTTTACCACGCTTAGCTTTCATCATTGGACGAAGACATGCTTTTGACATGCGATAAATGGAACTTAGGTTGGTGTTGATAATATCATCCCATTCATCAACCTTCATCCTCATTAACAGGTTATCACGTGTTATACCGGCATTATTGACTAATATTGACGGCGCAGAATATTGTTCTGTTACCGCCTTTAGTATGTCGTTAACGCTATCTGCATCGGTAACATCTAAGGCCATACCGCAGCCATTAATATTCTTTTCTTTCAAATAATTACTGATACTATCTGAACCATTTTCTGAAGTAGCTGTGCCAATTATAGTAGCACCTCGTGAACCTAATTCAAGCGCTATCGCTTGGCCAATGCCGCGACTAGCACCTGTAATTAAAACTACTTCATTCGATAGATTTTGTGGCAATGTATCTTTGCTCATAGAATTTCCTTTTAGTATCAGCTTTATTCATTAATAAAAGCTATTGCTTTATCTAAGCTAGATTTGTCATAAAGCGCGGCACATGATAATGACTTATTTATACGTTTGACTAAACCAGTCAACACTTTGCCGGGGCCACACTCAATTAATTTAGTACTGCCCGATTTAGCAATTGCATTCACGGAATCTACCCACAGAACGGGTTGATAAAGTTGACTCGTTAATGCATCTCTAATCTGTTTTACTTCTGAATAATGTTGAACATCAACATTATGAATGACTGGCGTATCGGGTGTTTTAAATTCTATCGATGATAATACTTCGGCTAATTTTTCCGCAGCAGGTTTCATTAACGCACAGTGTGATGGAACGCTAACGGGTAACAATAAAGCACGTTTAGCACCCGAGTCTTTGGCTCTAGTGATAGCCCTATCTACCGCAGCTTTATTTCCTGCGATAACAACTTGACCGGGAGAATTGAAATTAACCGCGCTAACAATTTCTCCTTGCGCGCTATCTTCACATACTTTAATAACAACATCATTATCAAGCCCAAGGATAGCAGCCATTGCACCAATTCCAACTGGAACAGCTTCTTGCATTAATCGAGCTCGCTCGGCAACTAATTTAATCGCATCATCAAATTGTAAACTATTTGCAGCAACTAAAGCAGTATATTCACCTAAACTATGACCAGCAAACGATGCCGGTGATGTGGATTCATGTTGCTGCCATACTCGCCAACAAGCAATACCCGCCGCAAGCATGGCAGGTTGAGTGACAGTCGTTTCATTTAGTTTTTCAATGGGGCCATCTTTTACAACAGACCATAAATCATAAGATAATACTTCAGATGCTTGATCAAATGTTTCTTTGACAACTGAAAATTCATCAGCCAGTGTTGCTAGCATTGCAACTGATTGAGAACCTTGACCTGGAAAAACGATGGAAAATGACATTAAACGACCTGTTGATTATTTTATTTATTAACAATTAAAATTTAACTAAGACTGAGCCCCAGGTAAAACCACCACCAAAACCTTCAAGTAGCACTGTATGACCTTTTTTTATTCTGCCATCTTTAACTGCAATATTTAATGCTAATGGAATTGAAGCAGCTGAGGTATTGCCATGTTGATCAACAGTTACAACAACATTATCCATTGCCATATCGAGTTTTTTTGCAGTAGCAGAAATAATTCTAATATTTGCTTGATGTGGAACAAGCCAATCAATATCTGATTTTTGCATATTATTTGAAGCCAGTGTTTCATCAACAATACGCCCTAAGGTATTCACTGCAACTTTAAATACTTCGTTGCCTTTCATTTGCATAAAAGCTTTGCCATCACGAAGTAATTTCGGGTTTTCTGAAACACCACCCGGGACGGTTAATAAATCACGGTATTTACCATCAGCATGAATATGCGTTGAAATGATTCCGGGTTCTTCTGAGGCTTGTAAAATAACTGCGCCTGCGCCGTCTCCAAATAATACACAAGTACCGCGATCGGTCCAGTCAGTAATTCGTGATAAGGTTTCAGCGCCAACAACTAAAGCACATTTGTTAGAACCACTGCGAATGAATTTTTCAGCTACAGTAACAGCATAAACAAAACCAGTGCATACAGCCTGCACATCAAAGGCCGGACAACCGTGAATATCCAATCGTTGTTGTAATAAACAAGCGGTACTTGGAAAAATTCGATCGGGAGTAGTTGTTGCAACGATGATTAAATCAATATCCGATAAATCAATTCCGGCAGCGGCAATGGCATCTCGAGAAGCATGTTCGGCTAAATCAACCGTCGTTTCATTTTCAGCTACAATATGACGTTTTTTTATTCCAGTACGATCAAAAATCCATTCATCTGTTGTATCGACAATTTTTTCCAAATCAGCGTTTGTTAATATTTTTTCAGGTAGATAACCACCTGTACCAGTAATTCGAGTATTAATCATTATGCTTCCCTAACACTTAAAGCGGTTTCAAGTTTGTTAGCAATACGTTCTGGTACGTTTTTATCCACTTCGATAATTGCTTCATAAATTGCGGTTTCAAATGATCGTGCATCCGCACCTCCATGACTTTTAATAACTGTTTTTCGTAACCCTAAAAAACTAGCGCCGTTGTATTCACTAGGATCAACTTTCTTTTTAAATGATTTCAACACTGGCAGTGAAATTAATCCTGCTAATTTAGATAATATGCTGGCTTTAAATTCTTGCTTCATAAAATGAGCTATCATTTTTGCCACACCTTCAGAGGTTTTTAACATGACGTTACCAACAAACCCGTCACATACGATTACATCCGCATGACCTAAATAAATACCATCACCTTCAACATAACCAATGTAATTAAGATTACTATTGTTTAGTAATAATGCCGATTCTTTTACTTGTTCATTACCCTTAATGTCTTCTTCACCAATATTCAACAAGGCTACTTCAGGTCTTTCTATGTTATCTACAGCGCTGCATAATTCCGATGCCATTACAGCAAATTGAAATAATTGTTCCGCACTTGAATCAATATTTGCACCAAGATCCAATACGTGAGTATGGCCTGATATTGTTGGTAAAGTTTTACAAATTGCAGGACGATCAATTCCAGGAAGCATCTTTAGAACAAATCGAGCAATTGCCATTAATGCTCCAGTATTACCGGCACTAACGCAGGCATGAGCTTCACCTGATTTAACTAAATTAAGCGCCACCCGAAGTGATGAATCTTTTTTATTACGTAATGCTTGAGCCGGGTGCTCATCCATAGCAACAACTTGAGATGCGTGATGTATTTTCAATCGAGATTCATCATAAGTTGCTGAACAACTATTTAGCACCGATTTTATTGATGACTCATCACCAACTAAGATAATGTGAATGGCTTTATTTTTTCCGAGCACGGCCAAACCTGCCGGTACGACAACAGATGGTCCGTGATCACCCCCCATAGCATCAAGTGCTATAGAGATGTTCACGTTTTCCGGTTTGGAAGTTGACACTCGATGGTGAGTATGATTATTTATCGAGAATTATTCGTCTTTACCAGCAACAACCTGACGGCCACGATAGAAGCCATTAGGGCTAACGTGATGACGTAAATGTGTTTCACCCGTAGTTGATTCGATTGATAATGCTTTTGAAGTTAATGAATCGTGTGAACGACGCATACCACGTTTAGATGAAGATTTTTTCGTTTTTTGAACAGCCATAATTTACCTCAGTAGTACTTATTTATTCAGATCTTTTAATACTGAAAAAGGATTCATTTTTTTATCCTCATCAATTTCAGATAAAACCGTATCTGACTTGTTTAGTGTCATGTGCGTTAATTGCTCAGAACACCGCGTATCTTTATGTTTTGGGATAGTTGGTAAAGCAAGTAACAACTCATCCTCTATTATATCGGATAACATGATTGGAGTGTCAGTTACTATGTAGGGATCGTATTCCCCGCTTAGTTTTTCGCCATCATATTCCGAAACCAAAAATGCAATTAAAAAATCAACATTTATGTTGAAACTCATTTTATCTAAACACCGCTGGCACAATAAATGAACCGTGCCTTGAATTGTTCCCGACAAAAAGTGAATTCCATTACTATCTTTATCAAACACCAGTGAAACATCGAGCTGTTCTTTTGTTGAACTCTCCAGCAACGGCTCCAAGCGCTTCATTTGCCTTAATGACATTTTACCATCATATAATCGACCAACTTCGGCAAGCCGAAACGGATCGATAAACTGCGGCAGTTTTTGGGCCTTATCTGACATAGCGCGCAATTTTAAGGCACTATTGCTAAGTAGTCAAAATCATTAGATAAATATTGTTAAAAAAAGTGCTTTTTTTAATAAAACCACACTATTTTTCACTATTTATTTTGATATTGTGTGAAATTTAGATAGATCTGAGCTAAATTCATAGGAAACAAGCCTGCTTTAACCTGAGCAGCAAGTAACCAAAAACACAATTCCAGGGTTTTATGTGCTAAATCAGCTCTAGTTAAACTTAAAACTTTTATACTCAATTCAGGTAAATTGGGATAATTAAAACTATAAAAAAACACCATAAGACAAATATGATAAAAAAAATCCTTATTGCAAATCGTGGTGAAATTGCCGTTAGAATTGTACGGGCATGTTCAGAAATGGGGATAAAATCGGTTGCGGTTTATGCCGAGGCAGATCGTTATTCATTACACGTCAAAAAAGCGGATGAAGCATACAGCTTAGGGCCTGATACAGTCGCAGGCTATTTAAGCGTCCATCGTTTGGTTAATTTAGCCAAAGAGGCGGGCTGTGATGCTCTGCACCCCGGTTATGGGTTTTTATCAGAAAATCCTGAGCTTGCTGCAGCTTGTGCCCGGCGAGAAATTCAGTTTATAGGGCCTGATGAAGCTATTATCCGTAAAATGGGTGATAAAATTCAGGCCAGAAAGGCAATGATGGCTGCGGATATTCCAGTAACTCCAGGTAGCGAATCAAATTTAGCTGATTTGGCTGAGGCCATTACATTTGCTAATGACATTGGATACCCTGTCATGCTCAAGGCCACAGCAGGAGGTGGTGGCCGAGGAATACGTCGATGTAATGATTTAGCCGAATTAACTAAAAATTATGATCGAGTGATTTCTGAAGCCAATAAAGCGTTTGGCTCCACGGATATATTCATTGAAAAATGCATTGATAATCCTCGGCATATTGAAGTTCAAATTTTGGCAGATAAGCATGGCAATGTAGTACATTTATTTGAACGCGATTGCTCCATTCAACGTCGCCATCAAAAATTAATCGAAATAGCGCCTTCCCCCCAAATAACCGAGCAACAACGCGTTTATTTGGGCAAGCTTGCTGTTCGAGCTGCAAAATCAGTTAATTATATTAATGCCGGAACAGTTGAGTTTTTAATGACTCAAGACAATCAGTTTTACTTTATGGAAATGAATACCCGCTTGCAAGTAGAACACCCGATAACAGAAAGTATTACCGGTATTGATATTGTTCAAGAGCAAATTCGAATAGCATCCGGACTTAACTTAACCTACCAACAACATGAAATTAAAAAACGTGGTTATGCCATTGAATTTAGAATTAATGCCGAAGATCCTCAAAATGATTTTTTGCCCAGTTTCGGAAAAATTTCACGTTACTTTGCCACCGGTGGCCCGGGTGTTAGAACCGATGGCTCGATTTATACTGGTTATGTTATACCTCCCTACTACGATTCGATGTGTGCAAAACTCATTATTTGGGCATTAGACTGGGATTCAGTGTTAGATCGTTCCCAACGTGCGTTAAAAGATATTGTGCTTCATGGTGTCAAAACCACTATTCCCTATCAATTAGAAATTTTAAAATCGGCTGAATTTCAAATGGGACAATTTGATACAAGCTTTGTGGAAAAACATCCAGAATTAAATAAGTATTCGGTAAAACGATCTAACCGAGATGTTGCCGCAGCGGTAGCTGCTGCGATTGCAGCGAGCATGGGTTTATAACAGTTTAAAACAATAATTACTAAAATTATGGAGTAATCAATGCCGGCGATTAAAATAACTGACACTATTTTAAGAGATGCACATCAATCACTCATTGCAACCAGAATGCGAATTGAAGATATGCTACCAATTTGCGAACGTCTTGATAAAATAAATTATTGGTCACTCGAAGTTTGGGGTGGCGCAACGTTTGATTCCTGCATTCGTTTTTTAAAAGAAGATCCGTGGCAACGGCTTCGATCATTAAAAGCAGCATTGCCAACTACACCATTGCAAATGTTGTTACGCGGTCAAAACTTATTAGGCTATCGTCATTATTCAGATGATGTTGTTCGAGCCTTTGTTCGTCGCTCGGCAATTAACGGTATCGATATATTCCGAATTTTTGACGCATTAAATGATATTCGAAATTTAAAAGTATCTATTGAAGCCGTTAAAAATGAAAATAAACATGCACAAGGCGCTATTTGTTACACCACGAGTCCTGTTCACAACACCCAGCAATTTGTAGCTATGGCTGTTGAGTTACAAGAATTAGGCTGTGATAGTGTCGTAATTAAAGACATGGCAGGTTTATTAACGCCAACCGTTACTGAGACGCTAGTAACTGCTTTAGTAGAAACATTAACTATTCCCGTGCATATTCATTCTCATGCAACATCGGGCTTAGCGAGCATGTGTCAGCTAAAAGCAATAGAAAGCGGCGCTAGTGGTATCGATACTGCAATATCATCATTTTCGGGTGGCAGTAGTCACCCCGCGACTGAAAGCATGGTAGCCGCTCTTCGAAATACGGCCTATGACACTAAGCTTGATTTGAGCGCATTACAGGAAATTGGTTTTTATTTTTATGAAGTAAGAAAAAAATACCATCAATTTGAAAGTGAATTCACCGGGCTTGATACCAGAGTACAAGTTAATCAAGTTCCCGGTGGCATGATGTCTAATTTATCGAATCAGTTAAAAGAGCAAGGTGAGCTTTCTCGTATGAATGATGTTTTAAATGAGATTCCTAAGGTACGAAAAGAATTAGGTTACCCGCCTTTAGTAACGCCTACCTCTCAAATTGTTGGTACACAAGCAGTATTAAATGTATTAACTGGAGAGCGTTATAAAACCATCACAAATGAAGTGAAAATTTATTTAAAAGGACAATATGGTAAAGCATTAGGTGAAATAAGCCCCCAAGTTCGACATATGGCTATCGGTAATGAAGAGGTGATTGAATGTCGTCCTGCGGATTTACTGGAACCAGAACTGGATAAATTAAAAAGCCAATGCTCCGATGTTAGTGAAAACGAAGATGATGTTCTTATCTATTCGATGTTTCCGGATATTGGCAGACAATTCTTAGAAGATAGAAAAAATGGAACGCTGGAGCCTGAAAAACTTGAACCAATAGTCGAATCGAATCAACAAATGGTAAATATGGCTGCCACCGAGTTTAATGTTACTATGCATGGCGAGACCTATAACATCAATATAACCGGCACTGGTTATTCCTCTCAAGAACTAAAACCCTATTATATTCAAATTGATGGCCAGCCTGAAGAAATCTTAGTTGAAAATTTAAATCAAATGGAAATCAGTAACGGTCATTCAACCGGAAATATTATACCAGCAACGAAATCGGCTCAAGGGAAACGGCCTAGAGCAACTAACCCTGGTGATGTGACCACCTCAATGCCAGGTACTATTGTTGATATTTTTGTCGTCGTCGGTGATGAGGTAAAAGCCGGTGATCCGGTTTTAATAACCGAAGCCATGAAAATGGAGACTGAAATACAAGCTCCAATTGATGGTATAATAAAAGCTGTTCATGTTTCTAAAGGTGAAAGTATTAATCCTGATGAAACTTTAATCGAAATAAAATAAAAACGACATAACATGACTAATATTATACTTGCCTCTACGTCCCCCTATAGAAAAGACATTTTAAACAAACTTCAAATACCATTTACTTGCTGCGCGCCAGATATTGATGAACAAGCTAAAGAAAATGAAACACCGGAAAATTTAGTACAACGATTATCAGTAGAAAAAGCCCAGACTTGTGCCAAGCAACATGATAATTCACTTATTATTGGCTCCGATCAAGTTGCAGTGATTAATAACGTAGTTATTGGGAAACCACATAACCATGAAAACGCCATCAAACAATTACAAAACGCCTCAGGAAAAGAAGTTACATTTTTGACTGGTTTATGTTTATTAAATTCACATACAAATAATTATCAAGTAGATGTTGTTCCTTTTAGCGTTGTTTTTAGAACATTAAACAATAACCAAATCGAAAATTATTTAAACAAGGAGCAACCTTATAATAGTGCAGGCAGTTTTAAATCGGAAGGTTTAGGAATTTGCTTATTTGAAAAATTGATGGGCGACGATCCAAATACATTAATAGGGTTACCATTGATTCGCTTGACTAAAATGTTCGAACAAGAAAATTATTTTATTTTATAATAAAACTTGTCGGGGGTTGATATTAGCCAAACCCCAAACAATTAAACTAAAATATTATCTCAACTCGACTTTATCTAAACCTAATACAGCCGATAACGTTGTTCCAAATGAAGCCCCTAACTGTTTAGCAAATTGATCCAGATAAGATGGCTTTGGTGTAAAATCTACAATGTCTTCTGCACCAATAATTTCGCGAGCAACATAGCTACTGCTACCTAGGCCATCAATTAACCCCATCGCAACACTTTGTTCCCCTGTCCAGACATAACCGGAATACAAATTAGGTGATTCTTTTAAACGTTTGCCACGGCCTTTTTTTACAACATCAATAAATTGGGCATGGATGCTGGCCAACATTTTTTGAATATGCTCTTTATCGGCTTTTTTCTCAGGTGTAAATGGATCTAGAAAACCTTTGTGTTCTCCTGCTGTATATAAACGTCGTTGCACTCCTAGCTTTTTCATTGCATCAACAAATCCAAAGCCATTCATCAACACTCCGATTGAACCAACAATACTGGCTTTATCAGCATAAATTTTGTTTGCCGCTGATGCTATATAATAACCACCTGATGCGCAGACATCGACAATAACAGCATATACTTGAATATCTTTATACTTCTCACGTAAACGCACAATTTCGTCATTAATGTAACCTGATTGCACCGGACTACCACCTGGGCTATTTATTCGCAAAATGATGCCTTTGGTATTTTTGTTTTCAAACGCATCTCGCAGTCCGGTGATAATGTTATCCGCGTTAGCTTGAGAACTGCTTGAGATAACACCTTGAATTTCGATTAATGCCGTATGAGGACCACCCTTACCGAGATTTGAAATCCCATCATTTTTTGATAAAGCAGCCATAAATACTGCTAAGTAACCAAATAATAATGCAAAAGTAAGAAATTTAAAAAAGATACTCCAGCGTCTAGTTCGACGTTGCTCATTTAATGATGAAAATACCAGACGATTAATAATATCCCGATTTAATTCAGTTTCATTTGAATGGTTTTCATTTTCTTCTAGATTCGACATAGATTTACCTTAGTATTTTACAGTTTAATTAAATTATTTAAGCAACGGTGTAAATCACTGATGCCTGATACGTTTGATTTTGGTTGACACTCAAGAAGCCGTTCTTCACTATGCACACCATGAGTGACAGCAATTGTAGGCATTCCAATAGTATGAGCCATTTCCAAATCATAGACAGTATCGCCTATCATTAATGACTGTTGTGCAGACATATTTAATTCATTTAATATTTCAGTGAGCATTAACGGATTTGGTTTTGACAATGTTTCATCCGCGCATCTGGAACAATCAAATACTTTATCGAGTTGTGTTTTCTTTAATATTCTATCTAAACCATTTCGACCTTTGCCGGTAGCAATAGCGAGTAGCAGTCCTTTTTGTTTTAATTCATTAAGCATTTCAATAACACCATCAAACAATTGTGATTTAGTAGTATCTTTTTCAAGGAATTGAACACGATATTCATCTATAAATAGTTGAACGTGATGCTTGCTTAAATCAGGGTAGAGTTTCAATATGGCTTCGGTTAACCCTAAACCAATAACATCCTTTAATAATAAATCATCTCTAAACCCTAAACTTAGACTGTTAATACTCGTTCGTAAACATGACACAATTTTAGCTTCTGAATCCATTAGCGTGCCATCCCAGTCAAAAATAATTAACTTATATACTTCTTTGTCCTTTTCTAACAATTTAATTTATACCTAACTTTTCAATAATAGCTTCTAAGTTTGCATCTAATGGTGCGGTAATATCAATACTTAATATAGAGCCCGATTCAAGTTTTAGTGAAAACTTTAATGAAAGTGCATGTAAGAATAATCGATTTAAACCAAATTCCTTAATTTCAGAATCAAATTGCTTGTCACCATATTTATTATCACCTGCAATAGGATGTCCTTCATGTGCGCAATGTACACGAATTTGGTGGGTGCGACCCGTTTCTATTTTCACATCAACCAAACTGGCTTTTTGCCCCAGTTTAACTGGTCGTATAATGGTTAATGCAGCTTTTCCGGCGCTATTCACTTTTACTATGCGTTCACCGGATGAAAGAACATTTTTTAACAGCGGTGCATCAATACGTTTAGTTTTACGAGGCCATTTACCTTGCACCAAAGCCAAATAGTGTTTTTCAACGCCATTATTCTTAAGTAATTCATGGATGTTGCGCAATATACCCCGATTCTTAGCAATAATTAACGTACCAGAAGTATCACGATCAAGTCTATGCGCAAGTTCCAAATAGTCATGCTCTGAACGAGAAGCCCGTAAAATCTCAATAATGCCATGACTAATACCACTGCCACCATGAACAGCAATTCCTGATGGTTTATTTATTATTAATAAATGCTTATCTTCAAAAATAATTCTATTCTCGATATCGTTACAAAGCGCTTTTTTAGGATGACTACTAACCTCCTTTATCGATAGTCTAACGGGAGGTATTCGAATGGAATCTCCTTCTTTTAAACGATAAGGTGGTTTAATTCGCCCTTTATTCACCCGAACCTCACCACTACGTAAGATTCGATATATCAGACTGCGCGGCGCACCTTTTAAAACACGCAATAGAAAATTATCAATACGTTGATCGCAGCTATGTTGGTCGATAACCATATATTTAACGCGTGTATTATTCGGCTCATTCATATTTATAATTACATCTACATGTTAAATGTTTGAAGGTCAGTGAAATCATTGTTATAGTTACTCATTAGATGAAGATTAATTACTGTCCTCTTCTTTTAGTCAGTAATATTACTGTAATTTGGATTTGCCGCCCAGAAGAATTTATTGAGGTTTGAGCAGATCAAAAGGTATCAACTAGAAGGTTGATTATTTTAACATACAAAAGCGCTCCTACGACATTCAGTTAGATTAGCTGAATACGATTTGAGTGCGCTATACGATGCACATTTCCGGCTAGGGCTTGTAACATTTAACTGAACAAGTAACCAAGATCTTTGCATTGTAAAGCACTCCCACTGTTAATGTTGTGGTAGAGCGCTAATTTAAGGTTTTATATGAAAAGAATGCTTTTTAACGCAACTCAGCAAGAAGAGTTGCGCGTAGCGATGGTTGAAGGTCAACGTTTATACGACTTAGATATTGAAACAAAACATCGAGAATCAAAGAAATCAAACATTTACAAAGGTAAAATTACCCGCGTAGAACCCAGCTTGGAAGCTGCATTTGTTAATTATGGTGCAGATCGTCATGGTTTTTTACCGCTAAAACAAATTTCACGAAGTTATTTCAATCAAGGTGTAAACCTTTCAGCTGGTAAGGTTAATATAAAAGATGTTGTCAGTGAAGGCCTCGAAGTCATTGTCCAAATCGACAAAGAAGAACGTGGCAATAAGGGAGCGGCTCTCACAACGTTTATCAGCTTGGCTGGTCGTTATTTAGTATTAATGCCTAACAATCCTCGAGCTGGTGGTGTATCACGACGAATCGAGGGTGATGAACGAAATGAAGCTAGAGAAGCCATTAGCGGCTTAGTAATTCCTGAAAATATGGGGATCATTTTACGTACTGCGGGTTTGGGTAAAAATACCGAAGAATTACAATGGGATCTAGACTACTTATTGCAGTTGTGGGCTTCTATCGATAAAGCTGCTCAAGAAAAACCCGGGCCATTTCTAATATACCAAGAAAGTAACCTTGTCACCCGGGCTATTCGAGATTATTTACGAAATGATATCAATGAAATTTTAATCGATGAACCTAAGATATTTCAACAGGTTCAAGACTTTATGTCGCAAGTTATGCCGCATAATTTGAGTAAAGTTAAATTTTATGATGATCAAGTACCATTATTTACTCGTTACCAAATTGAAACTCAAATTGAATCTGCATTTCAACGTGAGGTACGTTTGCCTTCAGGCGGTGTTTTAGTTATTGATCCAACTGAAGCAATGATTTCAATCGATATTAACTCCGCTAGAGCCACTAAAGGTGGCGATATTGAAGAAACAGCATTAAATACCAATTTAGAAGCGGCGGATGAAATAGCCAGACAATTAAGACTTCGTGATATTGGTGGTTTAATTGTAATTGATTTCATTGATATGATGCCGACCAAAAATCAACGAGCAGTTGAAAATCAATTGCGTGACTCATTAAAAATTGACCGTGCGAGAGTTCAAGTTGGCCGAATATCACGATTTGGGCTATTAGAAATGTCACGTCAAAGACTTCGAGCTTCATTAGGTGATTCGAGTCAAAATGTTTGTCCGCGTTGTAGTGGACAAGGTTCTATTCGAGGCATTGAATCACTCGCTTTATCGGTATTACGTGTCGTTGAAGAAGAAGCAATGAAAGATAAAACAGCACGTGTTATCGCTGACTTACCGGTTTCTGTCGCAACTTTCTTATTAAATGAAAAAAGAGATATTTTGTTTGAAATTGAGAGCAGACAAAGCGTTAATATCACTTTAATTCCAAACGGTAATTTAGAAACACCGCATTATGAAGTTAAACGGTTACGCACTATTGATAATGAAACCGACGTAAAAACGCATAGCTACAAGTTAGAAACAAAAGTTGCTTATGATGCTGATGAACCTACACAAGATAAAAAACAAATAACTCCTGTTGCTGAACAAGCTGCTGTTAGCAGCGTAGCGCCTCAAACACCAAGACCAGCAGTCAAACAAAATAGCATGGGCTTATTTAAACGAATTTGGACGTTATTCTTTGGGGAATCTAGCAACAAGAAAAAAACGACAGCAAAGAACATCAATAATAATCGAAATAAAAATAATCGTAATCGTAATTACAAACAACGAAACACCAATAATCGAGGCCGAAATAAAATTCAACAAAATGGTCCGCAACAAGGACCGGGACAACAGCGCCGTAGTAATAATACAAATAAACGGCAGGATAATCGTCATTCTCAGAATCAAAATCCCCGTAAAAATGACAACAAACAAAAACAGCCGGAACAACAAACTAATAAACAAGAGAGTCAAACTTCAAATGTTGCTGTAACAGAAGCTAACAATACTAGCTCGGCCAATACTGATAGTGCCACGAATCAAAATACTAAACCACGTTCGTCAAACCGCCAGCGACGCGGTGGTCGTCGTAGAAATAACAACCGTTCTCAATCCAATAAAACGGAAACAACGGATGACGCTAGCCAAAATAATACAATAAATGCAACTCAAGCTTCAAAATCGAACGTAACAACTGAATCAAATAGCAATCAGAATCAGCTGGTAACGACTCAGCAAACAAGTAATGAACCTAGAAATGAGGCAGAAAATAAATCCGAGAATAAATCGAGAAATAATTCTAAACAATCATCAAATTCAGCGTCAAATGAAACTAAAGCCAAATTGCAACAAGTTGAAACTAAGCCAAACTCATCGGTAGTTAACACTACAAGCTCAAGCACGGCAGACAAAAGTGTAGTGCCAAAAACAGAAATTAAAACTCCTGCTGTAGCTGAGACTAAATCGAGTATTAGTCCGTCAGCGCCAACCACTCAAACTGAAAATAAACCTGAACCGGTTAAACTACAACAGGTACATACAAAACCAGTTAGCAGTTCAAATACAGCAGATAGTGCTACTTCCCCACAAAAAACAAGCATTACTGACGAATAAAATTAAGAGCAACTCCGATACCGGAGTTGCTTATTAATCTCTCATTTCTTCTTAAAGTTATCGGATATTTTTCCGATACAGTATTCATAAAGAGTTTATGAGAGAAAAATAATGATTAAAACATTTATTGGCTTCGTTTTGTTTTTTAGCGTGTCTTTAATTTATGCTCAAAGTGACGGTGGTAATTCAAGTTATTTTTCAATTGAGCCACCAATCGTTGTTAATATTTATCACCCAGATCGAATCAAATTTTTACAAGTAGACATCCAAGTTAAAGTTAAAAACTCTTCAATAGTTGATGCTATTGAATTACACAAACCCGCTATACGTCATGCAATGTTAATGTTAATTAGCAACCAAAAAATAGATGAAATAAAAACAGTTAAAGGAAAAGAAAAATTACGCAAAGATGCGTTAAGCACCATTCAAAAAGTTTTAAAAGAAAATACCGGAAGTGAAGGTATCTCAGAACTTTATTTTACAGGTTTTATTATCCAGTAATATTACTAAAAATATCGTGTTTTAATATCACTTAATAAACCATTAGAAGCAGATTCGACTAAATCAAAAACATACTCAAATCCTCGTTCACCACCATAATATGGATCCGGTACCTCAGTATCATCATAATCGGTTGTAAAATCTAAAAACAATTTTAGTTTATCTACATGTTGTGAAGGACATAGTGATTTTAAAATTTGGAAATTATCCATATCCATTGCTAAAACATAATCGAATTTGTCAAAATCCTCTTTTACTGCACGTCTAGCCCTAAGATCACTTAAATCGATTCCTCTGGTAATTGCTGTAGACTGAGATCGACCATCGGGCGGCTCTCCGACATGGTAAGCATGGGTGCCAGCAGAATCAGTTAATATAAATTCAGAATAATTATTCTTTACTACCAGAGCTCTAAAAACACCTTCCGCAGTAGGCGATCGACAAATATTGCCCATACAAACAAATAAAACGTGGATCTTTTTGTTACTAATCATAATGTTATTTAAATTTTAAAATGTGATTCATAGTACAAAACATAACAATCCAATACAATAAAATCAATACTTTTGAATATTTTTGAGTTACTCTTATATGCTAGCAAGTTAATTATTATTGGAATTTTGGTTGTTATGCCGAATATTAATTTATCACTGGAACAGCTTCGCACTTTAATTGGCATTAAAGTTATTCATTCGGGAGAACAATACCAAATTATTGAAGTTATCGAATCCGAACCAGGTTTAATACTGCAAAATTGTACCAACGAAAAATTAATACAAGAAAATCAATTCGGTGACCCAACCCGACGTGCTCCCAAAAATATTACTATTCAAGTATTAACAAAGGATAGAAAAGAACTGCACCCGCAGTTTTTAGCTTTAGATTTATTATAATCTTAAAACTTTATCCATTAGTTAGACTGAATTTTACGAGCTTCTTCTTCCAACATAACGGGAATATCATCACGAATAGGGTAAGCGAGTTTATCAACCTTGCAGATTAGCTCGTTCTCCGCTTTATCATATAGCAATAACCCTTTACAAATTGGGCAAGCTAAAATATCTAATAATTTTTTATCCATACTAACTCTCTAATTTATTTAAAATACTTAATTCCAAAGAATTACTAATTTCACATTCAATCGGCAGATACCAGCAATTTTTAATATTAAAACGATGACATTTAACGGCATCTTTTTCTGTCATTATAATTGGTAAATCATCATCAAAAAGCAAATCTTTTGCACTAAAAGAGTAATGATCTAAAAATACATGTTTAATAAGTTCTATATTATATTTTTGTAAATTTAAAAAAAATTGTTCAGGGTTGGCTATCGCCGCAACTGCATGCACATTTTTATTTTCAAACTCAGTTAAATTTATAGTTTCATTAGCACGTAGTGAATGAAGTGTATTACCTTTATACCACATATTGTACGTATCTTTATTATCGCCGCCGTTAGAGACAATAAAATCAACCAATTCTAACCGTGATATAGGTTCTCTGAGTGGCCCAGCCGGTAAACAGAACCCATTACCAAATTTGCTACTATTATTGACAACAGCAATTTCAATATCACGCTTTAATCGATAATGTTGCATACCATCATCGGAAATAACAATGTCACAATTAGAATATTTTACTAAAGCTCTACCCGTTTCAACACGATTAGGCCCTACTGCCATTGGGCATGATGTTCGTCGAGAAATAACAATAGCCTCATCACCAACAACCAATGGATCACTATCGGGTCTAACTTGTTGAGGCCACTTTTTGGCTAATCCACCATATCCTCGGCTAATAATACCTGGTCGATACCCAGATTGTTTTAATTTATCCGCTAACCAGATAACCAAAGGTGTCTTACCATTCCCCCCTACGGTTATATTACCAACGATAATAACGGGAACATTTAAGCGATATGATTTTAATATATTAAATTGATATAAGTTTTTTCGTAACCATACAATATAACAAAACAACCAGCTTAATGGTTTTAAAAAAAATGTTATTTTGCTTTGCTTATACCAAGAGTGTTGAATGTATTTAATCATTTGAAAATTGTAATTCGTATAAATTAGCGTAGATTCCCTTTTCTTTTAATAATTCCTCATGAGTTCCGTATTCGGCTATTTTACCTGCATCAATAACAACAATTTTATCAACATCCTCTATAGTTGATAATCGATGGGCTATGACCAATGTCGTGCGATCTTTCATTAAAGTTTTTAATGCCGCTTGAATGTGACGTTCTGAATTAGTATCTAATGCCGAGGTTGCTTCATCCAGTATGAGTATCGGAGCATTTTTTAATATTGCTCTAGCGATTGCAATACGTTGCCGTTGACCTCCCGACAGTAACCCACCGTTGTCACCTACGTGGGTTTGCATACCGTCAGGTAATTTTTCAATAAATTCCATAGCATGAGCGGCTTTTGCAGCATTTATAATATCTTCTTTTGAAGCCGATCCTAACGCACCGTACGCAATGTTGTGTTCTATCGTGTCATTAAATAACGTGACATTTTGACTAACTAAAGATATATTTTTACGTAATTCATAAATCGAAACATCTTTAATATTTATATCATCTAAGGTTAATTCTCCTTGTTCAACATTATAAAACCTAGGTAGCAGACTAACCAACGTAGATTTCCCGCCACCAGATTGCCCAACAAAAGCAATAGATTGGTTGGCTTCGATTTCCAAGTTTATATTATTTAGTATTAATTGTTTTTTATTCTGATATGAAAAATTAACGTTTTGAAATTTTATTTTCCCTTTTACATTATCAAGTTTTAGAGTCCCTTTATTTACTTCTTTTTCAGAATCAATAAACTCAAAAACACTCTGAGCAGCTGCAATACCAACTTGAATTTTCGAATTAACATTGGTTATTCGTTTGATTGGTTGCATCAGCGCTATCATTGCAGTTAAAAACGAAACAAACGTTCCTGCAGATATGATTTCATGCTCACTTTGTGTTGTAGCCATATAAATGATAAATGCAAATGCAAATGATAGTATTAATTGTATAAATGGTGTGCTGATAGAGTTGGTAAACTCTAGTTTTAATTGCTGTTTACGATTAAACGAATTAATTTTATCGAACTGTTGTCGTTCATATTGTTGGCCACCGAACATTTTAACAACACGGTTACCAGTAATGGCTTCTTCGACAACGTGACTCACATCCCCCATTGAAGCTTGAATGCGATGACTAATTTTTCTAAATCGTTTACTCACAAATAAAATTAGCATTGCTAATAGTGGCGTCGTTATCAATAAAATAGCTGTTAACATTGGACTGAGATAAATCATCCAAGCAAGCAATACAATAACAGACAAAGAATCCCGAATAACAATAGTTATAACATTAGAAGCGGCACTTGCTAATTGTTCAACATCATAGACTAATTTCGCTGTGATTTTTCCTGGTGATGAGTTATCAAAATAAGGGACAGGTAAATCAATAATATGATTAAACATTAATTTTCGTAAATCACGAATGACATTACGAGCAACTAAATTCATAAAATAGGTAGATATAAACCCTGAAACCATTCGGACTGTAAAAATTAAAACAACAAATATTGGTAACCATGTAATAATAGTCGGATCTTGTTTTACAAAACCATCATCTAATAATGGTTTCATCAAAAACGCAAAAGCTGCATCAGTTACTGAATAAACCGCCATACCACAAACTGAAAATGCAAATACTTTCCAATAAGGAATGACATGCGACAAAAGACGTCGGTAAATTTTTATGCCGTTAGCACTGGTATCGGCGCTGTTACTTTTTTTGGACATTATTATTCTGGATCAATAGCCTGTTTAGTTGCAAAGGTCATATTTGACAATCCTAATTGTCTAACTGCATCCATCGTTTTTATAATAAATTGATAAGGTGTACTTTTGTCGGCACTAATTACAATTTGAGGATCTTTTTTACCCTTTGCTGTTAGTTGTATGGCTCTTTTTAAAGTACGCATTTTGTTGTTAACAAGCCGTTTATCATTGATAAATACCCGCCCTTGCTGATCTAAACTCACTTCGATAATAAAAGCTTTATGCTTTGAAACCTTGCCTGAAGATTCAGGTAAATCTATTGATAGTTCAGAGCTTTTATTAAAGGTGGTTGAAACCATAAAAAATATCAACAACAAAAACACCACGTCGATCAATGGCGTTAAGTTAAGATCGGGTTCTTCAAGTGCTTTTTGACGAAACATCATAATAAAATCCGTTATCTTTTATCTTTTTCACGATCACCATGCATAACATCAACAATTTTTAATGCTTCTTCTTCCATGGTAATAACAAGTTCATCAACCTTTCCTTTGAAATATCGATAAAATATTAAACTCGGTATTGCAACAGTTAATCCGGTTGCCGTAGTAATGAGTGCTTCAGAAATACCACCAGCTAATACTGTCGGATTACCAACACCTTGAGTTGTTATAGCAGCAAAAACTTTAATCATGCCGATAACCGTACCTAATAAGCCTAACAACGGAGTGATTGATGCTATTGTGCCAAGTGTATTTAAAAATCGATCAAGCTCAGGAACTACCTGACGACCGGTTTCTTCAACACTTTGTTTCATAATTTCACGAGGATGATGCCGATTCAACAAACCAGCGGCGAGTATCACTCCAAGTGGCGAGCTTTTACGTAAAGCCTCAATATGTTTATTATCCAAGGTCTTATTTTTATACCATTGCCAAATCTGACCAACTAGATTTTTTGGGGCTATTTTTTTACGTTGCAGTGCCCAAAACCGCTCACAAATAATGGCAAAGGCTATAACCGAACTAAGTAATAGCGGAATCATCAACCACCCGCCTGCTTTAATCATTTCAAACACATTAACTTCCTTTCTAAGATATTGTTTTTAATGCAATTTATTTAATATTTATCACAGCTTTACTGATTTTGCATCTTCTCAAAATAACCGCCAGATGTGGTCATTAGTAGACCTAATTATGCCAGAATCGACGCTGAGATACTCTATATAGTTCCGGTTTTTTAAGTAATAAGGGGTCTAAAGTAAATGTTATTGAGCCAAATTTACTAGTAGAATAGTCAACAACATCAGCTTCTTTGTAGCGCTTAGATACAATTTTTGAAGGAAACTTATATCGATTACGGTAACCAACTGGATACAACACATAATCTGGATTAACTCTATTAATAAATTCAACCGTTGATGATGTCTTGCTGCCGTGGTGCGGTGCAATTACTATATTAGCGCTGATATCAAGGTTACTATTGTTTAAAATTTCTTGCTCGGCTTTTGATTCTATATCTCCAGTTAATAAAATTGAATTGCTTTTTGTAGCGTTGGACGATAATATTTTGATGACACAAGAGGCATTGTTTTTACTCAGTGTTGAATCTTGTGTCGGATGAATAATTTTAAAATCCACACCATCCCAGGTCCAGTGATTTCCAGCAAAACAGTAATTGATTGGAATTTTTTTAATCTGTTGGCTGATTTTTGATTTAACTTTATTTGGATCACTTGTTAAAATTTTATCGACATTAATTGCTTTAACCACAGACTGAATTCCACCAATATGATCATTATCACTATGGCTAATGATCATCAAGTCGATATTATCAATTCCTTTTGATTTTAAATACGGTATTATAACAGTATTGCCAGTATTAAATGATTGACTATAACGTGGTCCGGTATCAAATACTAAAACATGAGCTTGAGTTTGTATCACTACAGATAAACCTTGCCCCACATCCAATAAAGTTGCTTTTACTGAACCAAATTCAGGTACTTGTGGTTTTTCAAAAAATAACGGTATTAGAAAAAATGAGGCCAACCATTTTGTCGGAAAATGTTTTGGCAAAAATAATAAAATAATAGCAATACATAAAAATATGAAAGTTGAATACGGTATATGGTTTATTTGAAATGAAGAAAATCCAAGATTAGCTAAAAACTCAAGAAAAATCCAAGTTTTATCCAAAGTAAAAGTAACAGCATCTAAAATTATTACGCTAATAGATGTAGGGAACAATGCCATAGTACAACCTGCTAAAAAAATAGCGGGTACAATAAAAAAACTAAACACAGGAACTACTATAAAATTAGCTATAGGCGAAATTAGCGATGACTCGTTAAAATACAGTAAAACAAATGGCATTAAACCTATACCGATAACTAACTGAATAACGCTCCAATTATAAAGTGTTAAAGATATTTTATTAGTAGTCAATTTCGGCATTTTTGAAAAATAAATAATAATCCCCACGGCAAAAAAAGATAACCAAAACCCCGGGTTTAATACGGCAAATGGCGATAATATTAAAACCACCAGTAATGCAACTGATAAGGTTTTCCAACTATTGGCTCTAACATCAACTAATATCGATATCATGACAACACACAGCATAATTAATGCTCGTTGAGTCGGAATTGAAAATCCTGCCATTGCTGAATAAATTACCGCAGATGATATTGCTAACATTGCTGCAACTTTAGCTGAAGGAATAGCCGTAACAAGTGCGCTATTAAATCCCCACAGCCATCTCGACATAAAAAACACTAACCCCGCAATTAATCCAATATGCAATCCGGAAATTGCAATTAAATGACTGGTTCCTGTTTTTCTAAACACCTCCCATTGATTATCTGTTATTTCGCTTTTGTCTCCCAATAATAGTGCTAAAATTATGGGCCTATACTCAGAACGATTAATTTCATTAATACTTTGTTTTAAATTAAAACGAATACGATTAAAAGATAAAAAAGAGTGATTTGCTTGTAATAATTTATTTTTTTTACTTTTACGCACATAACCTTTAGCATCTATTTTATTTTGAAACATCCAGGCTTCATAATCAAAGCCACCCGAATTTTGGTAACTAAATGGTTTTTTTAACCGAACAATTAATTGCCAATAATCATCGGGTATTAGTTTCGGTGCTGAACCATACCAATTTAATTTAATCTTTTTTGGTGATGAATATTTATTATTGTTATATACAACAGAATTAACTGTAAATTCAAAACGGCTTCTACGTCCAATTTTTTCAGGTAGACTTGATATAAAACCTTGAACTAAAATATCCTCACCTTCTAGCTCAGGGCTTATTTTATTATTCAGTAGTTGATGAGCAATAACGGTAGCCCAAACAAACCCAGCAAAATACCAGAGCAATATTGTTATCACTGGTTTTTTAAAGAAAAATAATGGTGTAAAAAAGATAAATGAAAAAATTAGGGCCAAGGACGGCAACTCACTTTGAAAAGTAAGCGTCACTATCCCCGATAAAAATGCTATTGTCCTTAAAAGCAAGTCTCAGACTCCGCTGAAATTTATGGTATACTTAGTTATTTAAGTTAAAGTTGACATCTTATGATTAAGAAGCACCTTCAAAAATACATCCCCGATCATAGTAAAATTAAATCAAATCCCCAATTAAATCGTATTTTTGGACGTTTACTACATGATCCTAATCTACTACATTTAAACCGACATTCAGTGACAGGAGCAACGTTAATTGGCTTATTCATGGCTTTTATGCCAATGCCTTTTCAAATGGTACCGGCTGCAGCCTTAGCGATCTATTTTCGTGTCAACTTGCCTATTTCGATTGCTCTAGTTTGGATTAGTAATCCTATTACGATGCCACCAATATTTTATTTTTGTTATTTAGTCGGCTCTTGGATATTAGGAACCGAACTAATTGATATTGAATTTCATCTATCTTTTGAGTGGCTTTCCACTCGGCTAATTGAAATTTGGCAACCTTTTTTATTAGGGTGTTTCATTGTTGCGTCAGTTTCTGCCATTGTTGGTGCTGTTAGTATTAGACTTTTATGGCGTTTACACATTGTAAGTAACTGGAAAAAAAGAAAACTCAACCGCAAAAAAATTAAATAGTTTGCGTTAAAATGCCATCTTGTAAATGTAACACCCGATCCATTTTATTTGCTAAGGTTGTATCATGAGTGACGACAATATAACTAGTATTAAATTCTCGATTTAATTCCATCATTAAATCATAAATTTTAGTTGCCGTATTCGCATCTAAATTACCAGTGGGTTCGTCGGCCAATACACATTTAGGCTTAGTAACTAATGCTCGAGCAACAGCAGCTCGTTGACGTTCGCCGCCAGATAACTCAGAAGGTTTATGTTGTAGCCTTTTTGCTAAACCAACATGAGTCAGCATTTCAACGGCACTTTTTTGAGCTTCTTTAATCGTAATGCCTCGAATAAGTAATGGCATTGCAACATTTTCAAGTGCATTAAATTCTGGCAGTAGATGATGAAACTGATATACAAATCCAAGAGAGGCATTACGTAATTTACCCCGCTCGGTATCATTTAATTTAGCCATATTTTTACCATCAACATAGACCGTACCTTGTGTCGGCATATCTAAGCCGCCCAATAAATGTAATAACGTACTCTTACCGGAACCGGAAGAACCAATAATCGAAACTTGCTCTCCCTTAGTGACAGATAAATTAACTTGTTTTAATACTTCAACTTTAACCGGACCAATATCAAATTGTTTCGAAAGGTCGGTACAGTGGACAATGGAATTATTATTCATATCGTAAAGCGTCTGCTGGTTGTGTTCGTGAAGCGCGATAGGCGGGATATATTGTTGAAAAAATACAAATTAAAAATGAAACCATCCCGATTAAACCAACATCGTTCCAATGCAAATCCGATGGTAATTCGCTAATATAATATATGGATTTATCTAAAATCTGAATTCCTAGAATTTTCTCAATCCATGGAACAACCACATCAATATTTAACGCCAATAATACACCACCGATAGTTCCTAAACTAGTACCAACCAACCCAATAATGGTGCCTTGTACGATGAATATATTCGTCACCATTTTGGGCGAAGCTCCTAGTGTTCTTAATATTGCAATATCGCTTTGTTTGTCCGTAACAACCATTACCAAGGTTGATAATATATTAAATGCCGCCACTGCTACAATTAATAACAATAACAAAAATATCATTATTTTTTCTCTTTTCACTGCTCGAAACCAGTTGGACTGGTAGGTACTCCAATCTCGAATCCATAAATTTGGAAAGACAGTTTCAGCTAATCGAACCGTTGTATTGGGCGCTAAAAATAAATTTTCTAGTTTGACTCTAACACCGGTTATTTGCTTTTTCATTCGAAATAGTTTTTTAGCATCTTCTAAATGAATTATTGCAATTGAATTATCATAAAAATCATGTCCTACCGAGAACACTCCGGCAACAGTAAAACGTTTCATCCTAGGAGATACTCCAGCAGGAGTTACATTTGTACTCGGAGTAACAATGGTAACTTTTTCGCCAACTCCTAACCCTAATGCTCTTGCCAACCCTTGCCCAAGTAAAATTTTATATTGCCCTGCAACTAAGTCATTAATGTTACCCGATAACATTTTTTTGCCAACATTCGATACCGTTGGTTCTTGTTCAGGTAAAATTCCTCTAATGGCTGCACCACGAACATAGCGTCCTCGAATTAACATACCTTGGGATTGTATATAGGGAGCCGCGGCTATCACCTCTGGTTGTTTTTTGACGGTAGTAACCACCGTTTCCCAATCGTTTAATCTACCTTCATAGTTACTGATTGTCATATGAGCAACCATATCCAGTATTCGACTACGTACTTCTTTTTCAAAACCATTCATCACAGACAAAACAGTAATTAAAGCAGCTACACCTAATGCAATTCCCAACATCGATGAAAATGAAATAAAAGAAATAAAATGATTACGCCTTTTAGCACGTGTATAACGTAAACCAATATAAATTGCTAATGGACGAAACATGTTTATTCCTTAAATTGCTATTATGCTAGTAAAATTGTATTAAGTCGAAACCAGTCTGCACAGTCTAACGTGAGATAAATTGAATATCCAGAATTATATAATTAAAGAAATAATAGGATTCAGTTTCTTTACGTAAACAGTTAGTCAACCGCTCGATAAACTTCAAAAACATTTGGTAATTGTTCTATTTTTATTAAAACTCGACTTAATTCATGCACAGTGTTAATTTCTACCGTGATTTTCATTTTCGCCGAATTATCACTCTTATTTGATAAAGTATTCACTGAAATTAAATTTATGTTTTCATTTGCAACTATTGCCGTAATGTCACGCAATAACCCTTTCCTGTCAATTGCTTTAATTATAATTCCAACTGGGTAAATTTGTTCTGAACTCGTATTCCAATCTACAGCGATTAACCTCGAATCATTCTCTGTATCCATGTTTAAAACATTTTTACAGTCATGTCGATGAATAGTAACGCCTCGCCCTTTAGTAATAAAGCCAATAATGTCATCTCCCATAACAGGTTTACAACAAGTTGCAAAATTTGTTAAGAGATTACCAACACCTTGAACGGTGATGTCATTTGATTTTTTGGATAACTCTTTAGGTTTGGATATTTTAGTTTCTTGTTCAACAGCAATTTTTTGATTTGACAAATTAGCGGCTGCCGGGCTTAGTTGAGACGAATTAATATCACCTCGTCCAATAGCTGAAAAAAAATCATCGGTGTTTTTATACTTAAAATATTCAGCCAGTTCTAAATATTGAACATCTCTAATCCGTAGGCGATGCAACTCTTTTTCAAGCGTATGTTTGCCAGCTTCAATATTCATGTCTAAATCTTGTAATTTAAACCAATGACGAACATGAGAACGTGCTCTTGATGTGTTTAAATAACCTAATTGATTATTTAACCAGTCACGGCTAGGTGTGCCATTATTATTTGTTAATATTTCAATTTGATCGGCATTTTTTAATTCATATGTTAATGGAACTATACGGCCATTAACTTTAGCGCCACGACAGCGGTGACCGACTTCAGAGTGAATATGGTAAGCAAAATCCAAAGGTGTTGCTCCTTGGGACATATCAATAATATCACCATGAGGTGTTAACACATAGACTCGTTCTTCAAAAACTTCTGACTTAAATCTATCAATGAAATCGTTATCGTCTTCTGATTCCTCTTTCCATTGTAATAATTGTCGCAACCATGCAATTTTTTGTTCATAGCCTTTATTATGGGAAGGCCCTTCTTTATAACGCCAATGAGCAGCGATACCCAATTCAGCATGCTCATTCATTTGTTTTGTTCTAATTTGTACTTCTAACGTTTTACCTTCAGGCCCAACTACCGCGGTATGAATTGATTGATACATGTTCTCTTTTGGTGTTGCAATATAATCATCAAATTCCTTTGGAATATGTCGCCATTTACTGTGTATTACACCCAAAGCTGAATAACAATCAGCAATTGATGCAACAACGATTCGAACTGCACGTACATCATAAAGTTCATGAAAGCTAATACCCTTCCTTTTCATTTTTCGCCAAATGCTATAAATGTGCTTGGGTCTGCCAGTAACCTCAGCTTTAATATTAGAATCCTTTAATGCATCAGTAACAACAGTTGTGACTCGATCAATGTACTCTTCTCTATCGATGCGTCGCTCATCCAGAAATTCAGCAACTTTTTTATAGGTTCTCGGTTCGAGGTAACGTAAAGATAAATCTTCAAGCTCCCATTTCATTTGCCAGATACCTAAACGATTTGCAAGTGGCGCATAAATCTCTAATGTTTCACGCGCAATTCGCTTTTGCTTATGTTCAGGTAAATATTTCAAAGTTCTCATATTGTGTAATCGATCGGCTAATTTGATTAAAACAACACGAACATCTTCGGCCATTGCCAATAACAACTTGCGTAAGCTCTCGGTATGACCTTGCTTGTATTTACTGTCTAAACTGAAGCTATCAACTTGCTGATCAATAATATTCATTTTAGTTACGCCATCGACTAAATGGCTAATTTGAGAGCCAAAGGCTTGCTCTAACTGTGGTAAATTTTTATCCGTGTCTTCGATAACATCGTGAAGAATGGCGGCTGCGAGCGTTTCGTGGTCTAAATGGAGGGAGGCTAATATTTCTGCAACAGCGACTGTATGGGTGATGTGTAACTCCCCTGAGGCACGAATTTGCTGTCCATGAGCCTCTCGAGCAAACTCATAAGCACGGTAAATTAAATCAACTTGATCATCTGAATTTCCTGCGCCCAAATTCGCTAGCCAGTCACAAATACCTTGATTGTTGACAAAATTATCGAGAATAGAGCTTTGAGTTTGCGTATCCATCATATTTTTTGCTGTTTTAGATCAAATGAGGTATAAATTTGCGACTCAATGACTTGCATGAAATATAATCTAGTTCTAAAGTTGTATTATGCATTAAATTTTGTTTATAACCTATTGATACAGTATAGTTTATGATATGTTGAATTTTGGAGAAAAAAAGTAATGAAACGTATTTTTATGGGCAGTATTATTGCTTTGCTACTATCTTTTCAGTCAGTTAGTGCTGAATCTCTGCAAATGCCCAATAATTCCTCATCAATCTCGGTAGAAATCCCTTCACGCGGAATGACGATGAGTGGTGTTGAAGAGCATTTTGGTGAGCCTGAAGCAAAGAAAGAAGCGATAGGTGAGCCACCAATTACGGTGTGGCAATATTCAAATTATACGGTATATTTTGAATATAAAAATGTTATTCATACCGTTGTTGATAAAGGTTAAGCATTAAATATACTGGTGAAATACTAATTACACCAGTATATTATTAATAGTGTAAATTAAGGTACTACTGGAAATTTTAATAATTTAGAGGATAAGTACCAGCGATTATTCTTTTCATCATATTGCCACTCCTGCCGATCAATAAAACTTTTTTCCACGAAATCATTAACATTATAGAATCGTATTTTAACTACTTGGTGTGCAATCATTTCTTCTTCATTAACACTTTTTTGAATCACATCATAACCTGTTACTTTTAAGCTTTTTATATTTTTAGGAAATTTTGCCGAAGTAACCGCATCTTCTTTCAAAAAATGTACAGCTCCTGAGACATCCCCCCAGCGTATTGTTCGCTCATAAGCTCGCCAAGTATGACCAAGAGCTTGAATGGGTTCTACTGAAGCACAAGATATTATACTTACAGTGGTTACTATTAAAAAGAGCTGAAATATTAGTTTTAATTTTTTTAATTTAAGCACCCGACACATCTCCCTTTATTTTTTTCAAGTATAGCGCATCATCTGATTATCAAGATACACATTAAATCATACTTTAAGATTTATATAGAGGATAGGTTAAACAAAACTCAGAATTCAAGCAAACGAATAGAAGCTTGAAAATAGGTAAAAGCAACCATTTTTGGTTGTATCTTTGGAACGTAAGTGACATTAATTGCAAACCAATCATAACCAAAAGACACAAATGGTAAAGCCGCAACAAATGGATCGTTATTTTTATAATCTTGACGCGTCATCACAAAAGCTAATATCCCTGCATCAAAATGAAAGCCATCCGGATCACGGCCAAAGCGAAAGCGTCGTTTAGAACCTGCGCCAAGATAATTTGAGGTTTGACTATTGCTATCTAAAAATGAAACAGCAGTGATTAACGGAATCCAATTATTTCTTTCAGTAAAGTCATATTCAAACCCAAATCCCTTATTATCTTCATTATAATTACCACTACCATAATGTATCGCTTTACCGCTAGCAATGAGATGTAATTCATCTGCCGTTACGGTATTAAATGGTATTAACAAGATAAATATAAACACTATTTTTGCTATCATACAAAAAACTCATTGAACGCTATCACATAAAATGAATATCGTCATATATTTCAATAACTTAAAAATTATTTATTTGAGTTTTTGACACCTTTAATATCAAATAGATAGCGACACTAAATTAATTTAGTGTCAATTTATCGACATTTTTTAATTTTATTAGCAGTGAATAGCGTTATAAAATGAACCAAAATACAGGAAAGAGAAATTAATTTTGAAAAATGATAATGAACAAGCATTTCAAAAAATAGGTCGAGGCATGATTTGGCTTATGTGGCTAATTGTTATTGGTTTGGTCACACTATTTTTTAATAAAATTGTTGATGACCAAAAAAATCCGAATAAAAATATTCAAAGCTCTATTGAACCTGATGGCGTTAAGAAAGTGATTTTAACGCGTAATCGTTTCGGACATTATATAACCGATGGCAAAATTAATGGTAGTAAAGTTGTATTCATGATTGACACTGGGGCAAGTGATATCTCAATTCCAATAGCTGTAGCAGAGAGACTTAATTTAAAGAAAGGTTTATCAATGGATTACGAAACAGCAAACGGACTAGCAAAATCGTTCCTAACCCGGTTAGACAGTGTTTCAATTTCAGGCATTAAAAAATATAACGTACGAGCATCAATTAATCCAAACGTCAATTTTGATGAGATATTACTTGGCATGAGTTTCTTAAAAGATCTTGAATTTAGCCAGCAAGGTAACCAGCTTATTATTAAGCAGGTACAATATTAAGAATATCTATAACCACTTCAGCTATACTTCATTATTTTTTTCAGCTAATAAATTTCGTTTTTTGACTGCAGAAATGATCAATGCAACAAATAAAGCTAGGAACCCACTCAATAGCATTCCAATAATTACAATCAATTTTTTATTTGGTTTAACAGGAGCATCATCAATAGCAGCTAACTTTTCAAGTGTATACAACTTCGCACCATCAAAATTAAATGATTTTTTATTTAGAATAGAGAGTTCTGATACTAGTTTTGGAATTTCCCCAATAAAGGCATCATCTGATGTTAGTTTAAACCCACGAGATTCTAATCTTTTAATTTCAGCATTTAAATAATCACTTCCAACCATGTATTTTTGCTGTTGTTTTGAATCACTTAGGAATAAAGTAAGACCATTTGATTTTGAACCGTTTGCGTTTGTTGGTATTGATATTAATGGTTTTTTAACGCCCATAATCGATGCTACGTTTAAGGTCTCTTTTAAATCGGCAATAGCATTTAACCGATTTTGTTTTGCTAAATTTCTTAAGCCTGAAATTTTTTCTTCTATTTCTTGTTTCCGTAAACTAATAGAGTACTTTCCATGTTCCTTAATATCCTTTAATGTGTATTGCTCTATATCTTTAACATACTGATTAAGAATATTAACAGCTATATCTTCATTGTTAAATTTCAAAGTTACTTTAAAAACATCAGATTTCACACCAGACTTCGTCGTTTTATTTTCACTATCAATGTAATTCACCATTAAAGTTGATGTCATTCCAATGGCTGCTTGATTAAGATCTACCGTAGATTTTAATTTTGGATATAATTTAGAAATAATATCTGTTGAAATTAAATAGTTTTTAAAAACTTCTGGTGATTTAAGATTGTTATAAAAAATTAAAAAAAGTGACTCTAAATCAACTCCATAGCCATTTAATTTAATTATTTGAATATCAGATATTAATGGTTTTCTAAGCTGGGTATAATTTTCGTACTGTTTTGGAATGGTTGTTGTATAAGCTATAGTCAATAAAGTACCGACTGTTATTATCAATAAAATTAACTTCCATTGCGCAAATATTGATAGCACTAATTCGAATAAATCAATCTCATCATTTTGCTCAGAATCGGATACATAATATTGTACCGGCATGGGTGTAATGCTTTTTTCTGTTTGGTTCATTTAAATACAATCCAATCTTTTTATTATTTTTTCAATTATAGATTAAATATTGCTAATTAATATCAAAATGGTCGGGACGAAAGGATTTGAACCTTCGACCCCTACACCCCCAGTGTAGTGCGCTACCCGACTGCGCTACGCCCCGATTATTTTGCCATTTTAAGCTTTTTCAAATTTAAGGAGGGAAAAATTATAATTAATTTAAAATTTCAAGAACGTGTTCTAAATCTTCACGTAATTCTTTTATTATTTTTTTATTATCGTTAGCCGGTTTATTTTCATCTGTATCTGAAAGTCGTAATCGAGCACCGCCAATTGTATATCCTTGTTCGTACAGTAAACTACGAATTTGTCGAATCATCACCACATCTTGACGCTGATAATAACGACGATTGCCGCGTCTCTTTACTGGTTTTAGTTGTGGAAATTCTTGCTCCCAATAACGTAACACATGAGGCTTTACGTCACACAGATCACTGACTTCGCCAATCGTAAAATAGCGTTTGCCAGGAATTGGCGGTAGTTCATTGTTGTGGGTTGGCTCGAGCATAGGCCTCTACACGTGCTTTAAGTTTCTGACCAGGGCGAAACGTGACTACGCGTCGTGCGGTAATCGGTATTTCTTGTCCCGTTTTAGGATTTCGTCCAGGCCGTTGTTTTTTATCACGTAAGTCAAAATTCCCAAACCCGGATAGTTTCACTTGCGCACCTCTTTCTAGTGCAGAACGAACTTCTTCAAAGAAAAATTCCACGAGTTCTTTCGCTTCTCTTTTATTCAAGCCTAGTTCTTCAAACAGTTTTTCAGCCATAACGGCTTTTGTTAGCGCCATATTTTTTCTCGTTTTTTCTTCAGCTTGCAATTCATAAATCTTATGATTATTGAAGCCTAATCCAACTAACCCTATTGATTTCCATATCGATTACCTTAGAACTGCTCCAAAATTTTGCTCAAGATGCTCAAGCACCTCTTTAACGATAACTTCTACTTCACTATCAGTAAGAGTGCGCGAAAGATCCTGTAAGGTCAAGCCCAAAGCAAGACTTTTTCGTCCAGAATCAATACCTTCGGCAGTATATACGTCAAATAACTCGACATTTGTTAGGTAAGTGACTTGACTATTTTTAATACTATGCATTACCAATGCTGCTGGTACATCGTCATCAACCACTATTGCAATATCACGCCGAATTGATGGAAATTTGGACAAAACTTCAAATTTTGGAATTTTACCGTCTTTTAACGCCCAAAAGTCTAACTCAAATAAAAATACATTTTTTGTTAATCCCAGTTTCTTTTGTAATGCGGGATGAATTGCGCCAATCCAACCACAATGTTGGCCATTTCGCTTTATCTGAGCGGTTTGACCAGGATGTAAAGCAAGATGACTAGCTGATTCATAAGTAAACTCTTGCGCGATACCTGCCCGTTCTAATAAACGCTCAACGTCACCTTTAACATCATAAAAATCGACATCATCCAACTTTTCAGCCCATTGCTCATCCATTTTAGAACCAACCACAACACCAGCAAATGACTCTATTTGTTGTAATTCAGTATCTTGCATTACAAACTTGAGACCATACTCGAATAATTTTATACGAGATTGCTGGCGATGCAAGTTATATTGCACAGCTTGGACTAATCCAGTCCAAAGTGTTGTGCGCATTACAGCCATATCTTCGGATATCGGATTCGTTAATTTAATTGAGTTTAGCTCAGGTTCAAGTAGCTTTTGTAGTTTCTCTTCAACAAAGCTATATGTAATCGCCTCAGAGTAACCCTGAGCAACTAAATCAGCTCGGTAATCTTGTACACTTCTGTTCGATTCAGAACTCTGAGGTAATGTAAGACTGCCTTTGAGTAGACGAGCAGGTAATTTTTCATAACCATAGATTCGTCCAAGCTCTTCAAGCAAATCTTCCTCATAGTTAATATCAAACCGAAATGCAGGAGGTGTTATTTGCCACGATTCTAAATTGGAATCATTGACATTCATCTCTAATCGAACAAATATTTCTTTCATTTGTGTTAATTCTAGCTCAAGCCCCATTACTCGCTTAAATCGCTTAGGTTTAAATTCAATTATTTTTTGCTGATTCAGATTTTCGGGCGAACTAATTTCAATAATCTTACCCGTTTTGCCGCCAGCAATTTCCAATAATAATTCTGCTGCACGTTCTAAAGCATGATTCTGAAGATTAGATGCTACACCACGTTCAAATCGGTGCGATGAGTCAGTATGTAGGCCGTGACTTCTGGCACGTCCAGCTATCATAGTGGGATCAAAGTAAGCACTTTCGAGAAAGATATTTTGAGTGACATCAGTCACAGCACTAGCCTCTCCTCCCATAATACCTGCGAGGGCAACAGGTTTTTTTTTATCGGATATAATCAGATCGTTTGTGCTTAATTTAATTTCTTGTCCATCTAATAAAGTTAAACTTTCTTTATCTGTCGCATAACGAACAATAATTTCTGAATCCAGTTTATCCAAATCAAACGCATGCATTGGCTGACCTAATTCCAGTAACACATAGTTCGTTACATCAACCACCGGGCTAATGCTTCTAAGACCACTACGCCTAAGTTTTTCTACCATCCACAACGGTGTTTTAGCGTTAACATTGATATTTTTAATAATTAAACCCGAGTAATGAGGGCAAGCTTGCTGTGCACTAATCGTTACTTTTAATAAATCTTTGTGCATTAAAGTAATTTTCTTAGTTTTAATTTTAGTCAGGTTTAAGCTATTTAAAACCCCAACTTCACGTGCAATACCATGTAAGCTCAAACAATCACCCCGATTTGGTGTTAAATCAACATCAAATGCAACATCATCTAAATTTAAATAATCTCTTATATTTTCACCAATAGGAGCATCACTTGGTAATAGCATTAATCCATCAGCTTCATCAGCTAATCCCAATTCAGTTTCAGAACACAGCATTCCATGGGATGCCACACCACGTAATTTGCCTTTTTTAATTTTAATTCCACCCGGTAACCTTGCACCGACTAATGCCGCAGGTACTTTTACACCTTGAACAACATTCGCCGCACCACAAACAATGGATAATGGTTCATCAGCACCTATATTCACACTGCAAACACATAATTTATCAGCATCAGGATGGGGACTTACTTTAATAACCTCGGCTATTACGACTTTAGAAAATTCACCTGCAACTTGTTCTATTGAATCAACTTCAAGACCCGCCATTGTTAATTGATGAGATAATGCCTCGGTTGTTATTTTCGGATTAACCCATTCCCTTAACCATTGTTCACTAAATTTCATTATAAATTCCTGTTATACGATATTGATTTATATAAGATGTTAATTTGAAGACTTATCTAAATTGATTTAAAAATCGCAAATCGTTTTCAAAAAATAAACGTAAATCATTAACACCATATCGAATCATCGACAAACGCTCTACACCCATACCAAAAGCAAAACCGGTATATTTTTCGGTATCAATATTGACGTGTGAAAAAACATTCGGGTGTACCATGCCACAACCTAAAACTTCAATCCAACCAGTTTGGCTACACACTCGACAGCCCTCTCCGCCACACATAACACATTGAATATCAACTTCAGCAGATGGTTCTGTAAATGGAAAATAGGATGGACGAAAACGTACAGCGAGATCATCTTGTTCAAAAAAGTGTTGTAAGAAATCAATAATAATGCCTTTGAGATCGGCAAATGTTACTGAATCATCAACCATCAAACCTTCAACTTGATGAAACATTGGAGTATGCGTTAAATCTGAATCACAACGATAAACCCTACCTGGAGCAATTAATCGTAGCGGTGGTTCCTGTGTTTCTAGCGCTCGAATTTGCACTGGTGAAGTATGTGTTCGTAATAATAATTTATTATCGAAATAAAATGTATCATGCATCGCACGAGCAGGATGTGTTTCAGGAATATTCAACGCTTCAAAATTATGAAAGTCATCTTCTATTTCAGGGCCTTCTTCAATGCTAAAACCCATTGCTGAAAATAATTCCTGAATTCGATTCATTGTAATCGTCACGGGGTGTAAGCCTCCGGCAGATTCTCGACGACCGGGTAAAGTAACATCCAAACGTTCTTGCGCTAATTGCCTATTGAGCGATTCATTTTGAAGAAAATCTTTACGCTCAATAATACTCTGTTGCACCGTTTGTTTTGCTTTGTTAATCAATTGACCAGCAGCAGGACGCTGTTCTGCTGATAACTTCCCTAGCTGTTTCATTCGTTCAGTAATAAGGCCTTTTTTGCCTAAGTATTTTACCCGAACATTATCCAACAACGCTAACTCTGCACTTTCGGTAATTGCCAGCTGTGCGCTTTTTATTAGTTCATCAAGTTCTTGTTGCACAATATAAACTCATCTTTTTAATTTATTTTTCTAATAAAAAAGGGAAGACCATCGGCCTTCCCCATTTGATATCTAACTATATTGCAGTAATTAGTTATAAATATTACTAACTAAAACTATTTGTTATGACAAACTTGCTTTTGCTTTTTCAGCTAATGCAGCAAAACCTGCTTTATCATATACAGCAATGTCGGCTAGGACTTTACGATCGATACCAATGGCGGCCTTTTTCAGACCATTCATAAATCGACTGTAAGTAATGCCACATTCTCTTGATGCTGCATTTATTCGTGCAATCCACAATGCACGGAACTGACGTTTTCTTTGACGACGATCACGATATGCATATTGACCTGCTTTAGTAACAGCCTGCTTAGCAACACGGTAAACGCTCTTACGACGTCCCCGGTAACCTTTAGCAAGTTTTAAAATTTTCTTATGTCTGGCGTGTGCTGTGACGCCGCGTTTTACTCTTGGCATAATCTTATCCTCAGAATGTCTTAATTAATTTATACGAAAGGCAACATTCGACGTACCATTCGTACATCAACGCTAGCAATCATTTCACCTGCACGTAAATGACGTTTACGCTTAGTCGATTTTTTAGTTAAGATATGTCTAAGATGAGACTGTTTACGTTTAAAACCACCTGAAGCAGTTTTTCGAAAACGCTTTGCAGCACCTCGGTTTGTTTTCATTTTTGGCATGTAATACTCCGCATTTCTATTTAAAATATCATGTTAATTAAATACGCTTTTCGACAGACAATCTGTGGCAGCCAATACCACGACGGACTGTAGCGTACGTTTATTTACTACTCTTTTTAGGTCCAATCACCATAACCATTTGGCGACCTTCCATTTTAGGATATTGTTCGACACTGCCGTAATCGGCCAAGTCTTTTTCTACCCTTTTAAGAAGATCACGTCCTAATTCCTGGTGTGCCATCTCACGCCCGCGAAATCGCAGTGTGACTTTAGCTTTGTCCCCATTGTTTAGAAAACGAGTCAGGTTGCGTAGTTTTACCTGATAATCGCCTACTTCCGTCCCCGGACGAAACTTTACTTCTTTAATATGAATTTGTTTTTGCTTTTTCTTTGCAGCGTGTTTTCGCTTATTTTCTTCAAACACAAACTTGCCGTAATCCATAATCCGGCAAACTGGTGGTTTAGCATCTGGAGAAACTTCAACTAAATCCATATCTGCTTCATCAGCACTATGTAGCGCATCAGCTCTCGATAAAATCCCCAGTTGATTTCCTTCACTATCAATGACTCGCAATTCACTCGATATTATTTCTTCGTTCATGCGCGTTTTTTTCTCTGCAGCGATAGTTTTAATCCTCCAAATTTTTAAATAATCTAATTAATAAGGCCGCGGTGTACGACATCATTTGTGAGTTTATCGATAAATTCCTCTAACGGAATCGCACCAAGATCATCACCACCTCGTACACGCACGGCCACTGTTGATTCTTCTACTTCCCTATCGCCCACAACGAGCAGATACGGAATTTTTTGTAGCGTATGTTCGCGAATTTTAAAGCCAATTTTCTCATTTCTCAAGTCCGAATTCACTCTAAATCCTTTATTTTTCAATGATTCGACGATTTTTTTGGCATATTCGGCTTGATTGTCCGTAATATTCAAAATAACGACCTGAATAGGAGCTAACCATACCGGAAATGCTCCTGCATGATGCTCTATTAAAATTCCAATAAAACGCTCCAATGAACCCAAAATTGCTCGATGTAACATTACCGGAACATGCTTAGATCCATCTTCTGAAACATAATGAGCATCCAATCTACCCGGCATTGAGAAATCAACTTGAATAGTACCACACTGCCAAACTCGCTCCAAACAATCCCGTAATGAAAATTCAATTTTAGGACCATAAAATGCGCCTTCACCAGGTTGCAATTGCCATTCGATATTTTTATTATCTAATGCAATCTTTAAGGCTTCTTCCGCTTTATCCCAATCTTCATCAGAACCAACTCGTTTTTCAGGCCGAGTAGATAATTTAATAATAATATCAGAAAACCCAAAATCGGCATAAACTGAATATAACAAATCGATAAAATTTGAAACCTCACCCTGAATTTGATCTTCAGTACAAAAGATATGAGCATCATCCTGAGTAAAAGCACGTACACGCATTAAACCATGTAAGGTTCCCGATTGCTCGTTTCGATGACATGAACCAAATTCGGCCATACGTAGAGGTAAATCACGATAGCTTTTTAATCCTTGGTTATATATCTGAATATGACATGGACAGTTCATCGGTTTAACAGCAAATTCACGGTTTTCAGAGTTTGTAGTAAACATATCTTCACGAAATTTTTCCCAGTGACCCGATTTTTCCCACAAAACTCTATCAACTAAATGTGGCGTATTCACCTCTTGATAATCATGTAAGCGCAATGTTTCTCTGATATAACTAGCCACTTGTTGATATACCACCCAACCATTGTTATGCCAAAATACCATACCCGGAGCTTCTTCTTGAGTATGAAATAAATCCAACTTACGGCCAAGTTTTCGATGATCACGTTTTTCTGCTTCCTCTAAACGGTGTAAATATTGTTTTAATTGCTTTTTATCCGGCCACGCAGTCCCATATACTCGTGTGAGCATTTCATTATTAGAGTCACCACGCCAGTACGCACCAGCTACTTTCATTAACTTAAATGCTTTTAATTTACCCGTCGACGGCACATGAGGTCCGCGACATAAATCAATAAAATCACCTTGTTGATACAATGACAGTTCTTGCTCAGCAGGAATAGATTCAATGATCTCGGCTTTATAAACTTCACCAATACCCTTAAAGAATGTTACAGCCTCATCACGACTCATCACCTGACGTTCAACCGGTATGTTTTGTTTAACCAATTCAGTCATTTTCTTTTCAATTGTAACTAAATCGTCTTCAGTAAACCCTTTTTTATAAGCAAAATCATAATAAAAACCATTATTAATAACGGGGCCAATTGTCACTTGAGCTTCTGGATATAATAATTTAACGGCTTGGGCAAGTAAATGCGCAGTAGAATGGCGAATGACTTCGATGCCATCCTCGTCTTTCTCTGTAATAATACCGAGTTCTACATTTTGCTCAATTAAATATGAGGTATCAACAATTTTTCCATTAACTTTCCCAGCTAAAGCTGCTTTAGCAAGGCCTGGACCAATATCTGCTGCAATGTCATGCACTGAAATAGCATTAGAGTAATCGCGCTGGGAACCGTCAGGTAGTGTAATAGTAGGCATTTTAGTCCCTGTTAACCAGTGGTGATCCAAACGAGAGACCACATGCAGGTTTAATATTTGAATTATTCGTTTGTAACGTTACTTTAACAGAAAACATAAATTAAACCAATTGTCGATTTAACCTTAATAGTTAAAAGTAGATTATTATCATTTTACAAACTTATCCTCTGTTGAAAACTAAAATCAATAATGTTCTGGCAATTTCTCATTAATAACAATTCGTCGATCCACATTGCTAATGTATCCACCAAAAGTAAGATCTTTTAATATTCGGGCAACCATTTCTCGAGATGCGCCTACTCTGTTAGCAATATCTTGTTGTGTTAATTTATCTTTTATAACCAGCTTTTCGCCATCAGCTTCAGATAAACTAATTAAGGTTTTTGCAACTCTTCCATAAACATCCATAAGCGCCAAACTTCGAACATTGTCAGTTAAGTTTCGAATTCGTTGGGATAGAACTTTGATTAAACCAAGAGCTATTTTTGGATGCGATTCCAAAAATTTTTCAAACTCAACTTTAGCAACTATTTTAAAAATTGATTTTTCAGTTGTCATCACTGACGCTGAACGTTTAGAATTATCAATAAGCGCCATTTCACCAAAGTATTCCCCTGATTTATGATTATTAACTATAATTTCCTTACCATTTTCATCACTTAGGTAAACTTTTACTTTGCCAGACTCGATAAAATAAAGTGAATCTGTGCTATCACCTTCATTAATGATAATAGTATTTTTAGGATATGTTCTCTTTGAAGCATGAACATGTAAATCAGATATAAGAGATTCATCTAAACCATCAAAAAAAGGGAAATCGGTTAACATATATAGCTACCTTCAAGATAATATGTAAATTATAATTATACTTAATTCTATATGATAGTAAATATTACATAAACACATAAATTGTCTAGCCGTTTTTAATAAACCCTTGTTAAATCAAATAAATTTTAGCAATGAAAATACAATAAATACACTAAAATGCAATCAATTTATAAATCTACAGCTTTAGGAATTATTGTAGCCATTATCGGAGTGTTGAGTTTTTGGGCTGCTCCAGGCTATGACATTGAAGAAAATTTCGGATTGCAGCTTTTATTTACGGTTCGAGGTAATCGAACAGCCCCAGATAATATCGTTATTATTGCGATTGATAAAATTGCATCAGATTACTTTCAACTTCCAAATTCAGCGGCTAAATGGCCAAGAAAAATACACGCAGAATTAATTGAACTTCTATATTCAAAACAGACATCCGTAATTGCTATCGATATATTTTTCAAAGAAGCTAAAAATACAACAACAGATCAGTTACTCGCCAATGCCATTAAAAAATCAAATAATGTCGTTTTATTTACCCAACTAAAACGTGAGCTTTTAAATCAATATGGAACAACCCCAAAAACCCAAGCTGCTGAATTATTTAACATTGAACGATTAGTTTATCCAACAGCAATAATTGCTGATGCCCCAAAAGCCTTAGCGCCATTTGCATTACCTAAATATCCCGCTAAAGTGTCAAAATTTTGGTTATTTCGAGTTCCTGCAGGCGAAATAGCAACAATGCCGGTTGTGGCATTGCAGCTACAATTAATTAAACAACAAAATTTCTTCTTCAATTTAAACTTACTTGAAAAAGAGCACAACATTAAATTTCCCATATTAAATTTAAAAAAATCTAACCAACCTATTAGTCTTTTTATTTCAGAGATGAATGATTGGAGTAAAAAAAATAAAACAATTATAAAAACAATAATTTCAAAAATAAAAAACGAGAAATACGATTTTAATTATAGTAATCAAGACAAAAAATCATTGTTACAGTTTTTCAATCTATACGGTAATAATCAACGCCATTTAAATTTTTTTGGTCCTCCACGTTCTATAAAAACTTTAACCTATGATGCTGTACTAAACAACAAATTACCTAACAATTTTTCATTTAAAGATAAAGTGATATTTATTGGATTTTCTGAACGAATTCAACCTGAACAAATAGATAACTTTAATACAGTATTTTCACAAAAAAATGGCGTAGATTTAAGTGGCGTAGAAATAGCAGCGACTGCATTTAGTAATTTATATGATATTAATAGCATTACAACATTAAATCACTTTAAATACTTATTATTAATTTCAACATTTGGGTTTTTAGTCGCTTTCACGGCAAGATCATTGACCGGAATTTATTCTATATTAGCATTAACTGGAATGGGATTAAGCTATTTTGCAATTAGTTATTATTTATTTAATAATTTAAGCATATGGTTACCAATTATAATCCCACTATTTTTACTAATTCCCTTATCCTTATTCAGTTCCATAGGGTGGCAATTTTTTGAAACCAATAAAGAACGAAATCATATTAGAAAAGCCTTTGGGTTTTATTTACCAGATACAGTTGTTAATGAACTCGCAAAGAAAAAAATAATTGTTCAAAGCAGTCATAATTTAATGTATGGAACATGCATGGCGACGGATGCAGAACAATACACATCTTTATCAGAGAATCTGAATCCTAAAGCACTAAGTGAGTTAGTGAATAAATATTATGAAATACTATTTAAGCCTGTACGTGCAAACCAGGGAATTATATCGGATGTAGTTGGTGATGCTATGTTAGCAATTTGGACCGATTACACCCCTGATTTAACCCTTAAACAAAACGCATGTTACTCATCATTACAAATCCAACAAGAACTAAAAAATTTACAACAAGAACATAAAAAATACGCCTTAGTAACAAGAATAGGGTTACATTCAGGAGATATCGTTATTGGCAATATTGGAGCTATGGATCATTACGAATATCGTGCTGTAGGTGATATTGTTAATACAACAAGTCGAATTCAAGGACTAAATAAATATTTAAAAACGCAAATTATTGCAACACACGATACTATACGAGACATACCTAATTTAATAATACGAGAATTAGGAGATTTCAAACTTGTAGGAAAATCCAAAGATATTAACTTATATGAAATTATAAATTTTAAAACTAACTCCACTCCAGAAATTGAACTTCTTAATACTTATTTTAAAACAGCACTTACTGAATTTAAAAAAGGTAATGTGAATCAATCATTACAAAAATTTAATACTTTACTTAAAGACTTTCCAACGGATGGCCCTAGCCTATTTTATAAAAACTACTGTGAAAACATTATAAACAACAACACTTATGTTAAATCGACATGGACTAGTATCGTTAATATGAAAGAAAAATAAATTAAACACCAACCTTTAGGTAATCACCTTACTATTTGTAAATAAATTATATTTATTACTATACCTTGAGTTTCTGAGTAATCGGGTTCATTATCAAACAAAAAAACAAATTAATACAATTATAATAATAAAAAGCGAATACGGAGGAGTCCGGTAATGACGCGGACAAATGTTTTTAAAAAATTAATCGCCCTATCACTACTACTAACATTATTATCGATAAATTTACATATCAGTGCAGAAGAATGTTCTCCCTGGGTTGCTAAAGCAATCTCAATTCAAGGTGATGTGGAAAAACGTTTGTCAACTAATAAATTATTGGGGCAATGGGTACCTATAAAACGTAATAATAAATTATGTGCAGGTGAAATTATCCGTGTAAAACAAAATAGCCGAGCCGCGCTTATATTAAGAAACGATACTATTTTAAGGTTAAATCAAAATACCACGATTACACTTTCAAGTTTCAATGATGAACAATCATATTGGGTTAATCTTGAAAAAGGCATTGCACATTTTATTGCTCGAATTAAACAATCATTCAAAGTTGTAACACCATTTGTTAATGCTGCTGTTGAGGGCACAGAGTTTGTTATTACTGTTAATTCAACTCAATCTGAAGTTATTGTTTTTGAAGGTATAGTAAAAGCAAGTAATAAATTAGGTGAAGTGAAATTACTTAAAGGGCAAACTGCAGTTGCAACTAGAAACACAGCTCCGTCAGTCATAATTAAAGTAAATCCTCGAGATGCTGTACAATGGTCATTGTATTACCCTGCAATTATTAACTACAAAAATATTCAATTTAAAAACATTAAATTGAATAATAAAACTAAAATTATTATAAAACAATCCATTACAGCTATTCAAAAAGGTAAAATTAATCTTGCAATTTCACTAATTGAAACAATTCCATCGATATCCACTCATATTGAATTATTAATTTATAAAACGGCTCTCTATTTGTCTATTGGCAGAATCAATAGTGCTTACGCACTTACTCAATTTATACTACAATTGCAGGCAAATAACCCTCAAGCAATAGCGCTTCAATCAATAATTGCAACAGTTCAAAACAAAAAAATTAAGGCAATAGCACTTGCCAAACAAGCTGCTATTCATGCACCGAATGATTATGAACCAGCATTAGCCCTATCCTACGCTTACCAAAGTCAGTTTGACATAAAAAATGCACTATCAAGCATTAAACTGTCACTAGAAAATAATAAAAATAATGCCTTACTATGGTCACGCTTATCAGAATTATATTTAATGACTGGTGATGTAAGTAATGCATTAAACTCAGCGAAAGAAGCTATGATATCAAATCCAAACATATCCAGAACACACATCACACTAGGATTTGCCTATTTATCACAGAACAAAATAAATAAAGCACAACAAGCATTTGAAGAAGCAATCGAAATTGATGATACTGATCCACTATCTCATCTTGGACTTGGCCTTGCTATAATCCGCCAAGGTAATTTATTAAATGGCCGACAACAAATAGAATTCGCAGCAACACTTGATCCTAATAATGCATTAATCCGTAGTTATTTAGGTAAAGCATATAATGAAGAAAAACGACATAAACTAGCATCAGTGCAATTCGATATGGCCAAAATGTTAGATCCTAAAGATCCAACCGCTTTTTTATATGATGCTATTTTAAAACAAAACCTTAATAATCCTGTAACAGCTTTAGAAAATCTACAAAAGGCTAATGCTATTAATAAAAATAGAGCTGTTTTCCGCTCTAAACTTCTTTTAAAACAGGATGATGCATCTAGCAATGTAAGTCAGGCACAGATATATAAAGATCTAGGATATAATCAACTTGCATTAAATCAAGGTTGGAAATCCTTAAACCGAGATCAAGCGAATCATTCAGCCCATCGATTTTTAGCAGATACATATGCATTAACACCCCGCCATGAAATTGGAAGATTATCAGAATTATTACAATCTCAACTCTGGCAACCTCTCACACTAACACAGATACAACCGCAATTAGTTGAAAGTGGGATAGGTATAATTGAAGAGTATGGGCCATCTAAAAGTAATTATAATGAATACACTTCTCTTTTCACTAGAAATCAAAATAAAGTTAAAGCCAATATGCTTCTCGGTGGGAATAAGACAATATCAAATGATCTAGTTTTATCTGGATTGTATAATTCCATAGCATACAGCTTGGGTCAATACCATTATGAGACTGATGGATTTAGAAAGAATAATGATCAAAAACAAGATGCTACTAATATTTTCCTACAATACAGTATTAATCCAAACACAACTATTCAGTTTGAATACAGTGATTTTAATGGTTTTAATGGAGATTTGGCTTTACGAGCAGATCCTAAAGAGTTTTCTACAGACCTTCGTGAAGTTAAAGACATACAAAGTTATAAATTTGGATTGAGACATGATATTAATAATAATTCGAAAATTATATTCTCATACATAACAAAGGATAGTAAAGAATCTCAATATAATAAACCCCTATCAAATTTATCAACTAACTTAAAAATAAAAGAAAAACCTTATAATGCTGAAATTCAGTATTTATTTCAAACCAAAAAAAACCAATATCTTTTTGGTATTGGTGATTATCAGTCTAAAAATGATAGATTGTTAACTACAAAAATTGATTTAGGGTTCCCTGTTGGGATAGTAACAACTCCGATACCATCATCTTTTACAAATTTCCATTCCAATCAATACATATATTCAAATTTAGCAGCGTCAGATAACTTAAATTGGACCATAGGTTTAAGTCATGACGTATTTGATGGGAGTATAACAAAAAAAGATATTATAAACCCCAAGTTAGGTGTTACGTGGAGCGCTAATACCAATATAAACTTTAGGTTTGCTGCATTTCAAGTTTTAAAAAGAGACATAGTATCAAATCAAACAATAGAACCGACACATGTTGCCGGCTTCAATCAATTTTTTGATGATGATAGTGGTGCTATAAGCAATAGAGTTGGTGCAGCAGTTGATATTGAATTTAATTCTTCACTTAATAGTGGTATTGAATTATCAAAAAGAAAAATCGACCATCCCTATATTGTATCAAGTCAATCTCTAACGACAAAATGGACCGAAGTTTTATATCGAGTTTATCAGTATTGGACTATCAATAATTTTCTAAGTAGCAGTATTGAATACAGTTATGAACAACTGGATTATGGTCTTAACGATGCTAAAAATGGAGCTCGAAAAATTACAACTCAAAAAATCCCAATATCTTTAAACTACTTTCATCCTAATGGCTTAGGACTTAAAACAACAGCTGTATACTTAGATCAAAAAAGCTCTCTATTTAATTCGGTAACGAATATAACTCAAAAATTAAATTCAGACAATTTGCTTGTTAATCTCGAGTTAAATTATCGACTTTATCGATTATCAGGAATATTAACTTTAGGAGTAAGTAATGTTTTTGATACAAAAGTTAGCTTTCAGGAACCGGACCCTAAAAATCCACAATATTATCCAGAACAATATGTTTATTCACGTGTTTCAATAAATTTTTAATTAAACAAAAAAGGAGAATAAAATGTCGTCAATAAAAACAAAAAATGTACTTTTACCTTGGGGCTTAGTTACGATACTAACCATTATGATTCTTTTCTTAATAATACGTGATATTAATGCAAAGGCTAGAGATGTAACATATTTACCCCCTATGAATATAGTCTTAACGAAGGATGGTAAATTAATTATAAAAGATTCAAACGGAAAAAGAGTCAAGCCAATTCCAAATAAAGAATATTATCCAAACACTAAAATCAAAGCCTTAGTAAAAGTACAAACACTTACAATTATGGAGTTTATAGGTTCGCATTATTATGATCTAGAATTTCATGGAGAAACTTATCACATTCCATTACCTCCACCTCATCCTCCTTTACCATAATTAATAAGACCAAGATGGTTTATAACTACTATCTTGGTTTTTATATTATAAATGTAATTTGGCCGGGGTTTGTTCGTAAGCGGATAATTACCACCATGTTGACTAATTCACTTTAATCATGCTGTAGTCTAGGTACCAAGGCAGCAACGCCTCAATTTTCTCAACAAAGGAAGCACTGGGTAAATGGGTAAATGGGTAAATGGGTAAATGGGTAAATGGGTAAACACAAATCGTAGAGAAGCATAAGGCTCCAGCCCATTGGCTTTAGCGGTTTCAATTAAGGAATATAAATTAGCAGATGAGGAGTTCTTGATAGAGTGGGGTTTATTTTGCGGTTAAGTTTGTTCTTTGAATTTAAGAATATCTATACTTCAAAAAATATATATTCTCATAAATAACCTGAGATCGGTTTAAGAACATGTTAAAGCAGCCTGTTTTAGCCTAGCAAT
>CAZEPW010000011.1:0-3666 GCA_964514215.1 uncultured Thioalkalispiraceae bacterium
TATATCTTATTCTAAAAATAGTGGGATAGATTTTTAAATAAAATCTACCGCATACGTTAGAGTGGAATTTAATTTGTATTGATTGAAGATTGAAGATTTGTCATTTTTTCAGACAATTGTGTTTGCTTTACAGAATTTAAGATATCCATTTTTAATTTCCTTTTATGTTTTTATTTGGCGCTTAACTTACCTATTCCATTTCCATACTTCTTAACATAATTTTAGCATAGCGATAAGATTAAAATAATGCAACAAAAAATTAATTTTATTTTAAGGTGTTAAGCAACACTATAAATTTATATTTTTGTTGCAGTATAAAATTAATGTTTGCATCAAATTTTTAAAATAACTAACTGTCCGATAAATCATCAGTAATACAAAATTTATAATCACTAGACTAAACACTATAATGACAGTTTATTTGAATTGATTTTAACTAAATTTGAATTAAGGCCAACGACTATAATACGAATGAAACCGTAATACTTTTTTTACGTATCGTTGGGTTTCATTATATGGCGGAATGCCATTGTAACGCGACACTGCTTTTTCACCGGCATTATAAGCGGCAATTGCAAACGATAGGCTATGTTGGTATTTTTGTAATAAATAACGCAAGTGACGGACACCTGCTTCAATATTTTTTGATGGGTTATACAAATCTGAAATACCGTATATTGCGGCGGTAGTTGGCATCAGTTGCATTAAACCAGACGCACCTTTTTTTGAGGTTGCATTAGGGTTAAAATACGATTCGGCATGAACAACGGCTTTTACCAATGCCTCATCTACACCATATGATGCTGATAGTTGTTTTATTAATGGTGAATAACGTTTTCGATTCGAATGTGAATCGGTTGCTTTGTAGCGCCCTGTTATTATTTGTCCCATACCGGACATTTTTCGACTCGTGCGTAATTTTTTATAAACGCCATCATATTTCGGACGATCGGTCATGACTCGACTGCCATCGGGTAATTGATAAATATAAATTGTGGCGTGAAGATTTGACGAAACAAAGTAGCAGCTTAAAATAACTAGTGCGGCTATTTTATAAATAAGTGCGTTTTTATTTTTGTATAGTAATAAATTTAATAGCATAGTTAAATTATCGGCCACTAAAGGGAATCTTTAATATATAACTAATCTTGTGTTACTAAAATACAATAATAGTAGCAGTTATCTCATAATATCGATGCTTAAACTCGATATTTTGGCTGCAGTGTGACAAGCATTTATTAACAATGATGGCCTAAACGCTAGTGAGGTAATACTTAGAACGCCTAAGCGCCCTAAAGTGCCAAAATGGTGCTTTATTTAGGGCTAATTAAAAATACCTTTTCATTTAGCTGCGTTAAGCCACGCTCTTTAAATTTATCATTTTCGGCTAGAATATCATTATTTTCTATACGTTTTAATGCGTAATGTGATTCAACTAGTGTTTGAATTTCATCTTGAGTAACCGCAAATGGGGGGCCACTCATTTCATTTTGAGGGTAATCCAAAGAGACTAATAAAATTTTGGCCTGAGGACAAAGCTGTATTATTTTCTGCATGTAATGTTCACGTGCTTGCTGTTCAATAGCGACTAAGGCGGCACGATCAAAAATGGCAGTGACGGCCGTTAACCACGATGCTTCCAAATTATAAAAATCGCCACAATATAATGTTATATTGCCCGACTGCCATACTTTAAATTGCCCCTGCTCGCTAATCTTGGCTGATAAATTATTTTCAGCAAAAAAAGCACTCACGGCTAATTCACTGCATTCCACACCGATAACATGATAACCACGCTCAGATAACCAAATAAGATCGTATGCCTTACCGCACAACGGTAAAAATAGCGTGTCATTTTTGGCTAAAGATAATTCAGTTATATTTTTTTCTAAATAAGCATTAACCTCACCTTCGTGAAAACCGGTTTGATTATCTCTCCAACGCTGTTGCCAAAATTCAACTTTAGTGACCATGTTGTCATCCAATTTTTTAATGAAATTGATTGTAACACTGAAATTAAAATAGGAGTATATTACTCCTATTAAAACATGATTAAGGTAAACCCATGAACAGTAAGATTAACAATAATTCCTTTGAACTCGATGTATTAGAACTGGGGCCAATGGAAAATTTTGTTTATTTACTGAGTGACAACGCAACTAAACGTGCTGCAATCGTTGATCCTGCTTGGGATGTGCCACAAATGATTCAGCTAGCGAAAAATAAAGGCGTCACGATTACTGATATTTTACTAACACACAGTCATCACGATCATATCAATGGAATTGATGAAGTGTTAAATGAATATGATGCTCAATTACATTTATTAAAACCCGAAGCCGAATTTTGGGACAGTGATATTTCAAAACCGAGCTTACATCATGGCGCAGACTCGATTCAACTGGGGGACACTGAAATCACTATTTTACATACTCCCGGGCACACTCCCGGCTCAGCTTGCTATCAAGTTGGCAAACAACTGATCACTGGAGACACTATGTTTGTTTATGGCTGTGGTCGCTGTGATTTAGCAGGTGGTGATCCTGAAATTATGCATAACACGTTGCAAGATATGGCCAAGCAACTACCCGATGACACCATCATTTGTCCTGGACACAATTATGGTGAATCGAGTAGCTGTTCGATGGCGGAACAAAAACGAGGAAATCCGTTTCTTCATTTTGATAATAAACATGCTTTTAGCGAATATCGAATGGTATCTCACGATAAAACCCGACACGCACCCTACCACCCTATTTTAAAACAATAAAATAACGCAGTTTAATACTCGTTACTTTTCAGCAACGAGATACACCATCCAAGACTCTTGGTTTTCAACTTCAACGGCTTCATAATATTCACCCGTACCTTCTAACTCATCTTCATCGTCTTCGCTTTCTTCAAATTTTTCCCAATAAATTCTAACATTACTGAATCCGGCTTCAATTAATAATTCTTTCAGCTCGGGTAATGACCACAAACGCCAATTATAGGTGAACGCTTTATCGATTCGAGAATCATCTTCAAAATCAAAATGAATATGGCAGGTAATATCATTTGTGATTGGATTAAAATTAGCATGCTCCCAAACATAGGTTGCAGGATAATCGTCCATTTCAGTTTCTTCTTCTAACTCATCCTGACATTCCGTGCCACCGAACATATCAAGCACTAAAATACCATCATCGTTTAAACCTGTTAAAACACTTTCGAAATACTTGCGCAGATTGTCACGCGTTTTAAAAATACAATAACTAAAATTAAGCGCACACGTGATATCGGCTTTTGGCTCGGTGATAACCCGCACATCATCTTGAAATAAGCTTATTCGATTAGCAATTTCTTCACCGGCAGGTTTGATATTATGAACCCTGCCCCACTCTAATGTATCCCCACAAATATCAACCCCAATGGACTCGCGCTTAGCATCGCTTTTAACCCAGTCGGTTGACAGCAATGCCGTGCCACAAAAGTCTTCCTTCATGACCAGCGGTTTTTTACCTTTTATTTTTGTATACGTAGTATCAAAAAATTCTATTTCAGTTTCAGTACACTGAACTGCATCTTGATAGAGTATGTGCCGATCGGCTTGTTCCGCTAATGTTAATGCACTATCTTGCTCTTGTCCGCTCATTCCCCATTCCTCATAATTGCGCTATTTTGTGC
>CAZEPW010000011.1:3766-70823 GCA_964514215.1 uncultured Thioalkalispiraceae bacterium
CTATCTTGCTCTTGTCCGCTCATTCCCCATTCCTCATAATTGCGCTATTTTGTGCAAATTATACCAGAAGCACAGCAAAGCACTGATCTAAATATGTCACATTTTCTATAATGATATTTATTAAGATTAAGTCACAAGATCATTAACTCTAATCTGCCTAAAATGGTATGATCGGTTACATATACAAGCAGGAATAGACCTCCATTCCGGAATTACAAATAAATATGCCTCAAAGCCTCAAGAAACATAACAAAACTGTTACTCAGGCAGTTCAAATCGATCATATTACCGTTGGTGGCGGTGCCCCAGTTGTAGTGCAATCAATGACCAATACCGATACGGCTGATGTCAACGCAACAACACAACAAGTCGCAGAATTAGCAAAAGCCGGCTCAGAATTGGTTCGAATTACGGTCAACAGTGTTGAAGCCGCCGCCGCCGTGGCTGAATGTCGCCAAAATCTAGACGCAATGGGGATTGATGTGCCCTTAGTAGGTGACTTCCACTTCAATGGCCATAAGCTGTTAGAACAGTTCCCGGATTGTGCCCAAGCACTTTCAAAATACCGCATTAATCCCGGTAATGTGGGCCGCGGTAAAAAACGTGATAGCCAATTTGCCAAAATGATTGAAATTGCCTGTGAATTTAATAAACCTGTCAGAATTGGGGTTAATTGGGGTAGTTTAGATCAGGCCTTACTCGCACAATTAATGGACGACAATAACCAACAAAATATCCCTAAAGAAAACTATGAAATAATGGATTTAGCGATGATTCAATCGGCATTGGACAGCGCAAAATTTGCCGAGTCAGTCGGCTTAGCACACAACAAAATAATACTGTCCTGTAAAATGAGCGGCGTACAAGATTTAATACGCGTCTATCGTAATCTATCAACACAATCCGATTATCCGTTACACCTAGGCTTAACCGAAGCCGGAATGGGTTCTAAAGGCATCGTGGCTTCTACCGCTGCGCTATCAGTATTACTACAAGAAGGTATCGGTGATACCATACGAATATCACTAACACCGGAACCCGGTGGCGACCGTTGTGCTGAAGTTATTGTTGCCCAAGAAATTTTACAATCGATGGGGTTGCGTGCATTTTTACCAACCGTTATCGCTTGTCCCGGCTGCGGTCGCACCACCAGTAGTTATTTCCAGCAATTAGCCAAGGATATTCAAAGTTATATTCGTCAACAAATGCCGTCTTGGAAAACACAATACACCGGTGTCGAAAATCTATCAGTCGCGGTGATGGGCTGTGTGGTTAATGGCCCCGGTGAAAGCAAGTTGGCCAATATTGGTATTAGTTTACCGGGAACCGGTGAAAAGCCAGTCGCACCGGTTTATGTTGATGGAGAAAAAACGGTTACACTTAAAGGCGATAATATTGCGGATGAGTTTCAGCAAATTGTCCTAACTTACATTGAAGCAAATTATAAATAACTCAACAAACCGTATTCACCAAATAGCGATTTACTTTAAAATCTACACCAAAAACACATTAAATTACCTTTTACTTCATAAAGTTAATTTAACTGCTGTCGATATATGAAATAACAAATTTCAATTACCGATAACAACAAAGCAAAATATTCCCACATAGAAATGAGTGAAAATCAAACTATTTTAATCATTGATGATGAACCTTTTAATGTTGAAATATTAACAGAACATTTAGAAGACGAATCCTATACCATTCTATCCGCAGAAAATGGTCAATTGGGCTTAGAATTACTTCAAAAAAATAAAGACAGTATTGATGTTATATTACTCGATCGAATGATGCCGGTAATGAATGGTATGGAATTTTTAGACATTATCAAAAAAGATAATTCACTCAAAAACATCCCAATCATAATGCAAACCGCGGCTTCATCAGACAGTGAAATAGTGGAAGGAATAAATGCTGGCGCATATTATTATTTAACTAAACCATTTCAACCCGACCTATTGCTGTCCATTGTAAACGCGGCGATTAATGATTACATTCGACAAAAAGACGTTAAAACGTCGAGCTTATCGTATGACACTGTTTGCGGACTAATAAATCAGGTAGAGTTTCATTTCAAAACACTAGAAGAAGCCGATACCTTGTCAAAAATGATATCAAATTTATACCCTGATCCAGTTAAAGTCATCATGGGCATTACCGAATTACTTATTAATTCCGTAGAGCACGGTAATCTAGCAATAAGTTATAAAGAAAAAAGCCAATTGATTAAAAATGGCAACTGGATAGATGAAATTAATAACCGATTACAACAAGAACAGTATAAAGAAAAATATACCACGATAAACATTACGCAAGATGATTCAAATATTAAATTAGTTATAAAAGATCAAGGAAAAGGATTTAACTACAGTAAATATTTAAAAGTCGATCCTAAGCGCGCATTTGATCCTCATGGTCGGGGGATTGCTGTTGCCGCGATGATTAGTTTTGATAAAATAGAATTCATTGGCTCAGGCAGCGAAATCCATTGTTATGTCAATAAACATTAATTTAATGTTCAACAGCTTTATATAAATACCATGACACATTCACTATACTCAACTCTATGAGTCATACGATTACACTTCTTCCCAGTAACCACACATTTATATTAGAAGGTTCAAGCAGTATTTTAGATGCGGCATTAGAAAAAGGGCTTAACTTAAATTACGGTTGTACCAATGGTAAGTGTGGCAAATGCAGTGCTAAAATTAAAATTGGTAAAGTTAAAAATATAAAACACCAGGATTTTAATTTCACCTCAGCACAAAAAGGCGCTAATTTTATTTTAATGTGCACTTGCACGGCTGCTTCGGACTTGATTATTGAAGCCGACTTAGCAAATCATGATATTGATATTCCCTATCAGGAAATAAAAGCAAAACTAAAAAAAATAAATTCCATCACAGACTATATCGCCATTATTCACTTACAAACACCAAGAACCAATACCTTGCGTTTTTTAGCGGGACAAAATATTAACTTAACAATAAATAACCACAATGCGTGTTATCCCATTGCGAGTTGCCCTTGTGACGATAGAAACTTGGAATTTCATATAAACAGTAAAAACAACTCTGAATTTAGCAATGAATTATTAAATAACACAAAAAATGGAACGAACATTGAATTAAAAGGTCCCTACGGACAATTTAAACTCCAAGAAGCACCACAAGCTCCAACCATATTTTTTGCTGTTGATAGTGGTTTTGCTCCAATTAAAAGTTTAATAGAACATGCCATCTCATTGGAATACGAAGAACAAATAATACTTTTTCTTTTTTCAACACACAGTAGCAAACATTATTATCATAATTTATGTCGCTCATGGGAAGATGCCTTGGATAATTTTACTTATGTGCCAATGTCAGTAGAATTAGAATCATTAAATGAACAATATTATGATTTAGAAATTGAAAACCAAAACTTAATTATCAATCAATTTTTGAATGCTATTTCAGATAAATGCCAATCCCCTGAACAATTTTATTATTTTTTATCTGCCGGAAAAAACACTATCGATCAAATGATTTTAAAACTAAGCAATCAATGTCAAAGCAACAACATTCAATTTGATTATGTGCCACTTTAATTGTTATATTATTTTCGACGTCGTCTTACTTTATAAGAAGTAATATAATCGAGAGTAGACTCATATGGAAAAGTATCTAATGATTTAAATTGTTTTTCACTGTCTAATATTAATTTTGAAATATCTGAAATAAAGTCTGTCACATCATCCGAAACAATGTTATTTAAACCAAGCAACCCACCATGCTGAATCTTAACTTTAACGCCATGAGGCATTTCTAATAAATCGTCATTAACCCCAAAAGCAGGAATAGATATTTTTTTTAAATTATTATAAACAATTTCGCATTTTTTTGATAAATCAAAACTGCAACAGGAAATTTCATTACCACCGCGGCGAACAACATTAGTGGCTTTTGCACAAGAGTAATGTTCCGTAATAAGAGTGCAAGAAAATGAACATTTATCATCTTGAGTGAAATCTGTTTGTAATGGTTCCATTTATATCCCAAACCAATTCAAATTTACTTTATTAATGAATATAACCAAAACTTGGATCACTACTAGCTGACGGTACCGGTAAACCTGCAATTTTACTCGCTTGTGTCACAGGACCATGAGGAAACAATTTATATAATTTTTTAATACCACCTTCTTTTACATATTGTTTATCCAACACTTTAGTTAATGCTCGCGCATTTTGAGGTGAACCACATAATTTATAATAATTTCTAATAAAATGAATAACATCCCAATGTTCAGCACTTAGTGTTATTTTTTCAACTTTGGCATACTTTTCAGCGATACTTTCAGACCATGGTTCCAACTCCGCCAAGTTGCCATTCGGATCTTTTTCATACGATTTCCCGTCGCGGATATAATTTAACATATCAGTCATCACTCTCTCCTGAATTCAAATATTATATAATACCTTCATATTCACTTCCCCTTATTCAAATCAATAGCTTAGCAATCGTGAAGTCAAATATAAGTAAAGACGTTACAAATTACAATCTCATTAATAATCTGCACTACAGTTTTAAGTATAGACTTTATGGATGAATAACAAGCTGATCCTGCCATTTATATTATTTAAAGCGATTGTTAAAATATCTAAATCAGACAAATTGTGGCAAAATAGAAAATAATTTTTAGTTAGAGCGACAGCTTAATCACTAAAATAAGCAATATTAGATTAAACAAAATTTACAAGGTTACAGCATGGACAAAATAGAAATATCAATCGAAGAAAAAATTTTACGTATCATGAAACGCGTTTTAACTGATGTGGCTCGTGACACCCATGTTCAGCCCGGTTTAAAACATCCTTTAACAGAAAACACAATACTTGGCATACGTGATTGCTTGTCATTAATAACTGCCAGAGAAACTGAATTGGCGACGGCTGCTGGACGAGAGTCAAAAATGCGCCCACATTTTGTTGACGAACCAAAAACATCGGTTGTTGTAAAACTGGATAATTCTTTTAAATCAACGAATAAAACAGACGATAACTAGAAACAAATTAATCCGATATGTATGAACAATCAAGGTGTTTGTGCACGGTTATCAGGCCATCCAATCCTTTTCCGGTTATAAAAGATATTGGTGACTGATTTTTAAAGCGTTTGTTGGTTTTTTTCATCCAAAACGACCCCATATTTTTATTATGGGGAAAACTGGTACGAAGTGCATTAATTATTCCGATTAAATGTTCTAAACGTAAATCAACTTGCTCATCCACAGGAAAAGAACTATTTTCACGATATTTGCGCAATGCTCGTTTAGGTGTTCCAGTTGGTAATTGAAGAAGCTGAATCAATTCATCAGCAGACAACCCCCAAGAATCAAGTTCAACCATAATATTAGCGGTTAAGTTCACTCTTTCATCACGTTCAATATTCAACATCACTATTTACACCAACATATCGTTATTAAGGCCTATCCGTATTAGAATTTCACTTTCACGGATATTATTTATAAATTAAATCCATCTTATCATATCTTACGATAGTAGTTTGTACAGCTAACTGATAATCTACATTAAATTAGCTATTCTGGATTTATGGGAATTCAACGCAATAGTAATGTATACTTATAAAATGTAGTGGTATATAACGAATTGGCAATTTAAAATAGAGCATAATTCTAACGCTGCACTACTTTTATTTTTTTAACTAACAGCTAATATCTAATCATGCTTAATAACGATGAAACTGCGTTTTTAAAGGAACGTTTACATAATTTAATTCTAGAACATCGGGATTTAGATAATGTTATTACTAATTTATCCCAAGCAAACAGCATTGATCAAATTCTGTTAAAACGACTTAAAAAACGTAAATTACAATTAAAAGATAATATCGTTATTATCGAAAGCAAGTTAATCCCAGATATCGATGCCTAACATTAATCATTAAATTTGGTGATACACGCGGCTAACTTTGACTCCGATATCGGAAAATCTAAAGCACAATTAAAGTTATACAACTCCCGTAAACGATTAAAGTGTGACAAATGTTCCTTTTCATAAAAGACAATAACCTTAACTGTAGGATAGCGTTGCAACGTTGCCATCAATGACTCAAGATTACTACTTCGATCACGAAAATCCGTTTGAAAGTTAAATTCTGCAATAACAACATCTGGCGTATTTTTTTTTAGCAAACTCATGGCCTTACGCATAGCACTGGCAATTGTTACCTGATAGCCAGCCTGATTAAAAATGGATGAAAAATCGGGATACCCGCCTCGTTCCATAATAATTAGAATCGATTTAGTCAAACTAGCCATTCAGCACTCTCACTTCAATTACAAAATATCCATTTTACCACTATATTCAACTTGAATATCATTAGCGAGAATAATAAAATAGCGGTTCAATTAATAATAGACTTGCTCAAATTATGCCTTATTACATCTATAAAGTTTCACCCGGCCCTACTGACATTATTAAAAACCTCGAATTACTAACTCAATTTGAAGTATTTAAAGAAGCTAAAAACGCCGCTAAAGCTACTCGAAGTGAATTACCCACAGATACAAACATTATTATAAAAGTAATATTTGCTGATAATGAGCTCGAAGCCGAAGAGAAGTTATCAGAAAAAAGAGAAGCTTCAATCGTAAAAGAGTGGGAAAAATAACTCGTCTATACCATTGAGTTTCTATTATGGATGAAGACAATTTTCGCTCAACGTACAAACAGCTCAATCCAGATCGATGCTGTTTTGAAAAATCAATTACCGCAAAAAGATGTGCCTGCCAGTATGCAATAAAGTTTTTACTTGCCAGCCGTGAAGGTGTTAAATGCAGTAATCAAGAATCAAAAGAAAAGTGCACGACATTTTTAAGTTTACTACGTGAGCATGCGCGATTTGCGCTGAAACAAACCCAAATTGATGGTCCACTACCACATAAAAAAGAAATAAAAATTCAAGTTGGTGGTTTATTGGGGCTACAAAAAGCGACTTATAATACCGATGAAAAAAATGTTTCAAATATCATATTACTATTAAAAGAAGCTATCGCAAACTATCAATCTATAGAACAATATCCTTATGATGATATCATTCAATCAGTCGTCACTTTTGAAATACGCCGTAAACACAAATCAAAATAATGGATTATAGCTTAATAAGCACAACACCTTTTTTTGCCCATATTCAATTTTCAGGTAGATTCAACAATAGTGAAGTCACTTGGAATGCAAAGATTCAAACATTAAAATCCATAACCCCAAAAAAATCAAATATCGGACTTCGTCAATTTATCAATATAAGTACCAATAACAGTAATCTAATGGATATTTCAATTGGTCTAAATGTGAAATTTATATCAAAACCTGAAATCTTAAAAACAATAATAATGATTACAAATTATAAAAATCTCAAAATGGGTTTACACGAATACGGTGAATTATATTTTTTCACCTAAGGCTAACCAGTTCAGCTACAGATGATCAAATAAAGTAAACTTTTCATTAGAGGTATATTTTCGACTATCAAACTCAACTAAAACCATGCCGCTAAATTTTTTGCCTTCATAAAACTCAACACGATAAACATTTGCAGTTTTATCAATAGAGAATCGTTTGTTAATATTTGATTTTTTAATTTTAAAACCACTTTCATTCCTAGAAAATTTATTTTTATAACCAATAACATTAACTCGATAACCACTAATATGATTAACAATAAAATTATTTTTCACTAAAATTCTGGTTCCAATTTGAATATTCTTTAACGCACCATCAACGACAAAATCTACAGTTGATAATTTATAATCAAAATCAAGATACTCTGGTTCTAAATACGTTAGTCGTCGATTTCCAAAATTGACTTTATATTTTTTAGATTTAGATGCAGTAATTGCAACTAAAGGATTATTGGATTTAAAATTAAGCGGTTCATTTTTATTCATAGGCACATAACCAATTCTATTGCGCGCTTTAGCAACATCAAACTGAACATGGTTATCATACAAGCTTAATTTAATATTATTATTTAATAAATTGTAGATATTATTTTCTGTTAGTTTAAAATCTTTTTTGAATTCCACTCCAATTTCATCCATAAAACTTTCAACAACTAAAAGATGAAACAGAACACGTTGATGTGTTAAAAAACTTTTACTCGCCTCAATTCCGAAAGCCGGTTTTTCATTTTTAATTGCAAAATAGGTCAAGGTTTTTTCCATTTCAACATCACCATTTTTAGTCCAGGTATTTTTTACCGCATAATGGTGCTTTGATTTTGATATTCGTTTATTAACTTTTTTTATAACATTACTAGCAATATTTTGTAACTCACCAAAACTGGTGGAAATTATCTCATCTTGATCGATAATAATGCTTTGTCCCCAGCGATTAGGGTTATGTTGCTTATCGATATATTTTGAGCGATAAAAACCACTGCCATCATGAAGGTTTAAAATAACATCAATGCTGTTATCTATGATTAAAGACTTAATTTTTTGTATCGCATGAAACTCCGGATCGGATCGTTTGATGTGTGAAAACTTACGATTCATATCACCATGAATTCCTCGTGAACGTTTGATAATACTCTCAAAATTTAAATTTGGTACAACCCAAACAGCCCCCTTAGTAATTTTATAATCAGTAACCAACATAGATGCCGCATTAAATCCACCGGGCTCATCGCCCTGAATGCCACCTAATACTAAAATTTTAGGCCCAGCTATTTTTGAATCTAATTTATGTAATGTAAACTGTAATTTTTGTGCAAAAACAGTATTTGGTAAAACAGAAAAGACCAAAACTATCATTGCAACAGTTTTTATCATTTTAAACATTGTATTAACTCACCTTAATATGCCAGGGTTCATAACGAACACCAAACGTGTTATTGGATCGGTATCGGATTTTAATATAGCCTAAATCAACTAACTTTTTATAGATATCCGTATCTGAAAATTTTTCAGTAAAATTCATTTTACCTAATTTTATATCACCAATATCAAAATCACCGATACCATGATATGAATGCCCGGGAGGCGCGAGTGAACGAGAAGCCCTTGATAAATTACCTTCGGTTCTAACAGCCTTAGCACTAAACAATTGCAATTGCTTCATTAAACCACGAACCCCGGAGGTTAATACAACTCGCTCCCCAACATCATCTTGAATACGTTTATATAAATTATAGGCCGCATCTTTATACAAATATTGTCCGGAGCTGGAAATTTTACTTAAATGCCGAGGTAAAATTTTATCATTAATATTCGCTATTAATTTATCACCAAAAAATCCATAATCCCGTGCTGAACGTGTAATTAATTCATCGATTAATTCCAATTCAGAGGCTGTAAATTTACCAATGGCAGGATAATTTCTAGAATATTTAACTAATAAAGGGAAATCTAAGATACTGAAGTTTAAATAACCAATGATCGTTTGTGCCCGATTTAAACGACGTGATAAACGTTTTAAATCTAAGAATTTTTTAGGCCCAAGAAACACATCGGATTTAAAGTTATTATTAAAATGTTGAATTTTATATAAATAATCAACAACCGCGGTATCCGACGTTTCAATAGCAACATTAGTGGGTATTTTCTCAATGATAACAGGCTTAATCGGTTCAGGATTTGAAATTACTACGTCATTGCTACTAATGTTAGTAGTTGTAGTCTCAGCTCCACTATCAGAATTAGAGGTATTATTATCAGGTGTTTCTACGGTTAATATGCGACTGCCATAAATTCCAACAACACCAATTGCTGATAAATAACCAAGTACTTTTCGTCTATCCATACAAATATTAATTTATTAGTTAACCTGAATGGCTTATATCCATATCTAAAACGCTATCGGCCAATAAAGAATGGCTAACGGCATTAGAATTTTGTGAACAGCTCAGGCTATTTTAAATATTTTCGATTAAATTATCTTGTAATAGTACCTGTTATTCATCAAAACCGCACTTAAAGCATCACAAAAATAACAACTTACATCAATTTAGGAAAACTACTCGCAAATTTCGATATCCACTCGGTCGCCGCTTGTTCGCCACTCATGCAGCGCCCTTCCCGACGCATTATTTCGTTTTTATAGTGCTCAATGTGACAAATTTGTTCAACCATTCTGGCCATATAAAGATCATCTTGTTTTAAAAACATTGCCCCAATGACATAATACTCACCCTCGAGTTGACACCAGGTCACTTGGCACTTACTGACAAATTCTGGCTGAACGAACAAAATTTTCAACTCAATCACCGAGCCAGTCTTTATTGGCTCTTGGGAATTGAATGAAACACCACCATAGCTTACATTATTCAAGTTTAAAGTCGCACTATCATCCAAAGATTCAAGCTTGTATTCAAGCGGAATATCAGAAGGATGTCGAATATAACTTCGCATTAGTTTCGGTGCCGTATTCATTGTAGTAAACTCTTATTTAACTTTAGTATAATAATGCATAATGCAGGCCAATTTGACATTATTAATCTAAAGCACAATGGATAAAGCGTATTGTTTATTTATTATACGAAAAACATCATTTATTTTAAGTTTTATTTAATACTTAGCATTTAATTTACTCAGGATTTTCATCCAACCAACGTTGTAAAATTGCAATTAACTTTTCAGCTTGCCCTCGATTGGTAATATTAAACTTGGATTTTTGACGGTATTCATCATTGCGTTTTTGATAACGGCGAATTGAATATTTATTAGGTCCATACTCTTCTTTGGTTCGATTCCATTCTTCAAATCGGTAAATAACCGTAGACCATGCACCTTTTGTTAGAACCTCTTTATCTAATTCTCTTATAATTAATTTATCATCTTCTGTGTAATCAATTGTTAAATCATCTACAGTTGAAGCCATAACCCTACCTTATTTATTTTAAATTATAAAAATACCAAGCAAGCTAACTTGATGTATTAATTGAGTCAATAAAGCCCAGCGATATTTATCTCAATAGCCTAAGTACTATATACTAACGTGATTTAATTACGAATACAAAATCATCCAATGTTGATACAAAAGCACATAAAATCAATCATATTAGTCGTCATACTAGCAGTAGCACTGTATTTATCATCCGTCATTTATATCGGCTGGGATGACAGCATAAAGCTTATTAAAAATATTTCAGCAACCGCTTGGCTAAGCCTTATCAGTTGTTCTTTCGCCAGTTATTTGCTACGTTATGCTCGTTGGAATTACTTTATTAAAAATCTTGGCTTTGATATATCGCATAAACTGCATTTTTTTTACTATTTGTCCGGTTTTGCGTTAACCATAACACCCGCTAAAGTTGGTGAAACCATTCGTTCATTATATTTATTCAATCATGGCGTTTCCTACCCAAAAAGCATCTCTGCATTTTTTGTTGAACGACTACTCGACTTAACTGTTGTAACCATGCTATCGAGTCTATTACTATTACAACACGCTGAGTATAAGGTTTTTATTTTAATCCTAACTTTTTTTATCATTGCTTTAATATTGTCATTAAAACTAGGTTACCTCCAAAAAATTTTAGACTATGGTATTTCTACAATTACATTTCGTAAAATAGTAAGCTTATTAAATAGTTTAACTGCATTATTAAATAATGCCTCAATAATGTTAAAATTACCCTCGTTATCAATCGGTCTAGTATTGGGTATTTTAGCCTGGTCAATACAGGCTGCTGCATTTTATATTTTACTCAATGAGTTAGGCTTTTCGATTCAACTTCATATCGCTATCAGTATATATTCTATCGCTTTGTTATCTGGAGCAGTGTCCTTTATTCCGGGAGGAATTGGCAGCACCGAAATAGTAATGGGAGTATTTTTATATTATTTTGGAGCCCCAAAAGAAGTTGTTATTTTAGCACCGATCATTATTCGCATAACATCTTTGTGGTTTGCCGTTTTAATTGGACTAATGGCAACCATCAGCATAACAAACAAGATTTCTGAAACTAACCGCTAAAACTGTAATACATTGTTAACACAAACATTAGTCGCTATTATTTCATCGAGTAAACCGTCAAACTCAACATCATAAATATTATTCAAACTTTTACAATTTTCACGTAATACACTAACATCTTTCTCTAGTTCAACTGAATCATCAAATGCCAACACAATAATATTTTTATAATCAGGAACGGTTAAACACAAACAACGCTTATTAAATACAAATAACAAATGGTTCATTATCAATTTAAAATCTGCTTGAGTGTCAAGAATCAAATTAAAAGCAATCACTCCTGTCGCTAAAGAACGTTTACACTGCTGATAAAATTCAACATATTTAAAAAAATTTGGAATTGCCCCGTGACTGAATAAATCAACAAAAATCAAATCAAAATGTTGCTTAGAGGATTGCGAAATAAAATTCATCGCATCAGTATTTTTAATTAACTGAGTATCTTGAGGTTCATTTAAAAAATATTTGTTGGTGACTTCAATCATTTGATGATCATTATCAATCGCAACATTAACACTATTAGGAAAATACTTATTTAAATAACGTAATAAAGCGCCACCGCCAGCACCAAGTAATAAAGTTGTTCTGAGCTCAGATATAAACAACAATACCGCCATCATGGATTGCAAATAAGGCAAAACCAGCCGTTCTGGCTGAGTTTTATCTAAAATACTATAATAAGCTGAATAATTATCTCTTATCCATCGATAACGCTCCGTTTCTTCTATCGTTAATTGACCATTTCTTGTTGAAATCAACTGTAATACTCTAGCTTGAGCTGAATCTTGTGATAAAATAGCTTCAATAGTATTATTCATAATGAGTCGCAAAAGTGAATTGTTTAGTTTTAATTCCGAATAATCATCAACCGTTTTCAGAATCTCAAATCACCATAAACGAAGTTCTGTCGAAGTTAGATGTCATTAGTCATGCCATCATAAAAGGCAATACCAAATATTTTTTTGCCGGTGATGCTTATCTGCAATTCATCAGCTTTTTGGGTTGCTCACCTTTTCTCAATTTTAATCCAACAAAAACGCTAACTTTAACTGATTTAAAACAAACTATAGCAGATTTAAATTATATTCAAATCATTTCAGACTCGGGTAAATATAATTTTCAAAGGACAGAATATGGTGTAAAAGCAATATGCCCTGCCTGTAAAAAGAAAATTGCCGAATGGCAAAGCTTAATAACTCAATGGCAAAGTGATTTAAAACTAAACACTAGCTGCCACCAATGTCAAAAAAACATCTCATTACTGGATATAAATTGGAAAAAAACCGCAGGTTTTTTCAAAACGGCAATTATATTTCACGGTATTCAAGCCGAACTTGCTCTACCTAGCGATAGTTTTTTAATGCAACTCGAAGATATAACTAACGTTCAATGGCGCTATTTTTATGGTTAATACAAATGCTTACTTTACACCCAATAAATATTCCTGCATTCCATTTCGATGTAAAATTGATTTGATGACTTTTAATTCGGGCATAAACTTAAACAACTGTAACTGATTATAACGAGGGGCCTTAATTCGGTTCGCAGACGTTGTAGTACGATCCATCGAAAGGCTGGTTTTAATTGTATATTCAAGTGGTGCATCAGCCATGGTCGCTTGTGTCGCGATAAAGGCGTGAAACAAGGTATCTTTTTTAGCAAGTTTGAGTAAAGATTCAATAAAGCTTCGAAGATAATCTCGAGGAATGTAATTTAGTAACTCCCAGCAAAAAATAATATCAACTTTTTCGTTTGCAGAGGCATCGCAATAAAGCATCGAATCATAATCGGGCTTAGTATCTTCATCCTCAACATCTATTTTTTTTTCACTCTCAGCTTTTAAAATTGATGCGAATAAATCTTCAATGAATATTTTACAGTAATATTCAGAAAAAAAATTGAGATTATTATTACTAGCTGGGCCTAAATCAAGAATAACTTTTTTTGAATCGATTGATAATTTTTCAGTTATTATTTTAAATGGACGACAATTATCAAGTAATAGTGATTCTTCACAACCATTAATTCTGGTCAGTTCAAGGTATTCCATAAAATTTAATGGTTAGCTTTATTTAAATCAGAACTTTTTTTTTGCAAACCGTCTTTCGGATCCATTTCAATGCTACCTTTAAATTTAGCACCATCTTCAAGCGTTACTCTAGGGGAAATAATATTACCTAAAACATTACCGGTTTTACGAATAATAACATTTTCACTGCCAAATAAATCACCATTTAATCGCCCTTCAACAATAATGATATTAGCGGTGATATTTGCATTAATGACGCCATCAATACCAATGGTTAAGTTATTTTTGTGTAATTTAATTTCACCATCAACTTTTCCTTGGATAATAAAATCTTCTTCGCCAGACAACTCGCCTTTGAAGTAAATTGAAGATCCAATTGTCGCAGGCACACTGCTGCCAGTTGTAGGAGCGGGGGTAGATTGTATCCGTGTTGGTGTAATAGACGTTTGTGCAGTTGATGTGGTTTCGTTCATATTATTTCCTTCTGTTTCAGGTTTACTCCATTTCACAACATTTTTTTTTATTTGATCCATATCAAACATACGACTCTCCTGGACGATATTATTTAGCTAATAATAAATATGATATGTGACTAGAATATAACGTAATTAAATTTAAAGCTAGCCATTAATATTATCATGTATTTGGTTGTTTAATAACGAGAATTAGTTCTCACTTATATACTAGTGTAAAATTTAGTTTATAACAATCAAAAATCTATTCGGGTTTTGATAGTTTTATGTTTTCAGTTAATTGAGAATTCATTTTTAGTGGTAATTTTCCCTTGAGTAGCGTCATAACACGATCTGCTGTATGACGATAAGCTGTCAATTTCCCCCCGCAAATTGTAATAAGGTTTGATTTTTTAGCTTCATCCGTTAATAGGTAAGTATCCCTGCTTCGTTTAAAAGCAACATCCGAGCTGCTCATTAACACTCTCAGCCCTGCAAATTTAGATACCACATCAGCACGAACTTGTGGATTGTCTCGAGAAAAATAATGATTATAATTACAAAGCAAATAATCTACCTCTTTATCGAGCGCCTCAACTTGTTCTAGATCACCTGTAAACAAAGTTTCCGTTGTACCAACCAGAGTTTTCCCCTGCCAAGGAATAAAAAAGATGGCTCGACCATCAGCAGGTGAATCCGCATAATAAATACCTTTTTTCATCTCATGATTCAATATAATATGAGCGCCTTGAATAAGATCAATATTTATTTTTTTCTGATCAGGAGCGATAATTTCAAGCACTTCGTTTATCCAAGGGCCCGCGGCATTAACTATTATTGTTGATGAACAATCAATAACAGCATCTTCTTCCATATAAGTTATGTCATAGCCAGAATTACTGTGTTCAACACGCAACAGCTCGGCGGGAACCACAATTTCAGCGCCTAATTTTTTAGCTGAATTGATAACAGCATGTGTCAATGCACTATCATCAGTTTGAGCATCATAAAACTGATATACGGCTAATAAGTCTTTAGTTTCTAAACCATCTAACTCATGCCATTTTGATTTAGATATTTTTTTATAAAAAGTGTTTTTTTTTAATCCACCAAGAATTGAATATAACATTAGCCCCATTCTGATGGTTAATCGAGAGCGAATGGATTGTTTATAGATAGGAATAAAAACCGGAATTAGTTTGACTAATTCAGGCGCTATCGATAACAAAATTCGTCTTTCACGCAAACACTCAAAAACCAGCTTTAACTCAAAATGCTCTAAATAACGTAAACCACCATGAATTAATTTACTCGAACGGCTTGAAGTTCCTGCAGCAATATGATTTTTTTCTAACAGTAATACTTTATAGCCTTGCGCCGCTGCTGCTTGTGCAACACCTGCACCATGAATGCCAGCACCAATAACTGTAATATCATAACGTTTAGTGTTCACAAGCACTCAACTTAAGCCGACTATCCATTAATAAACCACCAACATCCATACTTTCAATTAAATCAACGCCTTTATTGCATAACGCAAGAGCATGCTCAGCATCGGTAACTTCATACGTCACCCACTGCCAAGGGCCTTGCCATAAACCATCGTTCTCAAATTGAATTTTTTTATAATTAACAATTACCATTTCGGGTTCAAATTCAGTAACACGTTTATGGCTTGCATCATCCCACGTTGTGATAACCCATGCAACGTCACAGCCATAGTTATCTCGTGAATATTTTAATGATTCCATATTGTATGAAATTATTATTATTTGTGACCAAACTGGTTTTAAGTCGCTATAAACACTATCAACAACACTCGCAATACCAAACTGTGATAAGGATTCATCTTTTAATTCTACCAGCAATTTGCCATTTTTATATTTTTGTAAAACAGCAACCATATCCGATAACAAAGAAATTTTATTATTTATAAACTTATCACCAAACCGTGCTTGTTCTGCAGCATTGTAATTTGATAATTCATTTTTTGATAACGTCATTATATTTTTATCAACATTAGAAACACGTTGCATATGATCATCATGATAAATCACTAACGTTTTATCTTTTAAACTTTGAACATCAATTTCAACAAAACAGGCACCCGCTTCAAAAGCCGCCGATATTGCTAACTCACTATTTTCAGGATAACATTTAGCATAACCTCGATGCGCAACAATTTTAGGTATTTTATTATTCATATTTCATCTCTTTTTGCCATTTTTTAAATCTGTTTACTAAAGCTTGATTATCCATCGGTTTAAAACTATCGTCATCATATTGGCTAATACTAACCTGAAAATTGCTTAGTAATTGAAACAAGCCCAACAATGTTGCTTCCTTGTCAATAGCGCGTGTAACCGTCATTTGAGTGAGGTCAGATAGTTTTTGGCATACACCATCAAGAATTGATAAACCTCCCGAAATTTTGATCACTGAATTTGATTTAATTTTCATTAAGTTTATATTTTCAGTAATCAAAAAGATAATACTTTCAAGCACAGCTATCGCTTTTTCGGCTATTGCGGCATGACCAATGAAACGAGATTTAAGTTCAGCAATCCAATAGGGTGAACCAACACCGGAAATTCCATTGATAAATAGCGGTATATTTTTTTGACAATTATCTAACCATGTTGCCAACGAGTTATAAACATCAACATCCTCATTACTATTTTGCAACCAATCTAAGGCTGTGCCAGCACCATTAACCGTACCTTCCCACGCCTTTATTGTCTTATACTTATCGGTATAGATATTACCAGATAAAATCCGAGAAGGTATTTCTGTCTCATTATTAATATTTAATACAAATGCACCACTACCGATATTTACAGTAAATTGATCCTCTGGAGGCATACCATTTGAAAATACTGTTGCTGATTGATCCCCCGTACAAATAACCACATCACACTGGCCGTTCCAGTTTAACAATTGCCCATAATTATATTTTGTGGTAACGCAATACGGCAAAATGGATTTTGGAATAGCAAATAAATCCAGTAACTCGTCATCCCAAGTTAAAGTTTCTTTATTAAATAATAATGTTCGGGCGGCATTAGCTGGGTCAATATATCGATGCTTACCAGCAACGCAACTAAATAATATATAACTCGACAACGATGCGATACATAATTCATTTTTTTCTTGTGCTTGTTTAACTGATTCTAAATTTTTCAAACACCAAAGCATTTTACTCACACCGTAATGTGCCGATAAAAATAAGCCGGTTTTGTTTTTTACTTGTTCTCGATTATTTTCAAAACAGTTAATAATGTTTTTTGCTCGAGTATCTTGCCAACTGATTGCGTCGGACAAAACCTCTGCTGTTTTATAATTCCAACACACAATAGTCGAACGTTGTGTTGCAAAACCCGCTTTAATTTTTAATGTTTTAGTCTCACCAAGTGCTTTTGCACAATCAGAAATAACCGACTTAATCGACTGCTCTATCTCTTTGACATCATGTTGAATAAACTCTTGACCGCAATAAATAAACCGATTAGTCGAAATAGCACATGAAGCACTGGTTTTAATTTCACCATTTTGAAAATAAAGCGTAGCACGGCTTGCATGCCCACCTTGATCAATTGCTAAAATATAGTCGTATATATCATTATTAGCAGCCATAATTAATTATAAATAATATGTGGTAGAGCTAGATATTTTTTACTAGCCATCTCGGTTAAACGACTAACCGTGCGTTCAAAGGCAAATTTCAGTCTTTTTCCAGTATATAATTCAAAAGGCATCACTTCTGCTGATACAACCAATTTAACTTTATGATCATATAAAGCATCAATTAAATGAATAAAACGTTTTGCAGCATCATCTTCTGATTCGGTTAATACCGGAATATCACTAATTAAAACCGTGTGAAACATTTGCGCTATTTCCAGATAATCTGGCGCAGCATGAGCCTGCATACAAATAGATTCAAAATTAAACCAAACAACGTCATTTGCTAGTGCAATGATCGCCATTGACCGATGATTAATTGTAATACTAGCTAAATTAGACCTATTGGATGGGGCAAGTGCATTAAAATGTTCGGTCATGATATTTTTAGCAGCGCTATCAATATGGTAAGTACCACTTTTTTCTAATTGCAATAATCGAAAATCTTCACTTGAACGCAACTCAAATTCTTCTGTGTTACAATTTAAATAATCAATTGTTGGTAAAAACAAATCACGTTGTAAGCCATTTTTATAGAGATCGTTAATTTTAACATTTGAAGTTGCAAATAAGGTAACACCGTATTCAAATAACGATTTAAATAAGCCCGTTAATAACATCGCATCGGTAATATCGTGTACATGAAATTCATCCAAACAAAGCACTCTAACGTTATTGGATATTTTTTTTGCAACTAACGGTAATGGATTCGGTGTTTTAGGTAACTCGCGTAATTGTTGATGAATATCAAGCATAAATCGATGAAAATGAATCCGGCGTTTGTTCTTAAACGGCAAAACCTCAAAAAAACAATCCATTAAAAATGTTTTACCACGTCCTACACCACCCCAGAAATAGAGTCCACGAACAGGACGACAATCTTTTTTTACTATTTTATGCCACCATCTCGGTTTAATCTGAGGTGTTGCTAATAATTCATCATACAATTGTTGAATTAATTGAACGGCCTGTTCTTGTGCAGCATCGTATTTAAAATTTTGTAATTTCAGTTTTTCGTGAAATTTATCTATTGGGCCCACAAACAAGCTCGCTATTAATAAGTTTAAACATTTCCTTATACTACGTTATAGATATAGTAGAATATTTTAGACTCGATGAACAATAACAATCGTATTTAATATGAGATTTGCTATTATGTTTAGCGCTAAAAAACGGTACAATGCTGCACTTTTTTTATGCAATGATAATTAGGATTTTTACTTGAAAAACTACCTTGTCGGACAACGCTGGATTAGTGAAACTGAATCAGATCTCGGTCTGGGCACCATTATTCAAGTTGAACATCGAACAGTCACTGTTAGTTTCTCCTCTTGCGATGAAACGCGCACCTATGCCCTCGCTAATGCACCACTAGCACGCATAATATTTAAAAAAGATGATGAGATACAAGATCTTGAACAACGGCATTTAAAAATCCACGAAATAAAAAATAATGACGATCTATACCAATATCACGTGGAAGATGAATCGGGTGTTAAATCATGGATAGCTGAAACCCAAATAAACCATCATACCAAGCTCAATAATGCCACCGACAGACTGTTTTCAGGACAAATCGATGCTGAAAAATGGTTTGCATTACGGTATAGAACATTGGCTTTCAAAGATTCGATTGAACAATCGACTACTTATGGTCTCAGTGGTGCCAGAATTGACCTTATACCGCATCAATTATATATCGCCAACGAAGTATCAAACCGTTTTTCACCTCGAGTACTATTGGCTGACGAAGTTGGGCTAGGTAAAACGATTGAAGCTTGCCTGATACTGCATCACCAGTATTTATCTGAATCTGTACAAAAAATCCTCATTATTGTACCAGAAGCGCTTATTCACCAATGGTTGGTTGAATTGCTTCGACGAGTAAATTTACGATTTAGCCTAATAGACGAAGAAAGATGTCTAGCAATAGAAGAAAGCAACCCTGAGGCGAATCCGTTTGATACTGAACAACTCGTGCTTTGTTCTTTAGAGCAGTTTTCTGAAAATCCCACTCGCGCACAACAAATTATAAACTGCCAATGGGAAATGTTAATTGTCGATGAGGCACACCACTTATATTGGTCTGAACAGCAACCAAGCCCTGAATACCTATTGGTTGATGTGCTCGCAAAAATCGCATCAAGTGTTTTATTATTAACAGCAACTCCAGAACAGTTAGGTCAAAGTGGCCATTTTGCGCGATTACGTTTACTTGATCCAATACGTTATCATGATTTAGATACTTTTATTAAAGAAGAATCAAGCTATTTTGAAATTGCAGAAATAATTAACAAAATCATCGACGCATCTGAAATTACTGACGCTGATTGTAAAAATTTACAATTGCAATTTACTGATGCCAGTTTAGAATTGAGCTTAAAGCAATATCAAAAGTATCAACAATCAGAGCAAATAAGCAAAGAATTTATTGATGCTTTAATTGACAAACTAATAGACCAACATGGTACCGGTCGTTGTTTATTTCGAAATAGCCGCTATGGCGTAAAAGGATTTCCAAATCGAATTTTACATGCCGTTGCATTAGATAAACCCAGCCAGTATAACAGCGAGCAACTCAGCTTAAACGATAGCAATGATATTGAATTTAATATTTTAAATAAACAATATCCAGAAATCCCCTATTCTTTAATGGAAGAATATCAACAAACGGCTTGGTGGCAATTTGATCCTAGAATTAGCTATATCTATGACACATTAAATACACTTAAGCCCAAAAAAGTATTAATTATTTGTGCTCATCGAGATACCGCTGAAGACATTAAACTTGCCTTAAAAATTCGTTATGGCATGACTATCGCCATGTTTCACGAAGACATGAGCATTATTAAACGCGACAAGTCTGCAGCATTCTTTGCTGACCCTGAATCGGGAAGTCAGGCACTAGTGTGTTCTGAAATTGGTAGTGAAGGTAGAAATTTTCAGTTTTCTCATCATTTAATATTATTTGATTTGCCATTAATACCCGATTTATTAGAACAACGAATTGGCCGGCTCGATAGAATTGGGCAACAACATGATATTCAGATTCATGCATTGTATTTAAAAGACTCAACACAAGAATACTTATTTCGTTGGTATCATGAAGGTCTCAATGCCTTCACTAAAACCTGCCCGGCAGGACAAAGTATATATAATTTCTTTTACGAAGAATTAGCGGCAGTATTATCCAATAATGCTCATGAGCCATCACAGTTTGAAGTACTGTTAACTAAAACTAAATCAAAACTTCAGGAATTAAATCAATCATTACAATCTGGTAGAGATAGATTATTAGAGTTAAATTCTCATCGTAAACATATTTCAACCAAGGTTATCAATTCGATAAATTTAAATTCAAAACCCGAAGAATTGCAAGAATATATGGAACACGTTTTTGGATGTTATGGGGTTGATTTTGAGGATCATTCACATAATCAATATATCATTAGGCCAAGCGAACACATGCATACCGCGCATTTTCCTTTATTACCAGCCGATGGCAAAACAATTACCTTTGATCGAAATACCGCATTAAAACATGAAGATATCGACTTTGTTAGCTGGGAACATCCTATGGTCACAGCAGTCATCGATATGATCACCGGCAACGAACTGGGTAACACCGCAGTCTCTTTAATTAAACACAAGGCCATTAAATCTGGCAGTATGTTATTAGAGTGTTTATTTGTGATTGATTATTCCGCACCGAAATTTTATAAAATGGGCCAATATTTCTCAAATAAACAGATTCACATTGTTATTGATAACAAAACAAAAGATATATCGCCATTATTTAGAAATCAGGACATTTATTTGAGTCATGAAGCTGTATCCAAAGCAGCAGCAAATCAATTAATTATCAGTATGTCAAAATTAATTAATATGTTACTCGAACATGCTACGACGCACGCCAATCAACTACTAACTGAAATCATTAGTAACGCACATCAAAGTGTAAATACGAAAATGGACTTTGAAATCGATCGACTAACAACACTCAAAAAATTAAACCCGAATATTCGTGAAGATGAAATTGAACACTTGCAAATAACACAAACTAAAATGCACGAATACATAAACAACGCAACTTTAAGATTAGATGCAACACGAATAATTATTGTTGAATAACTATCACAAAAACTACTTGGAAGTATGAAATGAAAATATTAGATAAACTGCCCTATCCATTTGTTATTATAATTGCGGTATTCATGTCCATTGCTCCACCAACGGGTGAGCCGCATTTAATTGAAAAATTAAAAATGCTCGGTAGCTTCACTTTAAGTAAACCCATCGATATTTTTGACTTATTTATTCATTCCATCGCACTGATCATATTAATCCTAAAAATAATTCGTACTTTTATGGCTAAAGATAAGCCCGAAAAATAACCGTATAAAATATAATATTATCAACACCTCAATTTACAGATAAATATTTAGTATAAATTATATTTTATGCTAAATATTATCTAAACTGTATAAACAGGGATATACAAACAAAACAACAAACCTCTAATTTTTTAAACATAAACAAAAATCTCATGATGCGATTATTAATAATAGCCCTTGTTTTTTTCTCCGCTAATGTGAGTTTCGCAGAAAAAGCTAAGTGTACCCCCACTCCTGAAATGCAGCTCGGAAATCATTTCACGCCGATTACTCGTGAAAAAATTAATGTTAGCAATGGCATAAAAATGTCGGGTAAGGTTTTATCTGCAACGGATTGTAACCCCATAAAAAATGCTAAAATTAGTCATTGGCAAGCAAACAAACACGGGAAATACACTGATAAACTTCGCGCCTATTTACGAACTGACGAATTTGGTAGGTTTGAATTCTTAACCGAATGGCCAAATACCCAAATTCCGCATATTCATTTTTTGGTGGAAGCATCCGGTTATCAAACACTAACGACACAATGGGTTGGTGAAGACAAGATGAAATCCATATTGCTTATTATCGTACTGAAAGAAAAAAGCTAAAACATGCGACTTAGCACCCTAAATTACTTCAATAACTTATCTCGTATTTCTAATGCTAGGTATTTAGCATCACGAACAGCACCATAAATACTATGTGATGAAACTAACCTTAAAAACCTTAAACCGATAAAATACAAATTAGGCATAAAGCTTTCAAAATCAGTTTTTAAAAGCGGATAACCGTCATTAGTTAATAAAGTTTTATTAAGTTTTTTATCAACCATCGAGCTAAGATCAACTCGAAATCCGGTACACCAAATAATAGTTGTGTCGTTAAGTATTAGTTTTTCATCCTTTTCAAATACTGCAATAGTATTTTCAAGCTTACGAACTTTACCTTTCAAAACAACCCCATACAGATCTCGTAATGTACTTGGTTTGGGATATGTTGCAGGATCACCTTTATTTTCGGCTATATAACGAATAAAACGACCAAACAATGATTTACTGCGTATATCAAATATCTTTAATTTTTTTACATAGCTATAAATTGATATTCCTAAAAAAGATGGTGGAAAATATTTATTATTACTAGTTGCGATAGTAATTGTATATTTTTTTGTTTTAGCTAATTCATCACAAATTTGAATTCCTGAGCTGCCTGAACCAATAATTAAAACATTTTTAGTTTTAATTTGTTTTGGAGATGTATAATTGGACGAATGCAATTGTAAAATGTTATCAGATACATTTTGCGTTATTTTAGGTATATACGCCTTATTCAAGCCAACAGCAAAAACTACTATTTTTGCTTGATAAGAATCTGCATCCAAATCAATTCGCCAATGATAATCTAAATAATTTATATTATTCACTTTAGAGTATTTGATGTTTGAAGAAAAACCTTGTGACCACTGCTCGAATTGATTAATTATTTGTCTTTTATTAATTAAATTATTGTCATTATTTGAAGTTAAATCACCTGGTAATTGATTCATCCAGTTTGCAGTGTTCATTTTGAAACTATCCCAGCGTTTATTATACCAAGACGAAAATGCTCGTTCTTTTTCAATAATAAGGCATGAGATATTGTCTTTATTTAAATAATATGACAATAGTAAACCACACTGGCCAGCGCCAATTATCACGATGTCATATTGATGGTCTTCATTCATAGTTGAAAAATATCATAAAATTGAACTGAATATCGCTTTTTTATCAGTTATAATGCTTTATTTTGATATTGATAAACCTCGAATAAAATAAAACCATGAGCTTCGATCCCAGCAAATACATTTTCACCATTAATGTTAATAACTTTGAATCACAAGTAATTGAGTATTCAGAATCTAAACCTATCCTAATCGATTTTTGGGCAGACTGGTGTCCGCCTTGTTTGGTTATATCTCCAATCTTAGAAAATATTATTAATCAATATCAGGGAAAATTAGCGCTTGGAAAAATTGAAGTTGATGAAGATGATAATATGAAACTTGCTGGGCGATATCAAACTCGAGGTTTTCCAAGTATTTTATTAATCTCAAAAGGTAATGAGTTAGGAAGGTTTACCGGAGCTCAATCTCAACACTTCATAACGGCATTTCTTGAAAGTAATCTTAACGATTTTTAAAGACCAATTAATTCTAAATAAAATGATGACCAAAAAACAATTAAAGAAAAAGCCAACGCTAAACTGATATAACTATTTCTTCGTGAAGCTATTTTTCCGATATCGTTTTTACCATCAATCATCACCCTAGACATTAACGCATCAAGTAATAACACCATGAATATAAGTGGTGTTAATGATGGAATAACAGTATTAAAAAAGGCATCAACACCATTATAACTCTCATGAGTGCCGGCAACGGGTACAGCACTATTAAAAAATATTGTGGTCAACAATAACATTACTCGCAAAAAACCCATCTCTTTAAGAAGAATCATCAATATATTACCTTATCTATTGCAGTGGAGGAAAATTTACTTTGACTTGATTTTCAAGAACATCATCAAATTTTAAATCGATACTGTATTTATCTTCAATCGAATCAATCCGGACTTGTTTTAGCTTTGGTAAAGTTTGCGCTAAATAAGCACATAATGCTGCTATTTGCTGATCATTGTCTTTCAGATATGCATGAACCAAGTGATCAGCCACAAATTTTGCCCGTTGAGCCTTATCCGGAAATTCAATGCGTTCATTGCTTAATGTAATGCCAGAATCCATATCGCGGTTCATTTTATCAAGGTATTTTTGTTGTAGTTCACTAATCGACTTTTCACGATTATATTCAAGCTTTAACTCACCATTAATAACAACGACCATTAATTTGTTTTCTATAGAAACACCGACCATATCAAAAACTTACCTTATACCTTTATTTTACTTAATATAGGAATCTAATCTAAAAAATTCTTGAGCCGCCAGAGTCGTCTCAGCCGCTACCCTATCATAATCTTTATTGAGTATATTTGCTATATCCTGCACAATATGCGGTAGAAACTTAGGCTCATTACGTCTGGATTTTGGCTTAGATTTCAATGATCTAGGCAGTAAATACGGCGAATCAGTTTCCACTAACAATCGATTACTTGGTATATTAACCAGTAGTTCATGGAGATGCTGACCTCGTCTTTCATCACATATCCAACCAGTAATACCAATATAAGCATCTAATTCCAAATAATCATTAAGCTCATCACGGCTTCCTGTAAAACAATGAACAACAATATCGGATAAATTACTGCGGTATTTTTTCAATAAGGTATAAAAATCATCATGTGCATCCCGTTGATGCAAGAACATCGGAAACTCCGTCTGGCTGGCATGCTCTAACTGTGCTTCAAAACAAGAAAGTTGCGACTTTTTGCTAGAATAATTACGATTAAAATCTAAACCGCATTCACCTAATGCAACAACACATGGCTGCCGACTCAACTCATCAATTTTGACTGTATCTGCAGCAGTAAAATCGTTGGCATGATGCGGATGAATACCTACCGTTGATTTCAGGTTTTCTGAATATTGCCCACACAGTTTAATCGCACGTTCAGAACTATTGATATCACTTCCTGTCACCACCATTGTTTCAACACCAAGCTCAACGGCTTGTGATATTACTTGGGGTAAATCTGAGTTAAAATTGGAGCTCGTAAAATTTACCCCAATATCGATTAACTTATTCATAATTATTCAATTAATTAACTTTTATACGTAGAATGATACTCTGAATACGATTAATATAACGGATATAGTAAACACTGCCCATATCCAATTAAAAGCAATTTTATATGATTCTAAATAACATAAAAACATTATTTTTAGTTATACTGATATTCCCTTTGATCAGCATTTCCTGTACTACCACTCCGGAAAATAGAAATATTAATAACCAAATTTCTAATGAAGCTTATCAGGATTCTCTAAGTAATTATAACGAACTTAAATTTTTGTTTGAGAACAAAAAATACGATGAAGCTTATAGTTTGTTAGACGATATGAAAGAAAATTTGCCATACAGTCGGCACACGAAGTTTGGAAAAATTTTAGAAATACATAGCTATTATGAACAAAATAAATTTTCTCTTGCTATACAAAAAGCCACTAAATTTATTAATACTCACCCAATCCATGCAAGAATAGATTATGTTTTATATTTGAGAGCATTAGCCAGTTTCGAATCCAATAAACCTTTATACCAGCACTTATCTCAAATTCCCAAAATTATTACAGTAAATCGTTCCAAAGTTCGCCGCACTTTTGGTTATTTTGCCGTTTTAGCTCAAAAATATCCTAAAAGTAGTTACTTTAAAGATACCGTTAACAAGCTCAAACAACTACGTCAAATTTTATCGGATTATGAACTTAACGATGTCTATTTATTATTTGATAATGCAAAATATATCGAAGTTGTTGCACGAGTAGATTACTTAATCAAAAATTATCCGCGCTCTACGGTTATCCCTAAAGCACTCAAGTTACAAGCAAAGGCTTATCGAGCTTTAGGACAAATCGATACTGCAAAATCGATTGAAACCAATGTGCGTAGGAATAATCAATAATATCATATACCATTTAGTAAAATTAAATGAACAGTTATTAACCATATAAAATTTATAGCTATACTCGACTAGTTAAGAATCTAAATTTTAAAATAACCGTCATTCCAGTAATGTTAATAGATTCTTATCACATCCACGGCAGAAATTTAGAATAAAAACTCAAGATTTCCGCTAAAATCACGTAAAATGACTGTTTTTGTCATGATAATGATATCTAAATAAACTCTTTTCCTACGCAGCACAAAGATTATTAAAACCCAAAAAAGATCAATCCAACTTCATTATTTTTAACTCAACAAAATTCAAGAATTAACATTTTCGTTCGATATTATCATCAAGACTGTAGTACATGACAAACATGTCATCAGTAGTGTGTAATTTAACATAGGTTGTTACAGATGATTATTGACTTACAAAGCGATCAAATTCGAATTCCTAAAGATATGGAAGATTATTTGCGGAAATTAGCAGGAAATAATGGCCAAACATTTTCAAAAATAAAAACCAAAACCGACTTATTAAAAGCATTTATCAAAACGCTTCCACAACAACAGGCTTATGAATTATTAAATAGCATCGAACAATATAAAATATCGAAAGGTAATAAATAATTTTTTAAATCATTACGTTTGAGAAAAATAATTTTTTAAATATTGTTCAAATGAAATTGAGTCCAGCTCTTCAATCTTTTTTTGTTTTTCAATCGATTCGACTGCTAGATCTTCATAAAACTTAACTTGAGTTTTATCTAAATTATACTCATCAAAAAATTTCTTGTGTTGTTGTGATAAACGTAGCGCAAAATGGTAGAAGCCTTCTTGCTTACTTTTCATTTCAGATAACATTTTTGCCGATGGCGTTTTATCTGGATCAAGAAAAGCATTTCGTTGCACCGCTAATGATTTAGAATAATTAGTTGTATGATTGGCTTTATCCAATGCGATACATATTTGTTGCATTTCATCACACAAGGATACACCCCAATCTTTTAGCAAACGCTCAGAACCACATTGTAAAAGCTTAAAATTTGGAGTACGCCCATAATGGGCTGTTTCTATTTCATTACGATCAATTTCAATTTGTTCCTGTTTTGTAATGCTATCGCTTTTTTGTAGCAAACACAGCATAATAAAGGCCTCAATAAAATACATTTGAACTTCATTAATACCCGATGGCTCAAACGCATTAACATCGAGAGAACGTAGCTCAATATATTGTACCCCGCGTTTTTTTAATGCTAACGATGGTTTTTCATTATTATTTAAAATTTGTTTTGGTCTAACAGTACTATAATATTCATTTTCAATTTGTAATATATGAGTATTTAGCTGCTGAAACTCACCATTGCTTTTAACTCCAATATTAATATAGCCTGAGTAAGGTGTTTCAGTGGCAGATTTTAAGCTTTCAACATATTTACTTAAAGAATTATAATCCGCTTTCACACCAGATTCATTTTCTTTATTGTTTTGATAACCAATATCCCCCATGCGTAACGATGTAGCATAAGGCTGATAATAACTCGTTACATCAAAATGCTCCAGATTAGTGGATTGTCCTCCCAAAAAAGACTTACAAACGGCTGGCGAAGCCCCAAATAAATAAGGAATAACCCAACCATTTCGTAATAAATTTCTTAAGATTCCAAAATATTGATCTGAAATAAAATCATTTAAATCATCAGTATTTCTCTGGTGAGCCTGAAACTGTACCCAAAAAGATTCTCCTAAAGAATAATTATAATGAACACCGGCTATCACCTGCATAACACGGCCATAACGATGGCCTAAACCTTTTCGATAGACCGTTTTCATTTTTCCAACATTTGAACTACCGTATTCAGCTATCGGAATACTCGTTTCACCGGCAACAACACAAGGCATACTAGTCGCCCATAAAATTTCATTATCTAATTTATCATAAACAAATTTTTGCGTATTATTTAAAAAAGTTAAAGACTCCTCGATGGAATTTAAAGGCGGAGTAATAAATTCAGTTAACGATTCAGAATAGTCTGTAGTGATGTAAGCATTGGTTAAAGCAGAACCAAGTGGTTTTGGATGGGCTAATTGTGATATTTTACCATCATGACCAACACGCAAAGTTTCTTTTTCAAGTCCAACTTTGCTATCGGGTAAAGTAGCTATAACATCGTCTTGTAATAACCAATCAATATTATTATTCAAATGCGAATTATTATCTGTATTTTTCATGAAATTAACTAAGGCCCCAGCATCACTTTTCGACTATTATATATTATTATGCTTAAATATTGACTGTTTACTGGAATTTTAAGGCTATTAAATGCAACAAAAGCAATTTAAAGTAATTACATTTGATCTTGATGATACTCTATGGGAATGTATGCCTATTATTGAAAGGGCTGAACAAAAACTCCGAAGTTGGCTCGAAGTAAATTTTCCAAAAATAACTGAAAAATATAGTTCTCTGGATTGTATTGAATTTCGGAAAAAAATTTCTGCACTTCATCCTGAGCATGCTCACGACTTTACCTTCCTTCGTAAAGCGCAGTTGTTTAATGTTGCACTTGATTCAGGTTATAGTAATAAAATAGCTGAAAACGTCAGAGATCAAGGCTTTAAAGTCTTTATAACAGAACGAAGTAATGTTAAATTATACGATGATGTCATACCAGCATTTAAAATTTTATCGAAACACTTTCAACTTGGTGCCTTAACCAATGGCAATGTTGATCTAAGTAAAACAGAACTAGATAATTACTTTAGTTTTTCGTTAAACGCAATTACAGCAGGATATTTAAAGCCGGACTATCGTTTTTTTCAACAAGCATGCAAACTGGCTATAGTCGATTCTTCTAAAATATTGCATATTGGTGATCATCCAATTCATGATATTAATGGTGCCAAAAATGCTGGAATTGAGTCTGTGTGGTTAAACCGTCATAATGAAACTTGGCCGGACTTACCAAAGCCAAGTAAAATTATTTACAGTTTATCCGAGTTACCCAATTTTTTATTAAGCTGTTGAATGTTTCGTGTTAATATTGAAATTATTGATTAAAATCACTATCCTATTAAAATACACTAAAAAGATCTATTTCACGCAATGACTGATAATCCTTATATAATAGAAGTTAACGAACAAAATTTTGTATCTGCCGTAGCGCAAAACTCAAACCGTGTCCCGGTTTTTTTAGACTTTTATGCTGATTGGTGCGCTCCCTGCAAAACGTTGACACCAATATTAAGTAAACTTGCTGAAGAATATCAAGGTAAATTTATTTTTGCCAAGGTAAATAGTGATGAACAAAAAGAACTTGCAGCTCAATTTGGTATTAAAAGCTTACCTACCGTAAAAATTGTTAGACATGAAAAAACCGTCGATGAATTTCAAGGTGCAAAAACAGAAAAAACATTACGTGAATTAATAGAGCAAGTTATCGACCATGAGTGGAATGATCTGCATCAACAAGCAGTTGAAAAAATTCAGCAAGGTGATTTAAACGATGCTATTGATTTATTAAAAAAAGCCTATGAATTACAACCAAACGATCTTCAAATAAAAACAGATTTAGCATCAATTTTATATCAAACCGGCAATATTACAGAAGCAAATCAATTATTAGACTCTTTTAATGAAGTCGAGAAACAAGAAAGTAGTGTGAAATCATTGCTCACCAGAATTAACTACCAACAAATCGTTGCTGGCGCACCACCACAATCAGAACTCGAAACCATTATCAAGCAAGATCCAAGCAATTTACCCGCTCGTCACCAATTAATTGCAAACTTAATTTCCATCGGGGAATATGAACCGGCTTTGCAGCAATTACTCGAAGCGATGAAACAAGAAATGAAAACCAAAGAAACCAAGGCTCAACAGGCTTTAATCGAAGTATTTGGCTTACTTGGAAACAGCGGTGAATTGGTCAAAAAATATCGAGCAAAAATGTCTTCAATTTTAAATTAAAGCGATATTTGAACTAAAATCCCCCATCTGTATAAGTACTCACTTATTAAGTCACTAGTAAATAACAGAAAAACAAATTTTTAATTAAAAATCATTCTAAATATCTGGATCCAACGACGAAATAATGGATAATAGCTCAATAAGTTAATTCCCCTCCTGCAAACCAATTAACCATAGTTAAAACATGGTTACTAACTTATATTTATAAACAAGATGCGTATATAAATCGCACAAATATTTTTATTATTTTTGGTGTTAATACATAAAGGTGGAATAATTATGAAGAATCAAACATTCGCTATCCTCATTTCTCTCCTTAGCTTTTCAGGAGTGCTACATGCAGCGGCAAAAGATAATCAAATCTCCTGGGCTGGGTGTGGTATTACTAAAAAAGCATTCATGCAGGAGCTCGCATTAGCCTTCACCGCTAAAACCGGTGTGGAAGTTTCACTACAAGGTGGGGGGGCGACAAAAGGTATTCGTGACACGCTAAAAAATAAAATTGACATTGGTGGCACCTGTCGAATGACCCTGCCGAGTGTTGAACAAACGGAATTGCACGCCACCTTACACCCTGTTGCTTGGGATGCTCTTGCTATCATTGTAAATAAAAAGAATCCCGTTACGAATTTAACGATGGCTCAAATTAAAGATATTTACACAGGCAAAATAACCAATTGGAAATCTATCAATGGACGCAATGCGCCAATCCACCTCTATACTCGTCGAGGTAAAATTTCTGGTGTAGGTTATGCTATCCGCCAATATATATTTAAAGACAGTAGCATGGTATTTAAAAGTGACTATATCGTAAAGTCTTCTGGGCCACTAGAAAAAGCTTGTGAAAACGACATTAATGCCTTAGGCATTACCGGTATTAGTAGCGCAAAAAAACGTAATGTTAAAATTGTAAGCTTCAATGGTATGAAACCAAGTTATAATAATTTAAAAAACGGTAAATATTTTCTGTATCGTCCCTTATATCTTGTAACCAGCCCTGCTCCTTCACAATTAACAAAAGACTTTATTTCTTATGCAACATCATCTGAAGGACGACGTATCATTAGAGATAATGGAACAGTACCTTATTTAGACGCGCCACGACTATTAACAAAAATGTTAGTCTATGGTTTTGGTGTAAAATAACATATTGTGAAATGATTAGATGGAACTAATCATTTATCAAAAACAAAGCCACCTCGTCTAAAACAGCATTATATTTTGCTGCATTTTTTAAACCAGCGAGCCTAAGTTTTTCAATGTTTTCTATAGAGCCATTATCCAATGCCGTATCAGCATCATAAAGACTGGGTTGAATACGGTAAAACTTGGCATTATCAACAGTTGATACTATTTTATCCATATGATAATCAATCATTTGAGGCCCACCGCCTAACGCAATATCCAATAATGGTTTAGTCCAACTAAGTAACCCCCAGTTTTTAGCGTTATTAAACGAGTAAGGCTGTAATTCCATGCCAGTGCCAAGCGATAATATCATCAAATCTTTAATGCCAGATACACCTTCAAACTTTACCGCTTCTGAATAGGCACATAAAGTAGGATTATTGGCAACCACACCACCATCGATTAAATCCAACTGTTTTTGATTAGAGCCAATTGATTTTACTTGAATTGATTTAAAAAATGTTGGTGCAGCAGAACTAGCCCTCAGTAAATCCTTAACGTAAAAATCTTCATTTTTTAACAAAGCATCGTGTTGCGCGAATATAATGGGTTTTCGCTGATTAATATCATAAGACAGTAAACACGTAGCTTTCGTTAATTCACTTAATTTTGTTTCACCAAAGGCATTATTAAGAACGTCTTCTAATTTTTTTTCAGATATTTTTTCACCTAAAATTGACCATAACGTACGTAAATTACGAAAAAAGCTGACATTAAAAATAGCAGTGCCATGCTGTAAATAAAACCTAACAGCATCTTTAGCCGAAAATTTTAATTGGCCATTTTTATCAGGACAAATATATGCCGAGGCCAAAATCGCCCCAGTACTGGTTCCTGCAACCAAATCAAAGTAGTCTCCCAAACGAGCGTTAGAATTGCCCGATAATTTTTGCAGCTTATCTTCAAGCGCTACTAAGATTTGCCCCGGAAGAATACCACGGATTCCACCACCATCTAGCGATAAAATTTTAAACGACATTAACCTGCCTTTTTGTTGTTATTTAAAATTAGTGAAAATACAGAACCCAGTTGTGTCGTTAACAGATTTTTAATTTCATTGATACGTAACTCAGTATAAGCTTGCTTTTCTGTAGTACCCCAAACCACATTAGGCCAACAATAGTCAGATGCAGCTCGCCCCACTATATGGATGTGTAACTGCTTAACTACATTACCAATAGTGGCAATATTTAATTTAGAGACTTCAAAATTATTTTTAACAAACAAACCTAAACGGTTTAGTGCATCTAATAATTGATGTTGATCATAAGTAACTAAGTCGATAATTTCTGTTTCAGTGGTTTTTGGGACGATAATAAACCATGGTAAAAGCGCATTATCCATCAAGAGTAATAGACTACTATTTATTTCACCTAGGGTGATACAGTCATTATCAAGCCGTGAATCAAGTTCAAATGTTTTCATAAATCAATGCGTAACCCTTTTGCCCCAAATTTCTTTAAGTCTTTTATCTCGGCCACAATTCCAACGGTAAAAATTATAACGAACAGAATTATTTTTATAATAGTCTTGATGATAACTTTCTGCACCTTTAATTGGATAGAAAATCGAAGCTTGCAACACCGGCGTAATTACTTTTTGATTTGGAAATTGATCCACTACCTTTAGCCGTGATTTATCAGCCAATAATTTTTGCGATTCATCGGCAACAAAAATAGCACTTAAATAACTTGAGCCTTTATCACAAAATTGACCACGAGCATCAAATGGATCAATATTTACCCAAAAATAGTCCAATAATTCTTGATAGTTGATAATAGTAGCATCATAAGAAACTTCTACAGCTTCATAATGACCTTGATGATTCCCAGAATATGTTGGGTCTTTAATTTCCCCTCCAGTAAACCCTGAAATAACAGATGAGACACCTTTTAGTTTTTCAAAATCAGATTCCATACACCAAAAACAGCCACCAGCAAAAACAGCTTTATCTGCAAAAGCAGTATTAACAAAAGACAATAATCCGACAAGAAAGATAAAGGTAATTTCATTCCTCACATTATTTCCCTCATTAATGATATTTTATTTCGTTGATAATGTTCGAGTAAATGTAACGATGTCAATTTGATCTTGTATATTCAATAACCTTAAAGAAATCATAGCAGCATTAGGTTGGCCATTTCTAATTTTATGGAGAACTTCCCACGGGTTTTTATTTGCGACAGTACCAATGTATTCTGGGATTTTTTTGCCCTTATGAAAATCAATCATTTTGCCATCATAACCATGACAAACTGCACATATTGTTTGAAAAAATTGAGCTCCCCGTTGAGCACTTCCCTTAACTTCCTTACTATTTACATCAATATATTTACTCATATTTAATTGACCACGGCTAACAAATAAAGCCAAATTTTCGAGCCCGCTATCGTTAATCATTGTTCTTGAATAACCATGAGTTTTATTGCGAATAATTTTCTTTATGATAGCCACAGGCTGGCCGGACATATCCCTTATGCCTTTGACACCAGAAAAATGGGAACCGTTTTTATAAGCCCCGTTCCGTCCAGTATAATCCCAGCCATGACATTCTTTACAACGCCAAGTTGTTGCCCCTTGTTTTTTACCCGCAGCAGGATAACTCGGATGTGTAATATCCGGGCTAGCAACATTTAATGCTTTAGACCAATTATCATAAATCTTGCCCCCCTGACTTAACTTCCAAGCATCCGTTGGATTATCCAGAGCAATTGCATCTTGTTTTATTAATATAAAACTAGTAAAAATTAATCCTGTTGATAAAATACCACTATAAATCGATTTAGAGCTTAAAAACATATTCTTCATTTCAATACCATAGACTAAATAAATGACTTTATAATTATAAATTTACCTGTATATACACAAAGGAAGCATGTGTTAAGCCAGTATACTATATAAGCGGCTATAAAATAACATCATTCGGTTGATTCAAACCAGTATCAATTTAAATATTAATCGTAGTGCGTCCATTCAAATTAAACTACATTGGTTTACATTTAATTTTAAAATCGACATGATAATGTTCATCATGACGAACCCAGGATTTTTTATTAGGGATTAATATATTTTTTTTGATATAGCGTCCATAACGACTCGCATACAATTTTTGTTGAAGTTCAGGCGCAAATAAAACCCGCCATACAGTAATACCATTATTTAATGCCGCCTTATTTAACGCAACCAAATGTGCTCCTAACGCATCAAAATCGATTTGATGTGTGCCATTTTTGCCATTACGGTCAAAATCAACATCATAACCATAACGATTAAACGCATTCGTTGTAAAATATGCTGACTTTTTATTATTGTTAAATACAGGCACCATAAAATCAATCGACAGACCATTTTGATGCGTTTTATGTGGTTTAAATAACCCACCACTTTCAAATCCCGATTCAGCATACTTATAAATATAGTCAGGATGAATTTCTACTAGCTTATCATAAGATTCAATTACAACATTTTTGACTGTGCTATGCACATAAGTTCTACCGAGTAATTTAGGAATATAACCATACGACGTAAAATTCTTGCCCTCACTCGGCAATTTAACACCGTTGTCGAGTCGACCATTTTTAGTTGAACCATAGCAAGTACTACTATGAGGTTTTGCGTTACTCAATCGCAACGTAAAACTCATGCTCAAAATAATAAATAAACCAATAACAATTAATAAACTTGCTGAAAAAATATTAAATGCTTTTAATATTTTACTATTTTTTATTATTTTATGCGCACGGTGCGCAGCAAAAACATAACACAGTTTTGCTCCACCAACAGCAATAAAAGTAATAACGATAATAATACTAACATCACGATATGAAACAGAAAATAGCTCAACGAACGTAGGAAAAAAACCTAAATAAAATAATATTGCTTTTTGATCACTTAATGTAATAATTAATCCAGCTAAAAAGCTCGACAATAACGATGATTTAGAAGTTTCACTTTGAATCGTAGTTTTAAGTTGCGAACGCCACAAACTGAGAGCTAAAAATATTAAATAGGCTCCACCTAGAAACTGTATTATAAAAAAATACTGCCCCAAACTGGCAGCTAAGATAGACAGGCCAAAGATGGCTATCAAAATATATGTGATATCACCAAGCACAATTCCCAGACTAACGAATAATCCATGGCCATAACCATGAGTTAACGTTCGAGTTAAAACCGTCATCGAGCTAATGCTGGGTAATAATGCCCCAATAAACATCACACTAAAAAGAACGGTGAGGCTATAGCTCGTCATTCAATTGGTATCGCATAATACATAACTGATTTATCTGATTTTGGATGGTAGTCATTATCATAGATTTCCAAATCAGGAGCACCCGAATGACGTTTACCAGAATTAAGCAGCCAACTCGAATATACGTAGTTTACCGTATTATCAATATATTTAACTTCACCATAATGGCTAAAGCAAGCATAATTCGACAACGCAATATCAATCACAACCATACCAACAGGTAAGTGATCTATTGCATTAACCTCAATAGCGACATAATAATTCAATTGCTCAGTATTATCACTGATTTGTTGTACAACACCATAGCATTTACCCGCTACGGTATTTTTAATTTCACTCATACGTTGTAAAAAATCATCCCAAAGAGCAGGAAGTTTGCTTCCGATATTATTTTTCTCAGAATCAACGCTATAAAAACATGTTTTTAAACCAACGAGTCGCATTGGTTTTTGAGAGATAATTTCCGGCTCCAAAGAAATATTTTGATTTATATGTTTTAAATAGTCTGAATCAAATTCAACTTTTTTTAAAAATAAACTCTTATCCGCTAATTTTCTATATTCATTTGGTGTTAAATTAAAAGATGCTTTAAAAGCACGAGTATAACTCTCTTGAGACTCATAACCGGCAGAAACAGCGATATCAATAATCCTAAGCTTCGTTGAAAGTAATTTATCTAAGGAATTAGCCAATCGTCTTGAACGAATATACGTTTTCAGCGTTTCATTTGTTAACGCCTTAAAAATTCGCTGAAAATGCCATTGACTAAGCCCAGCGTGTTTTGCTACCTGACATAATGATATATCAACATCTAAATTTAATTCAATGTAATTTATTCCTATTTGAACATTTTTTAAATAATCCACTACAATCTAAATCCATGATATTGATACATTATGGCGTATCAAAAAAACCAATCATTTGTTTTAATTTTCCTTCATTATTATACTCGCCATAACTAATACCTTCACCAATAACATCATTATCCGCATTTTTCATATACCAGCGTGCGATACTCTGATTATTGTGAGCCAAAAAATAAAATGTTTCAAAATATCCGTCTGGAATTTGTTTGTGAAAATCTAACATATATTCCACTAGAGCATCCCAGCCCTGAGTTTTAACAAGCGGATCATTATAAACACACTCTTCATCCAAACAAGACTCAAAAATTACACGCTTGCCATCTGACGTTTTAGATTGCCACGATGATGTATAGCTTTCCCAAGTAGCTTCAAATTTATTAGTCATATTAGTTTCCTGTTTTATAATAACAAGAAAGCAGTATATATTTAGTAATTTTATAGTTTTGATATTTTGTGCTATTAGATTATTTTAATCCAGCAGTTTCCCAAGCATGGATTGCATGCATTCGTTCTAATCCCCAATGATAACCACCTAATTTTCCACTTTGCTGTATAACCCGATGACATGGAATAATAAATGCTGCTGGATTTGCAGCAATTGCCGTTCCAACAGCTCTAGCAGCAGCAGGTCGGCCTATTGCTGTTGCTACTTGCGAATAACTCACAACGTTACCAGACGGAATGCATAATAAAGCCTTCCAGACTGATATTTGAAAGTTCGTGCCAATGACAGATAATGACAAAGGTCGATTCAGTTCTGTATCACGACTAAATATTTTTGTGATTATCCCTAATGTACCTTTGTTATTTTCATGAAAGTTGGCATCAGGCCAGTTTTGTTTTAATGTTGCTAGATGGTCGTCAATATTAGAAAAATCTAAAAAACATAACTTACAAACCCCCCGTGGAGTAACAGCAATAAATATTTTTCCAAATGGACTTTCATGTTCTGCATAATCGATTTTTAAATTTGCACCGTGGTGTTGATAATCTCCTGGTGTCATTGCTTCTAGTTTTACAAAATGATCATATAAACGTGATCCACTACTAAGCCCTAAACAATCCGCCACATCTAAAAGCGATCTTGATTCGTGTAATAATTGCTTTGCCCGTTCAACAGTTAAAATTTGCAAATATTTTTTTGGTGTAACACCAACCCATTGGCTAAACAAGCGTTGGAAATGAAATGGACTCAAGTTAAGATGTTGCGCAATATCGCCTAAACTAGGCTGCATATGCACACTTGAGGTAATGAATTTGATTGCTTTTATAATACGGTCGTAATCAGACATTTTCGTATAACCTTTCCATTAACAATCGCTTAAATTTTACTATTTTTAATAGTATGAAGGAGTTAATGATAAAATTCGAACCGTTTCTTGCTATTGTAAATAACACCTAAAAAATTAACCCAAATTACTTATAATGAGTATCAAAATGGCAATGATAACGGCAATAATGACATACTGCCAAGCTATCGCAACCAAGCCAAGTGAAATAACAACCCCAGACATTCGAATGTGTTCTTTATTCAGCCACGATATGATGCCAAAAATAATCGCTAATAATCCAAGCGCCATGTATATTATCTGTATCATGTCGTGTGTGTCATTCGCTACACGTTCAAGAACATCCGGCTGTTGTTGACCTAAAACTTTACGTTTAATGAGCGACTTACCTGCTTTTATTGCTAAGAACTTGAGGCTATCATCATTCGCCGGTTTAAATGCGGCTCTTAAATCACCTTGAAACACTGCCGTTGTCAGTGCCAGAAGACCAATAATTAAACCGATTACACCAAAATATTTAATTCCCTTTTTATCTGACATAATTATTATTTTTCCAATACAGTTTAAATCACCCCAAAACCAGAATGACAGTTTAATTAAATTTTGACATATTTTCAGTTAGGCATTTGCATTAATTCTGACACTTCAAGTGAACCACCTATCTCAAGAAATGGGCAAGATTTGGCTACAGCTAATGCTTCATCCATAGAATTCGCAGCAATAATAGTGTACCCCGACATTGTCGTTTTACCACTTTCACTAACAGTACCATCAGAATTAACCGTATGAGTATTCATTAACGGATTAGCAGGACTAATTACAAAGTCGCCTAAAGAAGCTATCCATTCCATATATTTAGCTTTATGTTGCTTACCTTCCTCCGGTGTTGTTGGTGGATTTCCGCCTAAATAAACAATTACATATTGTGACATCTAAAGTTCTCCTTTTATATTGTATTGCCATTAGTTACTAAATTTTTTACATCGCGTATTTTATGATTCGATTGATAAAGAATTTAAATATTTTTCAGACATAAAATTTTGATAAGCGATACCCCAAGCTTTTATCTGCATTTGAACGATTTTAGCTGAATCAGCTTTAGTTGCTATTCTGGTAGTCATTAGCTTACATAAAAATGCCGCCAATTGTTTCTATTATGAAAATATAAGCAAATTTTTTGCTTTACACCACCATTAGTATTCACTACAAAATCTATAATACTAGATGATATTAATAAAACTATACTGAATAATATTAAATCTTTCATTTAGTATTTTTGTAACGTTAATCCTAATAGTTAATTAATCTTATCTTTTTTAATAAATTACTATTTCAGGTTTTACAATTAAATGATTATTGCCTTCATGTTAGCAACGCAACACTTTTTATTTGCGCATAAACCCTATCCCCGACTTTCAAATCAAGTTGTTGTGCTGATTTTTGAGTAATTCGAGACAATATTGGGACTGATTCTGCCATCAACCGAACAGTCATCTGAGTATCCCCTTCTTGAACAAGCTGCTCTACAGTAACGGGGAAAATATTTAATATGCTGGTTTGTTGTTGTCGAACCAGAGTGATACTGACATCACGAGCGAGTACTTGCAAACGTACCTTACTACCAATAACTAATGATTTAATCGCAACATTAAAACGTCCACCGGAAAAATCAAGCCAACTTAACCCAAAGGTTTCGTCATGGCCTGCCACCGTAGCTTCAATGATTGTTTCGGCATTTGCTGCATGTGCAAGTGAATATTCAAGGTTTGAGAATAGTTCGGTTACTTTTCCTGTTGCTTTAATTCGACCATTATCTAACAACAATAAGTGATCCGCTAGACGTGCAACCTCATCGCGTGAGTGACTCACATATATCATAGGAATTCCAAGATCATAATGCACTGATTTTAAATAAGGTAAGATTTCTTTTTTTCGCTGATTATCCAATGCTGCCAACGGTTCATCTAATAGTAACAATGTTGGACTCGCAGCCAAAGCCCGAGCAATTGCAACTCGTTGCTGTTCTCCCCCTGAAAGCTGCGATGGTCTGCGTGCTAACAATGGCTCAATGTCCAAAAGACTAATCACTTGTTCGAGTGATGTCTTTTGCTTTGCACCTTTTAGTCTTTTATGACCATATTCAATATTATGCAACACGTTAAGGTGCGCGAACAAACTGGCTTCCTGAAAAACATAACCAATTGAACGTTGATGAGGAGCAAGAAATTGTTTTTTATCTTGCCAAATTTGATCCGCAACTCGTATATAACCACCTTTACTATACTCTAAACCCGCTATTGCACGTAATAATGTTGTCTTACCACAACCAGATGGACCAAATATTGCTGTAACACCATCACATGCAATAGTAAAATCAACATCTAAAGAAAAATCACCCCGTTCAATTAAAAAACATGCTTCAATTTTCATTGCTGAACAACCGAGAAACGACGATTAATACCATAAACAATAATAAGCAAAATAAAAGAAAAAATTAATAAATATCCGGATAACCAATGCGCCTGAGTATATTCAAGTGCTTCGACATGATCATAAATAGCAATCGATACCACTTGTGTTGCCCCCGGTATATTTCCACCAATCATTAACACCACTCCGAATTCCCCCAGTGTATGAGCAAACCCCAGCACCACAGCAGTAATAAAGCCCGGTTTAGCCATTGGTACAACCACGGAAAAAAACCGATCAAGAGGAGAAGCTCGCAAAGTCGCGGCAACTTCCAATGGCCGATTACCTACGGCAGTAAAAGCATTTTGTAGTGGTTGGATGACAAACGGCATAGAATAAAATACCGAGCCAATCACTAAACCAGTGAAGGTAAAAACCAGCGGTTTAATACCCAATGCTGAGACTAAAAACCCAATCGGGCCATTCGTTCCCAGCGCCACCAGCAAATAGAACCCCAATACTGTTGGCGGTAAAACTAATGGTAAGGCAATTATCGCTTCTAATATAAACTTAAACCGCCAACGACTACGCGACAACCACCAGGCAACCGGTGTACCAATGAGCAATAGGATGAAAGTGCTTAAAGCGGCTAGTTTTATTGTCAGCAAAAGAGCCGTTATATCTTGCTCGTTAAGCATCATGGTGAACGATACCCTGCATCTTGTATGATTTTACGCATAGCTTGAGTTTTAATAAACAATAGAAAAGCACGCGCGATATCATTGTCTTGCAATAACACAACTTGTTGCTTAATGGGATTATAAAGTGACTGTGGTGGCTCCCACAGAGAACCTATTTTTATTTTATTCAAAGCATTAAGCTGAGAATAGGCAACAAAACCTAACTCGGCATTACCACTTTGCACAAACTGTAATGTCTGGCTAATATTTTCTCCGCGTACGATTTTCTGTTGTAACTGATTCCATACATTACCTGCTTTCATAACCTGTTCTGCCGCTCTACCGTACGGCGCTAATTTGGGGTTTGCTATAGCGAGATATCGAAAAGAATTTGAATTTAAAATTTTTCCGTTCGCATCCACAAAATTTGGTGTTGGACTCCATAATAATAACTTGCCTATGGCATAGGTAAAACGGCTTCCCTTTTGGGTGATACCTTGTTCTTCTAATAACTTAGGACGCTTTACGTCGGCTGCAAAAAAAATATCAAACGGTGCACCGTGTTTAATTTGCGCATAATGCTTACCAGTGGAACCAACTGCCAATATTATTTTATGCCCGGTGTTATGCTCAAATCGATTTGTAATTTTCTTTATGGTGTTAAAAAAATTACTCGCGACCGCAACACGAATCTCTCCAGCTAAAACAACTCCAGAAAAGCTAACGATGCTGAATAATAGCATAAACCTAACTGAATTTTTTTTTACTATTAACTTTATCATTATTGTATATTCTATAATTTTATTAAAACTTTTCCAGCAAAAAATCCATCATCAACTTTACTTTTAATGGCAAATAATCTCTTGAGGGATATACCAGCCATGCGGAGTTGTCAAAATCTGTTGCACTAACATCATGCTCGGGAAAAAGATTAATCAAACTCCCCTTTTCCAATTCTTTTTTAGCAACCATTTTAGTTAATAATGCGATGCCCATTCCAGCTAATGCGCATTGTTTTAGCGCTCGAGAATTGGATATTCGATAATTACCCCGAACAGGGACTTCAATAATTTCTTTATTTTCATTACGGAACCTAGATTCTCGAAAATTCCAGTGTGTGCTAAAACCCGGTAATGGCCATAAGATACATTCATAATTTTGAATTTGTTGTGGTAACTTTGGACGACCGTTTTGAGATAGGTATTGTGGACTGGCACACACGACAAATTCTATTAAGCACAAACGTTTAGCGATAAACTTTGAATCAGGCAGAGTACCTAATCGAACCGCAATATCGATTCGTTCGGTCACTAAATCCACTATTGCATCGGTCATTAATACCTCAACCGTTAAATCCGGATGAAGAGCCTTTAATTCAGGTAACAAAGGCACAATGGCTATTTGACCAAATGTCACTGGCATAGTAATGCGTAATGTTCCCTTTGGTTGTCCATTCCATTGTTGAGTAAGGTGTCGCGCTTGCTCCAATTGCTCAACCAGTGTTTCAATACGGTCAAAATAATCAACACCCGCTTGAGTTGGTTCAAGTTGACGTGTGCTACGTTGAAATAGCTTAATGCCTAACTCCTCTTCTAGCGCAGCAATCGATCGGGATACCGAGGAAGGAGCCAAGCCCAAATCACGTGCCACAGCTGCAAAATTCCGCCGATGCATGACATTGGTAAAAATACGTAAAGTCGATAACTCCATTCGTGCATAATACGCAACATTGAAATGCTTGAAAAGTATTTCATGCAAGACGTGCATCTTATATGATTCTTTCAGCCAGATTAAATTGCATAATTCGGCTTATTTTTTGTACTACTGTCATAAGACATTATTAACACGTTTTAGCCTGTCAGTTAGGTTAAATTAATCGTATCTAAAAGGAGATTTCTATGCCCCATAATATATTCGGCAAGATATTTAGTAACACAACCACTCGCTCACGAAGCAATCGAAAATTTAAGCGTTTTATACTCGCTCTATCAAGTATTATTGTTAGCGCCCTACTTTCAACCCAAGCTTATGCCTACCAACCAAGCCATGGCTTCTTACCTGCCGAGGCATCTGCCTGCGCTGCCCACGTACCGGTGACATTAAATGTGCCAGATAACGCCCTACCCATACCGGCACCAAGTAACTTTAGTCACGGTTTCTACCATATAGAAGAACTCAATGATGGTTTGTTTTATATAACCGATGGTGTCTATCAAATAATGATGTTGGTCTCGCATGACGGTATTATTCTTGTGGACGCTCCGCCATCAATCGGTATCAATAATGCCAACCCAGCGCAATCGATTAGTTTAGTTGATGTGGTTTTCAGTATTGATCAAACTCAAGGTAAAGCAATTAAAAAACTTATCTACAGTCACTCGCATTTAGATCACATTGGTGCGGCCAGTATTGTTGTTGATGCCTTTCCAGATGTTGAAATTATTGCTCATGTTGAAACCAATAAATTAATAAAAAAAGGCAGTGGTGAAATTGAAGGGCTTTTACCTGGTATCGGTAGTAACCCACCACCACTAGCGACTGAAGTGTTCACTAAAAAGAAAAAAATTAAACTTGGTGATCAAGTCTTAAAGCTATCGTATAAAGGCGCAACACATATTCCTGGTAATATTTATGTTTATGCTCCAAAACAAAAAGTACTGTTATTAATCGATGTCATTTTTCCCGGTTGGTCTCCTTTTAATAACCTTGCACTCGCTAACTCAACTCGTGAATATTTAGAAAGTTATGATGAAGTTTTGGATTATGACTTTGATACTTTCATTGGTGGCCATGTAAGCCGTGCCGGCACGCGAGCTGATGTTACAGAAGGAAAAATGTATTTTCAGGATATTAAAAGCAATGCTTTATCAGCATTAAAAAATCCTAACAATTTTGCTATTTTTGGTATTCTCCAAAATAATGCTCTAGGTGCTTTTAATATTTATCTAAATGAAATGGCCTGCGACTGTGCAAACAAAACGCTGGATGCCGCAACCACTCCATCGGGTAAAGATTGGCGTAATCGACTTGGCAGTGCTGATATCAATACTTTAACTCATTGTTGGACTATTGGTGAAGCCATGCGCATTGATGCTGATTTTTAATTAATTTAGTAAAGGTGTTTTCTACTTCGAGTCAGTATTAATATTATTATTTAATTTTGATATTGACTCGAAGACCAAAATGAAACCAATTGATAATTTATAAACTCTATATCGTTAGATCTTATTACCCCTCATGACTTAAATCGAAACCGCGGTAAACTAATTTTATAATAAATAGCCAACAACCGAGTTAAAAACATACTCACACCACAAATTATAGCAGCTACTGTAATGTCTAGCTCAAAGTGTAAAAGACCTATAAACAGCAATGAACCAAGCCAAGATACCGTTGCATAAAGAGGGCTAAGAAACACAACGGGGGTTTCATTGCACAACACATCACGAAAAATCCCTCCCACGGTGCCAGTCACCACGCCCATAAAGCTGGCAATCAGTGGTGGAGCCCCCGCCATTAGCGAGACCAAAGTTCCGGCAATTCCAAATGTGGCTAAACCAGCGGCATCAGCTATCAAAAAATATTTTGGTGAAACAATTATTAACCGAGCAGCAACAAAAACGACAACAGCACTGGCAATAGATGCAATAAAAAATATTTGATCACTAATCCAAAACACATCTTGATCTAAAAGCACATCACGTAATGAACCGCCACCCAAGCCTGTAGCAACAGCTATAATTATAACACCGAATAAATCAAACTGTTTAAACCCGGCTTTAAGGATGCCAGATGCTGATGAGACAATAACAGCAAGTAATGTTATCCAATATAAATTTTCCATCAAAGAAGGCATTGGAATCAAGGTCATAATAATATTTTGTACTCGGCTAAGTTACTTTAATTTCAATTATTCTAAAAACTTACTCGTTTAAAACAGCATTAAATTACCGCTTGGTGTCGTTCCCTGTATAAAAAAATTAGTGCAAACACATAATTTTGAAGTTTAAGCTCTAGATTTCGGCTCAAAATATCTACCAGAATGACGATTATTTTAAGTTTAAAAAATAATAGTTGTCCTGCTACAGACCTGAAGTTAGTTATCCTTACATGTTAATTAATATCAAACCAACTACTAAACATTATAACAATACTAAGGCAAAAATAAGCTGGAAAACACGATTTTCATCTCGATACAAAAAAACACAAACACCATCAATATCGCCAAGATTTTGACAGCAATTAAAGCATCACATGTTCGCTAGGTAATTCATAATCAATTCACATTTATTTATTTTATTAAGCTCAAAAACATACCGTTAAGTCTGAAACGAAAAAAACGTTACTAATTATAACGTCACTGTTGATTTATGTAAAATCACAACAAAGTATACCGTTATGTTTGCACATAATTTAAATGCTTTATTTATAATAATTTAACACATTGTCAATATATTAATGATTATTCTTTCATTATCATTTTAACTGCAGTAGATAGAAATATGGCTTATTATAGGTAATAGTGCGCCTATTTTTAATGTCCATGTATACACTGAATCAAAATTTAACCGGTTTAATATAAATTTTTTTATATTAAATTGAGTTGCTTTCATTAATAGGGTTAGTTTATTAAAATAAGGTTTTTATATGGCAAATTCAAATGCAACTAATCAAGCTAATAATATTCTTTATTCACTCGATGAAATTTTTAAAATTTGAATCTTAGGATTTTTTAATCGAGTCATACGTCCAGATTGAATAACCTTGCACAACTTTATGATGTCAAAGGTTTGGGCCATGATACTCTTCATGATATTTTATACAGTTTTTGGGAGACTGAAAAATCCAATAATGAAATCGATTTATCTCTGGAAGCGGATCAAAAATGGGAAAGTAAACTATTTGAATTACAAGAACAAATTGATACACCAAAATTTAAAGTAGAACTATTAAGCAACCCCTCAAAAATATTTTCTGAATTTGAGCTGCCAGAAAATGAAACCATTAAATCAGTATTACCACCGATTTTAAATGTCGATAAAGCTGAAGAATTGATATCAATTGCCAGTGAAGAAAATAAAGCCATTAAAGCATTAGAAAACCGAGATAATGAAAGAATAAAAAAATGGCCTTAGAAACAAAGACGGAACTTTTACCAATGCTAGCAAAGAATCAATTTCAGAAATCATACAAAACCCCCAAGTTTTTCTTGATGATCTGGATGTGAAGTTAAATACAACAGAAAAAAATCACTATGGTCTGGTTTTACGCAACAGGAAGCTGATGCTATTACAGAGTGGAAATCCAATACACAAAGTAATACCAAGCCAGTTCAAGATAAATCATTTATTACTGCTATGAAAGCAATAAAAACTAAAGTAGAAAATGATCAGGAGTTAATATTTAATTGGTTAACAAAACCTAAAGAGACTTTTTTACAGTGCTACCCAAAATTTGATAGATGGCAATTAAATGGCTTGCCTGACCCGCTATCACCAGAAATAGCAAAAGCATTAATTTACAAACCAAAGCCAGACTCATCAGCTGAAATTGATAATAATCGCCATAACAATACCCAATCGCCTATCGCACTACTTGAAATAACTGAATTACCTTACCCTGAAATTATAAATCCTGATTTAAATCTCTTACGTTCAACCGGTAAAGCAACATTTACCAGTTACATTCTTGGAATAAAATATGATACTTCACTTGAAATCAAACTAGCCTATTCGATTTTTGCTGTTAAAGACAGATTGTTTTTTTCCTATGATCCGGATAATACAGCCGTAATTGTAACTGAAGGAAATAAAGAGGCGCTTGATGGAATTTTTAAATTAATGGGAAAGAACGTTGAATGCCGATTGGATCTACCCGAATTTACATTACCTGTTTCAGAGCAAGTTGAAGTAGTTTTTGATTCAATAGCAGTGCATGATGATAAAGACAACCTCGGCTCAGGTGAACTATATTTTGAACTCAGTGTTAATGATGATAAATATTTATTTGGTCAATATGATGCAAACAGTGGCGATACCATACAGCTGAATAAACGTTTCTTACTGGATAAAAGTAAACTTGATAACTTAAATATATCTGTTCGTGGGAAAGACCGGGATTTTTGGGCCAGTACAAGTGACTACATGGGGGATAATTTTAAGATTCATCAAAAAACATTAAATCTATATGGTGATTTTTCATTAACGGGTTACACCCATGAAATACAATATGAAATGGTTTGGGATGTTATTGAAACTGCTCTTAAAGTTGTTTGTTGGTTTCTTGATATCATTGTAAGCGTTTTAGATTCTTGCGCAAAACTTGTCGGTATCCGGGTTGAAAAAAGAAGGACATGTAAAGATACCACCAAAATCATATTTGGGTGGATTAGAAAGGCCAATGACGTAAATGTTCATAACTACACCTTAATGTATAGAATTAATTCTTTACCGCTCCTATCATTACGACACCCACGGATTTGTTTGAATTTGATAAAATTGAAATGACCGATAACTCTGTTTATATTTGCCTGAATTTAAAAGACTTTCCCGGGATTTCAAATAACTCATCACGCTCAGATTTTAAAGAAAATTTACAAAATGAAATCGCATTGGTGGTTAGTGAAAATTTATTAAGTAAATCAATACAAGCTATTAATCTATATGGTCCAGTTTCACGTTATTTCTCAACAAATTTTGATGATATTCTTGCCTATTATTCTCTTGAAACTAAAAATAATATTCAATTAAAAATTGATAATGGCTATCTTTATATTCGATACCCAATAACGGGTTCGGCTGGTCTAAATATTATTGGTCTTCATCCGTCGTTAAATGCACCTACCGCGATTATGATGAAAGCACATGTGTATAGAGAAGGACTCAATCCATTTAACAAAATTGACAAAGGGGATATTGTGCTTTCGGTAGATTCCGTGAGGCTAGAAGGTGGTAACTTGGCTACCAGATTAAGTAACTTCTTACTTGCTTTTGCTCAAATCATCTTTTTATGGCCAGAATTTTATGAAAAAAAACAACTATCGTTATTATCTTTAGCGTCAGTCACACCAAAATTAAATGACTATTATCAGTTAGAATTCAGTGAACAAACAAGTCAAACCTCAAATGATGAAATTGTATTAAAATCTAAAATTGCTATCAATTTAATTGATGGCGTAACACTACCGGAAGAAAAAATATTTAATCAACAGCTTGTAATCGTGCCTCTTGATATTAATTATGGGCAAAATGGTACTATCGCTGATAGTTTAATTGCAGCAACTTCTATCGCTAGTGATGCCAATAATAATCTATATGTCAATGATGTTGTTGTTGGTAAAATTGTAAAATACGATTCAAATGGAAATGAAGTAGCATCATGGGGCGGTTGGGGTATTACTGATGGATTGTTTGCCTTTCCATTTTATATTGCTTATGACATCACTAATAATCGATTGTTAATTACGGATACCATTAACCGGCGAGTTCAAATATTTAATACTGATGGTAATTATATCAACCAGTGGGGAGGCTGGAACGATCTTAATTATAATTTTAGCGTACCTCAATTTATGGCTATCAATCCAATCAATGGTGAAATATTCGTTGTTGATGCAGCAAAAAATTATCGCGTTCAGCACTTTGATTCAGATTTAAATTTTATACGTGAATGGGGTGGAAATGGTAATGAAGAAGGAATGTTTGTCGGTATAACCAGTATTGCAATAAACTCCTCTGGAGAAGTTTTTATAAGTGACTTTTCATTTAAAAAAATAAAAAATACACTAATGAAGGCGTCTATATAAATAACTGGAGTATCAATAATGAAGATGATAATCAGTTTTTGATTACATTAACACATTTATCAATAGGACTAGATGATCAGTTGTCTGCATATGCTCCGGTTCTCTTACCCCAAATAAAAACATACAGTAAAACCGGAAAATTTCTTTTTAATGTTGAACCGCAAAAATCACCGACTTCTGGTACAAATTGGAATACCATACGGGCATACACTATTGATGATACCAATCAGTCGGTTTATGTTTTAGAGGATAAAGTGTTTAAATTTAATTCCTATCGCTCGCCACTTTGATAATTTCTTAATCACAAATGAATAGCATCGTGAGAATGAAAATCATTGATATTGACGTTTTCACAATAGCAGATAACACTATTATCACGCTTAGTTCGTATATTTAACGCTCAATCTATTTGTCTTATTACTTATTCCTAATACAGTAATATTAATACAATTTAGGATCCACAAGACCAAGTATCCCAATTAAGCTATGATTACATAACTTAAATATAATAATTATCAAAAGGCAACCCCATGTTTAAATCGTTTTTGTTTCTGGTATTCACTATCAGCCTATCGCAATCTTTAAATGCAAAAACATTAAATGCTAACGATGTCCCCGAACCGCTAAAACCGTGGGTTAATTGGGTGTTATTTGATAATGATGAAATTAAATGCCCATTTTTATACAACTCTAATTCAAATATTCAATGCGTATGGCCTTCCCACTTAGAACTGTCACTGAATAACAGCAAAGGCAATTTTAAACAGTCATGGTTGGTTTATAAAACCTCATGGATACAAATACCAGGTGATTTAAAACGATGGCCGCAAAATATTACTATTGATGGTAAAACCGCGATAATTAGCCAGAAAAACAATAAACCCTATATCCAACTCAAACCAGGAAATCACACCATTAAAGGTGATTTTTTATGGGACACTATTCCTGATAACATGAGTATCGCTAAAAATACCGGAATTATTAAGTTAGTGGTTAAAGGCCAAGTTGTGAATTTACCAAAAGTTCAAAATGATGGTCAACTTTGGTTGCGCGATCAAGATATTGGGCAAGTAAAGTCAAGCAATGAGAGCGATAATCTGGAACTAAAAGTATTTAGAAAAATTACTGATGAAATTCCAATGCTCATCAATACCCAAATAGATATTAATGTCTCGGGTGCTCATCGGGAAATTTTATTGGACAAAGCGTTGTTGGATAACTTTATTCCACTGACCTTAAATAGCCCCTTACCCGCACGCATTGAAGCAAATGGTCGATTGCGTATCCAAATTCGACCCGGCCATTGGATTATTAATTTAATTGCCAGACATCCCTCTGAACTATCTAAAATCACCTTAAGCCGTGCCACACCACCTTGGCCGTTAAATGAAATTTGGGTATTTGATGCAAAGCATCATGTGCGTGTTGTTGAAATAGATGGTGTCCAAAGTATTGACCCGCGACAAACTAATTTGCCGTCAAACTGGATAAACCTTCCCGCTTATGAAATGAAACCCAACAGTAGCATAATTTTTAAAACAATTCGACGCGGCGATCCCGAGCCTGATCCTAATAAATTAAACCTATCGCGTAATATGTGGTTAGATTTCAAAGGCACCGGATACACCATTAAAGATACCATAACAGGACGCATGACTCGAGGCTGGCGCATCGAATCACAACCAGAACTCAAACTAGGACGAGTTACGATAGATAAACAAGCACAGTTTATCACGCAAATTCCAAACTCAAAAAACAAGGGTGTTGAAATTAGAAATGCTAACATCAACCTTGAAGCCCATAGTCGATTTAATGCCAGCATTTCCAAAATACCCGCCACCGGTTGGCAGCACGATTTCCAAAAAGTATCAAGCACGTTACATTTACCACCGGGCTGGAAAGTATTTTCAGCTTTTGGTGTCGATAATAGACCAGACACCTGGTTACAACGTTGGTCGTTATTGGATTTATTTTTAGTGTTAATTATATCAATTACCATCTGGCGCTTATGGGGTGTTTACTGGGGTATTATCTCGATATTAAGCTTAATCATGATTTGGCACCAAGCTGGTTCACCGCAATTTATTTGGCTAAATATATTAGCAGCAGTGGCATTGTTACGGGTATTACCAAATGGGAAAATAAAAACAATCGTATCATCTTACCGTTACATTAGTTTATTTTTATTATTAATTATTTCATTACCTTTTATCGTCTCAGAAATTCGCAGTGGCTTATATCCTATTTTAGAATTTCCAAATCAAGCTATAAGCGCAACACGCTATAATGTAACTAGCCTGCGAGAAAAACAACCAGCAACATTAGCAATGAACAGTTTATCTGTCGAATACGATAGCTTTAGTCCGAATAAATCTCGTAAAAATTCAGGCGACTTAAAACAATCTTATGCTAACAAAAATATCGCACAATATGATCCAACATCTAATATTCAAACCGGCCCCGGTTTACCACAATGGGATTGGCGATCGATTCAGTTAACCTGGAATGGCCCGGTTAAACAAGACCAACAAATTTATTTAATGTTATTATCACCTAATATAAATATAGCATTGCATTTTTTGCACGTTATATTTTTGTCATTAATGGTATTATTAATGTTTGGTTTTCGATATGACAAAATTAAAAAAATCAGCTTTAATCCCAGCAATATTGCACTAGTGCTGATTTTAAGCATAGTTGGTTTTCAATCATCTGATGCTATAGCTAATAGTTATCCCTCAGCAGAATTACTCAATAAACTTCAATCACGATTATTAATCGCGCCAGAATGCTCCCCTAATTGTGCTCAGATATCCAGAATGAAACTTAATATTAAAAATAATATTATAAGTATTCGTTTAGAAATTCACAGTAATGCCAATGTATCCATTCCACTACCGGCAAACTTACGCAATTGGGTGCCGTCGAAAATTCTTGTTAATGGCAAGGTTGCTAAAGGAATTGAACGTTCTAATGATGAGCTACGAATCAATCTACCAAAAGGTAAACACCAAATTTTAATGTCAGGCTCGATTGGAAATATAAATTCATTGCAACTTCCATTGCCATTAAAACCAAAACGGGTTGATGCTAATAGCAGTGGCTGGTCAGTATCAGGAATTCTTAAAAATTCAATTCCTGATCAGCAATTACAAATAGTCCGTAACCAACCTAGGGCATCACAATTACAAACCAATTCATTAGATGCTACGGCATTGCCATCATTTGTTAAAATAATAAGAACATTAAGCATTGGACTTGATTGGCGCATCACAACAACTGTGCAACGAATTTCATCTTCAGGCAGTGCTGTTGTATTTGAATTGCCATTAATCAACGGTGAATCAGTAACAACCGAAGATATACGGGTTATTAAAAATAAAGTTCAAGTAAGCTTACCCGTTAGAAAAGACTCATTAACATGGGAGTCGGTACTTGAAAAACAAGTGCAAATCGATTTAATTGCCAGTGATACTGTTGAATGGATTGAAATTTGGCGGCTCAATATAAGCCCTATTTGGAATGTATCGACATCGGGAATTCCGGTGATTAAACATTTTTCAACACAAGATCGCTGGCAACCAGAGTGGCGACCCTGGCCTGGCGAACGATTGTCACTAAAAATTGTTAAACCTTTGGGTATTAACGGAAAAACCTTAACCATTGACAATAGTGAATTAGTTGTCACACCAGGAGCGAGAACTCAAGATGTTAAATTAAAACTATCCATTCGTAGTAGCCAAGGTGGTCAACATACTATAGTAATCCCCCACAATTCCAAATTACAAAGTGTCAGCATTAACAAAGTAAACAAACCCATTAGACAAAATGGTCGAAATATTACCATTCCGATAACACCCGGAAAACAAATTGTTAATATCGATTGGCGAACAGATAAAGACTTTAAAACGGTTTTCGTCTCGCCGCTTGTTAATATTGGTGTTGAAAATGTAAACCACAATACTAAAGTTCACCTGAGCCAAGATCGATGGGTATTGTTTGTTGGCGGACCACGTCTTGGACCTGCGGTATTATTTTGGGGAGAAATTATCGTATTATTGTTTATCGCGCTGGGTCTTGGAAAAATAAAATCAATGCCGTTAAAACATTATCACTGGTTTTTATTAATGGTCGGGTTAAGTCAAATTCCAATCGTTATGGCAATCATAACTGTAGCATGGTTGTTTGCATTTGTTGCGCGTGAAAAATACCTAAGCTCGGTGAAACCTATTTTATTTAACCTCGGGCAAATCGCATTAGGTTTGTTAACATTTATATCCCTGAGCTTTTTGTTTTACGCAATTCAACATGGTTTATTGGGCTCTCCCGAAATGCAGGTCGTCGGTAATCAATCAAATGCCTATTTATTAAATTGGTATCAAGACCGTTCCGAGGCGATGTTACCTACCGCATGGATACTATCAGTGCCGCTTATTATCTACCGACTATTAATGTTAGCGTGGGCACTGTGGATAGCATTTTCATTAATAAACTGGTTACGTTGGGGGTGGACGTGTTTTTCTAAAGACACTTTGTGGAAAACAATAAGTCAACCTAAAATAACCAGTAATGCACCAATAACAACCAAAGCACTACCGACAGATAAACCAAAAAAATAATAACATGGCTTCTTACTTAGACTGGCACATAGCTCTTAACAACAATATTACGCTACAGCAAGCTCTAGATGATCTTAGCTCGGTGCAAGCCGAGCAAGAAGATATTCCACTGATGGTGCAATTGGTAGAAAACCCAAAATTCCGATTTCCCGGCTTTGAGATATTTCATGGTGCAGTTGATTTACGGCAACACGACTGCATCCATATTTTGCTCGGTAGAGGTTTAGCAAGTATTGATGAGGCTTTTGTTATTGGATTTACAATGGGCACAACCAATAAAGTCAGCACCACAGAGGAGCGCCTTTATGGTCTAATTGCACAATATTTTTATCCATCGGTATATCAGTTTAATGAAAACGATATTGAAGTATTTAAAAATGCTGTGCGACTGGGTTATATTTCTTCTTGCCAAGCCCTAGATACCGTTGATTTTACCCAATATTTAGATAAAGACCTTCAGTCTATTCGACAATCGATAACACTCGAAATCGACTTATTAACGGCATATTACAATATCGAGCAGCAACGCTATCCCGACACCCCTGCCTGTCAAAGACTGCTTAACAGTTAATCCAATTTAAAATAATAGGGTTGCTCTGATTATTACAATCAATTCTATTTACTCCGTTTTAAATGGAGATATCCGCTAAGATCACGCGGGAATGATGTAATGGTGAAGAATCATGTGATTATAATAAGGGTATGATAAAAATATGAAAAAATAATGCTTAGCTTTATAAGAATAAATAATAGATAAAATTCAATTTGTAGGTCTTTTGGTCGATAAGCTTTATATTAAAACTAGAGATAAGACAACATGGCTAAAGAAACCGATACAGTTGAATTACAATTAATCACCGTGGAACTTGGCAATGGTCAACGAGGTGTATTTGTTGGAACGCCTTTGGTGATCACCGAAAGTGTACACCACCGTGATGAAATTAACGGTATTTGGTTTTCGAATATCCAAAATATTCCCAAAAATATAACCGTCGAACAATTAACATCGGAAGTTAATGAACAAATTAAACATTGCATCAAATCTGTGCATTAATTATATTCAGTTTTGTGATAAAATTATTCTAATGTAGGTTACGTTTATAAATTAGATTAAGTTGTTTGATTAATGATTTCCCAAAAAATACTATCCATCACTTGTCCGTCTCGTGGTTGTCATGATATTACATCAAAGATAACAAATTTTGTCAGTGAGCAATCGATCGATATTGGTCTCTGCCATATTTTTATACACCATACTAGCGCCTCACTGATAATTTCTGAAAATGCCGATCCTAAAGTATTAGTGGACTTAGAAACGTTTATGACAAGCATTGCGCCCGATGGTGCGCCCCAGTGGATTCACGACGATGAAGGTCCTGATGATATGCCGGCGCACATACGTTCAGTGATTACCCAGAATAATTTATCCATACCAATTACAAATGGAAAACTTGCCTTGGGTATTTGGCAAGCGGTTTATTTATGGGAACATCGAACCCATCAACATCAGCGTCAAATCACGATAACACTACACGTTTAAAATTTAGATCAAATTCAAACCATATTTAAAACGTTGCTCAAGATTTAACAAAACTTCTTGCTTGCCGCCAATTATTGCAAAACTACCATTATTTATCGGCACAACGGAACCGGTGAATTGTGCATTACCAACTTGTTGCCGGTTATTTATTTTTTCGTTTGGCATTAATAATATTGTGACAGGCCCAGTTTTTGCTTGCAGCACTATATGCAGCCCTTTCGAACCCCGGATGGTGCAACTACCAGCATAGTTTATTTTCCCCAGTGACGAATCGATTCGTAAATTAAAATCATTTAATAAGCTGTTAAGTTTAGTCAATTGGACGTTGTTATCATCAAGTAAATGTTGTTGCTCATTGATAACATGATTTAATACCTCTTGCTGTAATGAAACGGGAGAATTCAACCATAAAACACCTGAAAAAATTCCAATACTGAGCAACACACTTGCGGCAACGGCATAAACACGGTTTCGCCGGGAGCCAATTTGTTTTTTCTCATTAATACTTTGTTGCAAAATAATACGAGACACTAACCCTTGAGGCATTTCAATATTAATTACTTGTTGTAAATCCTCTGTTAATTTAACGTGCTGTTTAACGTAGCACGAACATGCATCACACGTTAATAAGTGATTTTTAATTGAAACATTAGTCGTATATGGATCAGCACTGAGTTCACGGCACACATCCAGACAATTCATCATTTTAATGTCGCTTGCAGTTGTTTTCATTGAGTCCTACTCTTACGCTCATGTTTGGCGAACTCATCACCAGTCATTAACTCGCGCATTTTCTTTCTGGCCCGGCTCAGGCGAGTCATCACCGCACCGGTACTTGATTCTATAATGACTGCAATTTCATCACAAGAATAACCACCGATAACTTGTAGTAACAGCGGTTCTAAATACTCGCTAGGTAAAACTTTAAGGGCGTTTCGTAACACAAAATATTCAGTGCTCGCAAAGTCATCGGTTTGTCCAACAATCATGTCTATTTCAATATCATCCAAAGACACATCATCGGTATGTTTTCGATCAAAATGTCGGGCATTTTCACGTCTGACAATAGTGAATAACCAGCCTTTCGCAGCTTTATGATCATCAAGGCTATCTAAAGCCTTCCAAGCACGAACAAATGCTTCTTGCACTAAATCTTCTGCTAATGCTGAATTATGGCATAACCAATAGGCATATCGATACATATCAGTAGCATAGGCCATTACCAATGATTCAAAAGTACGTTGTTTAGCATCCATATCCATAAGACCACATTATAAGCAAAAACCTGACTTAAAAATAAAATTATTAATTGTGTCAGGTTTTCAGTCGTAATGCGGTCTATTTTACCGAGTCTTAAAATTTAAGATTTATACTAAAAATCTAAAAATCAAGATAATGAGGAGATCAATATGATAGATAAAAAACTACTGGCCAAAGGCGCACTTGCCAGCGTGGTGGCATTAGGAATTGCGACAACCGCACCTAATGTCATGGCAGCTAAAAAAGGCTTTGAAAAATGCGCTGGAATTGTTAAAGCCGGAAAGAACGACTGTGGTACCAGTAAACATTCTTGTTCTGGAAAAGCGGCAGAAGACAGTATGGCTGAAGAATGGTTATACGTTCCAAATGGCACTTGCAGCAAAATTGTAGGTGCTTCAATTTATAAAAAGAAAAAATCTTAAATTGATAATAATGCAACCTCCAAACGTAAATTTGGGTGGCAAACACAGGTCAATCCAGAATACCGGTGTTGGCCTGCGTGCACCGCATTTTCAACATATCATGGAACACAAACCGGATATTCCCTGGTTTGAAATCCTCATTGATAATTATCTCGGTGGCGGCCCGGCATTATATCAGCTCGAACAAATTTGTAACGACTACCCAATCAGCTTTCACGGCGTTGGCATGTCACTCGGTTCGACTGATGAATTAAATATGGATTATTTAAAAAAATTAAAACACCGGATAGCCGAATTTCAACCGATACACATTTCCGATCACCTGTGTTGGGCATCGTTTGGTGGCCATTATGCTCACGATTTATTGCCCTTACCCTACGTTACCCAAGCAGTATCCACCGTGGTGGATCACGTAAAACAAGTTCAAGACTACCTTGGACAACAAATATTAATTGAAAACGTTTCAAGTTATTTAAGTTATAAACAGTCTATTATGGAAGAATGGGATTTTTTAGTGAGTGTTGCAGAACAAGCCGATTGCAATATATTGCTCGATATTAATAATATTCACGTTAGTGCCCATAATCATAATATTGATGCACAAGCTTATTTAAATGCGGTTCCGGTTGAACGTGTGAAAGAATTTCATCTTGCAGGTTATCAAGACATGCAAACGCACTTACTCGACACCCACGGTGAAGCCGTTCATGCCCCCGTTTGGGATTTATATAAAAAAGCATTATTGCGTTTTGGCTCCGTGCCAACCTTGATTGAATGGGATAATGATATCCCGGAATTTTCAGTGCTAAGCGCTGAAGCAGACAAAGCTGATTATATTCAACGCGAGTTAAAATTACATGTTGCGTGATATTCAACAACAATTTCTAAACGGCTTATTTTCTCAAGAGGATAACCCTGAGATCATATCGGCTATTTCAGAAAAGGGGACTCGGACAACTCATGATCAATTTATGAGTTACCGAGATAGTGTTATTGGCGGCATCATAGAGGCATTGACCATCAGCTTTCCGGTTACCAAAGCATTAGTTGGCGAGCAATTTTTTAATCACATTTGTTATCAGTATATTCGCCAGACACCATCAAAAAGCCCGGATTTAAACCATTACGGTTATGACTACGCCATTTTTTTAGATAGTCTTGATAATTTACAAACGGTGCCCTACTTATCCGATGTCGCCCGATTAGAATGGGCTTGGCAAAAAATTATCAATGGCTCAAAAACAAAACCCGGAAATTTACAATCACTTGCAACACTCAAGGCCGATGAAAGTGACAATTTATTATTTGCATTAAGCCCCCATTCGAGTTTAATACAATCACATTATGCCATCAATAAAATATGGCAAGCCAATCAAGAAAATTTAATTAATAATAACGAACAAACGTTTGAAATAAACACCGAAGTTAATTTATTTATTTGGCGATCGGGTTTGGATATGAAAATTGATGCTATCGAATCCAAACAATTTTTATTTCTGAAATTGATCCAACAAGAAAATATATTTTCAGATGTTTGTGAACACTATAACCAACACTACCCAAATGATGATATTGGAATACTGTTAACCAACTGCATTCAAGCTAATTGGATTCATTCTTTTACCATTATCCGGTAAACGCATCTTTTGACTCAAGGTAGATTATTTCGTCCGGCGTGCTTTCTCGCCCAAGTATTGTATTTCGATGCGGAAACCGACCAAATTTTTTAATGATGTTAAAATGATGCTGTGCAAATTTAAGATTATCCGCACTAATATTTTCATACAATTTAATTGCCAATTCTTGGTGCTCCATGGCTTCGCTGTGCATAAACGGCATAACAACAAAACTTTGTTGGGTTTTTGTTAATTGTTTATTTAAGCCTTGAGCAATACAATGTTGAGCTAGTTCCAATGCTTGCTGTTCAGTCGCAAAGCTTTGTTTATCACCTCTAAAGACGTTTAAAGGATATTGGTCAAATAAAATTATTAATGCCAGACAACCAGCGGCTGTTGCACGCCACTCAGTTAGCTCACCGTTACACGCAGCACTATACATGGAAGAAAACTTCTCTTTTACTTCTTCATCAAAATCCGGCGTAGAGTTATACCACATGTTGCTAACACGCTCAGAAAACCAAAAATCGATTAAAACCTGTGGATTTAATATAGACATAATTTTTATTGCTTAACCTAAATTTAATTACTTTGGATATTCTATGCCGATACCACCGAGGCCACAATAACCATTTGGATTCTTAGCCAGATATTGTTGGTGGTAGTCTTCTGCATAATATAATTCTGGGGCAGCTATAATTTCGGTTGTAATTTCATCAAAACCATTTGCCGTTAAAACGGCTTGATATTGTGCGCAACTCGCAATAGCGGCTTGTTGTTGTTCTGGGAAATAATAATAAATTCCAGAACGATACTGTGTACCACGATCATTGCCCTGACGCATACCCTGAGTTGGGTTATGTGAATTCCAAAAAATACGTAATAATTTATCGTAATCAATAACGACTGGATCATAGACCACCAATACAACTTCATTATGACCGGTTTGACCACTACATACCTCTTGATAAGTTGGATTCGGTGTAGAGCCAGCAGCATAGCCTACTGTCGTTATATACACACCGGTCTCTTGCCAAAATTTTCTTTCAGCTCCCCAAAAACAACCGAGGCCAAATAAAGCGCGTTGATAGCTTGCTGGATAAGGTGGATAGATTTTATTATTGTTAACATAATGTCTATCATTAATTTGAATTTTTTCAGTGCGCCCAGCTAAGGCTTGAGCTGCGCTGGGTAAGCTTGATATTTTATTTTTTCCAAACATAATTTTATTTCGACTATTTAAAATTAAACAATATGATCATAAATTAATTCAATGGATTCACGCCGTGCATTTTTATGCAACAGATGTTCAGACGTCTCGTCAACGGCTGTTATATGAGTTACTTGTATGCCTTGCAATAATAAGTAATCGGCCAATAAAAATCGAAAATCGATGGTTGGCACAACACTTTTACTAAAAATTGCCACACTACCTTGGTTTGCCATGGTTATAATTTGAGTTGCAGCGATTTGAAATTTACCTGTCGCCATATAATCAGCATAAGCCCTAAGCGAGGTATCATCTAAAGCCTTATGTAGTGAGTGTTCACTACCTTGTTTAGTATTACCAAGCTGATGCCCTGCCCAATGATAGGTAATATCATTTTTTTCACAATACTGAAACAAGTGCTCTCGATCATATTCTGGATAATCTTGTGGCATTGCATCAGCACGAATATCAATTAAACTTTTCACATCATAAAATGCCAAACACTCAAAAAATGTATTAATAGCCAACACATCTATTTGCGTGGCATATCCGATGGAATACACTTGCGTTAGATTAAATTCCAAAATAATTCCCGCGACTGAGTATTTCTCTTTTATCAGGATAAAAATAATTTGAGTTAACAATTAGCTTATTTTCTTCAAAAGCATTCTGAAAAAATCGGATAACCGATAATAAACTCCGTTGTTTATCTTGATATTGCTGCAACAGTCGAGACATTTTTCTTGATTCAAGCTTATACTGCCGAGCTTTAGTGTGTAAAAATTGAAGCTGCATGTCTTTTGTCACTAGTGTTTTTAATATCGCCATAACGTTAGTAATATCCAGGTTTATTTTATCCATTAACAATTCATCTTCAGCCCGTAATCGTAGTTGCTCTTGAAGCATATTATAAAAAATTTCAGTTGAATTACCCGTTAAAGTCAATCGCAACCACAACTGCACGACAAAAACTCTTTCTAAGAAATTATCCAATTGTTTACTATCTTCAAGACCTTGCTCACTAATGATCGGTAACCACGTTTTACTGTTTATAATTTGCTCAGTAAACAGACCTGCACCACGCGTAAGCACATTTCCATCAGCAGAAAACCGAGGTGCTTCTAAATAGCCACAGCTTGGTGAACGTTCTTTGACAATATAACCGCAGTAATCGGTAAACTCATCTATTGATTGCTTAGCAAAACTTAACATTGGTTCAGTATAATCAATATCGACATTATTTGTCTCGACCAATAACCAGTTGGTATTTTGCCGATAAGTATTTTGGGTAATCATTATGGGTGCTCGAGGTATGCCAAGTCCAATCGACACTTCAGGACATATCGGTTGTAAACTAAAATATGACGCTAACTGCTTTGTCACCAGCAAATTTTTTTTATCGCTGCCATCATAACGAACGGCTTCACCCATGAGGCAACTGCTAACCGCAATTTTGATAGGGAAATTCAATACATGCTGCATAATAAAACATTGTATGTCGTCTATGGCGCTAAGGAAACAATAACGTAAACGAATAATATTGAGATTTAGCGCTGGATTCCAGCCGTCAATGCGACAAATATTTATTCACTTCACCCAATGATAACGATTTAAAATTTAAATTTGTAAAATAACGGTTATCCTTATGCAAACTTCAGGTTACACAAAGTTTAGTCTCACAATACTATTATAACGTAACACATAAAAAAGCCCTGATTAACAGGGCTTTTTAGTCATTCTGCATAAAATAAAGATATCAGCTTACTGTCACATCAATGGCCTGGAGCCCTTTTGGTCCTTGTTCTGTATCAAAATTTACTGCTTGTCCTTCATCTAGAGCCTTAAACCCATCCTGCTTGATTGCAGAAAAATGTACAAATACGTCTTGCTCACCTGAGTCTGGACTAATAAACCCAAAACCTTTCTTTGAGTTAAACCATTTAACCACTCCCGTTGCCATACTAAACCTCACTACTCATTATTATTTTATAAATTTAAATTTAACTATTATTAAATAATGAAATTGCCAAAATTAATAACGCCTGTTTGAAGTTTAACGAAAGAATATTAAAAACACCATATAAAAGTGACTGGTTTTTAAAATTTAAAATTTATATTTTTTTTGTGACTGGCACAACGAATGCAGTCTATTTTTACAGTGTTAAAGTAACATTAAAAGTCTGTTTTTTATTAGAACTATTATTAAAACAACTAAATGTTAAGTAACACTAACAGTTATTAATACTGTTACACTATTTTGAATGTGCGAATTGATACACAAAATAAAAATGAAAACCAAGACCAAACAAAACAGCGACATGAAATAATTCATGAGGACCAATAACACCTGGGATAATAGTTGGCATTCTTAAAAACTCCATTACCGCACCAGTGCTATAAGCCAGTGCACCATAGAGCAATGGTTTAATAAATTGAAAACCATAACGACGTTTGATCACAATTGCAGAAATAAGACCCAACCAACCTAAACCGAGATACAAAAATAAACCAAACCATTCAGGGAAGCCAATAAAGAATATTGTTTTTAAGGTGAGCCCAGTAATCGCAATTGTCCAAATGGGTAACAACATTCCCCAACGCCACCAACCCTTAAATAATATGCCATGAATTGGTGTAAACGTTCCGGCAATCAATAAAAATATTCCGGCGTGATCCAAACGCTGCAAAACATTACGTCCGGTTGAATTTGGCTCTAATAAATGAAAAACACCACTCATGGATAATAGGAAGACACCACAAAAGGTAAAAATTGAATAACAAATCAGATGACGACGAGAAACGCGACTACGCCAAATAGTGAAACCGCCCAGCAATAACATAATGAACGAAGCGAATAAATGGCTAATAGAACTAAAAGGCTCGCTAAAGCCCGGTATCGTAAATATTAATTGAGAATCCATAAAGATATTGAATACACCGCTGGTAATTTATAATGGCATTATTATATTCAATAACAATGCATTATTCGCCACCGGCATACAAAATGATACAAAATAAATCTTAGGTGGGGTTTTGTTACACTATATCTTGTTATTGCGTCCAACAACGTTGCACACTACCTGTGCCGGTATTTGTCTTTATACCAACATTGGTAATAGTAAACGTTGTACACTCGGCATCTGCCCGTGCATTAACGTTGCTTGCTGTTAAAGAATAACTGGTTGCATTAGCTGCCGGTGTTAAAGTAATCGCAATTTGAAATAGATTTGCCCTATCAATGCTCCTGTTTGCATCTAAAGCACAACCATCATAAACATTGGTTTGACTATTTAAAAAACATTTTTCAAGCTCGGCTCGAGCTTGTAACAAGCTCGACACGGCTATCGCCCTATTTTTCTTCCTAGCCTGATTATTATATAGTGGATAAGCAATCGCGGCTAATATGCCAATAATGGCAATGACTATCATTAACTCGATTAATGTCATACCAGCAGCGTTGCGTTTATTACGAACTAATTTTTTCATATTTTTAATCTTTATTATCGAATATCAATCCAGGTGCGTCGGCCGGTGGTGCCGTTTGGCCCTAGAATAAAACCGTCTCTGACTGTGTTATCGGCCGTTAAGCTTGGCTCACCGGTATTCGTTGGTTCCGAAATTGGCGCACTTGGGTTTGTTGGATTACTAATATAATCTCGAATACTATCAATCTTATCCTGTAACTTTGCGATATCTGCTGCAGGAGCATTATTCGCAATTGCGGCATCCAAATCTTGATTATCTTGATATAAGCTAGTAGTTGGATCATTTAATAGCGCATCAAACTGGGCTTGTGTTAACCCTGTCAGCTCCGTTAATTTAGCTTGATCATATCCTGGCTCATCATAACAAAGTTCAGACTGATTTAATAAACTTAATAAATCACCATAATGCCAAAACAATGTCGACTCATATAAAAAAGCTTTATTAAAGTTTGCAGCCGTTGGATCTTTCCCAACACCTGTAATTGAACCCTTGTTATTTGCAATTAAACCACCATACCATTTTGCTCCGACTTTCAATACAGTAGTGACACCATTAAAGGTTATTGGTGATATTAGATCGGTCGGTTGTTGTGAAACGACCGTAGTTGGATCGGCAATGTAAGCACTAACTTTTATTAATTGCGTTATTAATGCGCCATTTCTCCAGCGTCCTTTTGATATCTTTAAAGAATCTTTAACACAACCGGATATAGTTGGATGCAAACCACCATCAATAATCGCTCTATCGTTAAAAGAGTTACTTAATTTTCCAGTTCCTGCGGCCATTGAAGCTTTTATATCATCAATAGTATGGATTAATGAGTTTCCATTAGCGTCGACCATAATTTTTGCAAAAGTGCTGGCATCTTTAACAAGCCCTGCATTCCACAAATCAAGTTTCTCTTCAATTAAACGTTGGTATTCGACAACATTCCAACTTTGCTCCCCTAAATTGAATGTACTGCCTGGAGATAAATCGGCATTTGCAACAATCGCAAAGAATTGTGTTGCATTGCCAATTCCCGCCTCAGTGGCTCGAGACAATTTTTCCTTAGTATTTGGTTTATATGCTGGATTAGCCGGACGATTCTGCTGGCAATAACCTTCTAAATTAATATAGTCAACATCAACCGTTCCATGAGCTTTATCATATTCGTGTTGATGACCAGTATCAGTAGCACCGGAATACCCATCAGCAGAACCAGAATTTATTGCCCGCTTATAATTAACGCCATTAATCACTAAAGGTCCTGCAGCACGATCATTATTAGTATAACAATAGCTGTCTTCCACAAGCTCAGCAGCTTGATTTCCAATAGGAGTATCGGTATCCACATCGATATGGCCTCGTGCAAAGCCATCTGGACAGTCTGTAACACAAGCCTCAGGCGCGGGCGGTAACACTACCCCATTGATAAAGTTAGCATCAACCCCATTAGCAACACGTAATATTAACTGTCTGGAAAAAGAGCCGACCCCTTGTTTTAATGCTACGGGAATATCACCATCGCCAGTTGGATCGCCTTGAGCATCAAGCGGACGATTAACCGTATCTAGGCCAGTAAAGGATTGACTCTGATCGAGATCATAAAATATTTTACTGGCTGCGCCATCATAAAAATCAAGTTGAATTAACCACGCTTCATTCAATACTGGGTTAACAGACATCACCTGAAAACGTCCAGCACGCAAATTTGGATCGAGACTAACCCGTTCGCCAGCCGGCAAATCAACCACCCAGCCATCATTTACAGTCCAATCAATCGTAGTTGGCTCAGTGGTTTTTTTAACAATATAACGAATCGTTTTATTGGCATCAAAAGCCACTTCGACCGATAATGTTTGGCTAAATAGTTTTGCAGCAGTAACAGTCGTTAATGTAGCGGCATTATCAATATCACGGATACCGTAAATCGATTGAATTGAGACATCAGAGACATCGGCACGGCTTAAAATACTACCTGTAGCAAATAATACAATGCGTCCACCCAACGGATGACTCGCTACTTTTGGTGCTGTTGTAATGGGTTTATCACTGCCAGCACTAAATAAAGTTTCAACCACAACTGATGTTAAATCCGATAAATTAAAACGATACATATTGCCTAGTAGATCACCAGCATAAGCAAAATCAACTGCACCATCGCCATTTTTATCGATTAAAGTCGGTCGTGACAGACCATTACTACCACCAGTGTCGGCATCGATAACCGTAACAGCACCATCGCTATCAATTAATAATAAGCTTGCTGAACCATTGGTACTACCGTAACCATTACCGGTGATCACATACCATTTATCATCGGATAACTTAACAATTTCTGATTTATCATAAATATTACCAATGATATCACCAACCCCACCAGCAGCTTGATCTCGTTCATCAAGTTCCCAAAGCACTTTTTTGTTAGTACCAAGATTATTTGTTTCATTTAATAAATCCGGATTAGTAATATCAAGAGCAAACAAACCTTTACCACCCGCACCATATGAACCAACTAAAATACTATGCCATTGACCATCATTAAAAACCATATCACCAGCAGCTAAACCACCATCGACATAATATTGGTGTATGTAGGGTAGTTTAGATAATAAATTTAATTTACCAATTAAATTTGATGGGATATAAGCATATTCTTCATCACCGGTTGATGCATTAAAAACGTGCAACATACCATCATTAGCACCAACATAAATACGAGGCGCTCTAGTGGCATTGTCGGTTTTAAAAGTAGAATAACCTGCATCAAATATTTTCGAGTTTGGTGCTCCAACATAAACCGGATCACTATGAATAATATCACCTAAAATATTATAACGCTGACGTAATGTACGATTAGCTGCCGGAGTGCCATTCACTTCATTAGAACGATCGCCTCGAATAAAATCTAAAATTGGACTCGAGGTCAAATTATTTAAAAAAGCATTCGCATCTAAACTATTTTGTTGTCCTGTAGTAGTACTCGTTAAAGCACCCCACCGAAATGCAATTTGCGTCGGCGTAACACTATTACCATTTGATGTAATAACTTTTCGAGTAACATCAAAATAATTTGGCGCTTTAGCATCAAACTGCAAGCGAGCCGACCAGTTAGTGCCACCGTTGGCGTTAGTACCGGTATTCGTCGGCACAGCAGTACTCAGGTCAACCGAAGTTGATATAGCACTATTTTTTAACATATCATACTCAACCAAATCACCTTGCCAAGCACCATTTTCAAACCACGGACGGTAAGCATAAGCGGTGGTAACAGTCTCCAAGTTAGTCGTACTAACAGCATAGGATGCGATAGTTGATGTTGGCATTGTTAAAGGATTTAATACCG
>CAZEPW010000012.1:0-70202 GCA_964514215.1 uncultured Thioalkalispiraceae bacterium
TTGAAACATTAAAGGCATTATTAATAAAGCAAAACCAACAGATAACGACATTGCACTTATTATATGAATTCGGGTATAGCTACAAAAATTTGTATGGTTGTCTTTCATGTTATAAATTATGACAATTTAAATTTTAGGGTTTATTTAATAAAAAGGAAATAGCAATGAATATATTTAAGTTAGTATTTATAGGAATTTTGATGGCATCATTTTTTTTACTTCAAGCTTGCACAGGAAAAAAAGTGATGTTAAAAAATAGTGCAGGCGATGAAGTGAAGTGTGAAGTAACGACTACTAGTGCAATGTTGACTGGTGCCGCTATTCGAGACAGTAAAATACGAAATTGTGTCAAAAAATATCAGAAACAAGGATATGTTAAGCAAAATAATGCTAGTTAGTTTTTAATATTATTTAAATAGTAGCGTAATTACTATAAAATCAAGATGAGTTAGAATTTAAACTTTTATAATTTTCTAAAAAGTATAACGAACCCCCACATCCAAACTGATTTCTTCATCTTGTATGCCACCACTAAAGTTTGTGGTGTTGGCTACGGTGAATTCCACAGGATGTTGATTGTCTCGATTGAGCAGGTTTATGATATTGATAAATCCTTGCCAGTGGTCACTGAAAGTTTTGCTTATGTTTAAATCGGTACGCCAATAGTCTTTTAGTTTGGCGCTTTTTGATGTTTTTGTGTCTGGGCTTCTGGACATATCAAGCAGTGCGCGGTTATTGACGTGAATTTGCCAGCCATTGTGAAATTGATACCCTATACCAAGATTGACTATATAATGGGGGAATTCTACGTATTCTAGGTTGTTGGTATCATCCTTACTATAAACATAAGAAACACTTGTTTCGACGTTCCATTGGTTAATTGCGCGCATATAGCTTGCTTCAATACCGCTTGAACTACTGTCAGCATTATTTGCGTATTTATCGCCAAAGCCATCATTGTCAGTATCAATGGTGCGAATACCGTTTTGCCATTTACTGGAAAATAGTACGATTTCAATTTTTTGGTGTGCCATTTTTTTAAGATAAACTAATTCCAAAGTATTAATTGTTTCTGGTTTTAAATTTAAGTCTCCGGTTTGAAATGGTGATCCATAAAGTTCATTCGCTGTTGGTGCTTTAAAGGCGTTGCCATAGAGTATTTTTAATGCTGATGATTTATCAAGGTGTTTTATTAAACCGAGGCGAGGTGATATTTGTTTGCCGAAATCACTATAGCTGTCTAATCGAAAACCATATCGAAAATCATATTGTGTGTTAGCAAATGTGGTTTTGGCATCGACTAAAAAACTATTTAATTTTCGTGATTTAAATCCAAAGGCTAACGGTGCATTTAAAATCACTGTTTGATCCGGTTGTGTTATTTTTCGATAGGCATTTTTTGTGTCTGACATTCTAATTTCTAATGCCATACTGAGTTGTGTATTTTGGCTAAGTTTTTTGTTTCGATAAACTAATTTTCCGATAGCTTGTGTTTCTTTATCAACAACGATTGTTATTCGATTACCATTGGATAATATTCTGGAGTGTTTTCTGCCTTCAGACCAATTACTTGCGTGAAATACCAAGTCACTGTTTTTGCCGAGATTCCATTTTATTTCAGCTTTTATCATGGCGAGATGGGTATCTGCATTGGATACATCATTTTCCGGGACGGCTGAACCATCAAAATAAAAATTATTGTTATTATATAAATTGTAATAAATGCCGAATTTGTGTGATATTTTATTTTGTTGATTGGATTCCAGTTTTATCGAACTAGTGTAAGAGCCATATTGGTAGTTTCGTTCGTTAGTTTGTAAATTAGAGGAATTATCAAAATATTGGTATTTAAAATTTTGATTGGGCTGGCCGCTTCCGGAAACCGCGATGTTTAAACGCCATTGATTAGTTAATGCAAAACTTCCAAGATATGAAGCATTTTTATAAGCATTGCTGGCCGCTTGTAAGGTAATTTTTTGAATATCTTGTTGTGACTCAAATGCGCTTAATGATACCACACCATGAAAAGCTTCTGCGCCATATAATGCTGAGCCCGGACCACGGATAACTTCAATACTGCTTAAAGTATCGAGTTGAATATTGGGATGATCCAATTGCGCCGTTCCAACTGGTAAGGCATTAATGGGGATGCCATCCCACAATGTTTGCACACCACTGCCATTAACATTAGGAAATCCTCGAACTACCCATCGTTTTGAGCCTAAAAAATGCGGCATTGCGGTTAGCCCGGGCATGTAGCCTATTGCATCATCGAGTCGTCGGGCACCTCTTTTTTGCCAATATTTCGACGTTATAACGGTAACTGTCGAACCCGCATCAAGGTTTGTTTCTGGGAAAAACGACGTTGTGGTAATCGGAATGTTAAATAATTCTTCTAACGTTAAATCAAAAAAATCTGGGGATGTTGTTAAATCAGTTTCCGCTGCATTAAGAGCAGTATTTTGTAGAATAATTAGAGATGAAAAACCAACGATAAGATTTGTTCGTAGTTTTGAAGTAAATTGCCAATGTAACGATTGATTCGACATTTGTTGGAAATTTGCGTCAATAAGGGCTTTTAAGTCATCAAATCTTATTTTTTTAACCCGAGATTCCCGCTAAAAAAATACGGAAACCATAAGAGCTGCGTTGGTAAATCTAAAAGACGACTTAATATGAAGTTGTTCTAATATATAGTAAAAATTAAATAAAAAGTCAAAGTCTCAGGGAATTCGAATTATATTTTAATTTAAGTTCCTATCATTTCAAATTCGAATTTAGATTGGTCGCGTGTTTGTTCTTTGTTTTATGTTATCCGATTGTTTGTTTTTATAATTATATAAAATAAAAGTTAAATAAATTATTTATTATCCGATACTGTTGGTATGCCGTTTATTGTAGTGGCTGTTATGTATTTAATTATGCAAATTTAATAACGTGTTTTAATCACGTTATAATATTTATGAGGATATATGGTGATTTAATATCGACCGACTATAGTTTAGGTAGAAATTTAACTGATTTAAGTCAGTAAAATTTCAGTTAACACTACTCAGACTTGTAATAGATAGGGTATAATCATTATAATATTAGAATATATTAATGTATATTCTAATTCTCAACTTACACATGTTTTGAATAAATAAGAAACAAAAATCACTATTTCACGAGGTATAGCATGTCCGCAAGCACTGGACGTTCAGTCGAGCAATACAATTACGACATCATTAAAAAATTTACTATAATGTCTGTTATCTGGGGCGTTATTGGAATGAGCGTTGGGGTTTATATCGCGTCAGAATTAACTTGGCCGATAATGAATTTTGATATTCCTTATATAACCTTCGGTCGTTTACGTCCGGTTCATACTACCTTGGTTATTTTTGGTTTTGGCGGTAGTGCTTTATTTGCAACGTCATATTATGTCGTCCAAAGAACTTGTCAAGTGCGGTTAGCGAATGACGGTTTAGCCACTTTTACTTTTTGGGGTTGGCAAATAGCAGTAACATTGGCCGCTATTTCTTATATGGCAGGTTATACCCAAGCACGTGAATATGCTGAAATGGTTTGGCCGATTGATATATTAATTACGGTCACTTGGGTTGCTTATTTATTGCTTTATGTTTTAACACTTCGAAAACGATCTCAACCTCATATCTATGTAGCAAACTGGTTTTTTATTGCGTTTATTTTAGCGACAGCTATTTTGCATATTTTTAATAATATGGAAGTGCCTGTTGGTTTGTTTTCCTTGAAATCATATAGCTTGCACGCAGGTGTTCAAGATGCCATGACGCAATGGTGGTATGGCCATAATGCAGTAGGATTTTTCTTAACAGCTGCATTTCTTGGGATGATGTATTATTTTGTGCCTAAGCAAGTAGGGCGTCCGGTTTATTCATATCGTTTATCGATTATTCATTTTTGGGCGTTATCATTCTTATATATGTGGGTTGGTGCGCATCACTTACATTGGACAGCACTTCCAGATTGGACTTCAACACTAGCAGCAACGTTTTCAATTTTATTATTGCTGCCTTCATGGGGTGGCATGATCAACGGCATTATGACCTTATCGGGTGCTTGGGATAAATTACGTTCTGATCCAATTATACGGTTTATGATCGTCGCATTATCTTTTTATGGTATGTCGACTTTTGAAGGGCCATTACTGGCACTGAAAAGTGTTAACGCGTTATCACATTATACCGATTGGACAATTGGTCATGTACATTCTGGTGCTTTGGGTTGGGTTGCGTTTATCACCTTTGGTTCGTTTTACCACTTAATTCCCCGGTTATGGGATACCAAAATGTACAGTGAAAAATTAATTTTCGTGCATTTCTGGTTGGGTACGATTGGCGTAGTACTTTATATTAGTGCGCTTTGGGTTGCAGGTATTGGACAAGGATTAATGCTTCGTGCTTTTGATGTCTTTGGTAATTTGAATTATACCTTTATTGAGTCGGTTAAATTCTTGCATGTACCATATGCAATTCGGTTCTTGGGTGGTTTGCTGTTTGTTGCAGGTATGATTTTAATGGCATTTAATGTTTACATGACTATTCGAAATGCCAGCAAAGAACAAGCTGCAATTGAAGCAAAAATTGCTGCTAAGTTAGCAAAAGCCTAATTAATTATTAGTATCAGGAAAATTAAATGAAGCATGAACAAATAGAAACAAACTCTGGTTTACTAATTATTTTAACCTTGTTTGTTATTAGTATTGGTGGTTTAGTTGAAATTTTGCCACTGTATTTTATTGACGACACAATTGAAGAAGTGAAGTATGAGGGCAAAGAAACCATTCGCCCTTACACACCACTTGAATTATTAGGTCGTGATATTTATCAACGAGAAGGCTGTTATTTATGTCATTCGCAAATGATTCGTCCATTTAGAGATGAAGCATTACGCTATGGACATTATTCATTAGCGGCTGAATCTCAATACGATCATCCGTTTCAGTGGGGCTCAAAACGTACCGGGCCAGATTTAGCACGAGTTGGTAAAAAATATTCTAACGCATGGCATGTGCAGCATTTAGATAAACCGCGTTCAGTGATGCCGGATTCAATCATGCCTAACTATCCTTGGTTGTTAAAGAACAAACTTGAATACAAAGATATTGCCGATAGATTGCGTTCATTAAAAATGGTTGGTGTACCCTACTCTGCACGACAATCTGAGTTTGATACGAATACCACACGTTTTGGTGCAGACGTTGCTAAGATGTTAGATATTAATCAGGCGGAAAAAAACTTAATTCAACAAGCTGCTGAAGGCAACTATGATGGTAACCGAGACGATATTACAGAAATGGATGCGTTAGTAGCTTATTTGCAGATGCTTGGCACCATGGTTGATTTTAAGAAATTTGATGATGGGCATTTTGCCAAGTTTAGATAATTTTGGATTTGGACAATAGTGATGAGTGAGATTTTTTCTTGGTTAACAAAAATGGAATATACCAAACCGTTTGTGTTGGTATTATTTTTTGTTACCTTTGTATTGCTAGTTTATTATGTTTATAGCAATAAAAGACGTAGCTCAAGGCTAGAGTCATACAAAAATATCCCATTTCAAAATGATGACGATCACTCTGACAATACGCCAGAAAGTGACTCAGACGATAACATTAAAAAGTAAGTAAAAAATTATGGTAGATAAAACTAAAAAATCTAAATCAGCGGCTCAAACAACCGGTCATGCTTGGGATGGTGATATCCAAGAATTTAATAATCCATTACCAAACTGGTGGGTATGGGGTTTTTATGCAACAGTGGTTTTCTCCATTGTATATTGGATCTTTTATCCAAGTTGGCCTATTGGTGATGGTTATCTTAAAGGTGCGTTTAATGATATTGAATATGTAACTAAGGATGGCAAAAGTCACAAGACTCATTGGAATACTCGTGCATTATATTTAAAAGAAATGCAAGTGGCACGTGAGAAGCAACAGAAGTACGTAGATCAAGTGCAACAATCTAGTTTTGATAAAATTACTAAAGATCAGGCTTTATCTGAATTCGTTAATTCAAAAGCAAAAGTTTTATTTGCTGATAATTGTGCTCCATGTCATCAAGTTGGTGCTGGCGGAGTTATTGGCGCATATCCTAATCTAGTTGATGATAGTTGGTTATGGGGAGGCAGTTTTGATGATATTCAAAATACCATTCAAAATGGTCACCAAGGTTATATGCCTGAATTTGAAAAAACGTTGAATGAAACGCAATTAACTGATGTCGCTTCTTATGTATTGAGTTTATCGATTACTGGTAATGCTAATGCTGCGAGCATATCTAAAGGCAAAGAAATTTTTAATGGTCAAACCGGTGGTTGTCATTATTGTCATGGCATTACGGCAACTGGATTAAAAAGTACTGGTTCGGCTAATTTGACCGATAGTATTTGGACAATTGCAAATGTCCCTAATGCTACATCATATGACGAAAAATTAACTGCTGTGAAATCGGTTATTCGTACTGGTGTTACACGAGAGATGCCATCGTGGTTAGATCGGTTATCACCAACGGAAATCAAAATTTTATCTGTTTATGTTCATGAATTAGGTGGCGGTAAATAACGCTTATGTTATGAATGTAGTTTCAATATGCATTAAAAGGATAAGCATTTATTGTTTGTCCTTTTTTTGTATAGGCAATATAAAAATATAGAAGCAAAGTGAATAGTCATTATGAATGATAAAATCATTCAAGAGCGCATACCTGTTGTTCCTCGATCTGTTAAAGGGCGGTATCGATATATAAAAACCGCGATCCTGTTATTTGCGTATAGCGTATATTTTTTATTGCCGTGGGTACCGTGGTCGCGAACTATTGGACCTAATCAAGCCATTTTATTTGATATTGTGGATCGTCATTTTTATATTTTTGGCCTTGTTGTTTATGCTCAAGATATTTTTTGGTTAGCCGGTTTATTGCTGATAGCTGCAATGTTGTTGTTTTTTATAACGGGAATATTAGGTCGTGTTTTTTGCGGTTATTTTTGTTTTCAAACATTATGGACTGATGTTTTTATTTTTATCGAATACCTTGTGCAAGGTGAGCGTAATGCTCGAATAAAGCTCATTAATAGTGAATGGAATAATAATAAAATTTTTAAAAAGATCTTCACGCACTTTTTATGGATTTTGATGTCACTAGTAACTGGTTTAACGTTTACACTCTATTGGGGTTATGCTCCTGAACTTTTAGAGCAAGTTTTAACAGGCTCGGCTCCTTTTGCAGCATATGCTACAACGTTGTTTTTAGCCACAACAACGTATTTTATGGCAGGTTTGGCACGTGAACAAACATGCACTTATATGTGTCCTTATGCTCGATTTCAAGCGGCAATGTTTGATAAAAATACTTTAACTGTTACTTATGATCAAAGCCGTGGTGAACGCGATAAAGGCAGAGAAAAACCGCGTTCTGGAATGACGGAACACGATGTACGGATAGAAAATGGTGTGGGTGATTGTATTGACTGTGGTTTTTGTGTTCAAGTTTGCCCAACCGGAATTGATATTCGAGATGGTATTCAATACGAGTGTATCACTTGCGCTTTATGTATTGATGCTTGTGATATTATAATGGATAAAATTGGGTATCCAAAAGGTTTAATTCGTTATAGTTCAGAAGTGAAAGAGCAAGGCGAAAAAACACAATGGTTTCGTCTTAACGTAGTTGGTTATGGTTTTATTACTTTATTGACAATATTCCTACTCTCATGGAGTATCGCTACTCGAGATCAATTAGAGTTGATTGTCCAAAAAGTTCGGCAGCCATTATCCGTTACATTATCTGATGGTCGTGAACAAAATCGTTACGAGATTAAAATTAATAACAAAACCACAACACCGATGGAATTCAATATTAAAATTGTTGGATTAAAATATTCAGAACTCACCATTGGCGATTTCGATCACTATATTGTTAATGCTCAAAGCACGGTTCGAATACAAGCTAAAGTTAGGCAGCATCCAAAAGATGCAACAGCTACAAGACAATCATTTCAGTTTATTGTTGAGCCTGAAGGCCGTACAGATTTAAAAGATATAGCTTGGACATCGATTTTCTCTATACCGAATTCTAGAATTAAATAGGATATCTAGGGACATAATATGATTGTTACTTTAAGCAGTGGTGTATTAATAATTACCATTTTATTTTTCGTATTAAAGTGGTTAACAAAAATTCCATCTAACAGCATTGGCGCAATTGTTGCGGTGATTACCTTAGTTGTTTTTATGCCAGTTGCGATAATTTATTGGCCCGGTGGTGATATCTTTGCGATTCATCTCGCGATCTACATGGTTACCGTTTATGGTTTATCCGTTATTGCTAGCCGTCGTGAAAAAAATAGTAGAGTGCATTGGGCTCCTGTGACTATTATTAGTTTTTTTGTGTTATTAGTATTAGTCGATTCCTTTTTTGTGACAATAGCGGATAAGGGCTTGAGTTCGCAAGTGGCTGATTTTGTATTACCGGAATCTGATAATGATTCTAAGGCAACCTATAATTATCCGGGTAAAGTGGTTCATGATTATTACCAAAAAGAAAATCTATATAATGAATACTTAGAGAATATTGAGGCTCGAAAACAGAGTCAGTGGAAAATTCGTAAAGGCTGGTTAACACTACCGTTAGTTAATCAACCGACTATTTTTCAAATAGAAATCAAAGATAAAAATGCTAAAAGCATCACTCAGGCTATAATCTCCGGTAAATTCGTTCGTTATTCAAATAGTCGGCTTGACACGGATTTTTCAATGACACACATTGAAGATGGCGTTTATCAGGTTAAAGTTAGTCTACCAGAACCCGGGCGCTGGGGACTGGTTCTAAAGATTAAACATGCTGCAATTGTCTATGAATTAGTCGGTAGTACGACCGTCGGCTTTCAAAAGGATGGGAATCGCGATAAAATAACAAATTAATGTCAGTTGATATCCGATAAGAGTGGTTTGAGTAAGTATGGCTACAGAGCAAAAATGTTATCATTGTGGCCTTGATGTTCCTGCATCAAGTCAGTATACCATTACTATTTTAGATGCTGAACGATCCATGTGTTGTCCTGGTTGTTTGGCTGTATCACAAGCGATTGTTGATAATAACTTAACACAATTTTATCGTCATCGAACAGAAACGTCGAATACCGCGGTAGACGACAGCATTGACATAATCAAACAATTTGAATTGTATGATAACAGTATTTTACAAGATGCGTTTGTTAGCCATGAAGGTGATTTAAATGAAGCTTCGCTAATGCTGGAAGGTATTGTTTGTGCTGCTTGTGTTTGGTTAAACGAAAAGCATGTTAATGCTTTAGAAGGGGTTTCAGAATTTCGTATTAACTACTCTACACATCGAGCCTATGTTGTTTGGGATAATAATAAAATTAAATTAAGCAAAATTTTAAAAGAAATTCTCAATATTGGTTATCAAGCTCATCCTTATGATGCCAGCCAACAACAACAATTAATTGAAAAAGAACATAAACAAGCATTGTGGCGCATTGCTATTGCCGGTTTAGGTGCAATGCAGGTAATGATGTTTGCTGTTGCTATGTATGCGGCTGATGCATCTGAAGAATTTACCATGGATGAATCATTGCGAAATTTAATGCGCTGGGTGAGTTTAGTGTTTGCTTCCCCGGTTATACTTTTTGCAGCACAACCTTTCTTTAAATCGGCTTACCGTGATTTAAAACGTTTTAAATTGGGTATGGATGTTCCCGTTTCAATGGCGTTGATAGCGGCATTTAGTGCAAGCGTTTGGGCGACCTTAACGCATCAAGGTGAAGTGTATTATGATTCAGTAACGATGTTTACCTTGTTTTTATTATCGGGACGTTTTTTAGAAATGCGTGCTAGACATAAGGCTGGGTTTGTAGCTGAACAATTGATACGTTTATTGCCTACCTTAGTTACCCGAGTGGTTGATGGACAGCATGAAATTATTTCTCGAAGTGAATTAAAACCGAATGACGTGGTTCTGGTTAAAACGGGTGAAACAATCCCAGCTGATGGTATTATTATTGATGGCATTAGTTTGATCGATGAGTCGATTATAACCGGTGAAAGTCAAGCAATTGAAAAAAATATTGATAGTGCGGTGATTGGTGGCAGTCTTAATACGGCTAATCCCATCACTGTTCGAATTGAAAAAGTTGGTTCTGATACGGTTATAGCCGGTATTTCACGATTGTTAGAGCGGGCACAAACTGAAAAACCTCAAATTGCAAAGTTAGCAGATAAAACAGCGGCGTGGTTTGTTTTGGTATTACTGCTCATGACATCTGTCGTTGCTAGTTGGTGGTATATTAACGATGCTGATCGAGTATTTGAAATTGTATTAGCTGTTTTAGTGGTAACTTGTCCATGTGCATTATCGTTGGCAACACCTGCAGCAATGACGGCTATTACCGGAAAATTAACGCGTTTTGGATTATTAACAACTCGAAGCAGTGCCTTAGAAACGTTGGCTAAAGTGACTCATGTAGTGTTTGATAAAACTGGAACACTAACTTATGGTAAACCTATATTAGTTGAACAAAAAATTTATACAACAATGTCTCAAGCTGATGTGTGTCGGATTTCAGCATCAATAGCAAAATTTTCAGAGCATCCCCTGTCTGTTGAGCTATATAACAAATATAAAAATCATATTACCGATAACAATTGTAACTCCATTAAAAATTATAGTGGCCGAGGTATTTCTGGTATTGTTGATGGTGAAGAATATATTTTAGGCAATGCATTATTTGTGCAACAACATTTTAATATTAACTGTTTTGACGATAATCGTGAACTTAAGCCCCACGTATTTTTAGCCAATAAACAAACTGTTATTGCGCGCTTTGAATATGATGATATTATCCGTGATGATGCAGTTGAAACGATTAAAGAATTAAAAAAATTATCAATTAAAACTATATTATTAAGTGGCGATGATGATGCTGTTACAAAAAATGTGGCTTCACAATTTCAATTTGATTCGGTTCATGGAAATTGTAGACCTCAAGATAAGCTACACTTAATTCAAGTATTACAAGACAATAAAGCGATTGTCGCTATGATTGGTGATGGTATTAATGATGCACCGGTATTAGCCGGTGCTCAAGTATCAATGGCGATGGGCAGTGCAACTCAATTGGCACAGGCTAGTGCCGATATGATTTTATTATCCAATAAATTAATTCAAGTTCCTTTTGCCATTAAAATGAGTAAAAAAACCATGACTATTATAAAGCAGAATATAGCATGGGCGATTATTTATAATTTAATCGCATTACCATTAGCATCGATGGGCTATATTGCGCCGTGGATGGCTGCACTTGGTATGTCAGTTAGTTCACTGTTGGTTGTTACTAATGCACTAAGACTAACCGCAGGAAACAGTTGGTATTCAAATAAAGATGGTGAGCAAGCTCCTGAGAATAATTAATTATATGCTTTAATATAATTGCTTTTGTTGTTCGATGTGTTTTAATAACTCATGTTCAGCTTGTAGCTTTGATTTGAATGGACCGCGGCTACCATCACGGCAATGAAAATGCCAGCCTTCGAATTCGACAAAGTAAAATCGTTCGCTTTTTAATTTGGCTTGCGGTATTTGTTCTAAAATATTTGTTGGTGGTGAGTCGATTCGTGGTGTCATAGAGTATTGCTCGTCATAGCCAGTTAACTACATAAAACTCTAATCGACTTTTTACTGTTGATCTGTCAGATAAAACTGATCTTTGTGTCAGGATCGTCTTACAAGGTGGGCAATATCAACTATGCTTTAGGAAACGTATGGACATTTTATATTTATTAATTCCATTGGCCGCAGTTGTAATGGTAATTGCGTTAGTTGGCCTTATTTGGGCGATAAAAAGTGGCCAGTTTGATGATATGGAGGGGCCGGCGCATCGAATTTTAATGGATGATGACGATCCATTGGTGCCGCAAAAAAAATCATCGCTAGACAAAAATGACTAATATTGATATATTAGATTTTTCTTATATGTAGTTAATGAGAGTATTTTTATGAAATCTTTATTTACATTCCAAACATTTCCAATGTTTATCCTTATTGTATTAGTTGTGATAGCAGTATTATCGTTAGCCAGTATATTGATTGTCGGTTAATTATTAATTTAGAGTGATAATAATAATTGCTCTATAATTTTATTAATTTCAATAACTTACTGTATTTCCCTCAAATATTCTGAGAACATCTTTGGTAAAGTTAAAGTTTTGACTTAATTTACCGCTAGCCTACTTAATACACATCGATTTTTTCGAGAGATATTAGGGACTTGGCTAAAATAACAGTACAAAAATTAATTATTATCAGGCTCTGTGGTGAAGTACATGGAGGTTTGGTTTTATCTGCTCGTGCGTGTTTTGGTCTACTTCTTTCTTTTTCACTAATTCTAATGCCTGCGGCATCATTCAGTGCGGCTAAAAAAACCGATTTACGAATTCTTATCGATGTTTCGGGCAGCATGAAAGTTAATGATCCCCAAAATTTACGAACACCCTCTGTGCGAATGTTAGTCGGATTAATTCCAAATGGTACGCGCGCAGGGATATGGACTTTTGGTAAATACGTTAATATGCAGGTTAAGTATGGCGTGGTTAATGAGTCATGGAAAAAACAAGCGCGACGCGAAGCAACAAAAATTCATTCTCGAGGTTTGTATACCAATATTGAAGACGCCTTAAAAAAATCAACTTATGATTGGAAATCGAATGACCCTAATACCAGCCGACATATTATTTTATTAACCGATGGTGTCGTTGATGTCTCTAAGGATCCATCGATTAATTTAAAATCTCGTAATCGAGTTATCGATTATTATTTACCCAAATTGAAAAAAGCCGGTGTAAAAATTCATACTATTGCATTATCAAAACAAGCCGATCACGAATTATTAAAACTGTTATCGGTCTCGACAGATGGTTGGTATGAATTAATTGAAGATCCAAAAATATTACATCGAGTGTTTCTACGAATTTTTGAAAAAGCGAGCACGGCAAATGCTTTGCCACTTGAAAATAATGTGTTTAAGGTAGATAAGTCCATTAAAGACATGACGGTGTTAAGCTTTCATTCTGGAGAAACTGCTTCAAGCTTAATAACTCCAAGTAAAAAAATAATTACTGAAAAAGATAATCCAGAGAATATTAATTGGTTCCATGAGGATGGATACGATTTAATCACAATATTAAAGCCGGAATCCGGTGATTGGAAATTGGATGCGCCTATTGATAAAGACAATAGAGTTTTAGTGGTAACTAATTTAACACTCTTTGTTAATGATATTCCAAATAATGTGTTATTAAACCAACGAATTTTGCTAAAGGCTGTTTTAAAACAAAAAGAAAAAAATATAAAGAATAAAAATTTTTTAAAATTAGTTAAAATTAATGCACTTAAAAAATCATTAAATGATCCTGATATGAATTATCAGCTCAAAGATGATGGCAAAGGCTTAGATAAAGATGCAGCAGATGGTGTTTATTATAGTGAGTTTCGGAGTCCATTGCGTTCAGGTGTTTTTGAATTAATTGTTACTGCCCAAGGTCCAACATTTCAACGGCAACGAAAATATAGTGTTAATGTGTTTAATGGTTTAGCTGATATTGAAATTACTGGTGGAAAACAACAACAACCGTTTATCGTTGAAGTGCTTCCTCATAAAGGATTATTACAAGATGGATCGGTGGATATTAGTTATGAGATAAATCATGGAGGCATTAAGAAATTTAGTAAAAACGCTGATGATCATTGGATTATTCAAGTGCCTGTAAATCAGGCTGGAGAAAAAATAACATTTACGGTTAAAGGGGTAAGGCAAAACAATAGCAGTGTCGAAATGCAAATGGAGCGAATTTTACCTCAAGGTATTAAAAAACCAAAAAATGAACATTTGGTGGCACAACCTAAAGTTGATGAGAAGGTTGAATTGAAGCCAGAAATTACGCCAGCTACTAAACCTGAAAAGGACGAAGGTGGATTGTTATCGGTGTTTATATGGGTGTTGATGGTTAATTTAATGCTTGCACTCATTGCTGCTGCAGTATTTTTTGTTATTAAAAAGAAACGAACAAAAAATGCTATCGCAGAAAAAGAGGACTTGGAATTATGAGTGATTTGATGACAACAGTTCTTATTGTTGTATCAGAAGCAGCCGCTTTTTTTGCAATTGTTATTGTGATAGCGTTAATAATAAAAGCGCGTTCGGGATTATCGTTAAAGCGAAAAGCAATACAATTTGTTAAACGCATTAAGAGTGAAAGTAAGGAACATAGTGGTAATTTAAAAAATATTTTGTTAAATGATTATGGTTTAGATGAGTCTGCTGCAGATGAAGCAGTAAATAATTTAATCAAACAAGAACATTTATTGTTTAGTAAAGTAATTGATTTGTATTTAGGAAAAAAATCAGGATCATTAGATGAGCTTAATGATGAGGTTAAGAGTTTAACTAAGGTGATGCATTCAGTGACGGTGAATGCCACGAGTGATGATGTTGCAGTGAATTCAGGTGATAGTCAATTTTTAACAGAAAAATTTGATGAACTTCAGGATAAATTAAAAAAAGTACAAAAAGAAAGAGATGCGTTACAAATTGAGTTAAAAGATGCCATGGATATTATGGAAGGTATGATGACGGAGTATGCTTCAATGTATGCTGGTGGAGTAAATGCAGATAGTTTAGATCCTGAGAGAGATATTGCTAAAGTACAAGATAAAATAGATAAAATAAAAAATAAATCATCATCTTCTGATAGTGAAAATGATGATGTTGATCTAAATGTTGATGTACCTGATTTGGATGTTGACGATTCTACAAAAAAATAACATATTATATTTTACTGAAATTGAAAATCGTAACTGCAAGTAATAATATATTACTAATAGATAGTAATATGACTATTTTTTTTAATTTAAATTTTTCTTTGAGTATATCTTTAAATTTAGTTTCAATGCTTTTAAGTTTTGTTGTTAATGTTTTTTTATGTTTTTGTTCAAGCACTAATGTGCTTAGGTGTGTTGCAAATTTATTTGGGGTTATAAATGCTTCGTCTGAATGTTTGTCAGCGAGTAATAAAATATCAGTTTCGCATAATGCTGTATAAATATGTAAATTGGTATCCAATAGGGCAAGCACCACTTGAGTATTATCCCACTTTCTATTGTCCCAACAATTTTCACCATCGTGGATAATAACGATTCCTTTTATATTATTTTTTTCTGCGATTTCTTTAATTCCTTTTAAAATATTTTGAATGGTATCAAAATTACAGACTGAAAATACCACGTCAGTGTAATGAACTGATTGGTTAGTTTTTGAAATAAAATCAGCAAAACCGTGACGGGTTGATAAGACACAAAGTTCATTAATTTTATATTGCGTTAAAAATTGTTTTAATGATAGCAATTGTCGAGAATTGTGCTGTGTTAAAAATTTAGATGGACGTTTTTCAATTTTATATTCATTGAGCATTTCACCTTCGATGGATATTTTTATACCATCGCGTTGATAGTTTGGGCTTGTGTGTAGCGCACCGACGATTTCAATATGTTGCCCGCGGAGTTGTAGTTTTGTATTTGGTCTTATTTTAAATTCAATGCAGCTTTCAGAATCTCCAATTTCGCCGTACAGATAAATAGGATCTTCATTATTTGGCCATGGTCGTATGGCTAAAACCTCACCTCTTACTTTAACCGTAAATTTAGGTAACTCGATTTGTAGCATATTGAGTAATGTTGTTGGAGAAAGTGAATCACTTATAGTGGATGATTCAGAATTAACTGGGTTGCAAAAAGCGTGACGATCCATGACATAGCCTATGTAGTCTAATTTAATTTATTGGTTTTTTTTTGAAAATATCGATTTTTTTTTCTAGATTACTTAATTCGACAAATAATTCATGTACACAATTTTCTGAGTGTTGTAATACATTTTCAAAACTGAGTATTTGATTTTGTACTTTTTTGTCAATAATACTATTATCGTCAGATAAAAACTGTTGAAATGAGATGATTCGGCTTTTTAACGGTAAATCATTTAATTTTTTTATAAGGTTGTTATTTGCTGTTCGACGTTCAAACATTTTGACAAGAAATTCTACTGGAATTTTATTTATTGCCTCATTAAATTTTTCATCGGTGTTTTTGTCAAGTAAGCCAACTTTTTCAGCTACGGCCATCATGTCTGTGCGGTATATATACTGTTTTAGTGCTTCTTCGATGTATTGATAATTTAGTAAAGCATTAGGAAATTTGCGTTTGTAATCTGTTACCATGTGCATCATTTTAAACAAAATTTATTTATTAGACTAGCGATATTCGATTTCAATATTTGATTCTGGGCTTATTTGAGCTGCTCTCGATGTGGTTAAATATTAAAACCCTGATTATTTAACCATAATTCAAAAAAAATTAAAATAATTCTATAATTTTAATCCAGTTCTCAGTTTTGTGTGAGAAAATAAACTATATAAAGCACATACCATTAATAAAGTATGAATAGTGACTACTGGCTCGGCTGTTGGGTTTATGCATGTTTTTGTTTAATCACAACAAATTGAACTGTTATTACCTTTCTAACTCGTGTATGTTTGTGTTCTTAATCCTTTTGAAATTTAAATTTTAAGAGAGTTACCAAAGTATTTACGGGAGGATAAGCTAAATGGGAATTTTTCAGAAATCCAAAGACAATGACGACATGGAGGCAGACAATATGGCTCAAAATAATTCAACACAAATTAATGCAACGGATGATTCTAATCGTGACAGCCGCTGGCAAAAAAAGGGTTCGAGCGGAGCAAGTAATTCTTCCGATGAATCAACACCTCGCGATTCTCAATTAGGTAATAAAATTTCATCTTTTAATTATGGAATCGAGGAAGCCGTTGGGTTAATGCGCAAGCTTCCTGATGTTGATACTGACGTTGTTATAACGGTTGTTAGAAAAACGTTAGAGTCTGCAAATGTTCGTGTTAATGAAATTATTTCTGATGCTGAAAAGAAAGAAGGTAATATAAACAAGCGCACCAATACCTTGACCTCAGAAATTGAAGAACTACAGAAAAAAATTACACTTAGAAATAAAGAAATTTCAATATTAACGAAAGATTTACAAGAAACAACGAAAGTTAAAAAATTGTTACAGCAAGGTGAACGTGAAGCAAAGTCTAATAGCAGCTCTGCACCAGCTGAGCAAACTGATAATACCGCTGAAGCGAATACGAATAACGCATCTGCATAATCTAAGTTTATTGTGCTTATCATATAGCAGTAGAATATTTATTTTACTGCTTGGCTATCTTGGAGCTGTGCATTTATGATTAGTTATCGTGGCAAAATAACATACTCCAGATAATTCTTCACAACTGAATTTGAATGTTATTAGTGTTTTTGATAAAACTTGAAATATTCAGTGCTTTTATTAAAAACATGTCTTATACCCTGCATCTATTATTATCTTTTAATCTTATTTAAATTTCTAAAAAAAGCCCCTGTATTCGACTTATGAATGCTTTTTCAAATTTAGCATGAGTAATCATTGGTTAATTTATTATCAGAACTTTAGGTTATTGAGAGTGATTTACTGTTTTGTTTTTGTAGTTTCGCTATATAATGACAGCTTATGTCTTTGGAGAAAAATATGAAATACATGCATGGAAAAGCCTCAAAAGCCACGTTGATAGCAATTGTGTCAATTGCGATTCTCATTGGATTTGCAGTTCTTTTTTTACCAAAAGGGTTTAGTAATGACGTGTCTAAAATTGGTAAAGGTTCTAAAGTGGCTGTGTTTGCTTATAATAACGGTACTATAAATAGTATTGATATGATGACTTTATTAGAAAGTATTCGTGCATCGTATTCCGGAAAAATTGAATTTTTAGCGGTTAGTATTAGTGCGCCAATTGGCGAACAGTTTTTAAAAGATTATAATGTGAGGCATTCGACGCTGGTATTATTTAGAGAGGATGGTTCCATCGCTAAGACATTACATGCTAGCAAAAAGAATGAAGCAATATTAACACAAGTTTTAGATGATTTTGTCAGTAACGGTTAATGTTGCTTGGCTTGAAATAATAGCCGTACCATTTCCCGTGATGTCCACGGGAAATGGTTGTATATTAATCAATGTTGATTGCAAGTCGTAATTTTTTCATTGCTGCATTTTCTAATTGTCGAACACGCTCTGCTGAAATATTATATTCAGTGGCTAAGCACTGTAGAGTAACTTTATCTTCTGCTAACCAGCGACGCTGAATAATTGATTTACTGCGTTCGTCTAAGGTTTTAATCGCGTCAATTAACTGCTTTTTATTTTGAGTGGCAGTCATGTGATTTTCAATTAAACGTGAAGGCTCTTGGCGCATATCTTCGAGATAGGCTGCTGGTGCGAAATTATCATCATCATCACCATCTTTATTTTCAAACTCAATATCCGAACCCGTTAGTCGTGATTCCATTTCTAGCACGTCTTTTTTACTGACACCTAAATCTTTTGCAACCGAGCCAACTTCTTCATCGGTGAACCATGCTAATTTTTTCTTTGATTTGCGTAAATTAAAAAATAATTTTCGTTGTGCTTTGGTTGTGGCAACTTTAACTATGCGCCAGTTTTTTAAGATAAACTCGTGCATTTCTGCGCGTATCCAATGCACTGCAAACGATACTAATCGAACATTTTTGCTTGGATCAAAACGTTTTACCGCTTTCATTAAACCGATATTGCCTTCTTGAACAAGATCTGCAAGGGCTAATCCGTAACCCGAGTAACTACGGGCAATATGTGCAACAAAGCGTAAATTTGAAATAACCAAGCTTTGAGCTGCATCGAGATCGTTGCCTTCCCTAAAACGAATGGCTAGGGCAATTTCTTCTTCCTTACTCAAAACGGGTATATTATGTATACCACTCAGGTATGATTCAATATTTCCGGATGGTACGCTAAGTTGTAATTGAAGATTGCTTGTCATTCTGACTGGCTCCCATATTAGTTGTTATCAATATTAGCACTCTAGCTATATGAGTGCCAATATTTTTAGCACTCAATGAGTTGGACTGCTAATATTAGTTAAAGTTCATTTACTAATATAACCTAGGGTTTGTGTCAGGGTAATGTTTCTTTTTAAAGCTCAAATTTAAAAATGCCCCTTATTCTAGTAGCCTTTTAGCCGAAAACTAGCGTTAAAACATCAAATTTATCAAGTTGCGTTAAAAATATTAGTATGCCGATTGGAGGGTAATATCAATAATATAGGAAAAAAGCGGGTTATTTGGGAAGTGTGATGCGTTTTAAGCTGTTGTTATTGCTGTTATTTTTAGATTAAAATGACTTTAAGCTTCATTTTCGCTTGAAAAATCCATCGGTAGGCCGTGCAGTGGTGAGGTGATGGCAGCACCATTCTCATACAGGCTGACACGGTTTCGACCTTGTTGTTTGGAAAAGTATAATGCCTTGTCGGCATATGAGATAAAGCGGCTCAGACTGGCATTGTCATTATCGGCGTAATTGGCTAAACCAATACTAATTGTAATACTGACTCCGGATGGTTTTAATACTTCTACCCGATTTCGGAATTCTTCCGCTAGCTCAAGAATGTCAACTGCTTCGATATTGGCAATTAAGACACAAAACTCTTCTCCACCAAAGCGGACTACCATGGCATCTCGAAATACTTCCGTTAGTAGTTCACCAAGGGCAGCCAAGACATGATCACCGGTAATATGACCTAATGTATCGTTAATTTGTTTAAAGCGGTCTATATCAATGAGCATTGCCCATACTGGATTGTGTTTGGGGTTGGAGATGAAATTTTCACCATTATCGAGTAAGTATCGTTTGCTGCGTGCGCCAGTCAAACTATCGGTTGCCGCAATCCAGCGCATATATTCAGCTTGATGTTTTAATGCATCGAATTGATGTTTAATCATTAACAAGGCCCGTACTCGCGCCATCAGTACTTCTTCAACGATGGGTTTTAACACAAAGTCATTTGCTCCGGCATGAAATACAACGACTTGGTTGTCGCTTTCTTCATTGCCGGTTAATACTAATACGGGTAGTTCTTGTTGCGAATAATGCAATTTGACCCGAATTGCGTGTAATAAATCGCCTCCGGTCATGCTGTCTTTTAGATAAAAATCGGTGATCACCAAGTCGTATTTTTCAACATCGTTATTATCTAAATTTTGATCATTATTATGTTGTTCTGTGAGTGTTTTAAGTGCTTCTTCTGCAGTAATACAGTGCTCAACGCGTAAGCCATGCTTTTCTAAAATGGTGGTCGTGACTGAGGCTGCGGTTTTGCTGTCTTCGACATAGAGAATTTTTCCAACCAAGCCTGAATTACGTTGGATAAATGACGAGATAAATGTTCCAAAAGCACGATATCCTTCCGATTTATCAAAGTAGTCAGTGACACCTGCTTCAAAACCTTCGCGTAACAAACGATCGTCTGCATCTCCTGATACAACAATGACCGGTGTATAATGATGTGTGACGGATTTTCGTATTTTACTGCTTAGCTTTAAACCATCCATGTCGGGTAGTAATAACGCGGTGGTAATTAAGTCGAATTTTTCGTTTTCGAGTAACGCTAATGCGTCACGACCGGCTTTAACAGGAGTTACTTCGCAGTTATTAATTTCATCGCGCAAGGTACGCGCTAAAATGGCTCGAGATACTGAAGAGCCTTCAATGACCATTATTCGAGTAGGTTTTCCCGTCATAATTCTATTTAACCGAATGTTGTAAAATATGAACCAATTACTGCAGCTGGCTGTAACCTAAATAATATTAGAATTATAGATGAAATAAAATTTTTAAGTAGGTTCAATTTCGCGCAAATGACGACCCACGGCTAACCAAGAACCGGCGAGCCCTAATAATATACTGAAAAAACAAAGTGATAGCCCCTCAAAAAACCCTAAGCCTTGTAATGAAAAATTACTTTGATAGAGGTTGGTCAGGTTTTTAATCGGCGAACTAAGCGATAAAACCGCTATGTTGACTAAAATAAATGCAATCACTCCGCCAAACACACCATACCAGGCACCGGTGTATAAAAAGGGACGGCGAATAAAACTATTGGTGCCACCGATAAGTTTGATGATAATGATTTCATCACATCGGCTTTGGATGGCCAGTCGAATTGTATTTCCGACGACTAGAGTTACGGCTAAGGCCAATAACACTGACATAACGGTAACGCCGCGTTCAACTATGCCTAAGATTGCATTTAAACGCCTTAACCATTGCATATCGAGTTGTGCAAATTCGACGTAGGATAGCTTTTGAAAATCACCGACTAGTTTTTCAGATTGTTCGGGGGTATTGTAACGTAGTGATGGTTGTACGATTAATACTGATGGCAGAGGGTTCTTTTTTAATGCTTTTAAAACATCACCATAACCGGATAAGCGTTTAAATTCTTCGAGTGCTTTTTCTTTTGAAATGTATTGCACGTTAGATACTTCGGCCAAGCTTTGTAACTTAGTTTGCAATTGACGAGCACTGACGTCGCTAGTATCACGTTTTAAAAATAATGAAATATGCGTTGCGCCATCCCAGCCGGTACTCAAGTGTTGTACATTTTCGAGTAAAACATGTAATGCGGAGGGTAATGCTAAGGCAATGCCGATCACCGCGGCTGTTAAAAATGTTGCAAACGGGGTGGCAATGAGTTTTCCAAGGGTATAGAAAAAAACTTGCAGGTGTCTTAGTAAATATATTTTAAGGTTGGTTAATGGGCCATGTAAGGTGGGAATGGCGCGTTCATTTAAAATAGAATTACTCATGAATAGCTACCCGTGGTACTTGTTGTGTGTTGTGTCGCACCATCGTTTAATAACACACCATCACGTAATTCGATGACCCGATGTCCCATTTGAGAAATTAAGTCTAAATCGTGGCTCGCAATTAAAACCGTTACGCCAACGGCATTAAATTGTTCAAAAATACTCATAATTTCTTTTGATAACGCCGGATCCAGATTACCGGTTGGTTCGTCCGCCAGTATTAGTGGCGGCTTGTTTACCACGGCACGCGCAATACCAATACGCTGTTGTTCACCACCGGATAGGGTGATGGGCATTACTTTTTCTTTAGAGAGTAAATCGACTTTATCCAATGCAGCACGTACTCGGCGTAGAATTTCTCGATGCGAATGACCCATGATGATTAATGGTAATGCGACATTATCAAACACGGTACGATCAAATAACAGCCGGTTGTCTTGAAATATGATGCCGATATTTCGTCTTAAATACGGAATTTTTCGGGCACTCATTTTATTTAAGTTTTGGCCGTCAATAACAATTTGGCCGCGAGTAGGGCGTTCGAGTAATCCTATTAATTTTAAAAAGGTACTTTTGCCTGCGCCAGAATGGCCGGTCAAAAAGGCCATTTCGCCCGCTTCCATGTGCAGCGATACATTTGACAGTGCATCGTGACTATTTGGGTAACGTTTGCTGATATTAGTAAAACGAATCATTTTATAATTATTATAGTGTTAGTTACTGGTTGTTTGATTATTTTCGTTATCAAATAATGCATCAATAAAATCATTGGCATTAAATTCTCGTAGATCTTCGGCTTTTTCACCAACACCAATAAACCGGATGGGCAGATTTAATTTGTGTGCAATAGCAAAAATAACACCGCCTTTAGCCGTGCCGTCTAACTTGGTTAAGGTGATACCCGTTAAACCTAAGGTCTTATCAAATTCAACTGCCTGATTTAAAGCATTTTGTCCAGTGCCGGCATCAACCACCAACATGACTTCTTGTGGTGCGTTGTTATCGAGTTTGGATAACACGCGTTTTATCTTTTTTAATTCTTCCATTAGGTTAGATTGAGTATGCAACCTACCAGCGGTGTCGGCAATTAATATATCAATATTTTTTGCTTTAGCCGATTCTAATGCGTCAAAAATAACCGAAGCACTATCGGCGCCATCGTGTTGTGCTATCACCGGAACATTGTGGCGCTCGCCCCAGGTTTTTAATTGCTGCACTGCGGCGGCACGAAAGGTGTCACCGGCAGCGAGCATCACTGATTTTCCCTGTAGTTGGAAATAACGTGTAATTTTGCCAATGCTGGTGGTTTTGCCGGCGCCATTAATGCCCGCCATTAAAATAACATAGGGCGATTGCGCAGTATTAGTCACGACTTGGGCTAGTGGTTGCTCACACGGTAGTAATATATCGAGTAGTTGTTGTCGTAGTGCAACATATAAAGCTGAAGAATCGGCTAATTCTTTGCGTTTGGTTTTTTCGGTTAGTTCAGTGATTATTTTACTGGTCGCATCGATGCCCAAATCTGCAGTGATCAGCAGTGTTTCTATTTCTTCTAATAATTCATCGTCTATTTGTTTTTTGGCTAAAAATAAGCCCGATAAGCCCGAATTGATATTATTTCGAGTGTTACTTAAGCCCTCTTTTAGGCGCGAGAATAGTGACGCTTTAGTATTTTCCGGGATTTTAGTTTTTGAGGATTTTTTGAAACCAAACATTATTTTGACTGTCGAACCTGATTACAATTTTATTAAAATAAATACAAGTGTTAGATTAATTAAAACAAGCCTTTAGCGTACACTGGAAACACAGTTAAATACGCTAAATTCGAAGGTAGACACTTGTACACTTTGGTTGCTTATCCTACCATTGCAGACGGTGAGTTAGTATGGTGAATATAATTAATTTGTAACTATTCTTTGCCTATTTGATGGTATTTTAGAATTAACACTATTAGTGGAATATGAATGGCTACAGCTAAATCAGGAAAAAATGCATGTTAAAACAATTTGGAATGGGGTTATCGCTATTTTGTGTTCTTGGCGTTGTCACCACCACAGCCGGGGCAACAGTATTTGAACATAATTTAAAAAATGGCATGAAAATACTGGTAAATGAAGATCATCGAGCCCCGGTGGTGGTCTCTCAGGTTTGGTATAAAGTGGGATCGAGTTACGAGGCTAATGGTCGAACCGGGTTATCACATGTGTTGGAACACATGATGTTTAAAGGCAGTAAAAAATACCAGCCGGGCGAGTTTTCTAAAATTATTGCGAAACACGGTGGCCGCGAAAATGCCTTTACCGGCAAAGACTACACCGCCTATTTTCAACAGTTGGAAAAAAGTCGTCTAAAAGTCAGCATGGAAATGGAGGCCGATCGAATGGTCAACCTGACATTACCCAATGATGAGTTCACCAAAGAATTAGCCGTGGTTATCGAAGAGCGGCACATGCGCACCGATGATAAACCGCGCTCTAAAACCTACGAACAATTTAATGCCATGGCATTTATGAGCAGCCCGTATAGCCAGCCAATAATAGGTTGGCAAAATGATCTCGATAATATGGAAATTGCCGATTTACAAAAATGGTATCAGCAATGGTATAGCCCCAGCAATGCAACCTTGGTGGTGGTCGGTGATGTTAATCACAAAGAAGTTTTTGCGATGGCTGAAAAACATTATGGCGTTATTCCTGCACGAGCAGTTGAAAAATTAAAACCGCGTAAAGAAGTAGAGCAAGTTGGTGAACGTCGTTTAGTGGTTAAAGCACCGGCCAAACTGCCGTATTTGCTGATGGGTTATAAAGTACCTTCGCTCAAAACCGCCGAACAAGAATGGGAAGCTTATGCCTTAGAAGTTTTAGCGGGCATTTTAAGCTCGGGTTCAAGTTCACGTTTTCCAAAACGATTGGTACGCGATCAACAAATTGCAGCCAGTGCTGATACGGGATTTAACTTGTATGCGCGACAAAGCGAAATATTTTTAATCGATGCCACACCATCTGCCGGTAAAGAATTAACGGTGCTTGAAGATGCTATTTTGCAGCAAATCAATGATGTGAAGACTAGTTTAGTAAGTGCCAAAGAGTTAGATAGCATCAAAGCACAAGTAGTCGCGTCTAATGTTTATGAACGTGATTCAATATTTTATCAGGCCATGCAGTTAGGGACTTTAGAAACAGTTGGCCTAGGTTGGCAACGTCTTGATGAATATGTTACGAAAGTTCGAGAAGTCACCGCCGAGCAAATTCAAAAAGTTGCTAAAAAATACCTCATTGAAGATCGTTTGACTGTTGCATTTTTAATTCCGCAAGATTTAAAAGGTGCATTAAATAAAAAAACAAAATCAATTCATCAATAAATAAATATTTAAAACAAGGATTATTATGTCTGCCACACAGAAAAAGCTAATATTTAGTATTACTACAGCAGTAGTTGCAGTTATCTTTATTGTCGTTATTTTCAATAACTTAAACTCACTAACTAGCTCCGAACCCGAGATTACCAGCGTTGAAGGTAGTGGTCCAAAAATTCAAACGTGGAAAACCGACAATGGCGCAAAAGTATTATTTGTGCCAACGATGCAATTACCCATGCTTGATTTACGCGTTACCTTTGATGCCGGCGCTGCACGTGATGCAGATAAACCGGGTTTAGCATTGTTAACGAATGCCATGTTAGATCAAGGCGCAAAACTTGGAGACGTTACGATAACGAGTGATGATATAGCGGAACGGTTTGATAGCATCGGCGCACGGTTTTCGAATTCTTCGTTAAAAGATATGGCGCTATTGAGTTTGAGGAGTTTAACCGATAGTAAAATATTAGATCAGTCATTAGAAACGTATATGGCCGTTTTACAAGCACCAACATTTCCTCAACGTGATTTTGACCGAATTAAAAAACAAATGCTAATTTCACTCAAAGCAGAATCACAATCACCAGGAACCATTGCCAATAAACTTTTTTATACAAATTTATTTTCAAATCATGCTTATGGCTCATCGAGTTCAGGCACCAAAAAAAGTATTAAAGCATTAAGCATTCAAGATTTAAAAAACTTTTACGCAAAATATTACGTGGCAAAAAATGCCGTCATTGTGATGGTTGGTAATTTACAATTAACACAGGCAACAAAAATTGCAGAAAATATTAGCCGTGGTTTAGCCGTTGGTGAAAAAGCGACGCTATTAACCGATGCTAAGTCATACCCAACTGCTAAAACAATTTCAGAGCAATTTCCTTCGTCTCAAACGCACATAGTGATGGGCAATATTGGCCTTAAACGCGGAGACAAAGATTATTATGCCTTGTATGTTGGTAACCATATTTTAGGTGGCAGTGGCTTTAGTTCTCGAATCGTTAATGAAATTCGTGAAAAACGTGGCTTAGCTTATAGTTCATACAGTTATTTTGTACCTATGCGTGTCAATGGCCCGTTCATCATTGGTATGCAGACTAAGAATGAACAAACCCAAGAAGCATTACAAATATTAAATGAAGTATTGGTTAAATTTATTACAGAGGGACCAACGGCTGCTGAACTGGAACACAGCAAATTAAATATAGCCGGCGGTTTTCCGCTTCGAATTGACAGCAATAAAGAAATTGTAGAATACCTCGCAATGATTGGTTTTTATGGTTTACCTCTAGATTATCTGGGAACCTTTGTTGACAACATTAAAGTGTTAACCTTGGAACAAATTAAAGATGCATTTCAACGTCGGGTTGATCCTGAAAAATTACTCACCATTATTGTGGGCGATTTAAAACTCAGTCAAAAACAATTAGATGCAATTAAAAAAGGTGTTAATAAATAATAATTAAGTCATTTAATGCTTAATTTATATGATGAACAACACTGCGGCTAAAGACTCACAAGTCCGAATTATTGCCGGACGTTGGCGTGCAAGGAAAATAAGTTTTAGCACTAACTTATCAATTCGGCCAACACCCGATAGAGTGCGTGAAACTGTTTTTAATTGGTTAGCTCCCTATCTTATTAATAGCCGCTGCTTGGATCTTTATGCCGGTAGCGGTGTTTTGGGTTTTGAAGCATTATCGCGAGGGGCAAGCGAGATGGTTTTTGTTGATACTGAAAAATCCATCATCAAACAATTGCAACAACAGCATCAGATTTTAAAAATAGATTCTGAATCTGCGATTTCGAATGTTGAGTATTTACATGCTGATGCAAATAAGTATTTAACGATTAAACAAAAGCCTTATGATTTGGTATTTTTAGATCCACCTTATTTACAAAATAGAATTCCAGCTATTATTGAGTTATTGTTGAATAACTCACTATTAAATGTCGATGGAATTATTTATATCGAAATGGCAAAAACTGAAAGTTTTCCACAATTACCCGATGAGTGGAAACTTATCAAAAAGAAAATAATGAGCCAAGTTGCTTGTTATGTAATACAAGTTTAGCGTTAAATTTTAATATTTTATATAGGCCTGCAATGCAATTTTTTTATAATATTTTTCATGGTGTTTATCTGCGTTTATTATTAACCGGCCTAGTTTTTACTGTTAGTGCTTGTGCAATAACCGATGTGCAACAGCATCATAACGATACTGAAATAACTAAGGTTTTACCGCCAAAAAAAATATCACAAAAAAATGATCATGCGCTGCATAATCTGCAACATCAAAGTCGTAAAAATATTTTGGTGACTAATTTAAATACCGATGATCACAATATTGGCAGCAATAAAATTTCAAAAATTGAGTTTATATGCTCGGCTCAATTACAATGCGTTAAACTTATTCAAAATAAAATAATGAGTTTTTGGGATTATCCAAAAAGTTACCCTAAATTTAAAACAATTTTAGTTCTAGAATTGAATCGTGACGGTTATATAACTATTATAAGGTTAAAGCGTAGCAGTGGCCGACGTGATTTTGATGATTCGGTTATTAAAGCCGTTCGACAGGCCGCACCGTTCACTGAAATAACCCATTTACCCGAGTTAACGCTTTCTGAGTTTTCATCAATTGAAATGGTTTTTAAACGTTAATGAATTCTATATTAACTATTCAGTCAATACTGCATCAGTGCTGTTCACTATAAGAGTTTACATTTATGGATAATATTGCAATTTACCCTGGAACATTTGACCCAATAACAAATGGTCATTACGATTTAGTGCGCCGTGCTGCAAAATTGTTTGATAAAGTTATTGTGGCTATCGCAAATAGCAGTAGTAAAAAACCTATTTTTGGTATTGATGAGCGCGTTTCATTGACCACCAGTGTGTTGCAAGATATTAACAATGTTGAGGTCTGTGGTTTTGACAGCTTGTTAATCGATTTTGCCAAACAAAAAAATGCCAATATTATTTTAAGGGGATTACGCGCGGTTTCCGATTTTGAGTACGAATTTCAACTTGCCAGCATGAATCGGCATTTATCGGCAGAGATTGAAACCCTGTTTTTGACACCGGCGGAAGAATATTCTTATATTTCATCAAGTTTGGTGCGTGAAGTGGCCAGTTTAGGGGGGGATGTGTCCCCATTTGTGCATCAAAAAGTTGTAGCTGCAATTAATAACAGAATCGGCTAATATACTCATATTATGTCAATGTTTATAACCGATGAATGTATTAATTGTGATGTCTGCGAGCCGGAATGCCCGAATGACGCTATTTCCCAAGGCGAAGAAATCTATGAGATAGATTTTAACCTGTGTACCGAATGTGTCGGCCATTTTGATGAACCCCAATGCGTTGAAGTGTGCCCGGTTGACTGTATCCCACAAGATCCTAATCATGTCGAAAGCCAAGAGCAACTTCAGGAAAAATACCAGTTACTGGTTGTTAGCTAGTCTTGATGTTTTAACGCGAGATTCCGGCTCCAAAAAATGACTGGAATGAGAGTTATTTTTAAGTTTGAGCTTTAAAAAAATAACCCCCATTCGGAAACAAACCTCAGCTTAACTCGCTATTTCTATTGCTAAAAATTTTAAAGTAATCAATAATTTAAATATTATTTAAGATTGTTTATTTTAGTTGCGATAAGGAATGATGATGCGCTTAGTTCAACACCTATTTATTTTTTTATTTATAACTCTGCAAGCCAGTTTTGTTAATAGTGCGGAACCTACCGCTAACGCTGGTATTGCGACTGCCCACCCTTTGGCGACTCAAGCTGGTTTTGAAATATTAGCGCAAGGCGGAAATGCCTTTGATGCGGCGGTTGCGGTTAGTGCCACGTTAGCGGTGGTTGAGCCTTATAGCTCCGGTCTTGGTGGTGGTGGTTTCTGGTTATTACACGATGCTAAAAGTAAACGGGATGTTGTCATTGATGGTCGGGAACGGGCTCCGTATGCGGCTAATGAAACCCTATATCAAGATTCGAAAGGTAACGTTATTGCTAAGTTATCAGTTGATGGTGCATTGGCAGCTGGTATTCCGGGAGAACCTGCTGCATTGGTACACATAGCCAAAAAATACGGCAAGCTTGCTTTATCGAAAAGTTTGGCTCCGGCCATTCGTGCAGCTAAAACCGGCTTTGTTGTAACTGAACAATATCAGCGTATGGCAGGTTTTCGGTTAAGCGCATTACAACAATCACCGGCTGCGGCTAAGATATTTTTGTTGCATAATAAAGTGCCGCCACTGGGGCATAAAATTATTCAAACTGATTTAGCGGTTACTTTGGAGCGTATCAGCCAATTTGGTTTTAATGGTTTTTATCAGGGCGAGATTGCAAAAAAACTGGTTAAAGGAACACGTGCTGCAAACGGCATTTGGACATTAAAAGATTTATCGGAATATCAAATCGTTGAACGCGCACCATTAATTGGACAGTATCAAGGCTATAAAATCACGAGTGTGCCACCGCCATCATCCGGTGGTGTGGCACTATTGTCGATGTTTAATATGTTGTCAAATTATGATTTAAAAAAATTGTCTGCGCTAAAACAAAAACATTTAATAGTAGAAGTCATGCGCCGAGCCTATCGTGATCGGGCTGAGTTTTTAGGTGATAGTGATGTGGTTGATGTTCCTGTGTCAACGTTGATCAGTAAATCTCACGCTAAAAAATTAATAGCTAATATCAATTTAGCAAAAGCCAGCCCAAGTAATGCGTTAGCAAAAAATTTAAAATTGTCCGAAGGCCAAGATACCACGCATTTTTCAATAATTGATCAACAAGGAAATCGTGTCTCGGCAACACTCAGTGTAAACTATCCATTTGGTTCGTGTTTTGTGGCACCCGGAACCGGCATCTTACTCAATGATGAAATGGATGACTTTTCTGCTAAGCCGGGTATTCCCAATGTTTATGGTTTGGTTGGCGCTAAGGCCAATGCGATTGCACCGGGTAAACGCATGTTATCAAGCATGAGTCCGAGTTTTATTGAAAATGATGAACAGCTTGCGATTATCGGTACTCCAGGTGGTAGTCGAATTATCACGATGGTATTTCATGGCATGATGGCCTTTATTAATGGCGCATCAGCACAAGAAATTGTTGATTTACCGCGTTACCACCATCAATACTTACCGGATGTTATTCAAGCTGAAGCGAAGGCTATATCAAAACCAGAATTTACTGCATTACATAAGCTTGGGCATACCATTAAAAAATTAGATTCAAACTATGGCAATATGCAATTGGTGATTCAAAACAAAAAAACTAAAAAAGTTTCTGTCGCGAGTGATTTCCGTGGCGAAGGTTTAGCTAAAGCAAAGTAACTTGGTTTGAGTTTGTATCTGGATAACCGCTATTTAATTAGTCTTAAATTAATAGGGTAACGATAATACTCACCATTATTGGCTTTTATCGCAGCAATAATGGTGATGACAAAAACGAAAATGGCTAATATAAAAAATAAAAAAATTCCTATCACGATAAAGCTAAGTAAGAAACAAACAAAACCGGCGATAGTCATGGTGATTTGAAAATTTAACGCTTCTTTGCCTTGATCCGCCACAAACGGCATTTCATCTTTTTTCATCAACCACACAATCAGCGGGCCAAGTATATTGGCGAAAGGAATCATTAGATACATCGCAAAGCTGCTCAGGTGGCATGCCATCCCCCAATTTCGGTGTTCGCTGTTTGTTTCTGTTATTTTATTGTCTAGATCCGAGCTCATTAACGACCTGATTTTTAATTTATATAAAAGTAATGGAATAAAACACTTGTTATCAGAAGCTTAGCGAGTTCTGTTAGATAACGCAACTCGTTTGATGTTTAACGATGCGTTCAATTTGCCTAAGCTCACGCCCCGAATAATTCATGGCGTTATCGACCCAGCTATGACAACTTTCGAGCAATTTGATATAAGGTGTTTGGTTAATCCGATTGGCAATTTGTTTTAAACTATTATTTGAATCACTATTTTTTTGATGCTGATTGATATAACGAATAACAGCGTCAGTGCTACCGCCAGTATCAACGACCACATCAACAACACCTAATTGCGCCAATTCATCAGCGCTATAGCGTTTTGAACTTGAAATAATGTTTTGTGCCGTTTTTGAGCCTACTTTTCGAGTTAGGTAATATGATAGACCTAAACATGGAAATAATTTTATATCAAAATCTGAAAAACCAAATGTTGCCTGTCGTTCAGCTATAATCACGTCACTTGCTAGCGCTGCTTCAAAGCCACCATCTAATGCGGTGCCCGTTACCTGTGCAATACGCAGCTGTTGAAAGTGTGATGCGAAATTAAAAATCACATCAAGATTAAGTTTGATATAATTAAAAAGTGTTTCTCGATCGTATTTAATTATTAAGCTGCGAATATAATCTAAGTCGCCACCGTAGCTAAATATTTTAGGGTTAGCAGAGGCTAAAACAATGGCTTTAATGCTGGTGTGTTTTTGTTGATTGAGATGTAAACTGAAACTTAGATCATGCAACAAGCTTGTGGTAAAGCAAGCTCGTACTTGTGAAGACATGGTTAACCATAAACAGTTGGTTGTTTGGGAATAGCTTGAGCTGACTTGGGCTCCATCTGATTGTTCGTTGCTTGATATCAAATCGGATGAAAAGTCGAAGGCCTGAGTTTTGTTTAAGTTTGATTTACTCGCTAAATCCATATTTTAATCGCTCAATGTTTATCCACTTTTATATTTATCACAGTGTATAGTAAGCACTACTTGACGTACATAAATAACAGTGTATCAATTTAGTATTTGTTAATGCCATTATTATAACAATTGTTTTATAACAGCTTAATGTTTATTTATTAATCAGAAACCAGTTAATTGATTGAATTTTGAACTGCTATTTTAAAACCATTATAAGTTGTTTAAATTTCATACGGATACTTAGGTTAGCGTTGACAGCAGCTACAATAATAGCTTGAACGATTATTTTGTGTGATGAGTTTAATACTTCGAGAACAATTTTTACAAGGCCGGCCTTCTCGATCATAGACATTGAGTTGTTGTTTAAAATATCCAGGTTTACCATCGCTATTACTAAAGTCGCGTAATGTGGTTCCTCCTTGGGCGATGGCGTTTGTTAAGACAGTTTTTATTGCTCGGCATAATTTTAAATAACGTGCTTTTGAAATGCCTCCTGCGGCACGCGTTGGTTTGATTCCGGCTAAGTATAGGCTTTCGCTGGCGTATATATTTCCTACTCCAACAACAATTTTACTGTCCATAATAAATTGTTTGATTGATATTGTGCGTTTTCTCGAACGTTTATATAAATAATCGACATCAAATTCTTGCAGTAGTGGTTCTGGACCCAAGTGATTTATTAACTTGTGTTGTTCGATACTGTCAGTGGTCCATAAAATTGCGCCAAAGCGCCGAGGATCATGATAACGCAAACAATGCGAGTTATTAAAGATGATATCAACGTGATCGTGTTTAGCGGCTGGAGCATCTTTTTCTATAAATCGTAAGCTGCCCGACATTCCTAAGTGGATAATCAGGGTTCCATGTGAAACGTTAATCAAAATATATTTTGCTCGACGAGTTACGGATACCACGGTTTTATTTTTTAATAGTTCAGGTAATTTTTTTGGAATTGGCCAGCGTAAGTGATGTTGTCGAATAATAACTTTAGTTACTTTTTGGTTGACGATATGTGGTGCAATTCCATTTACAGTGGTTTCTACTTCGGGTAACTCGGGCATAATATATTGTATTAACTTTTGTATTTGAATTATTTAAATGTGCCAATGCACCATAAACGAGCTTGTTAGCAATTACAAATTCATTGTGAAAATGAGTGCTATTACGACTAAAATTCGTATAAATGATTGAAAAAAAATTAATCTAAGATAACCTTAAAGTTACACTATCTAAGAGAGCGACAAAAATGAAGATATTTAGAAATGTTAACAGTGAGATTAACCGCAGTATAACTGCCTTGATCATTTGTGTATTTATTTCAATGGGGTTTGTTTCAACCGTTCAAGCTTCAATGGTGAGTACTCAAGAACTAGCTTCGGCGAGCATCAAACAACAAGCTCGCGATACTGTAAAAATTTCTTTACAGCGAGTCGAAGTACAACAACAATTAACCAGTATGGGTGTCGAACCCGATTTAGTATTATCTCGAGTAGAGAGTATGAGTAATGCAGAAATTCAAGAGCTATCCGGTTTAATTGAACAAAAACCTGCTGGTAGCGGTATTATTGGTTTGCTTGGATTTATTTTGGTGGTATTACTGATTACGGACTTATTAAATCTAACCAATGTTTATAATATTTAATTAAATATTTTGATTTGGTATTTTTAATAATCTGTCGGCCATGTCGTGGTTTAATTTATATTGTAGTTTTAAATCGTTTCGAATAAAGAAATAATTTTCATCGGTTACGACAATATCAAATACTATTGGCGTGCTATTGTTATTAATAAATATTTTTACGCTGTATTTTTTATTTATATTGTTACTATTCGATAATTTTACAATTTCGATTGCTTGGCTATTATTCCATTCTGAAACTAATTGAATGACATCATCTGTACTACTGTTATCGAGTTTAGGGCTTATTGTCCACTTGGAGTTAAGCAACTGAATTTGGTGTTTATCAAGCTCAATACCAGTAATTTTTTTCTGTTTTCCAATAAGGGCATGGTCGATGTAACCTGTGGCTGTGCTATTTAATAAATAAAAAAATCGGTCGGGTATCAAATATAGTTTTTCATTGGTTAATATATAGCGATTAAGATTTAGTTGCTCGTTGGTGCCAAAAATAAATAGTTGTTCATTAAGTTTTAGTGTGGCTTGAGCGGGCTTTAATTTAAATTTATTTTTATCTGCATTTGAAATACTGAATTGTGAGATACTTTTAGCTTGAGTTATACGCAATAATGATTCGATATAATAGCTATTGGCTCGTACCTTATAGGGTGAAGTCATATACCATTGATTATTTTTTTTATTAAATTTAAGTGTTTCAGCTGTTTGCCGTGTGATTTCAATTGTATTAACTTGAGCTTGAGTTAAGTTACTTAAATTATAACTGGTTACTGTTGTTTTATTGGAATCAACAAATAATACAGCGACTAAGGTTGCAACCAGTAAAAAAAGAAAGATGTTAATAGTTGTTCTAGAATTCATTTATTTTTTTGAGCGTTTGCGCCAAATTGTAAACCCGGCAATGGTTAATAGTAGCGGTAAAATAATTAATAGTATAAGTGCGATACTCCACCATGTTTTTTGATCGAGTGTTATTTTAGTATCAATTGCTATTTTAGACGAAATAGAAATAAAGTTATCATCGTGGCTTATCCAGTTAAATATATTAACTGCTAAATCGCGATTCCCTTGATTACCGATATAAGTATTTGATAAAAAGTCACCGTCTCCTAATACAACAATGCGTTGTTTTTTGTTTGGCGTGGAATTAGCATTAGGGCTGGTTCGCGATAGTGCCATTCCAATGTTTAATGGCCCCGGAATATCTTTGTCGGCATTGAAGTCGATAGTACCTTGTAAAACGCCAGTTTCCGACCAGCTTCTCGCTACTGTTTTGAGCAAGACCGTGCTATTCCAGTGTGCGGCTGATTTTAATGGTGTTGTTGCATCTTGTGGTTGCTGGTATTTTATCGCAACAGCTTGGGGGAATACTGTGATTAGTGCAAAGTCACGTGTAATCGCATGAGAATCATATTTAGTGACAATAGATATAGTTGGGCTAGAAATTCCATAGAGCTGGGTTGATGGATCAACTATTGTTCCTGGTTCAAAGCTAATATTTAATTCTGCGGCTAATGACTCTAAACCAAACATTGAACCGGGCTCGTGCAGCCACAAGAGATTACCACCATTGGCGATGTAGTTTTTTATAATAGTAATTTCACCCGGTAAATAATTTACCTGTGTGCTGGCAATAACGATTGCGGCAATCTTATTGGGAATGATAGGGGTGTTATTTAAATCAATGCTGGTAGTTTTGATGCCAGTTTTATTGAGATAACTGGTGAAGGCATTTAAATCGTAATTTGCTTTGCCTTTTGGCCGACGTTCACCATGGCCCGATATAAATCCGATATGGGTATCGTTGCTACGTAGTAGTCGTAATAATGAATTAGTTAATAGTTCTTCATTTAAAAATTGTAAATGTTCAGAACGATTATTGTATTCAACAATGAGTTCACCATCCACTTTAATTCCAAGCTTTCTTATGATATCGGGGTTTGTGTCAGGGTTAATATATTCAAGCTCGATGTCAGGTTTTACTCGTACGTATTGCGATAATTTTTCGGCAATCACTTTTCTAATTGGTTGAATATCGCCAGAACGCACAAAAATTTGAATTTTTATTTTATCGGGCATGCGTTGCAAAACTTTTATGCTGGCATCCGATAAAGTATGCCTGCTAGTAGCAGTAAGATCATATTCAATATTATATTTATTACTTAAATACGCCAATAGTCCAATGACCGATAAAAAGCTAACATAAAATAGCAGGTTTTGTAGGCGTAAATGTAAGCGCGATTTTTTAGTAACATCCATATGTGATAACTATTTAGTTAATGTTGTAGCCGATCGTTATCGAGTCGCCGAATACTTAAAACGATAAACATCAATATCAGCAATATATAATAAATAACATCACTACTTTTAAAAAATCCTGTGAATAAATTGTCTAAATGACTGCGTAGTGAAATATAGGTGAATAGTCCTGTTGGATTATCCGAGGTTGCGAGTAGATCTATTAAATTTAAAAGTAATAAGCTGGTAAAACTAATAACGGCAGATAGTACTGGATTGTTTGTGAGAGTGGAAATATACAAACCAATAGCTGAAAATGTTGCTAAGATTAAAAAAAGTCCCATGATGTTACTTATAATTAAACCAAAGTCGAGACTGCCACCTAGTAGCACTGTTAATGGCATGATTGTTATCATCGCAATGATGATAACCAAAAATAAAATAACTCCAAGGTATTTTCCAAGTATTATTTCTGTTATTGACAACGGCGCGGTGAATAATAATGTTAAGGTTTTATTTTGTCTTTCAGCGCTGATTAGTCTCATGGTTAGCAGCGGTATAATAATCATTAAAATAAATGTTGCCGAACCATAAAGTGATTCAACTATAATTGATGTTATTCCCGGGTCGCTGTTGTTTGCCTCGAGTTGTGGTTGGATTCCTAAATAAAGCTCAACGCTTTTTAGAAAGAATAAACATATAATAAATTGGGTAATCGCTAAAATGGCCCATGCTAATGGTGTTAGAAATAAGCTGCGTAATTCGCGAATCGCAATCGACCAAATCATGCGTTAGTCCCTACGTTATGAATATTAGACGTGTCTGAATTATTTTCTTTATCATGCTCGGAAATATGGTCATTAGAGGTTATTTCAATGAACACTTGTTCGAGTGATTTTTGTTCTGGTCTGAGTTCGAATAAGCGCCAGCCTTTGTTGACGGCACGCTCAATAATTACTTCAGCAACATCACTATTTGCGGCATGTTTAATTTGAAAGCTGTGATCATTAAGCTGGGTGCATTCTTCAACACCCTTTAGGCTGAGTAGTTCGGCAATTTTAGGTGGGTTTTTACAACGGATGATAATCGCTGTTGAATCCATTTTATGGGTTAGGTTTTTAATGGTATCTGAAAAAACCAATTTGCCATTATTAATTATTTGCACTCGATCACAGGTCATTTGAACTTCGGGCAGGATATGGGTTGATAGTAATACGCCATGCTCTTTGCCTAACTCTCGGATGAGTTTTCGTATTTCGGTAATCTGAATGGGATCCAAACCAACCGTGGGCTCATCGAGTACAACAATTTCGGGTAAATGGATTATTGCTTGCGCAATTCCAATTCGTTGTTGAAAACCTTTTGATAAATTAGCGATTAATCGTTTGCGTACTTGGTTGAGTCCGCACTGTTCTAAAGTGCGTTGTATGGCCTTAGTGACGTGTTTTTTGCTGATACGATTAATTTTAGCGCAATAAGACAGGTATTCGTCAACCGTAGAGTCTTTATAAATAGGGGGTTGTTCAGGCAAATATCCAATTTGTAATTTAGCTTTTTTCGGTTTATCAAGTAAATCAATGCCATTGATGGTGATTCTTCCGGATGTTGGCGCTAAATTGCCGGTAATCATGTTCATGGTGGTGGATTTTCCTGCGCCATTGGGTCCGAGGAAACCTAGAATTTCACCTTTATGCAGCTCAAAATCGAGTTTTTCTACTGCGGTAATGTTGCCATAATGTCTGGTTAAGTGCTGTACTTGAATTAAAGGCATATTACTCATAATATTATTATAGTTATCAGGTTTATTCGATATTATTACGGCCAATTTATAATAAATTATAACTATTAGCTATTGTAGCTAAATAACAATAATTTTATTACCACTCGAATATACCATAAATAGTAAATTTGTTCTTTATATTGGCTGGTATTTCAAATTTGGAAGTAAGGGATTAAATAAAATAGTTTCATGTCAATAACACTATGCGAAAAATATGGATTTGATGAGCAAGGGCGGTTATCGCGTTTGGTATTGGTTCGACTGCTAAGTGAGTCTACGGTTGAAGCCGATATTAAAAAAACCAATGTCATTTTTACCAAGCTGCATGGTTTAATTGTTGAACCTTATATCACAGAAATTATAGAGCAGTTTTATCAGTATTTATTGGCTCATGAATCCATGAGACATTTTTTACTCAATGATGAGTTAATTTCCAGTTTAAAAAAAACTCAAAAGGAATATTTATTATCTCTTGGTATTGGATTTGATTCGGAAAAATATTTTGAAAGTAGGCTTCGAATCGGTGTTGTGCATGCCAGATTTTCATTACCTTTGAGTTTGTATCAATGCGCATATAACAATTTACAAGAAATTATTTGTTTTTATATTGATTTAAATTCAGAATTATCACTTAAAGAAAAAGAGTGTTATCGAAATTATTTGCACCGAATGATTACGCTTGATGAATCATTAGCGGTTGATACCTATTTTGCTGCAAATATGCAGAGCCTTGAGTCATCAATTGAAATTTTGCGCGATAAAGGTGAAGCTTTACGGCAACAGGTAGAGCACGATACCTTAACAAAAGTAAATAGTCGCAAGAAAATATTGGATTATATTGAGCATAATATCATTCGTTTTGAAACCGATGGCACGCCACTAGCGTTAGTGATGGTCGATTTAGATAAATTTAAAGATGTTAATGATAAGTATGGGCATATTGTTGGTGATGAAGTTTTAAAACATACCGCATCACGAATTAATGGTGCATTGCGTAATATCGATGTTGTTGGTCGATACGGTGGCGAAGAGTTTATTCTTTTGTTACCGAATACCAATTTAGATACGGCTATTATTATTTGTGAACGTATTCGAACCGCCATTGCCGAAACACCGGTAAAATATGGTAATCATTTGATTTACACTACGATTAGTCTGGGTGTCACGACAATCACAAATGGCGATACAATTAATAGTGCTATTGAACGTGCTGATAGTTTAATGTATCAATCGAAGCAAAAAGGAAGGAATTGTGTTACTTGGCGTTGATACCGGCGGTACGTTTACTGATTTTGTGTTATTTAAAAATGGTTCGTTAACAATACACAAAGTATTATCGACCCCCAAATTTCCCGAACAAGCTATCTTGCGCGGTATTACAGAATTGGGAATTTTAGCATCTCAATCGTTAGCGGATTTAACTATCATCCACGGCTCAACGGTTGCAACGAATGCGTTATTAGAACGTAAGGGGGTGCGAACGGTTTATGTCACTAATAATGGTCTAACCGATTTATTAACTATTGCGCGTCAAACTCGGCCTGAACTCTATGCTTTGCAGGGGCCTATTGTTAAACCACCAGTCGCTAAAGAATTATGCATTGCCGCGAATACCCGGGTCGCTGCAACGGGTGAAATAATTTCAAGTATTTCAGATGATGAGTGCCAACAGCTGTGTCAAAAAATTATTAATTTAAAACCAGATTCGGTCGCCATTAACTTTTTGTTTTCATATCTTAATTCAGATGATGAAAAAAAATTATATGATAATTTACCTAAATCTCTTTTTGTTTCTTGTTCGTCAACTGTGCTGCCTGAATTAAAAGAATATGAGCGTGGTATTGCAACGTGGTTAAATTCTTATGTTGGGCCGTTAGTTGACGGTTATATTCAACGTTTACAAAACAAATTGCCAGGGGTTAATATCTCGGTGATGCAAAGTTCGGGAGGCACTATTGCGGCATCTCAAGCCGGTGAGCAAGCTGTGCGAATGTTATTGTCAGGCCCTGCGGGTGGTATGGCTGGTGCAAAATACATGTCTGACATGGTATCGTGTTCGAGAATATTAACGTTTGATATGGGCGGCACATCAACTGATGTGGCGATGATTGATCGCGATATTCAGTTAACCACTCAAGGACAAATTGATTGTTTTCCGGTTGCGGTACCGATGGTGGATATGCACACGATTGGCGCTGGTGGTGGCTCGATTGCTTATATTGATTCTGGCGGTGTGTTACAGGTTGGACCCGAATCCGCTGGTGCCGACCCGGGGCCGGCGTGTTATGGCAAGGGTGGAGACTATGCCACGGTAACGGATGCCAATTTAGTGTTAGGGCGCTTACCGGCTACAGAATTTCTAGGGGGGAATATGCGACTGGATGAAGCTGCAGCAAATACGGTCATTGCTCTGTTAGCCAAAAAATTATCGTTGGATGTTTTTGAAACTGCATTAGGCATTATTCAAATCGCAAATGAGCATATGGTTCAGGCATTGCGTGTTATGTCTGTGCAACGTGGTTTGGATCCACGGTTAATGAGTCTGGTTTCATTTGGTGGTGCGGGCAGCTTACACGTGTGTGCCTTAGCCGATAGTTTGTCGATTAGTCGAGCTTTAGTTCCGATTCACGGTGGGGTTTTATCTGCATTTGGAATGTTGGTTGCACCTAAAGCACGTTATCTGTCACATTCATTTCAATGTTTAGCAACTAAGGTTGATTATAACGCGTTGTTTGATTGTTTTAGCCGTTTGCGTGATAAAGGCATTGCCGCCCTACAACAAGAATCGGTTGCTGTTGAGCAGCTACAGTTTATACATGAAATTGATTTACGTTATGTCGGCCAGTCCAGTTATATTACTGTGCCGATTGATTTTTCAGCTATTGATAAAAATAATTTAGATTTAACTGCTTATATCCATTTATTCCATCAACAACATTTAAAACTTTATGGTCATAAGATTGAGCTTGCGGTTGAATTGGTTAATATTCGTTTAACATTAAAAAGTGACTGTGCGACACCAGTAATCCGTGATGTCATTTTGAAAAATAAAAATAAGCCAGTTGTAAAAAAATATTCTTTACATGGTTTTGAAAAACCGGTTATGTCATATCATCGAGACAGTTTGCTGCTGGGGCAAAAAATTTCGGGTCCAGCATTAATTATTGAAGCAACCTCAACAACATTTTTAGAACAAAGCTGGAGTGCTCAAGTGCTGGTGATGGGCAATTTATTATTATCAAAAAAAGAAGCTAATTTATAATTCAGTATCTTCAATAAGATCGTCTGTCCAACTGACTGCTGATAAATAGGCTTTTCGCAGATCATCTGATGATATTTCGCAATGCTTTAAGCTTTCAAGATCATTTCGTTCATATGCAATAACGCTTGATAAAATACCGGCAAGTTTACCTTTGCCCATAATGAGACATTCAATTATTTCTTCATACAATGGCAGTTGCGCTAAGATTTCTTCCATTGGTTTGTCCATGACAGCATCGATAATGGAAAATAAACCCGTGGTGAAGGCCATGTCTTTTAATTCAGGTGCAATGCGCTGCGCTAAGTATTCGCTCATTTTTGCGCGTACTAACGAGGTGATAATGAGTTCTTGAGGTTTATCTTCCATTTTGGATAAAACCACCAGTGTGGCAACACTTTTAACGGTGCTTAGTCCTAATAGCGTTATTGCGTGAGCAATAGAATCAACTTTACGATTAACGTGATACATTGATGAATTAATGTAGCGCAGCAGCCTGATTGACATGGTAATGTCTTGCAAAATTAATTCTTCGATGTCTTTTGGGCTACTTGACGCATTATGTAATTTTGCCAATATGCGCATTGCGGCCATTTTATTGGCGGGGGGGCGGATACCCGAGATTATTTTGGGTTTGCAAAAAAAATAACCTTGGTAGTAATCAAATTGTAATTTTTGACAAAACTCATATTCTTCTTGGGTTTCGACTTTTTCGGCGAGTAATTTCACATCGTATTTTCGTAATATTTCGACATGTTCAACTAATTCTTCTTGAGTTAATGCTAATAAATCAATTTTAATAATTTGGGCTAATTCAATTAAAGGTTCTAATTTTTTGTGATAAACAAAGTCATCCAGAGCAATGGTGTAACCTTGATCCGATAGTTTCTTAACTGCAGTGATTATTTGATCGTCAATTTCAATATCTTCAAGAATTTCCAGCACAACTTTATCTTGGCATTCAGGTAAAGGATAAATGCCAAGCAAGAAGCTTCGTGTTAAATTTATAAACGCAAGGTGTTTGCCAATTATTTTGGTGAGACCAATTTCGGTAAAGGTATTTAAAATAACTTCAGTTGTCGCATGGTCGCCGTCGATGAAATTTGCTTCGTTAACTTCTCCTGAACGAAAGAGTAATTCATAGGCGTAGACATTTAATGAAGTGTCATAAATTGGTTGACGGCCAATATAAACGCTCTCAAAATGTTTTTTTGCAGAGAGATCGAGATCTAAGTCCATGAATTATTCAGCATAATGTGGTTAATTAACATTACTAATATCGACCTAGGAAATAATAACTTTATTGTCTGATTTCGATATTTTCATTAAATATAGTATTGAATCAACAATTTTAATGCTTTTTTGAATCTGTTCCTTACTGTTTATTTGAATTTAGATGATAAAAATCAAAATATTTGCGTAATATAAATGTTTGAATTAATGTAGTTAAGGTGTGGCATACTAATATTGTTATTTTAAATCTATGATAAAAAAAATAAAAAATTTTATTGGGCTCGATAGTAAATCGGTTAGCTCTGCTGAACATTTAGTGTCAACTATTGGTGGCGTTATCGGGATTTTATTGGTTTATAGCGTTAGCCAGTATTATATTGGTAGTGCTTCTGCGGTTATCGTGCCGTCAATGGGCGCGTCAGCTGTTTTATTATTTGCGGTGCCACACGGTAAGTTATCTCAACCTTGGGCTCTTTTTGGTGGTCATCTGGTTTCGGCCATCATCGGGGTCGCATGTGCCCAGTATATCGATAGTATATTTCTCGCGGCAAGTTTAGCTGTTGGTTTGGCGATTGGCGGGATGCATTTGCTACGCTGTATCCATCCTCCCGGAGGAGCGACTGCGATTGCTGCTGTGATTGGCGGGCCACAAATTCTGGAATTAGGTTTTAATTTTGTTATTACTCCTATTTTTGTTAATACATTCATTATTTTTACTGTGGCAATTTTGTTTAACAGTGTTTTTCCTTGGCGGCGTTATCCCGTTAGCTTAATGCGTTTTACTGACGCCCCCCAAAAAAGCAAGGTTAAACTCGAGCATACGATTGAAAAACAATTTATTGAGCAAGCCATATCTGATTTAGATGTTGTGATCGATTTGACCAGTAGCGATTTACAACAGATTTTTACGTTAGCACAAAACCATGCCGAATCATCGGTATTATCAGCCCATCAAATCAAACTTCGTCATTATTACACTAATAATAAACACGGTGGTGAGTGGTCTGTGCGACAAATAATTGATGAATCAAGCTCTGATGATCCTAAAAAAGATATGGTGATTTATCGTATTGCAGAAGGCAGTGGCGTGAATAATGCGGATAGTTGTACGCGTGTTGAATTTGCCCGTTGGGCTGCACGTGAACTTTATTCGACGCAAAATAGTTAATAAATTTTTGTAAACGTAAGACAGTATTATATCAAATTTGATCCACTATCAATTTAATGATGGCCCAGTGGAATAAAAAATAAATAAATAATGCAGAGAAATAAATTTTTTTTGATCTAAATCAATACTAGCATCTAATAAAACCTAAATTAGTTACTATAATTAATAGTAGCAGAGATGCTTTAGAGAGGAGGCAGTACAATGTTACGAAAGAATAACTTAATTGTTGTTTCTCGAAATAGTAACGCCTTGATTGCTTTGAAAAAATGCAGAGTTGGTGCAGCGCTTAGAGCTGATCATCAGTGGTTGTATGATTATCCTCAGATGAGGATGTTTGTTACCAGGAAAAAAGTTACAAGTATGATTGAATAGCGAATGATTTTCGCGCCCGACATCTGTATTTTAATCGTTAAAATGAGGTGTGTTAATAATAGTATAGGAGGTGATAGTCATGAAAACCAAAACTGAAACGACAATGACAACCTCAAATAAAGGAGACTCTGAAACAATTTCAAGAGGTTTGTCAGCATTTGAAGAAATGGATAGGTTGTTTGACAATTATGTTACAGGAGATTGGTTTAGGCCTTTTCGATGGCACAAACCCGCATTAACCGGAAACACAACTATTTTTGATGGCAAAACGCCCTGCGTTGATGTGATTGATCTTGATAACGAAATTCTTATTAAAGCAGAGCTTCCCGGAGTTGAAAAGAAGGATCTGGATATTTCGGTTACTAAAAATAGTGTTACCATTAAAGGCACTACTTGCCATGAAGCAACGGAGGAAAAAGGTGATTACTATCATAGTGAAATTTCACGCGGCAGCTATCAACGCACCATAATGTTACCTGCCGATGTGCATGAAGAAAAAGCCAAAGCAAAATTCAAGGATGGCGTATTAAAACTAACGTTACCTAAAATGGAAAAATCAATACACCACAAAATCAAAGTGGATTAAAACGAGCCATTATCAGTAACGAAAACCCGGCGGCAACGCCGGGTTTTTTTATGCTAAACCGTTATTTTGAATTTAAATCAATTAACCGGTTTTTGGTATATTATAAAAGTTTGATAACGCTTGAGTGGCTTTATCATAACCCAAATCGATTATTTCTTGGGCGCGATAAAATTCATAGAATGAACATACATTTCTCGGTATGGAAATAATAACATCGGGAGAATAAGCAGCAAGTTGTAAACCGATAATTTTACTTTGCATGGTTTCAGAGGTTTTACTGATTAAATCGTAGGCCGACATTGAATCGCTGTCTAGTTGTTGCTGTTTTGATTGTAATCCGGTTATAAATTCGGTTATCCGCTGTCGATAATTGGTGGTATTTTTTTGTTTCGTTGTTTGTGGTGGGATATTTTTGATTATTATGTGTTCCGGTTTAGCGTTTGGATTAACAGCAATAGTAATATCGGTTTTATCATTTAATGTTGGTGCGATAGGAATCGGATTGATTACGCTACCATCGATTAATTGCATCCCCATGTATTTATGAGGTGTAAAAATCATTGGAATAGCAATGGAGGCTCGTATGGCATCAAACAATGAACCTTGGTTTATCCATATTTCTTTTTGTTCATTAATATCTGTCGCAACGGCTGTGTAGGAGATTGGTAAATCTTCAATGTTATAATCGCCGATCATTTTTTTTAAAACATGGATTATTCGTTCGCCTTTGAAAAGCCCCTGCTGTGAAAATGAAAAGTCCAGTAATCCTATTGCATCTGATTTTTCAAGTGCGGTTACCCACTGAGAATAAACATCTAATTTCCCTGTCGCATAAATACCACCAATTAATGCACCAATGGAGGATCCCGATATTGAGCAAATCTCAAATCCTTGTTCTATTAGGTAATTAATAATTCCAATATGTGCATAACCACGAGCACCACCACTACCTAGTACTAGCGAGACTCGTTTAGGTTGTTTGCTACTGTTCATCAATTTAACCTCGGATTTGCATAAGGACAAGGCTGGTTCTTTAAAATTCAAACATTAAATAACCGGCATTCTCGATGTTACTACGATTTGTGTTTATTGTGGGTGAATGATGCTATTTAACCTGAGGTTTGCATAAGAAAATAAGTAACCTGAACAGGGGATAAGAAAAATATTTATTGCTGTTCAAAAATACTATTCGAGCACAAATGTGAGGATATGGACTACACCCCTTCCGTAGCCGGTGGATTTAGTATTATTCTTTCGTAACGACTTAATTTGTTTATTTAAATTATATTTGCTTACCCCGAGTTCAGGTTAAGTAGTTTAAATTTGAACATGAAAGCAGAATAGCCTCATTTTGTTGTTCATTAAACATTCAATTTTTTAGTGTTTTCTTATACGGATCTGAGATTATTTAACCACTAATTTATTTTTACATAGCTGATCTATCGTAATGAGCCTCTATCGATAAATATTTAATAGTATATATTAACGAATTTAGGGCTAAGTAGAAATGTGGATTTGTTACTTGTTAACGGTTGATGTTGTAAAGTATTTTGGCTTTGGAAATTAACTGCACACTAATTAACCAGAGTGTTGTTAATATGCTCGGGGGAAGTTGAAATACGTTGTCGAACTTCATCATACCTGTGGCTTAGTGACGGGTATGATGATTTTCAGAAATTTGAATCTTGATTATTTAATTTTGGCTTCTTTATAGATAACATGCTTACGAGCCTTAGGATCGTATTTTTTAATTTCCATTTTATCCGGCATGGTTTTTTTATTTTTAGTCGTGGTATAAAAATGGCCTGTGCCAGCAGATGAAACTAATTTAATTTTATCTCGCATTATTCTTTCCCCTAAACCTTAATGCCGCGTTTACGCATATCAATAAGTACACTATCGATACCTTTTTTGTCTATGATACGCATACCTTTTGCAGTCAACTTTAAGCGTATCCATCTATTTTCAGATGCGACCCAAAATTTATGTGACTGTAAGTTTGGTAAAAACCGACGACGTGTGTGGTTTTTAGCATGGGATACATTATTTCCAGCTACTGGGCGTTTACCGGTAACTTGACATACTTTAGACATGGTATTTCTCTCCAAATTTAAACTGTTCATCAATTCTAGGGTTTTACGCTTGAAGTTGCTCTATAAGCACATCAATTACCATAGTGATAAGACCGCGCATTCTACGCTAATTCAGTGCTGGATTTCAAGGTTAAAGCTTGATTATCGTGCCGTTATCAACAAATATTTAGGGCATCCCAGTAACTTTGTCTTAAGCCTTTGATTTACAGTGTTATTATAACAAACCCCGCTCAGCAAATGACGTGCACTGGTTATCACCAATGACGATATGATCCAATACTTGAATATCAACTAATGCGAGTGCTGATTTTAGTTTCAAGGTGATTTGTTGATCGGCTTGGCTCGGCTCGGCGAGACCGGAGGGGTGATTATGTGCGAATATAATTGTAGCGGCATTATACTTGAGTGCACTTTTAACCACTTCTCGGGGATAAATTGTCGCACAAGCGATTGAACCTTGAAATAATTCTTCAAATTGCAGCACCTGATGTTGGCTATCGAGATACAATACGGCAAATACTTCATGTTGGTAATCGCGTAGTTTTGCGTGTAAGAACTGCTTGGTCATCTCGGGATTATTAAGTAAATCTGTTTTTACCAGTGCTTCGCTAAGATGACGGCGCGACATTTCAACGACAGCTTGCAGTTGTGCAAATTTAGCACTGCCCAAACCTTTGTGTTGCACAAATTCGTCGAGTTCACAGGTGAGTAGGGCACGCAAGCTTCCAAAAGAGTGTAATAGTTCTCGGGCTAAATCCACGGCTGTTTTGCCACGTGTACCTGTGCGTAAAAATATTGCTAATAATTCGGCATCAGACAATGCGTGGCAGCCATGATGCAATAGCTTTTCGCGTGGCCGTTCGGCTGCCGGCCAATTTTTAATGCTCATGGTAATCTCCCTGTTATAAACTATACCAATGTTAAATTCTTTCAATACTACAAGTAATTGGAAATAATAATAAGTGTTAAATCACGGAAATTGATATAAATTTTGCGTACACTAGAGAGTATGAGACGTATTATGAAAAATTCACTAAGCAACAAAAATATCGTATTGGGTGTTACAGGCAGCATCGCAGCTTATAAGGCGGCGGAAGTTATCCGTGAATTGCGTGAGCAAGGAGCCAATATTCGGGTTGTGATGACCTCGGGTGCGAAAGAATTCATTACTGAATTAACCTTGCAAACTTTATCCGGTCACCCGGTGTCAGTTAATTTTTTAGACAGTGATGCCGAAGCAACGATGGGGCATATTGAATTGGCTCGTTGGGCTGACACGATTTTAGTCGCTCCAGCGAGTGCTAATTTTTTATCGCAACTTGCTCAAGGACGCGCCAGTAGTTTGCTTTGCGCTATTTGTTTGGCAACTGAAGCGCCATTAGTCGTTGCCCCTGCGATGAATACCAAGATGTGGTTAGCCGCGGCGACGAAAGACAATATCAAATTATTACATCAGCGTGGTATTTTGTGTTTTGGTCCTGCCGATGGTGAGCAAGCTTGCGGCGAAGTTGGGCTTGGTCGTTTATTGGCTCCAGAGACCATTGTGACACAATTATCGGATTTATTTGATACCGGTAGTTTAGCCGGTAAAACGGTGTTAATTACGGCCGGTCCAACGCGCGAAGCCATCGATCCGGTGCGCTTTTTAAGCAATCATAGTTCGGGGAAAATGGGGTATGCGGTGGCTTTAGCGGCGATGGAAGCCGGTGCTCGGGTTAAGTTAATTAGTGGTCCGGTTGCCCTTGCAAGTCCCGATCGTGTTGAGCGAATTGATGTTACTTCGGCAGAAGAAATGCTCAACAAAGTGCAGCAGGAAATTATTGGTTGTGATATTTTTATTAGTGCTGCGGCGGTGTCTGATTACCGACCGATAGCGTTGAGCCATAATAAGATCAAAAAACAATCAAAACAGCTTAGCCTCGAATTAGAGCGCACCGTGGATATTTTGGCAACCATTAAACAACATTACCCAAATTTATTTTGTGTTGGTTTTGCTGCTGAAACACAGGAGCTAGCACAAAATGCCAAGTCCAAATTATTTAATAAAGGTGTTAATATGATTGCCGCAAATTGGGTTGGTGCAATTGCCGATGCTGCAAAAAGTGGCTTTAATAGCGATATGAATGCATTGCATTTATATTGGCAAGATGGTGATGTTGAATTAACGCTTACAAATAAAGGTAAATTGGCGCGCCAAATGATTACGGTGGTTGCCGAGCAATTTGCACGCTATGCAGCAAAAGCGGTTATTCCGGGTACAAAAATATTAAAATTTTCACAGGATTTATAATTCTGCTGAAAAAAAATAATCACTGTAGTAAATCTAATGCCATTAGAAAAATTAATAATGACAAAAACTCACATTGCGACTAGCTAATTAATGTTGCTTTTTCTATTATTAAGTCATGGATTTAATTAAAAATTTACAATAAAAACTAAAAAAACCTAAATCTATCTGCATTTTATGCCGATTACTTATAGAATCCCAATTGGTATCGTATTGTGGTATCGCATCATGGCATCTGCTTGTGGTTTTTGAATAGGGATTAAATATAAAATGAGAAAAATTGAATTAAAAATACTTGATAAACGCATTGGCAATGATATTCCATTACCTGAACATGCGACATCCGGTTCGGCTGGAATGGATTTACGTGCCTGTCTGGATGGCGAGACAATCATCAATCCTGGTGAAACAATTTTAATACCAACGGGAATTGCAATTCACATTGCCGATCCTAATTTAGCGGCAGTGATTTTACCTCGCTCCGGTCTAGGTCATAAAAATGGTATTGTTTTAGGCAATTTGGTGGGCTTAATCGATTCGGATTATCAAGGACAGTTATTTGTGTCTTGTTGGAATCGCAGCACAATCCCTTTTACTATTGAGCTAGGCGCTCGAATTGCACAATTAGTGTTTGTGCCTATTGAGCAGGTTGAGCTTACATTAGTGGATGATTTTGATTTAAGTGATCGAGCCCATGGTGGTTTTGGTCATACCGGTACTAATTAAGACTGTAAATTAAGTAAACAAGATTATTAGGATTATTACATTGGCGCGAAAACGGAAAACCAGACGTAAAAATACTCGAGTTAAAGGGCAGAGCATAAAGATAATTAGTGTTTATGCGTTTTTGTGTTTTGTGGTGACTTTAATATTTAGTAATTATATTAGCCAATATGGTTTATTGTATGACGCTAGAGACTTTAGACAAAAATTTTTAGCAACTAAAGCTACAATTACGGCTACGTTATTGCAAACCAAAACTGCCGAGTACATCCATTTTCTGACGTTGATTTCTAAAGACGTATCGCTTCAGAATTTATTGATAAATCGAAAATGGCAACAAGTCAGATTACTTGAAAAAAAATATATAAATAAGTTTTCAGGCGTTTCTAGTATCAATTTTTTACCAAAAGGATATGATGTTTTAAATAATAAAGTAAACCCGAGTATTACTTACGCTTGTCTTGATTTAATCCACAAAGCAGAAAAAAATAAAGAAAAAACATTATTTGAACTACACGGATATAAATCTGCCCAGTCCCATATTGAAATTGTTTATCCAATATTGGGTAACAATGTAAAAAAAGTAATTGGCACAGTTCGTTTAACATTAAAAACCAGTTTATTAGATAAATGGTTGGGCGAGGTTAGTAATCGTACCTATTTAGAGCTGGTTCAAGATGCGGGTAATAACCAATTAGTTGGAATAGCCAAGTCTAAGGATACTCAGTTTCAAGTCGGTAAGCCCATCAACGATGTCAAAATCCCCGGTACGCGCTGGCATTTAAAAATTTGGTTAGCGTCAGAATCGGAGCCATCGATTTTAAATATGTTTACACTCATCGTTATTATCGTGAGTATCATCATTGCAGGAATAACAATTTATTTAATCACGATTAGTTTTGGACGGACGATAAAGTTAGATTTGGACACCTTTATGCAATTAGTAGCTGCTGTGGCCAAAGGTAAAAAAAATCACGATTTTAAATTGCATCTAAAAGAATTTAAAGAAGCCGCGCTTAATGTTAATAATCTGGCAAGTTATGAAGAAATGGGGCGTGAGCGTGATGATGATTCTGAAAATATTGATACTAACTCAGTAATAACTGATGATGAAACCACCAATCCGTTATTTATTGCCGAAGATTCGATGACTCTAGAAGTATTAGATTCTGATTCAGAGATATTAAAAAATATTGACTCAGATTTAAGCAAACCAAATTCTACCAAAACTGCAACTCAAGGAAATTCAGTGAACGAGAAACTACCCGCGACGTCAGGAGTCAGTGATACTCCTGCTGATTTTTCTGCCTCATTACCGGATGAAACAGCGGCTTTACCACCTGAAATATTTAAGGCATATGATATTCGAGGAATTGTCGGCACGACCCTAACCAAAGAAAACATACAACTCATTGGACGGGCAATAGGTACACAGGCGATATCAAAAGGCCAAACTAAAATTGCGTTTGCGCGTGATGGTCGACTCTCTGGACCTGAATTAGGTGCAGCCTTGGTTAAGGGATTACGTTCAGCAGGAATAAATGTAATTGATATTGGAATGGTGCCAACACCATTGCTTTATTTTGTGGCAACAACGGCAACCAATGGCACCGGTGTGATGCTTACCGGCAGTCATAATCCACCGAATTATAATGGCGTGAAAATGATGATAGCAGGTGACACCTTATCGGGAGATGCCATTAAAGCTCTGTATCAACGAATTATCGATAAAGATTTTGTCAGTGGTGAAGGCAGTTATGACACGGCTTCTGTAAATGATACTTATCTTAAACGTGTTACCGATGATGTGAAAATGTCAAGAAAGCTTCGAGTGGTGATTGATTGTGGTAATGGTGTGGCTGGTGTTATCGCTCCTGATTTATACCGTAAAATGGGCTGTGATGTAGTTGAACTATTTTGTGATGTTGATGGTAAATTTCCTAATCATCACCCGGATCCAAGCCAGCCAAAAAATTTAACGCATTTAATTGAAGCGGTTAAAACTCAAAAAGCCGATATTGGTTTTGCTTTTGATGGTGATGGTGATCGCCTTGGTGTTATTAGTGGTGATGGTAACGTGATTTGGCCTGATCGGTTAATGATGTTATTTGCCAGCGATGTATTAACGCGTGAAGCTGGCGCTAAAATTATATTTGACGTTAAATGTACCAGTAACCTAACTAAACATATTTGGGAAAAAGGCGGTGAGCCTTTAATGTGGAAAACCGGGCATTCATTTATAAAAGCCAAATTAAAAGAAAGCGGCGCAATGCTTGCTGGTGAAATGAGTGGCCATATTTTCTTTAAAGAACGGTGGTATGGTTTTGATGATGCGCTATATTCTGGTGCGCGGTTATTGGAAATTTTATCGAAAGACACGCGTAAACCAAAAGTTGTTTTAGCGGAGATTCCCAATATGGTGAATACACCCGAGATACATTTAAAAATGGCCGAGGGTGAGCATCATGCCTTTATGGAAAAATTATACGATAGTGCCGATTTTGGTAGTGCTAATATCTTAATGATTGATGGTATTCGGGCAGATTATGAAGATGGTTGGGGATTGGTTCGCGCCTCAAATACCACACCGACGTTGGTATTCCGATTTGAAGGTAAAGATCAAGCTGCCTTAGAACGTATTCAGAAACAATTTAAACAACAAGTATTAGCCGTTAATCCAAACCTTAAAACACCATTTTAAGTATTAAAATAATAGTTATTTTTTAGCAAAAAGCTCAAATGCGTTGAATTTTTTTAAATCAACGTATTTGATCTTTATCATGTCTTGGTCAACTAATCCATATATATTAATATTTTATTTTTTTACTTTATTGCATAGACGTATAGAAAAACTATATAGTTCACCTTATGAGTTTAGACAGCAAATCAGCAATGAATATAGCGCAAGTATTAACCGAGGCGTTGCCGTATATACAACGATTTAAAAGCAAAACAATTGTAGTGAAATATGGCGGCAATGCCATGGTTGATGAAAATTTAAAAATAGGTTTTGCTCGTGATATTGTGTTAATGAAGCTTGTTGGTATGAATCCGGTTGTGGTTCATGGCGGTGGGCCGCAAATAGCTGATGTTTTATCTAAAATTGGTAAAGAAAGCAAGTTCATTAATGGCATGCGTGTTACCGATAGTGAAACCATGGATGTGGTTGAAATGGTGCTTGGTGGATTGGTGAATAAAGATATTGTTAATCTTATCAATCAACAAGGCGGTCGAGCGGTTGGTTTGACGGGCAAAGATGGTAATTTTATTAAAGCTAGGAAATTAGCGATGACCGCTGATAATTCATTAAATGCACCTGAATTTCAATCGACAGAAATTATTGATATTGGTCATGTAGGAGAGGTGACTGCTATTGATGCCAGTGTTGTTGATATGTTGACTCAGGGTGATTTTATTCCGGTGATTGCTCCCATTGGGGTTGGGCCAGATGGTGAGTCTTATAATATCAATGCCGATTTAGTGGCAGGTAAAGTTGCTTCTACACTGAAAGCTGAAAAGTTAATTTTATTAACCAATACTCCCGGTATATTAGATCATGATGAAACGTTATTAACGGGTTTAACGGCAACCCAAATTACCAAATTAATTGATAAAAAAATAATTTACGGTGGCATGTTGCCAAAAGTGAAGTGCGCATTAGAAGCTGTTCAATCTGGCGTGAATACCTCACATATAATTGATGGACGGGTAGATCATGCTGTATTATTAGAAATATTTACGGATGAGGGGGTTGGGACTCTTATGCGAGGATAACAAAATAAAGTAATAAATAAAGTAATTAAGTAAGAAAATAATAATATTAAAACGACAATTATAACAATAAAGTTTGAAATAATATGAATAAAAAAATTAGTAGACGTGATCAAATCCTCCAAGCACTAGCAAGAGAGCTTGAACTCCATCCTGGTGAACGCATTACCACAGCCGCATTAGCAAAATCCGTTGGTGTGTCTGAAGCTGCTTTATATCGACACTTTCCAAGTAAGGCCAAAATGTTTGAAGGCTTAATCGAATTTATTGAAGAATCGGTGTTTGGACTAATCAATCGAATCATGCAAGAAGAAAGTCATTCGGTAAAACGTTGTGAAAAAATCTTAATATTGATTTTAGGTTTTGCTGAACGTAACCCGGGTATAACCCGTATACTTGTTGGTGATGCGCTGATTGGTGAAAACGAACGTTTGCGTAGTCGTCTAAGCCAGTTTTACGATCGAATTGAAACGCAGTTGCGGCAAATATTACGTGAAGGTGAAATGAAGCAACAACTTAACCCTACAACACCAATATCGTCAATCGCAAATATGTTTTTGGCAATTGTTGAAGGACGTTTGAATCAATTTGTTCGAAGTACATTTGAACGCAAGCCGTTACTGATGTGGGACGATCAATGGGGATTATTACAGGAAAATTTAAATTCTAAAATAGATTTGGGTGTCGAAGTATAATTTTGTTAGCGTCGTTTTTGTTGTGACTTTAAATACCGAAATCGCTCTAAATTAAATTTGTAAGATTTTTTAATTTTTGCAATTTCTAATTTTCTTTTTTCAATATTACGATTGTTATAGAGAATTTGAGCGTCGCTATTCTTAATATCTTCAATAAGCGACTTAGGCAGTTTTTTACCGCTGCGTTCAAAATCACCAGCTCGTTCGCGCAAGGTTCTTAAATTATATTGCACATTGTTATTATTGCTTTGGGTAATATCAATTAAACTTTGCACGGCTGTTAGACGATTATCGCGCGCGATAATTAGGTCGCGTTCGGTGGTGAATGTGCGGAGTAATAAACGGTCTTTACGTTTACGCTCGGCTATTTTGGCCAGCTTTTTTTTATGCCTAGCCTCTTCGGCCAATTCTTCGGCATTTTTTGGGGCCGCGATTACTCGTACAACAACACCATTTTTGTTTAAAATTTCGATTCGCGTTTCTCGGTATGCATTCGGCACTTGGTAGCCACATTCGCGAACACCTTGTTTCGTTTTCCAACACTTAATGCCGGCATAAACTGGATTAGCAAAGATGAATGCAGCAACCAGTAAAACTAATTTAGAGAATTGCAATAGTTGAATCATATATAAACATTGTGTTTTAAAGCGTTATGTTTGAGTATAAATTATATCGTTTAATATAGTACCTAGTTTTGTTTTAAAGAGTGAATTTTGTTAGATTATTTCATACTATTTGTCATATCAGTTACTGCTAATGCCTTTTCAGCGTTTGCTGGTGGTGGTGCGGGTTTATTTCAATTACCCGCGTTACTGTTTCTTGGTGCTACCTTTAGCATGGCGCTGGCAACACATAAATTAGCCAGCGTTGCACTTGGGATTGGCGCATCAATCCGACATTACCGTGAGTCGCAATTAAATCGTCGCTATATTACGATAATCTTAATCAGCGGTTTACCGGGCGTTTTTATTGGCGCCAATATCGTGTTGTCTATCCCAGATCGATACGCAGAAATTTCTCTAGGTATTCTCACACTATTTTTAGGGATATATTCACGATTTAACGCAAAACTCGGGCAACAGCAATTATTGCAACCACTCGATAGCTATAGAGTTATTATCGGCATGTTACTGCTAATGTTTATCGGGATTTTAAATGGTTCGTTAACGTCTGGCACTGGATTGTTTGTCACCATCTGGTTGGTAAAGTGGTTTGGGTTTGATTATAAGCATGCAGTTGCATATACCTTGATTTTAGTTGGTTTATTTTGGAATGGCTTTGGTGCATTGACACTGGGTCTACAAACGCCGATTATTTGGGAATGGGTGCCGGCATTATTGCTGGGTTCACTGTTGGGCGGTTATATTGGAGCGCACTTGAGTTTACGCCAAGGTAATAAGTGGATAAAAATCGTTTTTGAAGTGCTGAGTATTGCTGTTGGCATTAAATTAATTGTTGGCTAACAAGTTTGAAGGTTCAGGTTAGTAATAAAATTTCGTGCTGATAGATATTTGGTGGGAGAATCTTGAGATTCCCGCTAAGATCACGCGGGAATGACCGTTTGTCATAAGCTGAGGCTTGTATCGTAATAATGGTTATTTTTTAAAAACTAAACTTCAAAATAACCATCATTCCGGTAATATTTTGAGCCGGAATCTAGAGTTAAAACCTCAAGATTATAGGCTCACGTTAATATTTTTTATACAGATCTGGGCTTAACTAGCAATTTAGTTCACACCATATTGCTCGCGATAAGCTTCGATTGCCTGTAGTTGCTGCTTGTTATCACCGTGCTTGGCGAGATATTCAATTAAATCCGTCAGGCTGATAATATTGATCACTGGGATATTATAACTTTGCTCAACTTCCTGAATGGCTGATAATTTATCTTGGCCGCGTTCTTGGCGATCCATTGAAATTACCACACCGGCAACCGTGGCACTTTCATCTTGGATGATCGAAATGGATTCACGTACAGCCGTTCCTGCGGAAATGACATCATCAATAATCAAAATATTGCCAGTAAGTGGCGCGCCCACAATCGAGCCACCTTCGCCGTGGGTTTTGGCTTCTTTGCGGTTGAAACTGTAAAACACATTTTGTTCATGCACCGCGTGTAGCGCCGCAGCACAACTACAGGCCAAAGGAATACCCTTATAAGCAGGGCCAAAAATAACATCAAATTGAATACCCGATTCGACGATTGCAGCAGCATAATAAATGCCTAATTTGTGAAGCGCTTCTCCAGTGTTAAATAAACCGGTATTAAAAAAATAAGGGCTGACCCGTCCTGATTTTAAGGTGAATTCACCAAAGCGTAAAACATTGAACGATAGCGCAAATTCAATAAATTCTTTCTTGTAAGCTTGCATAAGGAATAAACCTAGTTACTAAGTGAGTTGATATTTGGTGTATGATACACCTTATTATAATGATACGGGTCAAATCAATGCGGATTATCACAGCAAATGTAAATGGTATTCGAGCTGCAAATAAAAAAGGTTTTTTTGAATGGCTAGCAAAACAAAAAGCCGATGTAGTTTGTATCCAAGAAACCAAAGCACAAGAACACCAGCTGGAGGATCCGGCCTTTCATCCCAAAGGTTATCACTGTTATTATTTTGATGCTGTTAAAAAAGGCTATAGTGGAGTTGCGCTCTATTGTAAAACTAAGCCCGATAAAATAACCCGGGGTTTGGGTTGGGAACATTGCGATACTGAAGGGCGCTATATTCAAGCCGATTTTGGAAAACTCAGTATTGCATCACTCTATTTGCCATCAGGTTCATCCAGCGAAGAACGTCATGCGAATAAGCTCGATTTTATGGATCGGTTAATGGACGTTTTAAAAGCGTTCCGTCGTAAAAAACGTGAATATATTATCTGCGGTGATTGGAATATTATTCACAAAGAAATTGATATTAAAAATTTCAAAGGTAATTTAAAAAATTCGGGTGTGACCCAAGTTGAACGCGAATGGTTAGACACGTTATTCGGTGCGCGCGGTTATATTGACAGCTTCCGTGAAATAAATACCAAAGCCGATGAATATACCTGGTGGTCAAATCGTGGTCAGGCGAGAGCAAATAATGTTGGTTGGCGCATCGATTATCAAGTTGCGACACCTGTCGTTGGTATTACCGCGAAAAAAACCTCAACCTATAAAGAAAATTGGTTTTCGGATCATGCGCCATTAACCATTGATTACGATTATCCCATTTAATAACTAGAATATATTATTATGACTGAACAAACACCAATAAGCCAACATAGTTGGCACGAAGCCTTGCTTACCTATTTTAGGCCAAAAGTTGTGGTCATGTTATTTTTGGGTTTTTCAGCTGGCTTACCGTTATTACTTATTTTTTCGTCATTGTCGATTTGGCTGCGCGAAGCCGGTGTGGCGCGTTCTGAAGTTACCTACTTTAGTCTGGCGGCGTTAGCGTTTTCGTTTAAATTTATTTGGGCGCCGTTAATTGATAAACTGCCATTACCGATTTTAGTATCACTTATGGGTAGACGACGCAGCTGGTTATTAGTCTCGCAGCTAGCCATTGCATTGTCGATAATATCAATAGCACGGGTTGATCCGGCATATGGTTTACAAAGCATGGCTTTTGCTGTTGTCGCCTTGGGTTTTTCGGCAGCAACACAAGACATCGTGATTGATGCCTATCGCATTGAAGCAGCCGATGCGGACAACCAAGCTGCGATGTCAGCAATTTACATCGCGGGTTATCGTATTGGCATGGTCGTGTCGGGAGCCGGTTCATTGATTATTGCAGCGAAGCTTGCAACTGAACAAGGTAGTGAGGTTATATATGATTATGCTGCCTGGCAATACACCTATCTTATTATGTCCGGTTTTACTTTAGTTGGCATCATCACAACACTATTGATTAAAGAACCACAACAAATTAAAGATGGCAGTAAATACATTCACAGCTTATTGGATTATGTTCGCTTTATATTTTTATTTGGTATTTTTGTCAGTACTTTTATTGTGTGTTACGTGTATTTTAAAAGTTTTGGCATAAATTATTTCAGTGGTTTTATATTTGAATCCATTCGTTTATTATTTTCATTATTCGTGGCCGTGTTAGTGGCATACAGTTTAGTGCTAATGAAAATTATTAACCGCAATATGGTTTACACCACCTATGTTGAGCCTTTATACGATTTTTATCAGCGTTATAAAAATACATTCTTTTTTATCATTTTGCTTATTGGCTTATATCGCGTTTCCGATATCGTACTCGGCACAATAGCTAATATATTTTATACTGATTTAGGGTTTAGCAAAGAACAGATAGGCTACACCTCAAAAACCTTTGGCTTAATCATGACTATCGTCGGTGGTTTTGCTGGTGGTATTCTTAGTGTCCGATATGGCGTGAATCGCATACTATTATTAGGGGCGGTGTTATCCGCCTTAACCAATTTATTATTTATCTATTTAGCATCGGTTGGTCATGATATTTGGGCATTAACGATTGTAATCGCGGCCGATAATTTAAGTGCCGGTTTAGCGATGGCCGCTTTTGTGGCGTATTTATCCAGCCTAACCAGTTTGTCATTCACGGCAACGCAATACGCCATTTTTAGTTCATTAATGACCTTGCTGCCTAAAACGCTAAGTGCTTATTCCGGGACGGTTGTTGAACAAGTGGGTTACACCTGGTTTTTTATTGGCACCACCATTATTGGCTTGCCCGTTATTGCATTAATTTTCTATTTAATTTTAAAACAACAAAAACTATCTTCGAATAATAATTCTGTAGTGAATGAGTAATGATAGAGCAATTCACCTTGGTAAGCGCATTATTAGCCGGTCTATTCGGTGGTGTGCACTGCGCCGGCATGTGTGGCGGTATTGTTAGCGCATTAAGCATGAATGTGAATCCCGATGCGACGGCAACACAAAAAAATACGCCCAATAAATTTTTAATTTTACTATTTTATAATCTAGGTCGAATCAGTTCTTATAGCCTCGCCGGGCTGCTCGTGGCAGGTGTTACGTGGTGGTTGGCTAATTGGTTGTTTATTAATAAAGCGCAGCTCATTTTACAATTAATCGCGGCAATAGTAATGTTATTACTCGGATTATATTTAGCCAATTGGTCGCGTTTATTAACATTACTTGAAAAACCCGGCAATGTTATTTGGAAACGCATCGAGCCATATGGCCGTCGTTTTATCCCGGTCAGTCGCAAACGCGATGCCTTATTATTAGGATTTATCTGGGGCTGGTTACCCTGTGGTTTGGTTTATAGCATGTTAATTTGGTCGATGAGTGCCGGCAGTGCCACTCAAGGCGGTTTATTAATGTTAGCTTTTGGCATCGGAACCTTGCCCAACTTATTATTAATGGGCATGTTCGCGCAACAGCTCACTAAATTTTTTCAATTAAAAGCAATACGAATCATTGCCGGCTTGGTGATTATGAGTTTTGCGGGGTTGATGATTTATCGAGTGCTAAATAGTATTTAAATTGATTAATGAATTAAATGTTATTGCAAAATGCTAACAAGCTAGAAACGTAATGTTGCTGCTACCAAATGGTCGCTTGGATATTGTGTCTATGTACTTTTAGCTCCGCTGGATTTTAGTTATTTTCTAACATAGCTAAAATTTCATTAATCAGCGTTTCTCGATTTTCGTGCAGACGTGTTAATAAATTGGCTGGTGCTCCAGTGATGATGTTATCCGGTACGTTGGCTTGTGGGTTGTATTTTACACTCCATTCAATCATATCCAGTATTACTGGAAGTAGTGCTTTGCCTTTGTTGGTGAGTTGGTAGGTAAATTTTGATAAATTATGGCGGTCTCGTTGTTTTGTAATGAGATCGTTCTTTTCTAATTTTAACAGACGGCTTGCTAAAATGTTGGTTGATATTTTCTCTGCTGAATTTAAAAATTCTCCGTAATGGTTTTTTTTCTTAAATAATAGATCCCGTAAGATAAGCAGGCTCCATCTATCCCCAACTATATCCAGTGCATAGGCTATTGGGCATTTAGTGGTATTTTCGTTATTTTTCATAAGCTTGAAGTCTAGCATAAAAATAGCTTGCATAACACAAGTGCTTTAGCTACACTTATTCTACTTGCATTATGCAAGTGATTTTGACATTAATAACGTTATTTATGTCAGGATTTTACTGATTGAGGTATTAACGATGACACACAAAATTATATTTGTATTAACACTAATGTTGGCAGGGCGGGCTATGACTTTGTTTTATATTACGAGTGCAGGCGGAGCGATGTTAGGTGATCCTCCGATCGCGTGGTTAATGCCACTGATTGGCGATGCTGTGATTGGTATTTCAGCATTATGGATTGCCTTTTTAATAATGAGAAAAACCGGGTTGTGGGTGTGGACAGTCATCATAGTATGGAATTCACTCGCTATTTGGGATGCGTTATCAGCCTATGTGGTTTATAAAACAAACCCTTGGCCAGAATTTTTTATGATTGAACTTGCTGGCTCATCAATGTTTTTTGTCGCTAGCCTCATTCACATAGGAATAATTATTCTTGTTTGTCGAGCCGATATGAGAGCGAGATTAATATAATCGAGTATTTTCTAATATTATATTCTGTTAAAATACCCGCATGATTAAAACACCTGAATTATTACTGCCTTCTGGATTGTTAAAACACATGCATTATGCTTTTGCCTATGGTGCCGATGCGGTTTATGCCGGTCAGCCACGTTATAGTCTACGGGTTCGAAATAATGATTTTACAATACAAAATCTTGCTCAAGGCATTAGCGAGGCACATCGCTTAGGGAAAAAGTTTTTTGTTGCCAGTAATTTATTAGCGCACAATACTAAAGTGAAAACCTATATGGCTGATATGGAGCAGGTTATTGCTTTGGCTCCCGATGCCTTGATTATGGCTGATCCGGGGTTAATCATGATGGTGCGAGAGCGTTGGCCGGATATGCCGGTGCATTTGTCAGTGCAAGCGAACACCACTAATTATGCTTCGGTTAATTTTTGGAAATCGATAGGCATTAGTCGGGTGATACTCTCTCGCGAATTGTCGCTTGATGAAATTGAAGCGATACGTCAACAATGCCCCGATATGGAGCTGGAGGTATTTGTCCACGGTGCACTTTGTATTGCCTATTCAGGACGGTGTTTATTGTCAGGGTATTTTAATCATCGAGACCCCAATCAAGGTAGTTGTACCAATTCTTGTCGCTGGCAATACAAAGTGCATGCCGGAGAAGAAAACGAAATAGGCGATATTGAAAAAGCACAAAAAATAGAGTTTGATGCAATGGCCTCGATACAAACACCAGAATTATTTCCACAAGTAGCTAATGAGCGACACCCTTTAGCTGACAAGGTGTATTTGATAGAAGAGGCTGGACGTAAAGGTGAATTAATGCCGATTATAGAAGACGAATTTGGCACTTATATTATGAACTCCAAAGACTTACGTGCCATTCAACATGTCGCGCGTTTGGCTAAAATGGGTATCGATTCATTAAAAATTGAAGGTCGTACTAAATCACATTATTACGTCGCAAGAACGGCGCAATTATATCGTGCTGCTATTAATGATGCCGTTGCTGGTCGTGAGTTTGATGCAAGCTTATATGGTAAGTTAGAAGGTTTGGCAAATCGGGGTTATACTGATGGGTTTTATAAACGTCACCCAAATCAGAATTATCAAAATTATTTAAAAAGTCATTCCGTGAGTTCCAAGCAACAGTTTGTTGGTGAGGTAATATCCTATGACAATGATTCTGGTTTGGCCGAAATTAGGGTTAAAAACAAATTTGCGGTTGGTGATGAAATTGAAGTCATTACCCCCGATGGCAATCAGACGGTTGTATTAAGCCATATGGAAAATGTAGACGGAGTTGCCATGTCAGAGGCTCCCGGCAGTGGTTATACGGTACGAATTCCATTATCCCAAGCAAATTATGAAAAAGCGTTATTGGCGAGGAATCTGGCACAATAATTAGCTGTTAAATAAAGTGTATATTGTTCCCTCGGTCTTAATTAACTAAATTAGCCTAATTTTTATTAATTTGATGAAGATCATGTGTTTGTCGCACACATCGAATATAATGATATTCTAATAATCTTATGTTCCTAGTCTGGTATGATTGGTTTATTGTTGTCTATTTCAAGCTAATCAGACGTTTCGTTTGTTCCTACTACATTATGTTTTTACTACAATTTCAAAAAGTATTTATAACGCTTCTCTTTATTTTTTCAGTTATTGTTCATGCTGGCGAAAGCGCGAAACCAATAGCAGCCGTATTAAATGATAGTCGCGTTACAAATCAACAAGCACTTGATTTGTTAGAGAATATTTTTTCGTTGGAAGAGTCTTTAATACAGCCGGAAAACGATCAGTTAGTTGTATTAATGAAACAAGAGTTAGGCGCTCAAATTTTATTAACAAAAATAAAGCTGTCTATCGATAAAAAATTAGTTAAAACATATCAGTACAAAGGTAACGATCTTGAAAAGTTAATGAGCCGGGGTGTTTTGAGATTGGTGACTTTATTAATTACTCCCGGTGTTCATACGATTGATATTGAAATGTACAGCCTGAGTCATAGCCCGATTAAACAAACGTTGACGTTTAAGAAAGACCTGCATCCCATGTTTGTTAGTTTGGGGTTAGTTGGAACGCAAATTAAATTAGATAAATGGAAAACCCATTGAAAAAATTTAATTTTTTGTGTTCCTTGCTACTCATTAGCGTTACATATTGTGCCTCTTGCTCCGTTTCGTTGGCCGATAATCAGAATGCATTAAACTCAAATTATGTTAAAAATTATTTGCAATGGCAAATAATGGAGCCATTCTTAATGAAATGGTTAGCCGCAAAAAATGGCAAAGGTTCTGTTATTCAGAGCTTGGTCTATTCACATTCGCAGTTATCTAAAAAAGACATTGTATCAAGCCTTAATACTATTACAGTTAAAACCACGATAGCAAAGACTTTACTGATTTCAGCAGAGGCCATTTCAAATAAAAATTACCAATTTGCAAAGGATATTCTGTCTAATATTGAAGATGGTAGTTCACCGTTGCAGCAAGATATTATTTTTATAATGAACGCAGAGTTAGCGTGCAATCAAAATAAGTGTGACTTAGCCGAAACGATCTTAGAAAAAATAAAACCTTCATCCGCTGTCTATTTGTTAAGCCAACTCAATATAGCATTATTCAATATAAAAAAATCCAACTATAAAAAATCTACCGAGATCATTGAGCGATTAAATGACCGTGATTTCACAAAAAAAATAAACAAGCAAGCTAAAGATTATCTGAAATTAGTGCAAGCCTTTAATTTGGGTATGACTGGTGAGCTACAAGCTGCAAATGAGTTGCTTGATACTTTTCGTTCAGACTCGATTTTATATCAGCAGTCGTTAGTAGTTAAATCTGAAGTGATGTTGAAAAATAATAAACCAGAATCCGCATTACTAGCATTATTGACATTACGACAATATCAAACGAAATCCAATAATCTTAGTTATTCCAAGATTAAAATTTTAACGATATTGGCAACATTAAATGAGCAATGGCAGGAAATCACGTTGCGAGAACAATTTATTGCTGATTTATTAAACTTAGTTGATAGCAATAAAAGAATAGCAAAAAAAATAACATCTACTGCTTATTATAAACGGTTAATACGACGAACTAAGCGCAACGAAAAAATAACATTAACAAAAAACCTTAGCTGGAATAGTTCACAATTAATAACAGAAATTCAGAGAAATAATCATTTACGAAAAATGCTATTGCAGAGTCAAAATAATATTAATGAGTATAACGTTATTTTGAAAAAAGGACGAAAATTTTGGTTAAAAAAACTGGGGAAGTTTGTAAAAAATAGAAAACAACGTAAATTAAAAATTAAAGCTAAAGTGACAATCGCTTACTTGGAGTCTTTATTAACAAAATTGGTTGGTGTCCCAACAAGCAATGCGATGCGGTATAAATTGCTGGATGGTCTTTCGATATGGGTGAATAATAAAGGTTTTGAACAACGTTGGTGGATTAAACCCAAAATTAGTTCTGATTCTAAAACGAAAAAGTATTTAATGAAAAAATACAAAAAAACGAATATTGTTAAAGCTCAAATAATGCTTGTTAAATTACTTAATATTCCAAAAAAGCAACGGCAAATTTTACTTAAATCGCACATAAAGCTATTGTCTGCTCAGATGCGTAAAATTCCTAGAAAATTAAAAACAGTTGTAAGAAACTTGAAAAAACAAAAGTTGAAGCTTAAAGAAAAACTGAAAATATCATTACTGGAAGATGCCAATAATTTAATAAAAAAGCCAGAAATTCAATTGCTGTGGTTAATAAAACAAAATGTATCTATTGATAATGCCTTAAATAAAAATCAACACCGATATTTTTTAAAGAATAAAAAAACAGTTGTTTTACTTGAAAAAGCTATTGAAAATAAACCAATATTACTTAAACATACACTTAAAGCCCTAAAATTTCTGTCGGGCAATGCACGAAGCGTGCTAGTTAAATCAAAGGCGATGTTTATTCTGGCAGATATCCATGTAAAAAATGTTCAGCGTGTCAAATTTGATGGCTCTAAAAGCCAATATCCCATAAAAGGTGATTTGTCAAAAGCCATTAGCTTATACCTAAATCTATTACGTGACAGGAAGAATAAACTCAACCGAGATGAGTTAACATACCAATTGGCACGCACGTATGATTTAGTTGGCGATCTGAATCAATCATTAACTTATTTAAATCAGTTATCAAAAAAATATCCGTTGTATACGTTAGATGGTGAAATAAGCTTTCGTCGAGCTGAATTGAATTTTAGCTTAGGAAATTATAAAACAGCATCTGAAATATATTTGTCACTTCAAAATAAACCATCGTCTAAATTTCTATTTAAAGCCAAGTATAAACTTGCCTGGAGTTATTACAAATTAGCGCAGTATGAAAAATCAATAGATAGTTTTTTTGAACTAATAACAAAAAAAAAACAGGATAAGCAAAAATTTCAAAATGGTTTCTTAAATGATATTGTAAGAATTAGCGCCATTGCTTTTTCAAATATAAATGGTATTGATAGTGTTAAATCATTTTTTTCAAATGGTCGTGATGTCACTCATCGAAAGCAAGTGCTATTGGAACTGGTGAAATATTATCGTATGAAACATCGATATAATGATACCGCTAAGGCTCTTTCAGAAATAATATTATTGTATCCGAAAAACAAACAAGCATTTGAATATCAGTCTCAAATTGTCGAAGCGTATGTTAGCGCTGGTTTTAATAAGAAAATATGGCAGGCAAGAGCAATGTATATCGAAAAATTTGGAGGGGATAGTTCCTATTGGGCAAGGGCAGACAAAGAGCTAAAAAACAGAATAAGAGATAAGTTAAAGCACTATTTAATGAAAATGGCACAACGAGCACATTCTAAGGCGCAATCGGATGGCAATAAAAAATATTATCACTTAGCGATAAAATGGTATAAACATTATATTAGAGATATTTCAAAGGATGATACTACAGCAGATATGTATCTTTTATTAGCACAAGCCTATAAGGAGATAGAACAATACGATGCTGCTATTGAAATATATCAAAAAGTTGCTTATGAATTCCCTGATTTTGATTATAAAAAACGAAAGCAAGCGGCTTATTCTGCACTATTAGCCTATCAGTCAAAGCATAAAAAAATATCACGTAAATTAAACGAATCGATGATTGAAACGGAAATAAAACTTAGTGCTGGATATCTGCATCATTTTGGTTCTGATAAAAAAATCGAAACAATACGCAGCAAAATGGCTGAAAATTATATTCAATTAAATGAGTTTAATAAAGCCTTAGTTATATCGAAAGAAATAATTTCAGATAGCGAAGGTGAAAATAAAAAAAATACATTATCTAAAAAATTATTTTTAATTAATTGGCGGGTTATTGCTTATGCTAGTTTTTCTTTAGGTAATTTTACTGTAGCTGAAAAATATTATTATTTAATTTCAAAATCAAAATTAAAATTATTTGACAAGAAAGTAATAAATAAACGTTTAGCGGAGTCAATTTATAAACAGGCTGAATTTCTAAAAAATAAAGGTGATATTCTATTGGCCATTAAGCATTATCAACGGTTAGCATCAGTCGCGCTAAACTCAGAGATTCACATTAAGGCTGAGTTTGAAATCGCGACACTTCAAATCCTTCTGAAAAAATGGAAGGATGCAATCGTAACGCTGGAAAATTTTAAAGCGAATTTCTCAAAACATCCTTTGCAAAATGCAATTAACGAAAAATTGGTTTTAGCATACGAAAATAATAAAAACTGGAAACAGGCAGCATATTATTTGAAACTCATTTTTGAACGTGAGGGGGATTCATTACTTGCTCGGGATGCTTTGTGGCGCTCGGCAAATTTGTATGAAAAAACAAAAAGTCATAAACAGGCTTATTACTATTTCAAAAAATATTTAAAACTATTTCCAGCGCCACTTGAAAAGTCTTTTGAGGCCAGAGAGCGATTAGTTAACATTTCAGTTAAAACCCATGACCAAAAATTAGAAAAATATTGGTTAAACGATATTATTACTAAGTATCATAAAAATGAATCCAATAAAACAGAAAGAATGGTGTTTTTAACGTCAAAATCAAGTTTGAAGTTGGCTGTTATCCATAAAAAACAATTGGATAAAATTGCTATTAAGCTGCCGTTGGATAAGAGCTTAAAACGAAAGCAAAAAATGATGGCGATTACCTTAAAATATTTAAATGCGACTATTTCATATCAGATAGCGGATCATAGCACCAAAGCAATATTATTAATTGCTGAAATCTACAAAAACTTAGCTAGCGAAATAGCAAACTCGCCTAGGCCAAAAAACCTAAGCAAGTTAGAGATGCAGCAATATGAGATTTTACTTGAGGATCTCGTTATGCCATTCGAAGATAAGGCTATTGGATTTTATGCTCACAATATGGCGCAAATCAAAAATGGAATTTACACACCGTGGATCAAAAAAAGTTTAAAGGAATTACAAAAGTTAATGCCTGCTCGATATTTAAAGCCAGAAAAGATAGTCGGTTATTATGAACAGATTCAATAATATATCACTATTTTTAATTTTTCTTTTATTATCGGCTTGCTCAAGTGCTGTTCGGCAAAGTGATTTTGACAATGATGTTGTAAAAAACGAAACGAAGCTTGTTACTATTACATCAAAAACACAAAAAACGTATGATATTGCTATTCAATATTTAAAGAATAATCAAGTTAAAAAAGCGCAAAAACTGTTGCTTGATTTGGCTAATGATAATCCTGAGATCTCTGGAATACATTTAAATTTAGCATTAATTTATTATCGTTTATTTCAGTTTGAATTGTCTCGTCAAAGCCTCAATAAGGTTTTGAGGCTTTCTCCTAAAAATAGTTTAGCTTATAACCTTAGTGGCACGCTTTATCGTGAAGCTGGAAAATTTGATTTGGCGCGTGAGGCATATCTTTTTGCGTTAACATTATCACCAAATTATGCGGATGCGCATTTAAATATTGCCATTTTATTTGATATCTACTTAGTGTCTTTGACGGATGCAAAACAACATTATTTACGTTATTTAGAACTCAATAAAGGTGATAATACAAAAGTTAAGTTATGGTTACAAGATCTTGAGTTACGGATATCCAAAGGTTAAATGAGATGAAATTAATGAATAAAATACACGCTAAGCTAGTTAAATTGTTTGTGATAATAATTGCACTGCAATCATTACCGTGTTATTCAGAAGCGGTTTTTGAAAAAAAAGTGAGCTCTCAGGGCATTGCTATTATTGGTGATCAGGAAATGCCACAAGTATTGTATATTATCCCTTGGAAAGCGGCATCACTTCCCGCGGTGTCGATTCCTGAGGCTGATATTATAAAGACAATTTCATATAATCCTTGCCAGTTAATGTCGTCTGATGTTACTTCTAAAAGTAATACTCAAAAGAGTCTGGCTTGTTTATTGGATTTAACAGCAAAAACCAACTAATTATTTTAAATACGAAACGCATGAGTCATATGGTTACAGAATTTTTTTTATTACCGTGGGATGAGTTACCAGAGGATAGAGTACGGTTTAATAACGTTCTATTAGGTACTTTTGGCTTCTTTATTGCCGTTTTTTTCGGGAGTTTGTTTATTAAAATTCCTGATATAAAAAAAGACAGCTTTGAACCACTGCCGCCAAGAATAGCGCAGCTTATTGTGGTAAAAAAACAACCGTCATCAAATCGTAGCAGCAAGGTTAATTTAAAACCTGAAAAAAAATTGGCTCAAAAAAATGTAGCCCCAAAATCACGCTTTACTATTAAAAAAAATATCAATAACAAAAAGTCAAAAATAGTAACATTATCAAAAGAAAAAATTTCAGAAAAAGCCGTTCAAAAAGCAAAGTTAACAGCGTCTAAGGTTGGTATTGTTGCATTGTCTAACCAGTTATCGGCGTTGCAAAATATGGCATCGGTTACAACGTTAGAAAATAAATTACACATAAGTTCTGCTCGTTCAGCGTTAAAAACACAAGATTTAATTAGTGACAAAGCGAAACAAGGTAGTAGTGGCATTTCGACGACAAAACATTCCTTAACTGTTAGCACCCGTTTAGAGGGGGAGGCGATTACGGCTATTAAAAAACCGCTTGATTCTATTGCTGCTGTTTCTGCAACAGAACAGAATCAGAGGAGTAAAGAAGATATTGCGTTAGTTTTTGATCGTTATAAGTCGAGTTTTTACTCTCTTTATCGCCGTGCAGCACGAAAAAAATTAGGGTTGCAAGGCAGAGTTGTTTTTCGAATTAAAATTTTGCCTAATGGCAAGGTTTCTGAATGTTCGATTGTTAGCAGTGCTTTAAAATATGCTGTTTTAGAAAATAAATTAATAGCGCGTATTAAATTAATGGACTTTGGTAAAAAAAATGTTGTTGTCTGGTTTGATAATTTTCACATTGATTTTTCACCATCGGGTTAAGTGTAATATACTATAGAAAAAAATCAGTCGATTTTTAATTTAGATTTATTTTAAAATTATGTCGGCTATATTTTAGTTTTATGACAAGATGGAATCAAATGATATCATTACAAACTGAGCTTTATTTATTATATTTTGCAAGCATGCTTTACACGCTATTTTCTGTGTTGGCATTAATTCATTGCAACAAAAGCCGTTATTATAAACCAATTATAACGCTTGGTATTATTGCGCTTATCAGTCACACCACCAGTATAACCATTCATTGGATACGGGTTGAACATGGGCCTTTTATTAATTTATATGAAATTTTAAACAGTAATGTCTGGAGTTTATTTCTTGCTATTATTTTGTATATGATATTTTTTAAAAATAGATTATATATATTTAAATTTGTTATGCCGGTCATTCTTATTTTGTTGCTATGGTTATTAACCACCACTGCTGGCGATAGTTATTTACCGCCAACATACAATACCATTTGGCTTTATTTTCATGTTGTATCCGGAAAAGTTTTTTTCGCGTTACTTTTGATTGCAACTGGATTAGCCGTTTATTCCTTGTTTAATAGAAAAAATTCCAATGTAAACCATTCTGAAATCACCTTATTGGCGTATAAATTTTTAACGATTGCTTTTGTGTTTGATTCTTTTATGTTGTTTTTTGGTGCTGTTTGGGCGCAAGATGCCTGGGGTCGTTATTGGTCATGGGATCCTTTGGAAACCTGGGCTTTTTTAACTTGGCTTAGTATTGTATTTGCACTTCATATACAAGATAAATCGAAGCAGTCTGTGCTGTTTCGAGGTGTTATTATTGTTAGTTTTTTTCTGGCTTTTCTCACTTTTTTTGGCGTGCCTTTTATTTCAAAATCAGCGCATCAAGGGATGGTTTAGGTTATGGCGACTAAAAATCCTATAATACGAAATGTTTTTCTGGCGATTGCGCTTGGAATTATTATTTGGGTCAGTGGTTATTCGATTCGTCATTTTATGGATAGTCCTGCGCCTACGGTTGAATTGCTGTCAAGCAAGAAACAAAATATTGAGTTGTTGTTTAATTCTGGCATTGGTTTTATGCAGCGTAAACAATATCAGCAAGCCGTTAATCAATGGCAGAAATTATTGGCTTTAACGTCTACGATGCCAGAAGCATATGTCAATTTGGGTTACGCTTTATTCGAGCTTGCTGATTATCCAGCGGCGAAAAATAATTTTCAACATGCTTTAACGCTAGAACCTTATCAAGCGAATGCTTATTATGGCTTGGCTATATGTTATGAAAAATCCGGCAATATTGCCGCAGCGAGTGGTGCTATGCGTAGTTTTATTCACTTATCAAAAAAAGACGATGCTTTTGTTCGTAAAGCACAGGCAGCTTTGTGGGAATGGCAAACAACACAGCAAAAAGATAAAAGTAACTAACCTGAACTCGGGATAAGAAAAATATTTATTGCTGTTCAAAAATGCT
>CAZEPW010000013.1:0-45354 GCA_964514215.1 uncultured Thioalkalispiraceae bacterium
CGTTAGGTCAGTATAAAAATGGTTCTTAATATTTTAATTGTATGCCTAGTAATTACAGGAATAATTATTTTTTTACTGGAATTAATATTATCAATTAAATTATTTCCGTATTCTGGTGGCTTAGGGTTTGTTTTATTTTTTATAGGTACATATTTGTTAAGTTACAAAATATCAAAGCAAAGAATGAATTTGAGGAAGAAAGATTTAGAAAAAGGAGTCGGTGATGGTTCACCTGGAGCAGGTTCAGGTGACGGTTGTTAATATGTATTAGTTAACCTGAGCTTGGGATAAGCAAATATGCTGATTCCATATCCTCACTTTGGTGCTTATACAATACCCAACGTTTTTTAGAATATCCTGATGCAAACCTCAAATTAGTTATGGTTCAAAGTAAAAAGTTTGATTAAGCATTAAGGTTTTTACTAAAAGCACGCGGCAATGATAGGAAATTTTTTTGATTTGTTAGCTTAGGATGGTTTTGCAAAAATCATTAAAATCGTGCATTAATGTATCAACGGTTGCAAAGTCATTATTTCGACAACTTAAATTAATTTTGTCACTAATCTCAGTGATTTCAGGAAAGCCTAAAGGCGTACCAATGGCTTTTAATTTATGGCTTTCGCTTTCTAATTCCAGCCACAATTTATCTTCATGTAATTGGTTGATTAATTTTAAACGTTCCGGTAATTCAGAGATAAATTTTTGTGATAACGCTTTAAGTTTTTTAGAGCCATTTTTACTTTTAGTTGTTTTTTTTATTATTGGTAAATATTTAAACAGTGTTTGATTAAAGCGTTCGATATCGATAGGTTTGGTCAAAAATTCTGTTGCTCCAGCTTCGATACATTTTTCATAATCCGAACGCATCGCGTTTGCGGTTAACGAAATAATAGGTGTATTGCTGTCGGTTAATCGAATTGTTTTAGTGGCTTCGATACCGTCCATTTCGGGCATTTGCATATCCATTAATATTAAATCAAATTTTTGTGTTTCGCATATCTTAACGGCTTGAGCGCCATTGTTCACAATAGTGATATTTGCACCGGTATCAGTTACATACATTTCGATTAAATTTTGATTATCGATAGTATCTTCTGCTAGCAATACACTACCCTGCAATTTTGTATCTGAATTTATTGTTTTATTATCTTTTTCAATTTTATGATTGGCTGGTGAGTGTATTAATTGTTCTTTAGTTACTTCACCAATATTAATGGTAAAGCTAAATTTACTACCGTGATTGAGTCTTGATTCAACGCGTAGTTCACCACCCAATTTTTCAACTAGTAATTTGCAAATATTCAAACCAAGTCCTGAACCGCCATATTTACGTGTGGTACTTGAATCTGCTTGAGTAAATGATTCAAATACTTTTTCTTGTTGTTCGTCGGTTAATCCTATACCGGTATCAATAACGTCGAATATTAATTTACTATTGAATCTGTCGTAAGAAATATTAATGTTAATGCAGCCTTTGTCGGTAAATTTAATGGCATTACTCGATAAATTAAATAAAATTTGTTTTAATCGAATAGGATCGGTTTTTATTTCTTCAGGTAATGGGTAAGAAAAATTCAATTTAAAATTTAACCCTTTGTTATAAGCATTGCTGGCAACGGTAGATTTGAATTCATTTAATAATGAAAATAAAGAAGTTGTTATGATTTCGACATTTAGTTGACCTGCTTCAATTTTAGTGATGTCTAAAATGTCATTGATAAGCTGTAGTAGGTGTTTACCATTACGGTGAATGCTTTCGATAAAGGCATTGGATTTAGAATCTTCAGAGTTTTGTTTTCGCAGTAGATCTGAAAATCCTATTATAGCCGCAAGTGGTGAGCGAATTTCGTGACTCATTGTTGCTAAAAACATAGTTTTGGCTTGGCTGGCTTTTTCTGCTAAAAAGCGTTGTTCTTTAAATGCGGCTTCGGTTTTGGTTACTCGTCGGGTGACATAAAAGGTTATGATTAGTCCTAATAATATTGCGGTGCTACCAATGATTCGAATTAATAAGATTGAGAATTTATTTTTTTTTGAAATTGAGTCAAGCTCATTATCTGCATTTTCTCTCAGGGAATCAGATAGCGCGGTAAGTTTGTTTCTAACATCGGTTTGGATTGGTATTATTATATTGGCCAAATCATCTTGTGCTTGTTCAATTTCTCCCTCGATTAAATCGATTGCGGTTTTAGTTTGTGTTTGACCGCCTTTTTGAATGGATTTTTTTGCGAGAGCAAATAATTCAATGTCTTTTTTTCGAAAAATAGTTGAATTAACGGCGTTAAACGATAGCATAAAAGCAGAACCGTATTTTCGAAAATCTGTGTATAAATCATCACGATAAAAATCATCATCGGTTTGAGCCATTCGATACAAAATTAGGGCTCGATTATTGGCTGCATCACGCATGACAAAAGCATGGCCAACCTCGGTTAATTCTTGAGTAACGGAGAGCAGTTGTTGTTCATTATGTTGTATTTCATTGACTGCAATGGTCATTAAACTGCCCAATAAAATTAAAACAGTAAAAAAACCAATAAGAATGGTGATTTTATTTCGTGAGTCAATGTGGCAAGGTGTTGTTGTCATTTCACATATCAAGATATCTTTTAATAAGGTATCGGATTTTAGGCTTTGTTCTTTAGTTTAATTGCTATTGCTGAACCTCTGTCATTAACCTTAAAAATAATAGCTAAATTCGGTTAATGGCGTATTTCTATTATGAAAATAACCGTTTTATCGGTATTCGTATTTTTGTAAACGGCTTCTCAAGGATTGCAGTTCTAGGTCGATATTTATTAATACTTAACAGTATTTGATAAGGCTTAATTGCGCTTAGTTTAAGCGCTGTATTTAGGAATTTGGGAATGAGTGAGCTGCGTTTTAATGCAAAATTGATTATTTGGTCGGGCTTTGGCGTGGTCATTGTATTAATGTTGCTGTTGAGTTCGGTTATGATATTTAAATTAAATCAACAAATAGATCAGTTTGAAAATGTTGTCAAAGTGAATAATACGAAAGTTAGCCTTGTAAACATTATGCGAGACTCCATTCGTTTGCGATCGTTGAGTTTGAATAAAATGGCTTTGTCAGATGATATTTTTTTGAAGAATAACGAGAAATTGAAATTTGATATTTACGCCAATCGATTTATTCGAGCTTTTGATAAGTTTAGTCGTTTTGAGCTTAATGAATCCGAGTTAACATTGATATCCTTGGTTAAATCAAAAACCGATGTTGGTTATCCCCTGAGTCAAAAAGCATCTGCAATGATATTAAGCGACACAGGGATTAACACAGTTAAGCCGATTATTATTGATGCACTTACAGCCCAAGAAAATAATTTAGTTGTTTTAGATGAATTGATAGCGTTACAAAAATCGTATGCTGATAAATCGTTCAATATAGCAGAATCAAATATGAACAATATACTCACTTTATTATTAATTGTGGTGTCGATTGCAATTTTATTTTCTGTGTTGGTTTCACAAGCGGTTAGTAGAGTTGTTTCTCTTAAAAATATTGAGTTGGCAAATGCGATTGAAGCAAAATCGATGTTTTTGGCTAATATGAGCCATGAAATTAGAACACCGTTAACGGCGATTATTGGTTTTGCAAAATCTCAAATGATTCCAAATCTACCAAAAGATCATAATGAACGAGCGACAAAAATTATATTACGTAACAGTGAACATTTGTTAACGGTGATAAATGATATTTTAGATTTTTCAAAAATTGAAGCAAAAAAACTGGATATTGAGCTTACTACTTTTTCACTTTTTAAGTTGTTAGATGATGTTTATTATTCTTTATTAAGTTTAATTAAAGATAAACCATTGCAGTTTAATATCAATTATAATTACCCATTACCAAAAAAAATTCGTACTGACAAAACCCGTTTACGCCAAATTTTAATGAATCTTGGAGGTAATGCTATTAAGTTTACGGATGAAGGTTATATTAATCTTAATGTTCGTTATGATCGTGTTAATGATGAAATATTTTTTGATATTAATGATACTGGTATTGGAATGACGGCAGATCAACAACAGCAAGTATTTCAAACCTTTAATCAGGCCGATGTGAGTACAACTCGTAAATACGGTGGAACAGGGCTTGGTTTAACAATTTCAAATGAGTTGGTTGGTAAATTGGGTGGTAATTTAACCCTTATGAGTGAAGTTGATGTTGGTAGTACTTTTAGCTTTAAAATTAGTAATAAATTACGAGAATCAAATGAAGATATTGAATTGTTGAATCAGGAGACCACTGAACCTGAGGCATTGGATGAACACGCTCATGATGGCAATAAATTTCGGGTGCAAGGCAGTATATTATTGGTTGAAGATATGCCTGATAACCAAGAATTAATAAGTTACTATCTTGAAGAATTAGGTGCGACCGTGACTACGGTGGCTCATGGGAAAAAAGCGGTTGAGTTAACCAGCCGCATGACTTTTGATTTGGTGTTAATGGATATGCAAATGCCAATAATGGGTGGTATTGAGGCGGTTAATCTCATTCGTGAACGAGGTGATAAATGTCCAATTGTAATGTTAACCGCAAATGCGGCAAAAGAATTTAAAGAGCAAAGTTTAAGCAGTGGTTGTAATGATTTTCTTGTTAAACCGATTGACGAAGAGCAATTAACTCGAGTTGTTGAAAAATATTTAAGTGTGGTTGAATCTGAAACCCTTGTTGCTCAAGCTAGTGTTGCTGAGCAAGAATTAACTGATAAATCTGAAGTTATTGTTTCATCATTAATTAAGAAAGATGCAGCTAAGTACAATAAGTTTATAACCAAATTTGTAAATTATTTACCGACCTATGTTGATGAAATTTCAGAGTATATAAAATTACGAAATGATAATGAATTAAAAGTTGTTGCGCATAAACTAAAAGGCGTTGGTGGTAATATGGGGTTTGAAATAATTACTGATATTTCGGCTAATTTTGAAATTGCTATCAGGCAAGGTAATCGTGATGAAATTGCACGCTTATTTAAAGAATTAAAAGCAGCAGCAAATAAAATTTATCGTGGTAATGAGTCTATTAAAAATAGCCAGACAGGTTAAAAATAACGATAGAAATTGCTGTTGACGGTATTAATAACGAGTTTAATTTAGATATATCATCCACTATGCAGAAACGTTATAATTGCGCCAAATTTTGGGGACTTGAACTGCCTGTTCAAATTGCAGCTTTTTGAGTTAATTCTGTTGAATTTGTTTAGTTTGGAGAAGTTTTGTGAGTGATTCTGATAGTTCGTTTTTTAAAACCTTAGTGATTGTCCTTGTTATTTTAACGGCATTTATGCTTATCAGTATAACCATTGCCCGGTTAATTACTTCTAAATCGCCTGATGAGATTACCAATGATCCTATGTATCAAGCTGCTTTATTAGAGCGCATTAAGCCGGTTGCTAGTGTGCAAACGGGTGATTCTGCCGGCCAAGGTGGCGCTGCTGCGGTTGCTTCGGGTGCCGATATATACAAATCTGCTTGTTTGGCATGTCATGGCTCCGGTGCTGCTGGTTCACCAAAATACGGTGATAAAGCTGCTTGGAAACCTCGTCTTGCCCAAGGTATGGCAACATTGATTACTCATGCGATTAAAGGTTTTAAAGGTATGCCTGCAAAAGGCGGTCGTGCTGATTTAAGTGATGACGCGGTTAAAGCTGCGGTTAAATACATGGCTGATAATAGCAAATAAATTAAGCAAGCCAGCCCGCTTAATTTATAGCGGGCTGGCATTGCCTGTTGGATGCGATACGATTTAAGCTATTATTTTGACTATTTCAACATGGTGCGTAAATTTTCTAAATGTGCTAAACCGCGTTCAATGCGGGTTTCAGGATCTTGCTCACTAGCCTTACCTTGCCACTCTAAATCATCTTCAGGTAGCTCATCTAAAAACCGGCTTGGAATGCATTCAATCACTTCACCGTAGCGTTTACGAAATGATGCAACCGTCATGGTTAAGGTTTTTTGTGCGCGAGTAATGCCGACATAGGCTAGTCGCCGTTCCTCATCTATATTATCTTCTTCAATACTGGTTCGGTGCGGTAAAATTTCTTCTTCCATGCCAACCAAAAAGACATGTGGAAATTCTAAGCCCTTGGCCGCGTGTAAGGTCATTAACCTCACCTGATCTTGATCGCTATTATCATCATCGTTATCGAGAATATCGATTAAGGTTAATTTGTTAACTAAATCAATTAATTTAACGCAGGCATCTTCACTGATGTCATCGTCTTCGACTTCTGATTTTTTAGCCAGCCGTGATAGCCAGTTTACTAAATCCAATACATTATCATAACGTCGCTTGGCATCGGTTTCATCTTTTGAATTATCGAGTAAATAGGTTTCGTAATTAATGTCTTCGAGTAATTTATCAACGGCCTTGGTGCCTGCTTGTGTTTCGGCCATGTCGGCAATACTCACCACCCAAGTAGCGAAGCGTCTTAAACGGTCACAGGCTTTTGCGCTAAGGCTTTGTTCCAACCCCATTTCAAAGCAGGCATCTAATAAACTCACCGAACGCATACTGGCATAGTGGCTTAGTTTTTCTAAGGTGGTTGGGCCTATTTCACGGCGAGGGGTATTTACGATACGAACAAAGGCATTATTATCATGGGGATTGGTGATCAGACGTAAATAGGCCATGATGTCTTTAATTTCAGAATACGAGAAGAAAGATAATCCGCCACTCAGGTAATAAGGAATATTGTGTTCGCGTAAGCTTCGCTCAAACAGACGCGACTGATGATTGCCGCGGTATAAAATGGCATAGTCACTGTATTTAGTGCGTTTTAAAAACTTACTGTGTAATAACTCGGCGGTTACTTGCTCTGCTTCGTGTTCATCATTGCGGGTGGTGAGCACTTTGATGGGATCGCCATAACCTAAGTCACTCCATAGTTTCTTTTCAAATAAATGTTCATTATTTTTAATTAAACTATTGGCGGCATTTAAAATTCGGCCACTGGAGCGGTAGTTTTGTTCGAGTTTAATGACCTCAAGCTGAGGAAAGTCGGTTTGTAATTGAAATAGATTTTCGGGTTGTGCGCCTCGCCAAGAATAAATTGATTGATCGTCATCACCCACCACCGTAAAAGCGCCACGTACACCTACCAATATTTTAATGAGAGTATATTGCGTTTCATTGGTATCTTGATATTCATCGACTAATAGATAACGAATGCGGTTTTGCCAGCGCTCTAAAACTTGAGGGTTATTTTGAAACAATAATACCGGCAACATAATTAAATCATCAAAATCCATGCCATTATAGGTTTTAAGATGATGATTATATTGTAAATAAATCTTTGCAGCGATAGTCTCACTGGCATTGTCCTGCGCTAACGTTATGGCAGCTTCGGGTAATACAAATGCACTTTTCCACGACGATATTTTTTGTAAAACAATCTCAGAAGTGTCTTTTAAGGTTTGGCTATTACTGGCACCGATTAGTTTTGGTAATAATTCTCGAATTAAATTTAAGCTATCTGATGCATCAAAAATACTAAAGCCGGGTTGATAACCCATGGTGACACATTCTTTACGGATGATATCTAAGCCCAATGAATGAAAGGTTGAAATTCGTAAGCCCTTAGTATTGGTCTTTTTAAGGATTGATGAAACCCGTTGCTTCATTTCTCTTGCGGCTTTATTGGTAAAGGTTAATGCTGCGATATTTTTGGGTGCATAATCACAAGTTTCAATTAAGTAGGCTATTTTAGTGGTGATCACGCGAGTCTTACCGCTTCCGGCGCCGGCTAATAGCAGCAAGGGCGAACTAATGTGTTTAACGGCTTTATTTTGAGCTGGATTTAATAAATTTGGCATGTAGCTACTACAAAAAAATTAGGTTTAAGTGATTATAAATTAACTTAACTATTTACACAGTGTAGTAAAGTGTAGCAGGCATTTACTGTATTCCCAATACAAATACTTCAACGTTGTGTATTGACAAATAGTGATTTTATGGGTGCAGTATTTTGATACTTTAGGCTACTATTTACGGTAATATATAACGTGTGGCATATCGTGGCCAATAATTATTTTGATTAAATTAATTAAGAAAATAATAACAAATTATTCTGTAGAAAATATAGTAAAAGGAACGTTACCCTCATGGTGCAACAGTCAACAGCTTTTAAGATTCAATGGCAGATTAAATCAATTTTAATATTGCTCGGTTTAATGATGCTGTTTGCTAGTTCATCATCAAATGCAGCTGTGAGCCATAGCGCAATGTACCAATGGTATACGATTGAAAGTGCGCATTTTCGAATCCACTATCATACTGGTGAACAACAAATAGCCAAACAAGTGGCTAATATTGCCGAACGCGTACACGGCAAGTTAAGTCTTTGGATTCAATGGCAACCAGAAGATAAAACCGATCTAGTTGTAACCGATGAATCTGATGGAGCCAATGGTTTTGCAACTCCTTTCCCTGCTAATCGTAGTCAACTTTATATTTCATCACCTGATTCCATTGCGAGTTTAGAAGATTATGATAATTGGCTCGAAACACTGATTACACACGAATATCTACATATATTGCATCTTGATAAAGCAACTAAAATTGCCACTACCTGGCGTAGTGTTTTTGGGCGTAGCCCATTTTTTCTATTTAATACTTTTCCTGCGGCATCGTTACCCGGATGGGGAATTGAAGGGTTGGCGACCTATGCTGAAACTGATGAGTCGCGAGGAATTGGTCGCGGTCAATCCAGTTATTTTAATATGCTAATGCGCTTGGAAGTCGACAATGGTGTTAAACCCGTGCACCAAATTAATCAACCAATTTCGAGTTGGCCTCTAGGAACCACCAGTTACTTATATGGCGTTAATTATTATCAGTTTATAAGGCAGCAATATGGTGCGATAAAAGTTAATGCTTTAATCGATCATTTTTCAGGATCATTTCTACCCTTTCGAATTAATAATAATACTGAACAGGTCTTGGGTAAAAACTTAGTGCAATTGTGGCCGGAATTTACAAGCTACCTACAAAAAAAACATCAAGCAGAAATTAAAACCATAACAGACAGTGGCATTAAAGCGGGAACGCAATTAACGCATGACGGTTATTTCGATGAGTCGTTAGCTGTGTTGGAGGATGGTCGGTTATTTTATGTTAGTTATGATGCGCAGCGTAATGCAGCATTGTATGTGCGCTACGATAATCAAGCAAAAAGAATCATGCGAGTAGAAAAAGGTACTCGTTTGGATGTTCATCCGAGCGCCGGATTATTGTTAGCACAACCTAGCTTATGTGATAATAGTCTGGTTTATTATGATCTTTATAAAATGGATCTAGCTACTAATGACTTAACACGTTTGACTCAATGTGCGCGTTATCGTTCGGCTAGTTGGAGTCCGGATGGTTCTCGCATTATTGCAGTGCGTAATAAATTAGGCAAAAATCAATTACAGTTACTCGATGCTAATGCTAAAAAAATTAAAACACTTTGGCAAGGCGCGCAGTGGCAAGTTATTAGTAATATCGATTGGTCACCCGATGGCCAGTCTTTAATTGCAGCAGTATTTCACAACAACAGTGGTTGGAATTTAGAACAGTTTGACCTTAAAACTAAGCGTTGGAATCGCATAACGGATAATGCCGCAATACAAAATTTTGCCCATTATAGTTTTGATGGTAAAGCTATTTATTACAGTGCCGATCGTGACGGTGTTTATAATGTTTTTAAAATGACGATGGCAGATAAACAAGTAATACAAGTCACTAATGTGTTAGGTGCTGCATTTTATCCTGTCGAAATAAACCGTAATGGTGATATTTATTATATTGGTTTTCATTCTCAGGGCATGGATTTATACCAATTAAAACGCGAACAGCAAGCAATTAAAAAAATCACAAATGCAATCATTGACAATAAACCAAGTGCTATCGCATTGCCTGCTGCGGCAACTGTTGCAACTACAACCGAAACAGATTATTCACCTTGGTCCAGTCTGCGACCTCGTTGGTGGGCACCCCTTTTTGCTTTTGATGATGATGTTTCAATCGCTGGTTTTGCGACGAGTTCTTCTGATGTTTTGGCGCGCCATAATTATTTTACCAGCATCGCCTATGATTTTAAAAATGAAACACCGTTAGGTTCTGTTGACTATATTTACGATCGCTACTGGCCAATATTAAAACTCAATTTCGAACGTTCCATTACTATTTTGTCTGGTTCGGATAATAAATTTGCGCGCGCTAAGCTAACCGATACTACACAAATTGAAACCGTGTTACCTTTTTTGGGGCTAAAACAACGCATAAGCGCACACTTTGTTATTGGCAATGAAACGATTAACGATGTTCGTCGAGCCCCCGGTGTACCAAAAGCCAGACAGTTTACCGATAGATACCTTGGTGCGGCTATTGTTTATAATAATGCCAAGCGCCATCCCCGCGCGATTAGTCGTAATGAAGGCCGGCAATTATCCTTTGCGATTGAAGACAGTGGTGCTTTTGCGGATAGTTTTTATCGTGGTAGTGTTAAGACGTTTGATTGGCGCGAATTTGTTGCTTTGGGTGGCGCGCACGTTTTGGCTTTTAGAGTGATTTCTGGCCGTGGTGATGCAGGCACTAAACCCTTTCAATTAGGCGGCAGTAATAATTCACGTTTTGTGCCACCTATTATTGATAGTACCCTGATTGATTCACCGTTTGATTTGCGCAGGTATAATCTTAGGGGTTATTCAAGTGGCCTACTAGCGTTAACAGGTAATAATATGAATGTTATTTCAGCAGAATACCGCTTGCCGTTATTTAAATTAGAACGAAGCTTTATGACGCCACCGATTGGTTTACATGAATTACATGCCACGGTTTTTTATGATAGTGGCGCCGCGTGGAATAATAATGTTTCTGCGCCCGATAAATATTATTCCAGCGCTGGTTTAGAAGTTACAGCAATAACAACATTGTTTTTTCATGCACGTTTAAATATTGTGTTAGGGTTTGCTCGAGGGCTTGATGATACACTAGGAGAAGATAAGAGTTATCTTCGTTTGGGTGCTTCATTTTAAAAATTAATTATTTGGTCAATAATGAAATCAAAAAAAGAAATTAGAGAATCAGTACGACATGTTTTAAGCTTGTTATCATCAAAAGAACAACAGTTAAATTTTCAACAACAGTCACCATCGGTTAATGTTGCTTTAGAATTATTGTGTTTGTGGTTTAATGAGCTTTATAACCCGGGTTCACAGTTATTTACACGTTCGTTTTCCAGCAAGGAGTTAACTGCAATACAAGAATTTAATCAATATTATAATTTACGAAAAGGTAAATTGCCTGAGACTATTGAGGAGTTACATCAAGACCTTGATTGGGACGTTATTTTACAAGAATCCAAAAGAGTATTAAACATACTCGAGAGTGATTAAGTGGTGAACATGTGGCTTTAAAACCAACTATTTATAAATTAAAAATTGCACTATCTGATCTTGATCGAGATCACTACGAGACATTAAACCTCACTTTGGCATTACATCCGTCTGAAACACTTGAACGTTTGATGACGCGAATATTGGCATATTGTATTAATGCACAAGAGTATTTGGTGTTTACCAAAGGACTTAGTGCCGTAGAGGAACCGGATATTTGGGCGCGAACTTTAGACGATCAAATTTCATTATGGATTGATGTAGGGGAACCTAGTGTTGATCGTATAAAAAAAGCCAGCCGAATTGCAACTGAGGTTAAAGTATATTGTTTTAACAGCAAGTCTGATGTGTGGTGGAATCAAGGTCAGGCAAAAATTAGTCGCTTCAATGCTTCAATCTATCGTTTTGATTGGCCGGCAATACAAACCGCTGCGGCATTACTGCAACGCACCATGGATGTTTCTATCACCATTACCGGAGATTCTGCTTATTTTGCAACAGAATCGGGGGAATGTGATATTTCGTGGGCAACACTGCAACGTGTTTACCTTAACTGAAATAACAAAATTGGAGATGTCGTGTGATGAAAATGAATATAATTATTATTTTAATGTTGGCTTTTATTTTATCTGCTTGCAGTTATTCAAATGAGCCTAGCGTTAAAAAAGACCCTGATATTGTAAAACAATGCACAACCGATAGTCAGTGTATTACGGTGGCGAGTAGCTGTTGTGGTTGTACTGCTGGAGGAGCCAATATGGCAATTAGCAAAGCCGAGCATGCGCAATGGTTAAAAGATCGTGCTAGCAATTGTAAAGACACGGTTTGTCCTGCAGTTATTTCACAAGATGAGTCGTGTAGTGCAACAGCCGTGTGCGTTAAGGGGCAATGTGAATTAAGTCGCTCAAACTAAGTTATATGAAATACGATATAGAATTTGCTAAAAAATTACTGGGTAAGTCTATTTTAATCGGGGTTAATGTTATTGATAGTAATGGTGAAATAGAATCACAACAACAAATGCATGGCCTTGTTAAATCTGTATCGGAGGCCGATGGTATTTTAATTTTACTCAATGGCAGTTTTTTAGGGAAAGAATGGCAAATGCCACCAGACACCAGTTGCATCAAAGTAGCCGAGCCGGGTGAGTATCATCTTAAAGCAACCGGAGAAACAATTAAAAACCCTGATTTTTTGTGTCACTGGGAAGTTCATCAAAATTAAAAACAACATCAACATAATGGAATTAATAAATTTAAACTTGACGGCAATGCTAGATTCACGTTACTTTAGCGTATGATTTTTACAATGACACTCATTATTTTAAACAAGGCCGTCGCGTGGTTATTTCGCGTGCGTATTGTTACTGTGTGTCTTAGGAATGAATGTTTAGTTTAATTTAAAATCAAAACGAATCAAATCCAAAAGGCCGCAGTCCAAAAGACTGCGGCCTTTTTGTTTATGGGTTTCAATAAAATAGGAGATGTAAGCGGTGAACTCAATTCTGGTTTATTCTGATTCATTATCGTGGGGTATTATTCCGCCGACACGAAAACGGTTATCGGAAAAATATCGATGGCCATGTGTTATGGACAAATATTTAAAGAAATCGAATATACCATGCCGAGTGCTTGAAGATTGTCTAAATGGTCGGCGTACCGTTTGGGAGGATCCCTTTAAAGCCGGTCGAAATGGTTTACTTGGTATTGCGCAAACAATTGAAGCACATTCGCCTTTGTCTTTAGTGATTTTAATGTTAGGTACAAATGATTTTCAATCAATGCACAATTTTAATGCTTGGCATAGTGCCCAAGGTTTGGTGCAAATTATTAAAGCCATTCGGACTGCTGATATTGAGCCAGGAATGCCGATGCCTGAGATTGTTGTGATGGCACCGCCAACAATTAAAAAACCGATGGGGCTAATGGCCGAAAAATTTAAAGGCGCAGAGATTAAAAGCATTGGTTTAGCGTCTGAAATACACTCAGTGGCGCAAACAAATGCATGTCATTTTTTTAATGTTGCTGATGTAACTTCAGCAAGTAAAATGGATGGTATTCATTTAGATTCAGATCAACACGTTAGATTGGGCGTTGCTATGGCGGGTTTTATCGCTAAGTTATTGAAATAAGTTTTACAGCTTTAATTTAATTGCAATAAATATTGACTAAATACTTACAAGGCGTACACTAATTTTATGGAAATTTTTAATCAAAATACTAAAAATGATAAACATGCGATGTTATTTTCTGTGAGCTCGATTCGTGTTGCTCGTGAAAATGATTTATTAAATATTGCTTTGCGCGCAAGTTTTTCTCCGTCTGATATGGATGCAGCCATTGATAACGTCGTGGATATTTGTAAACAAGACGAAGCCTGGGCATTACGTAGAGTAGTCACTATCGGCTGGAGGAAGAAGTTTCCATAAAATGTAATTAAAAAACGAAACGAATTCCAAAGGCCACAGTCTCAACCAGACTGTGGCCTTTTTCGTTTAACGGGGTTGTTAATTTAAATGTATTTATCATTATTTTATTTATTCGTGTGGGGCACACAATGTCAGTTGCAGTTAGTTTTTTTGCGGTAATTTTAGTCTGGGCAACAACACCGTTAGCCATTAAGTGGAGTGCCCAAGGGTTTGGGTTTTCCTTTGGGGTTTTACTGCGCATGAGTATTGCGTTGTTGTTGTGTTTTGCGCTAGTTAAAATATTTAAAGTTTCGATGCCGTGGCATCAATCTGCACGCCGTACTTATGTTGGTGCCGGCTTGGCGATTTATTGCATGATGACTTTGTCTTATTGGGGGTCGCAATATATCCCCTCGGGTTTAATTTCGGTCATTTTTGGTTTAACACCGATTGTAACGGGAATATTAGCTGCGTTGTGGTTAAAAGAAAATAGTCTAACGCCGGTTAAATTAATCGGGCTTAGTGTTGGTTTTTCTGGGTTGTATTTTATCTTTGGCACGGCTGATGAGTTGGGCCATTCAGCGTTTTACGGTATAGCGGCGATGTTGTTGGCGGTGGTGTTTCATTCTTTTAGCATTGTTTGGTTAAAGTCACTAAAAAGCACATTACCATCATTGAGTATTACTACTGGTGGGTTAGTGTATGCTTTGCCGTTATATCTTGTAACATGGATTATTTCCGACGGTAGCTTTCCTAACGAGTTTCCAATGACGGCAATTGTTTCATCTATATACTTAGGTGTTATTGGTTCGGTATTGGGATTTGTTTTATTTGTTTATGTTGTTAAACACCTTGAAGCGAGCAAGGTAGCGTTAATTACATTAGTGACACCGGTGTTTGCATTGTTACTGGGGGCAGTTTTAAATGACGAGACGATTTCTTCATCGACATATATTGGTGCGGCAATTATTACTGCGGGTTTAATTGTTTATTTGTATGGCAGTGTTTTTTTGAAATATTGTTTCGTCAAGTTATAACAGAGATTTTATGTCGTGCAACAGCCAATAATAACATCACGTTTAACTTTGCGTGCTTTTACGCAAGCAGATTCTACCGATGTACAAAAACTGCTTAGCAACGTTAATGTTTCGAAAAGCACATTAAATATTCCTCAGCCCTACGATGCCCAACAAGCGCAGGAATGGATTGCCTGCCATCAATTGCAATGGTATCAAAACTTAGCGGTTACTTATGCCATTATCTACACGGCGACTGATGAATTATTAGGTTCGATAAGTTTAGTGGATATCGAAAAAACACAGGCGCGAATTGGTTATTGGCTTGGTGAGCCTTATTGGAATATGGGTTTTTGCAGTGAGGCGAGTGCGGCCATTATTCGGTTTGCTTTTAAGGCAATGGGGTTACAAAAACTCATTGCTAAACATGCGAGCAATAATCCAAGCTCTGGAAAAGTAATGCGTCGAGTGGGGATGACTTATACTGGACATAGTCTTGTGCAAAGATTAAATGGTAGCTCATTACGTTTAGAGCAATATGAAATTCAGTGCCGGTATTAGAGCTTGACTAATTAAGTTGTACTTTACCGATGCTTGTTTTTTATGAACAAATATAGGGTTTTCACTAGTTATTTTAGGGGATTAGAGCGATTATTTAAGAAAATACTTTAAGAAAGTTCTTTAACTTTAGAGAGTATATAAGGTAGTATTAATATTCTTATCTATTGTAACAAATAATTAAAGTAATATATTAAAATTTATCTAATAATTAATTTTAAACACACTTTTTTATAACAATAATTTTCGTAGTGACTGATTAGGAGTAACAACCATGTTCTCAGTAATAACGCGCGAAGTACTATCGTATTTTAAAATCGCACAATTTAAATTATTTACTTTAGTAATGGTGTTGTTAACAACAACAGCACTACAGGCTGACGAAAGCCCAGAGCTGACTGGCAGCAATGCAGAAGCCTTTGTTGAAGCAGAACTCGGAAGCCTGATTAGTGAAAAAGTAGAGCTGTTAAATTCACCAGTATTGAGAAATCTAGATGCCTTGGTTGAAGCAGTACACCAAGCGACCGTGTCGTCACAAGTGTCCGGACGAATAATTGATATTCCGGTGGATGTTGATGATTACGTCGAAAAGGGCGGTATTATTGTACAGTTTCGAGATAAAGACATGCGTGCTTCATTTGATGCTGCAAGCGCGAAGTTAAAAGCAGCACAATTATCCCATAATCGAATTAAAGATATTTACGCTAAAAAGCTGGTTTCTAAGTCAGCCTTAGACCAATCGGAAGCGGCGTTGAAATCTGCTGTTGCGGCATTGGAGCTAGCGCAAGAGGCGTTAGAAAATACTATTGTACGTGCGCCCTATAGTGGTATCGTGGTTAAGCGTCATGTCGAAGTGGGTGAGAGTGTTCGGGTTGGTACAAAATTAATGACGGGTTTGTCATTAGAAAAATTACGCGCAACCGCACAGATTCCACAAGAAATTATTCATGCCGTACGTAAGCGTAAGAAAGCTTGGGTATATGTTGGTGAAAGTAAAAAGCACCGTATTCCAGTGACCAGTATGTCGATTAGTCCTTATGCTGATCCGGTTACTCATACTTTTCTTGTACAGCTTTATCTACCTGTTGGTGAACATAAAATTTATCCGGGTATGTACATTAAGGTCAGTTTTAGTATTGATGAAAAAGAATCATTGGTTATCGCTAAAAAATCAATCGCATACCGAAGTGAAGTGACCGCGGTTTATGTCAGGAATAAAAATGGCTCATTAAGTTTTCGTCAAATCCGACTTGGTCAAGATGTTGGCACCGAGCAAATAGAAGTTTCAGCAGGTTTATCTCAGGGCGAAGAAATCATTCAAGATCCTGTTCAAGCTGCAGTTCAAATTAAGCATCAACATCGAATAAATTAAAGGTTATTGCTATGGAAAAGCTCGGTCTCTCTGGTCGTATTGCAAAATCGTTTTTGTTGACAGAAATTACTCCGCTGTTAGCTTTAGTTGGTTTTTTACTTGGTTTATTCGCGGTGATGGTTACTCCTCGTGAAGAAGAACCTCAAATAAACGTGACGTTTGCTAACGTTTTTATCCCCTTTCCCGGTGCATCAGCAAAAGAAGTTGAACAAATTATCAGTTCGCCAGCCGAACAAATTGTTGCTGAGCTTGAGGGTTTGGATCATGTGTACTCGGTATCACGTCCCGGAATGTCAATTTTAACTGTACAGTTTGAAGTTGGACAAGATCGAACTCAAGCAATTGTACGTTTATATAATGCTATTTACTCCAATCAAGATTGGTTGCCGATTAATTTAGGTGTTGGTCGGCCTTTGATTAAACCCAAAGGGATTGATGATGTTCCTATCGTCACATTAACTTTGTGGATTGATGATTATACTCGTGGCACATACGACCTGTTAAAAGTATCGCACGCAATAGAAACGGAGATTAAACGCGTTAACGGCACTCGTGATATTTATACCATTGGTGGTACTAAAGATATCGTGCATGTTATTTTAGATAGTAGCGCGCTAGCTGCTCATAATATGTCGATTGATGATCTTCGAAAATCACTAAACCTTAGTAATGCTGCAATGCCGGTTGGGCAAGTTGTTACTGAAAACAAAAGTATTGCCATTCAAGCCGGTGAGTTTTTATCAACGGCTGAAGAAGTTAAAGATCTTATTGTTGGTGTACACGCAGGTTATCCGGTTTATTTACGCGATGTGGCAACTATCAAACGGGGCCCCGAACACGCCCGGCATTATGCTCAGCATGGCAATAGCAAGGGCCGATATCCTGCGGTAACCATGGCGATATCGAAGCAACCGGGTACTAATGCAGTTGATATTGCGAATGATATTATTAAGCGGATTGAGCAATTAAAGGGTATTTTTATACCTGATGGCGTAAACGTTACGGTTACCCGTAACTATGGTGAAACAGCCGATGCAAAAGCAAAGCACTTAATTAAAAAATTAATATTCGCAACTATTTCAGTGGTGTTATTAGTGTTAGTGGCATTGGGCTTTCGTGAAGCAATTATTGTGGGTGCCGCGGTTGTTATTACACTGGCAATTACTTTGTTTGCCTCTTGGGCTTGGGGATTTACATTAAATCGAGTCTCGTTATTTGCGTTAATATTTTCGATAGGAATATTGGTTGATGATGCGATTGTTGTGGTTGAAAATATTCATCGTCATATTGGTTTTGGAACTAAGAAACTTAGAACATTAATTCCATTAGCGGTAGACGAAGTTGGCGGGCCTACCATTTTGGCAACCTTTGCTGTAATTGCGGCATTGTTACCAATGGCTTTTGTGACTGGTTTAATGGGACCGTATATGGGACCAATACCAATCAATGCATCGATAGGTATGCTAATTTCACTTGCCGTGGCGTTTATATTTACTCCATGGTTATCGAATAAATTACTAACTAATGTAAAGCATAAACATAAACCGGATAGTGGTGGTGGCAGTAGTTATAATTTCTTTAGCCGTGTTATCGGGCCGTTTTTAAAAGGGGATGCAGGAAAAAGTAATCGTTATAAATTACTCATTGGCATTTTACTATTAATCGGTTTATCAGTCAGTCTTGCTGTTGTGAAGCTGGTGGTTTTAAAAATGCTACCATTTGATAATAAATCTGAATTTCAGATAATTGTTGATATGCCCGAGGGCACTCCATTGGAAGAAACCAATCATGTGCTTGGTGAGTTGGGTAAATACGTTGCGACCATTCCAGAAGTTAAAGATTATCAAATGTATGCCGGAACTGCAGCACCAATTAACTTTAATGGTTTAGTGCGTCAATATTACTTACGTCAAGAAGCACATTCGGGTGATATTCAGGTGAACCTTGTTGATAAGAGTGAGCGTGATCGAAAAAGCCATGAAATTGCCTTATCGGTTCGTCAGGCGCTACAAGATATTGGTGGTAAATTAGATGCCAATGTTAAGATTGTTGAAGTGCCTCCTGGTCCACCGGTATATTCGCCTTTAGTCGCCGAGATTTATGGTTTGGATTATGATGGCCAAATAACGGTAGCAAAACAAGTTAGGGCGATATTTGAAACAACGGAATCCATTGTTGATGTGGATGACACTGTTGAAGCTGGCGCTAAAAAATTAGTGGTAAAAGTTGATCAGAAAAAAGCAGCGTTATGGAATGTTTCACCACAAGTTGTTGTGAGTGCTATCGCAACCGCACTTAATGGTGAAGATGTTAGTTTCATGCATAATGGCAATGTGAAATATTCTTTGCCGATTCGTTTGGAAAATTCACTTGAAGATAAATCAACGATTGATGATGTATTGAATTACCGAGTGCGCAACGATAGCGGACAACTAATTGCATTAGCTGATTTAGTCACCATTAAAGATACCATCATTGAAAATGCACGCTACCATAAAGATTTATTGCCGGTGGTTTTCGTTACAGCCGATTCGGTTGGTGAGTTAGATAGCCCACTGTATGGTATGTTTGATATGGTGTTTCAATTAAATGATAAGATTTTGTCGTATGGCCATAAAATCACTCAATCATTTTTTAACCAACCCGAAAACCCTTATGAGTATAGCTTAAAGTGGGATGGTGAATGGCAGGTTACCTATGAAACATTCCGTGACATGGGAATAGCTTATTCGGTTGGTATTTTAATGATTTATTTGTTAGTGGTTGGCCAGTTCCGATCTTATATAGTGCCGCTAATTATTATGGCACCAATACCATTAACAATTATTGGGGTGTTACCCGGCCATGCTTTATTGGGCTCACAATATACTGCAACATCAATGATCGGCATGATAGCACTGGCAGGTATCATTGTTAGGAACTCGATACTGCTGGTCGATTTTATCAACCAGCAAGTACGGGAAGGTATTGATTTTGAAGTCGCGGTGATTCGCTCTGGTGCAGTGCGTGCTAAGCCAATTATTTTAACGGGATTAGCTGCGATGTTAGGCGCATTCTTTATCTTGGATGATCCTATTTTTAATGGGCTTGCTATATCATTGATATTTGGTATTTTGGTGTCAACCATCTTAACCTTGGTAGTTATTCCAGTCATGTATTACGCTTACATGCGTAATAAACTCGATAGTCTATTGGATAACGACGATGACGATGATGAAGTTCAAGCTGCAACATAGTTTAAACATCATTCGCTGTTGGGCTTCGAAAATGATCTTAGCCCAACCTACATCGGATCTATTTTAATTTTACCCTGCGTAGGTTGGGGTTCGAAAACGATCTCACTCCAATCTACGCCGTATTTTTTATATATTGGCTGTGGTGAGATGGGCTGTGCCATTGGCTTGGCTTTTGGACAAATCAATGATATAAAACTCGCTATTCGCAATAAAACCTTCTTTCAACTGGAAGTTTTGATTTTTCTAATGACTAAATACACCAAAAATTGTTATTCTGGAGTCAAATAAATATGGCTCATATTAGGGATAATTCTCATGCAGGTTTCAGTTAGTTTGATCACAATTAAATCTTTTTTGATTGTATTCAGTGCCGTCTTTTTTTTAAATTCCTGTGCTAGTGTTATTGGGCAAAAGAAATCAAACCGGCGATTAGCACAGCTTTATTACGGCGAGGATCATCTAACTAAAATAAAGCAACTCACGTTTAAAGGTGAAAGTGTTAATGCAAGTTATGGTCCTAAAAATAAACAACTTATCTTCCATTCTACTTATGATGGTTTAAGATGTTATGCCATTTTTCGAATGGATCATGACGGCGCAGACATAAGTCAAGTTTCCTCCGGCAAGGGCATTGCAACATCGGCTGCTATTGCCCCGGATAATTATTCAATCGCCTATTCGTCAACACAGCAATTTGATGAATTGTGTCCAACCAAGCCTGAGTTTTCTAAAGAGTATGTTTGGTTATTAAATTCAAACTATGACATATTCACATCGAATATTAATGGCGGCATACCCGAGCAACTGACCAAATCTGATGGTTATGATGGTGATGCGGTGTATTCTCCGGCAGGTGATAAAATTTTATTCACGTCGAGTCGCACCGGAGACCTTGAACTTTTTATGATGAATTCCGATGGCAGCAATGTAAAACAAATTACTCACGCGGTGGGTTATGATGGTGGCGCGTCTTTTTCACAAGACGGTAGTAAAATAGTATGGAGTGCATCTCGCCCTAAAGGTACTGAGTTACACGAATACCGTTTTCAATTAGCTAGAGGTATGGTTAAAGCCGGTAAATTTGAAATCTACATGATGACTCTTGCCGATGGGAAAACCGTTAAACTGACGAATAACGCGGCAACAAATTTCAGCCCAAGGTTTTCACCCTCGGCTAAAAAAATAATATTTACATCAAATATAAGCCAAACTGATGGCAGAAATTATGATTTATATACTTTAACTCTAAACACTAAAAAATTGGAGCGTATTACTTATTACGATGGTTTTGATGGTTTTCCGGTTTTTTCTTCGGATGGAAAAAAATTGGTTTTTACTTCAAGTCGAAATTTTCGTTACAAAGCAGAGACCAATATTTTTAGCGCCGATTGGGTTGAGGAAGGTATTTATAATTAACTTTTGATTAATATATTAGCCATTATACTGATTTAAATATTGGCCATGAAGAGCGGTATACCGTGTTGCCATTTAAATTACTAAAAATATCATAACTGCCACCCGAGAGTATGCTTCGTTCTTTAACCCAGGTAAATTTATTATCCAGTTTGGTTATATTGCTCGTTACATTATTATGTTCGAATGATAAAATGATATCGTTATTTTCACAGAATATATTTATTAACACTTTTTTAATGTGAGGGTTGTTTGTCACGCATTCTAAATAATCCATTAATATTCGGTAAATAACAACTTTTAGATTCGATGGAATGAGGGCTTCATCAATATTAATTTTAGTTTGAAATGCTAAAGTAGAGTTTGAAGCAATAATTTTTTCACAAGCCCATTTAATCGTTGGCGCTAAACCAAAGTCATTTAATAGTGGTGGTCGTAAATCCATTGCTATGTCGCGAGTATCTTGAATTGCTGTTTGCAACATCGGTACTATGCTATTTATTTTGGAAGACAACATTGAATTTGAGCTATTGTCATCTGCGAGTTGTTCTAATGTCATTTTTATCGCAGCTAAATTTTGCGCAATACCTTCGTGTAAATCAAATGCGATTCGCTCTTCTCTTTGGTCGTCAACCGTCAATAACTGCGAAGAAAATAATTCTAAGGTTTTGTTTCGTTCATTAATTGTTGATTGTTGTTTTTGAATAATGGCTTCTGAGCGTCTGACGATAATAAGTAATAAACTGTATAACAACGTTAATATTGTAACTATTCCAATTATATTAACGAGCTGTGCTGAATTGGCGATTTGAATCGGAACTGAAACATCGCTATAGAGTTCAAATGCGCCAATGACAGCTTTGTTTTTTGATTGTCGAATTGGGATGTAGCTCGAAATTAAATTAAGCGTTTTTGTCTCATTTCCTGTGTTATTGATTTCGAGCGATAATTCACTAGCAACTTGGCCGGCTAAGGCTAGTTCCAAACCAAAGTCATCATGCTCTTTTATGTTGCCAATTTGTGAGTAGTTTGTAGAAAAGACTACGGTGCCTAGTTGGTCAAATATTTTAATTTTTACCAACGACGTTCCAGACATGATATTTTGAATGGCTTTACGAAGTTTGGCAGGTATTGGGTAGTTGTTTAAACGTGATTGTTTTGCGACAGCCACTTTTTCGAGATAATCGGCTAATTCAAATTTAACGGAGTTAAATAATGTTTGGGTTAATACGGTATTGCTTTGTTCGATAGTCGTAATGATGTTATTGATGGTGACCTGTTTAAATAGAAAAGCAAGAAACACAGCCGTTGCAATAATTGAGATTAAGCTGGTAATCGAAAAATAGCGCGATAATTGAAATTGGGGTTGTACATTTAACTTTGGCATAACAATACAATAGTGTTGATTGGGCACACCTTGTTATTGTAGGTATTGGCTAATAATTGCTCAAGTAGGTCAATACGGTATATTTGTTAAGCTGCTGTGAAACATTACTGGCTAATACCAGTATCGTCAATTTCCGTGTAATTTAAGTGGGAATTGCTAGAAATGAGCATTAAATGCCGATTTCAGTATTAAATTTAGTACCAAACGCCGTTGTTTAAATTTTGGATTTCAGTTTAAAGCACCTCGGAATGGGGGTTATTCTTGGGTTTTGGTTTTGGACGTTGTTTGGCAGCGATGGCTTATAAAACCAGTTAACACAACACTGCTTTAACAGCCATTCCCGTGTGATTTAAACGGGAATCTTCAGAAATGAGCATTAAATGCGGTTACTGTTAGTTTCACAAACTCAGGTTATTGAACATGATTCTAAAAAATAGCATTGCAATTTTGCAAAGCTTAATCGCAATTACCAAGCTTTTGTTTTATTTTTGAATAGACTATTATCATTAGCCTATTTTTGGATGTTAATTTTTTATATGGATAAGTCAATAATTTTAAAAGCAAACCGTCATTTGAAAAAAAACGATACGGTTATGGCCGAATTAATTAAAAACTATCAACCGTTTTCTTTTGATGACACTAAAACCATTACAAAACCCAATCACTTTCATATTTTAGTCCGAACAATCATCAGCCAACAGCTTTCGATAAAAGCCGCTGAAACAATTCAAAATAGGTTACTGAAAGCTCAAGGCGGCCGGGTATTTAATGTTAAAAAATTAGCAATATTGAGTGATAAGCAGGTTCGTGAATGTGGTATTTCTAAAAACAAAATTCGTTATATTCGAACGATAATACTGGCTGTTGTTGCTAAGGAACTAAACTTTAAGAAATTAGAAAAGTTGGATGATGCTGCAATTTCTGAGTGTTTAGTGAAATACCCGGGGATTGGCCCTTGGAGTGCAGAAATAATATTAATGGCAGCATTTCAGCGTTTGGATGTGTTACCAATAGGTGATTTAATCATAAGAAAGTCAATGCAGTATCATTACGATTTAACGAATAATAGTAGCTATGATGAATATTATGAAATAGCAAAAGCTTGGCAGCCATACCGGACAATTGCGAGTCGTTATCTTTGGGCATCAGCACCAAGATAATTTTAATATTAAGGGTGGCGAGCCACCCTTAATGGCTATTATTATTTTCTACGAATACCTTCGATAGATAAAAATAATTCTACTGCTTTAGATGCCGGGCCAAGGTTATAATTAATATTAAAATCTTTTAGCGCTAATTTAGTGCTGCCCTCAAAACCTGCGCGGTAACCACCCCAAGGATCGTTGCCTTGTCCAATGACTTTTAGATCCAATGTTATGGCTTTAGTAACACCATTAAGTGTTAAATTACCTTGTAGTTTTCCTTTGCCGTTTTTATTCATTTTGTATGAAGTGCTGACAAATTTTGCATTAGGATATTGACTGGTATTTAAAAAATCTTTGCCACGCAAATGTTTATCACGCTCTGCATGGTTGCTATCAATACTGTCTGTCTCAATATTAACTTCAACTTTAAGTGCGTTAGGATTTTTTTCATCATAACTGAATTGACCATCAAACTTATTAAAACGTCCGATTAACCAACTGTAACCCAAATGCTTTATCTTGAATTGTATGAATGCGTGCGCGCCTTTTACGTCAATGTCGTATTCTGCAGCGTGCACAGAATTTATAAACATACTGCTTAATAATAAAGCTGCGGAAATGAAACTAATTTTTTTCATGATTTCTCCTTGATGAGTAGTTAATTTAGAGACCTAACATGCGTTTTAATGTTTGGTCTTTGTTAATAAAATGGTGTTTTAGGGCTGCTGCGGCGTGTAACGCCACTAAGCTTATTAGTATAACTGCAAGCCACAGATGGATGATGCCCGCAATATCTTCTTGTTTATCAATATCAAAAATAACCGCAGGTAATGGAAATAAATTAAATATTTCGATGGCTCGGCCATCGGCGGTTGAAATTAAATAACCAAAAATCATCACGCTAAACAGTAAGAAGTACAGGGTCTTATGAGCTAGACGTGCAAGTTTTTGCTCTCGGTTAGTAAGCCCATCAATAGGACTGGGTGCCGGTTTTAGTTTTAGCCATACAATTCGAAACAGGGTTAAAACAAATAACGAAACCCCAAAACTTTTGTGTAAATCGGGAGCGGTGCGATACCAGTCGCTGTAATAATTTAATTCAACCATCCATAGGCCAAGCACAAATAACCCCACGACAACGATGACGGAGGTCCAATGGATAGCAATTGAAGCCCAGTGCCATTGATCGTATTGCTTGTTATTGGTTGTAGTCACCTCGATTCTCCTAGTATCTGATTTGAATCTTGAATAGTGACAGTTTACCGTTGATTTTTAATGAATAAAGAGCATAATAAAGAAATTACTGTTCTCGGATTAAGAACAATGGATCGATTTGAAGAAATACAAACATTTATTGGCATCGTTAAGGCTGGAAGCTTTAGTCTAGCGGCTGAGCGTCTGAATGTTGCAAAATCGGCTGTTAGTCGTCGGCTGTCCGATCTTGAGACCCGTCTAGGCATCCAGCTATTAACGCGCACCACCCGGCGCATTAATCTGACAGAGTCTGGGCGAGAATATTTTGATCGCTGCCAACTAATTTTGGCCGATTTAGAAGAAACCGAACAAAATTTATCAACGGTTGATGTCGCTTTGAGTGGTAGTATTCGAATTGCAGCCCCGTTGAGTTTTGGTATTTTACACTTATCGCCGATTATTAATAACTTTTTAGAGTTACATCCACAGATTAAGATTGAATTGGAACTTAACGATCGCATCGTCAATTTTATGGAAGAGCAAGTTGATTTGGCGATTCGAATTGGTGATTTGGTTGATTCAAGTTTAGTTGGACGAAAACTGGCAACCTCGCATCTTATTATTTGTGCCGCCCCCGATTATTTAAAAAAATTTGGTGAGCCAAAATCACCAAATGAACTCGAGCAACATGCTAGCTTTAGTTATAGTTATGCACATTCTGCTAGTTGGAAATTTAATAATATAAAAACGCCAATCAGAATGAATTACCGACTACGTGCAAATAATGGTGATGTATTATTAAACGCAGCAATTGATGGGCTTGGTATATTGCTGACACCTAAATTTATTGCAGCCTCTGCAATCGAACAAGGTTTATTAATTCCTATTTTAAACGAATATGAATTATCGTCAGCGGGGATTTATGCTATGTATCAACAACAGCGTCATTTGCCACAGCGTATGCGGGTGTTGATTGATTATTTAGTAGAAAAATTTAAGGTTAATTCTTTTTAAAAAAGTATTATTGTTTTAATCGATAGCCGGTTTTAAACATCCACCATACTATTAGTAAACAAATAGTAAGAAAAACAATAATCATTAGCAGGCTAAGCTCAACACTAACATCGGATACCTCAAAAAAACTCCAACGAAAACCGCTAATTAAATAGACCACTGGGTTTAACATTGAGACAGTCTGCCAAGCGGGTGGCAGCATATCGATAGTATAAAAACTGCCGCCTAAGAAAACCAAAGGAGTGATAATGAGCAGTGGAATTAATTGCAGTTTTTCAAAATTATCAGCCCATAAACCAATAATAAAGCCAAAAAGACTAAATGAAATACAAGTAAGAATTAAAAACGATAACATCCAAATTGGATGTGCTATTTCAAGTGGTACAAAAAACCCGGCAGTGGCTAATATTATTAAGCCAATTATAAATGATTTGCTAGCAGCCGCACCGACATAACCGAGTAGAATTTCAACAAAGGATATTGGTGCTGACATGATTTCATATATTGTTCCGGTAAATTTTGGGAAAAAAATACCAAATGAAGCATTGGATATACTTTGGGTTAATAATGCCAACATCATCAATCCGGGAACGATAAACAGGCCATATTCTACGCCCTCAACTTGTTCGATTTTAGAACCAATGGCCGAACCAAAAACAACAAAATAAAGTATGGTGGATATCACTGGTGAAGCAATGCTCTGTAATATTGTATTCCAAGTACGAAGCATTTCATATTTGTAAATGACTTTAATGGCATAGAAATTCATGGTGTTTATTATTTATTGTTAACTAAATTGATAAAAATGTCTTCTAATGAGCTTTGTGAAGTATTAATGTCTTTTAATAATATACCGTTATCACTTAATGCGCGAAATAAATCTGCAATTTTGGATTGTGCTTTATTTGAATCGTAGGTGTATGTCAATGTACGGCCATCAGTTGATAAGACTAAATCCCAATGAGATAAAATTGGGGGCAGTGTGTTAATGGCTTCATCAAGCTCAATACTTAATTGTCGTTTACCGAGCTTTTGCATTAAGATATTTTTATCTTCAATTAGCAATAATTCACCATTGTTAATGATACCAACGCGATCCGCAATTTCTTCAGCTTCTTCGATATAATGCGTTGTTAAAATAATAGTAACACCCGATTGGCGTAATTTTTCAACGATGCCCCACATGTCTTTACGCAAGGCAACGTCAACGCCTGCGGTAGGTTCATCCAGAAATAAAATTTTGGGTTGGTGTGATAAGGCTTTAGCAATTAAGACCCGACGTTTCATGCCACCAGATAATGTCAGCAAGGTGCTGTGTTTTTTATCCCATAATGATAAATCTTTAAGTAATTCCTCAAGATAATCGTCATCGGATTTTTTGCCAAACAAACCACGACTAAATGAAACTGTGTCCCACACCGTATCAAAAGCTGCCAGTGTTAGTTCTTGAGGAACCAGACCGATTATTGCACGTGTTTTTCGAAATTCGCCCACAATATCAAAGCCTGATACTTTGACTGAACCTGCGCTGGGATTAACAATGCCACAAATGCTCGATATTAAGGTGGTTTTTCCTGCACCATTAGGGCCGAGTAATGCGACAATTTCGCCGGGGTAAATATCTAAATTGATATTTTTAAGCGCTTGAAAACCACCGGCATATGTTTTTGATAAATTATTAATTGATATAATTGCTTGCATAATAAATTGAGGTTATCACAATTTGCTATTACAAACTAAAAATTAAATTGTAAAGAGTATTAGAGCCTCTCTAATTTATCGTGAGTTTTAATTCGATATTTTAAGCAACTGACGATACAAAATCAGGTGATGCTTGATAACAACGACCTTCCACTAGGTCGACGTGTTGATCAACAGCTTTGGTTATGAAATCAATAAATACTCTGACACGCGCGGTAGCACGTAAATCTTCGTGGGTTAATATCCAAATTGCACCGCAGTCCATAGATAAAAGCTCTAAACGAACTAGGTTTGGAACGTTATCGGCCATAAAACAAGGTAACATAGCAATACCCATTCCCGATTTTACAGCCTCCAATTGGGCCAGTAAATCATCTGCAATATGTGCTGTTTGAGCTAGTGCGTATTTGCTCTGTTTATTCCAATTGTATTTTGAAGATTGTTCGTCCCAACTAATCCATTGCAATTCATCCAGCTGATCCAAGTTTTTATTTGCCAAATATTGATGTGAGGCATAAACACCCTTGGCAGGTTGTAATATTTCTCGTCCAACAAGATAATCCGGTGGGTTGGTTGTTAATCGAATTGCAACATCCGCTTCACGTTTTTTTAAATTCAAATCTTCATTTGAAAATACCAATTCTAAATTAATGCTGGGATAGAGCTTGGTAAAACTGGAGATATCCGGCATTAATAAATGTGTGGCTAAAACCGGTGGCATCGTGACTCGTAAAGAGCCGTGCAATTGTGAATCACGGCCAATTACTTGACGATCTATTTTTATAACTTCTTCTTCCACCTTTTGTACCGACTTTAACATTTCTTCGCCGACTGAGGTTAATAGATAACCACTGCTTAAACGTTCAAATAATCGTACGCCTAATTTTTTTTCAAACGCTGAAAGCCGTCGAGTAACGGTTGAATGATTTACAGCTAAATCTTGTGATGCTGCGCGAATTGATCCTTTACGTGCAACGGCTAAAAAAAATCTTAAATTATCCCAATCCATTTATATCCCCATCCATGTTTATCCCTAATCCCAGATTGTATTATTACATTTAACATTTAAAATTTTCAAGTAATGCTAAAAAATACTGTTAAGTATTAATTTACTTATAAAAAATATTGAACTTTCGATTTGATCAGTTGTCAAGACTGATTATTTTTAATTTTAATCTGCACCATTATTTGCTTGCAAAATACCCATTACAGCGATGTAAATAACAGCAATAGCGCTAAATAAATAAAGCCATTGATCGTGAATTAATGATGGGTAAATTTGTGAAAGAAGAAGCATTACAACCCAAAATAACAACATGAAAATTAAAAAATATCGAAGCCAATTTAGTGATATATTTTTAGAATGGCTGCGTAGTAACTTAAAATATAAGAAAAAATAAATCACAAATTGAATGCCACTGCCTATCACAAAAAATGGAAAAATACTGTGGAATGGTTCAGGTAACAAATGGGCGCTAAAGTTGTTTTGTAATATTTCTAATTTGATATTGAATTCGAGAATATAAAAAGGCACTAGCATTAAAGCTGCAATTGCAGCGGGAATAAAATGTTTATATATTTGGTGGGGTGCTTTAGGTGCTTGTGTTATATAAAAAATATACAAATACAAGCTGGGTGGAAAAATAAATTCAAGTGCCAATATAGAGCCAATTAAATTGGTAACATAACGAATATAGTTACTGTCGATTAAAAATTGATGGATTACAGTAAGGCCGATGGATAATACGAATATTGCCAGATAACGATTGGCCGGTTGATTATAGTGACGGGTAAATAATACTAGGCTTAATATTATGGCGAGCAAACCTGGAATAAGCAGTACCAAAGAAAAATTGTTTATAATTGTAACAACGGGCATTGTCGATAGTAATTTAGCTTATACTAGTGAGAATTATTTTGTTTATTTCTTCAATCATTATGGTCAAGATACAGCATGAAAAATATAATTATTCTGTCAATAATACTGGGTTTACCTGCATGCAGTAACCAGCAGCTTTATAATATGGTTAATGGTCGAGCCAAACAGCAATGCTATCAATTACCACAGTCTGAGGTTAATGACTGTATTGAACGAAATAATGATAACTATAATGAGTATAAGCGAAAAAAATCAGAAAATAGTGCTGATTAAGCAATCAGCTTTAAATAAAGTGCTTCAACTTTTGAGCGTGCCCACGGTGTTTTGCGTAAAAATTTGAGGCTTGATGAAACACTCGGATCATTAGTAAAACATTTAATATTAATTTGTTGCCCCAATTCTTGCCAACCCAGTTTTTGTTCTAATTCAGTGATTATCATTTTTAGGGTAATACCGTGCAATGGATCTTGCTTAGAGCTGTTAGTCATTTGGTTTTGGCTCGGCTTTTTTGACGCGTATTTTATTGCCGGCAATAGACTGGCCATTTAGCATTTTCACTGCTGCTTTTGCATCACCGGTTTTTGGCATTTCAACAAAACCAAAACCCTTGGATGCGCCGGTTGTTTTATCCATAACAAGTGTACAAGATTGCACTTTGCCATGCACTTCAAACAGTGTTTTTAGCTCAGCTTCTGTGGTGCTACGGGCAAGATTACGTACTAAAAGTTTCATGAGTTTACCAAATTGTCTTAATGTAACCGTCATTATACGATACAAAGGCTGTTGATGTGTCATAGGTTGTTAATAAAACAGTATTTAACCCGATGTTTGGCCAAGCAGTCGCGGGTTATATTCCGGACTCATGCACATTCGATAATAACGATAATACGATTTTAAGCAGCCCTTTTCCAAACTTGGATATATCTAAGGTTTAATTTTGCGGCATAAGTGGGTTGCAATTTTGTATGACAACTTTTCCTTGTAGCATATTACCTTTGGAATATTCATTAAAAAAACAGGTATTGGTTTTTGGATCGTAATTTTCTATCCACAAGTTTTCATCTTTCCACGTTGCGCCAATGTGGCGTTGCCCGGCTGGCACTGTCAGTGACATGACACCACCATATTTTTTAACAAAAATTTGTTGGAAGTGAAAATAATAGGCTGTCCAACCAATAACAAAAACAACGGCTGCTGCAATAAGTGAATATTTCCATTGTTCCAGTTTATAACCCATAAAAAATAATATTGAAACAATAATGGCAAATAAAAATATCCAATAAAAATAAGTAATCACGTTTTTCTCCTTAACGCATGGCTATAGTATTTATATCTAATAATAGCAAATTTGAGAATTAAATCTAAACATATTGCCCAACACACCAACTTGATGACCAAGTCCATTGAAAATTATAAGCTCCAAGCCAGCCACTGACATCCACAACCTCGCCAATAAAGTATAAGTTTGTTTGTAAGTTAAATTGCATGGTTTTTGAAGAAAGCTCGTTGCAGTCCACGCCACCTAATGTTACTTCGGTTGTTTTCTGAATAGATACTGGAAACTTGTCATTTTTGTTAATTAATTATTATGTAACAATTATTCTATTATTAGAGTTTGTCGTTTTATAAATAATAATATAAAATCAATTCTAAATTATAGTTACATTGCTAATGTGTAGCTTAGTTTTTTTATTTTAATGTCTTGTTTTATGTTAGGTTTGTTTTATTACCTTTAGCTAAAATGTTTTCACAACGTTTTACTATACGTTTTCTTTTAAAAAAATTATCTGAAACAGAAAATTAATTAGCAAGATATTGACCGTTATCAATATCAATGTAATACTCTCGAAAGAGACCTAATATTATCAACTGAGAATATTATGAATTTGAAATCGGTATTTCAAACTTTCCGTCCGTCATTTCTTATTTTAACACCTGTTTGTATTTTCTTGGGTATAAGTACATCAATCTTAAGTCAATCGTCTATAAATTTCTTTCTGGTTTCTCTTGTTTTGATTGGAGCGATCGCAGCGCATATAAGCGTTAACACACTTAACGAATACTTTGACTTTAAAAGCGGTTTGGATTTGAAAACCAAAAAAACGGCATTTAGTGGTGGTAGCGGTGCATTACCTTCCAGACCTGAAATGGCAAATCTGATATTAATTATTGGTCTGGTATCGTTGATAGTGACAATCATCATTGGTATCTATCTTGTACTGGAGCGTGGATTTTTAATTATACCTATCGGCGTAATTGGTATAGTACTAATAATTACCTATACACAATGGCTTAACCGTTATCCTTTTTTATGCCTAATTGCACCGGGTGCAGGATTCGGCATTCTAATGGTAGTCGGCACTCATGTAATATTAACGGGAGAATATTCTTTGTTACCTTGGCTGGTATCACTTGTACCTTTTTTTCTGATTAATAATCTTCTGTTGTTAAATCAATATCCTGATATACAAGCAGATGCCAGTGTAGGTCGAAGGACTTTTCCAATTGTTTTTGGTCTAAATAAAAGCAATTTGGTTTATGCTATATTTACAATATTAGCTTATTTTTTAGTTTTACTTTTTATTAGTAAAGACTATATCCCGATTCTGAGCTTAATCGCTTTAATTCCAATGTCATTTTCATTGTTCTCACTTTTTGGTGCAATTAAATACGCATCAAAAATTGCTACAGTCCCCCGTTATTTAGCTACAAATGTGGCTGCGGCAATATTAACGCCTATGTTACTTGGGATTTCAATCATCAATGGCTAACTTGAAAATTTTTTTATTGGCTTATTGTTCTTTTTTCAGAATCAGCCTTTACCTGATACTGGCATCATTACTTGCAGTAAGTATGTATTACTTAACGCTGGCTCAAGGATCGTTAATCGCTGGTGCATTGGCGGTCACGGTATTTGCTGCAGTATTATGGATCAGCGAGGCACTGCCACTAGCCGTTACTGCATTGTTGATTCCTGTTGGAATGAGTGCAGTAGGTGTCTTTGAAGCCAAAAATGCATTCATTGCTTTCGGCAACCCGGTATTATTTCTGGTGTTAGGTGGTTATGCTTTAGCTGTTTCGGTTGAAGCCAATGGCATTGATCGTTGGCTTGCACATCGTATCTTATCTATGGCAGGTACTAATACTTTCAAACTATTTATTGCTTTCATGCTAAGTTCGGCATTGCTCTCAATGTTGATATCCAATACCGCTACCACGGCTTTATTTTTGCCGGTAGTACTGGGTATTGTTAATCATAATCAGGTTAATACCAACCTCTCGCGGGTTTTGTTATTAGGCGTTGCATATGGTGCGAGTATTGGTGGCGTGGCTACATTAATAGGCTCACCACCTAATGCTATTGCTGCAGGTTTACTTGATATTAGCTTTTTAAAATGGATATCCTATGGTTTGCCAATCAGTATCACGATGCTTATTGTTGCAATCCCAATCCTGTGGTGGACTTACCATCCAGAACAAAAACAGATTAATATAAACTTGGGTGATGATGTTCCACTGTCAAGCAATGGCAAACTAACAATGATGGTCATTGGCATCACATTGATGTTATGGTTGTTCGGGCCGGTACTGGGTGAATACTTAGTATTACCAGCGTCCTTGTTCAACTCGGCAGCTGTAGCAAGTTTTGCAGTTGCCTTGTTGATCTTGACTCGTAGTGTTAAATGGAAAGTTCTTGAAAAAGGAATTCACTGGGGAGTGTTAATTTTACTTGGTGGCGGTTTAAGCTTGGGCCATGGTTTAACCGAGTCTGGAGCAGCAAACTGGTTAGCTGGTTTGTTAACTTCGAGAGTTGGCGAGTTACCTTTATTCATGTTACTGATGTTATTGGTCACTATCGGCGTATTCATCACCGAGTTAATTTCAAATACCGCGGTAACTGCAAAACTCGCTCCCATCCTTATTGGTGTTGCATTGCAGCTGGGTCTGGAAGCAGATAGTTTGGTTGTGCCAGTTGCGATAGCCACTTCCATGGCATTTATGTTACCCGTCGCCACACCACCTAATGCTCTGGTGTTTGATAGTGGCTATGTCACGCAACAAAATATGATACGAGCAGGATTTCGTTTGAATCTGGCAGCCATTATGGTCATTACAATACTGTTTTACTTTGGAATTGCAGGCTAGATTGAGCATGCTTATTGCAGCTCCTTTACTACTTACTCGAAAATAGTAATGTTAAATGTGATTTTCGGTTTAATAAAGAAAGTAAGCAAATTAAATCTCAATTGAAAAATAATAATTGACCTTAATCACTTTATACGAATTGTCCTGCACACCAGCCAGAAGACCAGGCCCATTGGAAATTGTAACCACCAAGCCAGCCTGTCACATCAACGACTTCTCCAATAAAATAAAGTCCAGGCACCTGTAGGCTTTGCATTGTTTTCGATGATAATGCATCACAATCGACACCTCCTTTAGATACTTCTGCCGTTCTGTATCCCTCAGTTCCATTTGGTTTGATATCCCAATGATGTATGCTCGTTGTTATTTTTTCGAATTGGTCGTGTGAGTTTGTCTGTAGTGTACTATTTATGATGTCGTCTGTTAGGAGTGCTTCAATTAAACGTTTTGGTAAATATTGAGACAGCAATGTTTTTACTTTTATCTGCGGAGTTTGTTGTTGTGTGTTTTTTAATGTCTCAAGTAAATTAATATCAGGTAATAAGTTGATAGATATTGGCTCACCAGGTGACCAGTAAGATGAAATTTGTAAGATGGCTGGACCACTTAAACCTCTATGAGTGAAAAGTATGTTTTCACGAAAACTTTGTTTATTCGTATTTACAATACTGTCGATTGCGATACCAGACAAGGGAGCAAAACGTTCTTTATCTATGGAGTGCAACGTAAAGGGAACTAGACCTGCTGTAACGGGCCATACTTTGATATCAAATTGTTCCGCAATTTTATAACCAAAAGGACTAGCTCCCATAGTTGGAATAGATAAACCACCGCTAGCAATTACAAGTGATTGACAATGAAATTTTTCAGTATCAGTTTCGATGATAAAGTGATTGTTTGATTCTTTAATTACTTTAACAATATTGGTATTTAATTTGATAGTAGCTTTAATCTTTTCACATTCATTTAGTAATAAATTGAGAATGTCTTTTGAACTCTTATCGCAAAATAATTGACCGTGCTCTCGTTCATGGTATGGGATTTTATATTTTTCGACTAGAGTGATAAAATCCCATTGCGTATATCGACTTAATGCTGATTTACAAAAGTGGGCGTTGTGTGAAATATAATTTTCAGCACTGACATCATAGTTGGTAAAATTACAACGACCGCCACCAGACATGAGAATCTTCTTACCAGCTTTATTACTGTGATCTAAAATCATTACAGAGCGATTTCGTTTGCCTGCTTCAATTGCGCACATTAATCCTGATGCACTGGCACCAATTATAATAACATCGGCTTGATTGTGATTTTGTATCATGCAGTTGGGTTTTGAGTTTAGCGTAATTTTCGGGTTCGGAATTTACGTCCTTTTATTTTTCCTTCGCTTAATATTTTTAAAGCTTGTTTAGCGCTTGGGCGCTCAATCGCGACAAAAGCCAGATGGTCGAATATATCAATTTTTCCAATTTGTTTTGCGGGTATTATTTTGTTTGCTGTTAATGCTCCTAAAATATCACCGGCTCGTACCTTGTCTTTGCGGCCACCGTTAATACATAAGGTGGCCATTATTGGTACAAGTTTAAAATGTTCGCGTGGTTTTAAGCTGGTGATATTATCAATACGGACAGGGCTTTTTATATATTCTTCAATAGCAGTAACTTTTTTTGCCTCGGAAGGCATAAATAAACTCAGTGCCAAGCCGTCTTTATTGGCGCGTCCGGTGCGGCCAATTCGATGGACGTAAATTTCTGGATCCGGTGATAACTCAAAATTGATAACAGCTTCAAGATCTTTAATATCCAAGCCACGAGAAGCAACATCAGTTGCAATTAAAATAGAGCTACTTTTATTTGAAAATTGCACTAATACTTGGTTGCGCTCTTTTTGCTCTAAATCACCGTGTAAGGCGAGGGCATGGTATCCCTGTTGCCATAAGTCATCGGCAAGTTCCTGACACTGGATTTTTCGATTACAAAAGACCACGGTCGATTCAGGCTTAAAATGTTGTATTAAGGATATTAATGTTGTGCTGCGAGTATCATTTTGAATTTCATAAAATATTTGTTTAATCTTTTTATCATCATGCAGCGCTGCAACTCGTATATCAACCGGTGATTGTTGGATAGCAGTACTAATTTCTTTGATTTCATCAGGGTAGGTAGCTGAAAATAATAATGTTTGTCGCTTATACGGCATCAGTTTAATAATTCGCATGATGTCATCATGAAAACCCATGTCGAGCATGCGATCTGCTTCATCTAGCACCAAGGTTTTTAAGTTATCCAGTTGTAATGATGCCTTCTCTAAATGCTTTAAAATTCGACCCGGTGTCCCAACAACAATATGGGGTTGATGTTCGAGTGATGCTAGCTGTGGACCAAGTGGCGTGCCACCACATAAGGTTAATATTTTTGTATTTGCAATGGCGCGAGCGAGTCGACGAATTTCGTTACTGACTTGCTCAGCTAATTCGCGAGTTGGGCATAATACCAATGCCTGCGTCGAGTAATTTTTTGTTTCAAGTTTATGTAATAAACCAATAGCAAATGCCGCTGTTTTGCCGCTACCTGTTTTAGCTTGAGCCAATAAATCTTTTCCATCGATAATCACCGGCAAACTTTGTGCTTGAATTGCGGTCATGGTTTTATAGTCGAGAGAGTTTATATTGGCTAAAAACTCTGGAGTTAGTGGTAATGTCGAGAAGGTATTTTTAGTCACGGTAAAGTCAATTTTTTTTGAAAAAGTAATGGTCCTCATTATAACATTAGATACTGTTATAAAGCCCTATCTTTGTGATAATTTCAGATATATTACTGATTCTAATTTGCATTAAGGTGTTTCAATAATTGTTCTTCTATTTTTTCTTTTAGTAACGTAATGTCTATTGGTTTCGAAACATAGGAATCCATACCACTGGCTAAGCATTTTTGTTCGATATCGACCATTGCATTAGCCGAAATTGCAATGATTGGTATACTTGAAATAATTGGATCTTTATGTTCACGTATTAACCGTGTTAATTGATAACCATCCATTACCGGCATCGTGCAATCGCTTAGAATAAGGTCGTATTTATTGTTATTGATTAGTTCTAGTGCAATTTTACCGTTGGCTGCTATGTCAGAGTCATAACCAAATTTTTTAATTTGGAGTTGCAACATTTTTTGATTTGATAAGATATCTTCGACGATAAGGATTTTTATGGTGTCATTTTTTTGTAAGTCAACAGCATTGTTATTGACGGTTTCTTGGGAATCATATTGTACATCAATAACCGACAGTGGTATTTTAATGGTAAAAGTACTGCCGACATTTAACTCGCTGCTTGCTGATATTGAACCTTGCATTTCATAGAGTAATTTCTTGGTAACATATAATCCAATTCCAGTACCTTCAATATTGGTATATTCTTTACCAAGACGGTTAAAGGGTTCAAATATCGCATCAAGTTTGTCTTGAGATATGCCAATGCCACTATCTGTAATATCTATTTGTGCATTGGAATTATCATTTTTGCATGATATTTTTATTGTGCCATTTTCTTTATTATATTTAATCGCGTTGGTTATTATATTGATAAAAACTTGTTTGATTGCAGTGCTATCAACAATAACTGAAAGGTTTTCAGAATTTTTGATATCAACCTCAATTGATATACCATGTTTAGCTTGAATTGGTTTAATCAAACTAATTGAGTCTTGTAATAAAGTACTAAGGTTGTTTGCTTGAATGTTTAGAAAATCAACATCATTTTCAATGCGAGATATATCAATTAAATCATTAACTAAAAATAAAAGATGGTTGCCCGCTTTGTTAATTTCATTAACACTATCTTTATGCTCTTTGTCTAAATCATCTTCCATTACGAGTAATTGTGAGAACCCAATAATTGCGTTTAACGGTGTTCGTAATTCATGGCTCATTCTCGATAAAAATTCTGATTTAGCATTATTAGCCTTATCCGCATCGTTGCGTGATTTTTCAATCATCATGCTATATTGATTAAAGAGAGTAGCGAGTTGTCCTATTTCGTCATTAGTTGTTACGGGTAACGGCTCATGACTTTCTGCATTTATATTTTTTTCTAAAGCTTGGCCGGTAGTTTTTAATGGGTTCATTATTATTTTATTAAAAATAATGTAGACCAAAATAAAAATGATAAACATGGTTAACAATATCCAAAAAATTATATTCTTAGTTGTATTTTCAACTTTTGACATCATGATAGAGCGCGGAGTAATAATTGCGACAAACCAATGATATTTTGGCAGGTAATGGATAGATGCTATAGCATCTGTTTTAAGAAAAGGATCATAATCAATGTATAATAGTGATGAGCCATACGATATACTGGCGGTGTGTTTTGATTTTATATCAACGGCAATTCTCATCGCTTCATTGTAATCAACTTGATAGCTTTCACGTTCAATAACTTTAGCGAGTTTTTTTATTGAGTTGTCTTCAGACGTTTTTGTTGAGTATTCAATTCGTTTGTTTTTTATGTGATCAGCATAAATTGAAAAACCTTTATATTCTAAAATGAATTCTTTTAGCGTGAAATACTGACCGCTAGGCTTATTGTTTTTTATTAGATAAGGTTTGATGCGAGTATCGTCAGGAAACGATAAAAAAACATTGTTTCGATCTAATGCAAAAATATAGCCGTTGGTATAAGTGGTATGTTTTTTAAATAATTTATTTAATCCGCTAAGTTTAATATCAACTGTTGCAACGCCAGAAAATACACCTTTTTTATTTTTAAACGGTACTGTTGCAGTAACCATGGCTTCGTAGGAAAAGGGATCCATATACGAGCGAGACCAATAAGTACCACCCTCATTTATGTATTTAGCGGGAGCATACCATTCTTCATGCCGGTAGCCGTTACCCTTAGGGTCATTGTAATCATCGTAATATTTTAATTGCCCATTTGCTTCTCTGCCCCAAAAAAAACTGCGGCGTTTAACCGATTTTTTAAATTCAAAAGGCTCGGGCCAAATTCCACCACCTGCAATGTGTGAATTTATGTCATTTTTGCCTAGTAATCGAGGAAATATGTCGTGATACAGTTTTTTTTGTTTGGGTAATTGTTTCCCTAATTCTGCCATGTTTTTGACTAGGCGCTCAACCGAGGATAGGTGTTGTGAAACCCCGGCAATAATGGATGCAACTTCTTTTTTAATGACTTCTTGTTCTATTAGTGAAATTTCCTTGTGAACGATGGTTTTGAAGATAGCCATTAAGCAGATAACACTAAAGATGCTTATAAATATAAGCCCTAAGGTTGCTTTAGTCTTTAAGGATATTATCTTGCTATTCATCAGAATATTCGGTAATTATTGTTATTGTATCGGTATCGAAGAATCAGACTTGAGTGCTTTTAAGTGGTGCAATATGATTAAAAATTCTAGCTAATTTAGTATGGATTATTAAATTTTGGCATTGAAATCCGATATAATAGCACCAGATTATGGGGGTTCGGGTTAAGGATTTACATGGTTTAAGCGGTTTTTGCCGTTTGTTATTAATCAGTCATAAAACATTTTATATAATGTTAAACATTAGAGAACACACATGAAAAAAGTAAATGGTGGAGAGCATATTGCTCCATGGGAAAAAGCCTTTGATAGTCTATTAAGCCCACTAGATGAATTTATCCACCGACAAACAACCAGTGGTGTGTTATTAATGTTATGCGCGATTATCGCGCTTTTTCTCGCCAATAGTCCGTGGAGTAGCGCTTATAAGCATTTTTTAGAAACGGTATTTACCATTGGATTTCCCGGTTTTCAATTATCCAAATCGATTCATCATTGGATTAATGATGGCTTAATGGCGATGTTCTTTTTTGTGGTGGGTTTAGAACTCAAACGCGAAATTTTGGTCGGTGAATTGGCTGATGCTAAGCAAGCGATGCTACCTATCATTGCTGCTTTTGGTGGCATGATTGTTCCGGTTTTAATCTATATCAGCATTAATCCTAGTGGTGATGGATTGAATGGCTGGGGTATTCCTATGGCCACTGATATTGCATTTGCATTAGGGGCCTTGGCGTTACTTGGTAAGCGTGTTCCAAAAAGTTTATTAACATTTTTAGTTGCACTTGCTATCGTTGATGACTTAGGTGCGGTAACCGTTATTGCGTTATTTTATACTGATACCTTAAATTTAACTGCTCTTGCAGGTGTTGGAGTTATGTTGCTGTTATTAATTGCATTAAACTTAGGGGGGATACGCCGACCGTTACCGTATATATTGTTGGGAATTGTTCTCTGGATAGCAATGTTATTAAGTGGAATTCACGCGACTCTTGCCGGAATTTTTCTGGCTTTTACAATCCCATTACGCCCCAAGTATGATCCAAAACGTTTTTTACGTCATATTAATGAAATGGTTGAAGAAATTAAAAACACGTTTCAACGTGAACCCAACATCGTTAAAAATGGTGAGTTACGCGCTAGAGTTCGCGCCTTAGGTGATGGTGTGCAATTAGTTCAAGCGCCGGCACAAGTTTTAGAGCACAATATGCATTTGCCATCAGCTTATATAATTATTCCAATTTTTTCGTTAGCTAATGCCGGTGTTCCTATTGATAGCTCGGTGTTTGGTGGAACCATGACTCATAATGTCACTATCGGTATTGTTGCTGGCTTGGTGCTTGGCAAGTTAATCGGCATTGCGGGTTTTTCCTGGTTGGCTGTAAAAATGGGCGTAACACGATTGCCTAAGGATATTAATTTTAAACACATTATCGGCGTTGCTTTGATGGGTGGGATTGGCTTTACCATGTCGATTTTTGTAGCCGAGTTAGGGTTTGTGCAAAATCAGCATGAGCTAATAATGGCCAAGACAGGTGTTTTACTGGCATCGTTAATTGCCGGTGTGTCCGGATTTTTATGGTTGTATTTTACAGCAAATAAAAATACCACAAAGGATTGATAATAGCTTATGTCTCAAATTGAAGAACCCGTTAAGCAATCATCAATTAATTCTAAATATGCATTTTTGGATTTAGCTTTCAGACCTTTTTTTCTCGGTGCGGCAGGTTTTGCAGTTTTTAGTATGCTTATCTGGACATGGATTTATTCGTTTGGAGGCAACATCACCGGCAATACCATTTCACCGTTTGTGTGGCATGCTCATGAGATGATTTTTGGTTATAGTGTTGCAGTTATCGCTGGTTTTGTCTTAACCGCAATTCAAAATTGGACTGGAGTTGCAACGATTAAAGGAAAAGGTTTATTGGTTTTATTTTTAATTTGGATTATTGCACGCTTATTAGTCACCTTTCCTGTCTTTACACAACAAATAACAGCTTTGTTTGATATAACGTTTTATGCTTTATTATTGTATTTCGCTGTAAAACCAATATTAAAAGTTAAGCAATATAAACAACTTAGTATCGTAATAGTACTAATGCTTTTATTGCTTAGTAATAGCATTTATTATCTTGGCGTATTGCAGATAATTAATAATGGTATCTACATTGGTTTGTATAGCGGTTTGTATTTAATTTTATTATTAATTTTTATCATGGCGCGACGTGTTATTCCGTTTTTTATTGAAAAAGGTGTTGATGAAACTGTTCAGCTCAAGAATTTTAAATGGTTGGATGTAAGTAGTCTTATTTTTTTTGTTGCTTATGCAATGATCGATATATTCAAATTATCTCAAGACAGCTTAATGTTATTAGCGGGAGTATTATTAATGCTTCACAGTATTCGAATGTTGGGTTGGTATACCAAAGGTATATGGAAAAAACCCTTGTTATGGAGTATTTATCTCGCTTATGGTTTTATAGTATTTGGTTTTGCACTAAAGTTGATGATTCATTATTATGGTTTTACACCTTATTTAGAAATTCATTCCTTTACTGTTGGTGGTATAGCTTTGTTAACGTTGGGAATGATGTCTCGAGTGGCTTTGGGGCATACCGGACGAAATGTTTTTGAACCACCGAGCTCTGTTTTTTGGATTCTAGCTGTTCTGGCCGCAACCATATTTTTTAGGGTTATCCTGCCGATTTTTATACCAGATTATTACTCGATTATTATTTTATTATCACAATTATTTTGGATCGCCGCATTTACGTTATTTTTAATTGTGTACTTTCCAATTTTAATTAAAACTCGAATTGATGGGCGTCCAGGTTAAAGCTAGGCTATCATTTTTTTCATGTGTAATAATACAATTTTATTGCCGCTAAGATCTTTTTTTATATCACAGGCATAAGGAATAAAATCAAAATTATTATACAGTAACAACGCAGGAGTATTGGTATTAAATACTGAAATGTTTATTTCAGGTAATTTATATTTTTTATCAGCAATTTCAAGCATTTTTGACATTAGTTTTTTCCCTAAGCCTTTGCCTCGGTAACTTTCATCAATTACAACATTGCCTATAAACGCAGATTTTCCTTTTTCGTAATTATAGAAATTAGCAAATCCAATGATTTTATTTTTATCTTCAATTACCGTTAACGCTTTTCTGAGATTAGCTATTTTTTTTACTTGGGCGGTGGTTAATGGAAAGGTTCCACTAGGGTAAATTAAAAACAATTCTTCTTTACTTTTTATTAGTTGGCATATTCCAGTAAAATCTTTGGCTGTAGCTTCGCGAAACTGATACATCGTTATATTTTAGTTTACCCATGTTAAATTTTCAGGAAGTTTATAATTGCTGTATTCGATGTGTATTATACGCCGATGGCAAGGATTAACAGATTTACTGGATGAATGTAGAATATGTGGTTTCATCATCACTAAATCACCCGCTTTTACTTCACAGAAATACGGTTCTTGCTTTGTTGTTATTTCATTTACTTGTTTTTGAGACAATATCCCTAAATGATGGCTTTTGGGTATTACCTTTAAACAACCATTATTTTTATCTGAGTCATCTAAGTGCAGTCGAAAGGTTAACATTTGATTCAATACGTCTAACGGTGGTTGGACATGATTAATGTTATCCTTAATTGTCCAGGGTTCCCAGCCAATTATTTTAAGTTTTTTATTTACCGCTATTGTTTTATCCTGATGCCAAGTAACGGCCCAATTTTTTACTGGTGTTTTATCAAAAAATATAACCCTAACTATTTTTGGTTTTGAGCCTAAAATTGAATGCGCTAAATCAATTAAATCTTTTGAATTAGACAATTTATCTATTGTCGTTAATTTTTTATTTGCATTTCTAATGCCATAACTCGGGTGTATTTCAGTGAAATTATTAACTTCAGTAATAATCTCATTTATTATCGTATGTGATAGTTTGCTGGGTATTATTTCTACACCATGCTCATTTATATTCACTTATTTTCTCTTTAATATTATTTACTTAATACAATTCGGTAATGAGCATTACCACTGCGTAACTTTGCTATAGCTTCATTAATATTTTCAAACTTAAATTTTTCGATGATTGGCTTGATATTATGTCGATTGGCAAATTCTAACATTGTTGTTATGGCTGCTGGACTGCCAATGGGCGAACCTGAAACAGAGTGCTGGCCACCGATTAATGAAAAAACATTAATATCGAGTGGTTCCATTGTTGCGCCAACAAAATGTAATCTGCCGCGAGAATTTAATGTGCTTAAATAAAGATTCCAGTCAAGCTTGACGTTTACAGTTGATATTATAAAATCAAAACGACCAGCAGCAGCTTTAATTTCTTCTGGATTACGTGAATCGAGTGTATGGTGTGCCCCTATTTCAAGTGCTTGCTGTTTTTTATTTTCACTCGACGTAAAAGCGGTCACTTCGCAGCCCCAAGCATTGTAAAACTGCAGTGCCATGTGTCCGAGCCCACCAATGCCAATCACGGCAACTTTATCACTTGGTTTAACATTGTATTCTAATAAAGGATTAAACACAGTAATACCACCACAAAATAATGGGCCAGCCGATTGCAAATCAATTCCCTCTGGAATAGCAACCACGCTAGTTGCAGAAGCATAAACACGATCGGCAAAACCACCATGATGGCCAATGATAGTTGCTTGTGCATCGGAACAAAAATTGTGATCACCCGCATCGCATTCAACACAGGCATCACAATAGCCCGAATGCCAACCAAGACCGACTATTTGGCCGGTATGTAAATGTTTAACTTGGCTACCTAATTTCGCAATGGTACCAACCACTTCGTGTCCGGCAACAACGGGATATTGTGTGCCGCCCCATTCGTTATCAATAACGCTTAAATCACTATGACAAATGCCACAGAAATGAACATCAATTTCAACATCATTGGGTTGTAACTCACCGGGATCATACTCAAAAGGTTGTAACGCTGCTTTGGGTTTGGATGCTGCATAGGCTCTAATTTTCATGTGAAATTTCCATTTGTTTTCATATTGAGGGTAATTATAAAACCAAAAACTAAAAGTTAATACTCTTCAATAACATTTTTAGACGTTTTATTGTTGAAAAGAAGATTGTGATGAACAGTGCTAAAAAACGAATACTCAAGAAATGAAAATTTGAAAACAAAAAGCCAGCCATTTCCTAGAATAATAACATTAGAAAAAGCTGGCTTGTGAAGCGAGATATTACTGTTGATTAACGTTGTGTTGGACGGTTATTACCATTAATTGGACAGCATGAGTTATTACGAATAGCAATGAACGCATTGATTTGAGCTTGCGACATTGTAATTGGTTTTTTCATCACTCGCCATTCAACACCTTCGGTACAAGGCGGTGTTGTGAATGAGCCGCCATATTTAAAGTGGCTGGTATCTGTTGGAAGTAAGCCGTTTATATTAAACGTTTGACTTGAAACAAAAGTGTCATCTTCATTCATCAGACTTGCAGCGTTATTCCATATAGGTGCTAGTTCTGAATTTGTTGCGCCTTGTTCTATCATGATAGCGACAACTGCAACTTGGGCATCTGCTGTTTCATGGACTAAGTGCATTTCCATTTGTACTTTGTTTAATCCATTAATAGTGTGTTCAACTGGACCATGAAAATGAAATTGTTTTAATTCATAGCTTAATCCTGATTCTAAAGTCATGTAGCCCCCTGGATTCGTTGTTGTAAACTCTTGCTCAACTGTACGAGAGGTATTAACAACGTGATATTCAGCTTGAGTATCATAATTGAAGTTAAGATCAGCAACGTGAGATGTGGCTGCACTATTAGGTAGTTCAATTGGTGATTGAGTTTGTCCTGTTGAACACGTGCCATTTCCGGGGAGTGTTCCCCATGCCTCCGGTGTTGCTATTCCTGTTTCTGGATCATATCCCCAATTTAGATGAGCGGCACTAACAAAACTTGATGTTGAAACACATAATACGATTAATATTGATTTTAATTTAAATTTTGAAATTAATTGTTTTTTTTTCATGATAATTTTCCTTTTTGGTATTTTTGAATTTAATTTTTTATTATTAATTTATTTTTAAAATAATGGCTGCATAGTTACATCGTTAATCCCTCCTGTTTTAAGTTATAAGTGTTGTGTT